>CAVXEB010000001.1:0-462610 GCA_963760735.1 uncultured Chloroflexia bacterium
CTCGCGCCTGCCTGCGCCCGACGACATGGCCCAGCCGGACGACTAGGAGCTGGGGGACCACAATCGGGGCCGGCAAAGCGTCATCGAACGACCGGCGCGGCGAACCGGTGTCGGAGACGGCGGCCGCCCACCGTCTCGGCCTCTCCGCACTCTACCGTCAAGCACCACCTGGCGAATGCTCGGTCGAAGGTCGGCGCGGAGACGACAGCCCAGCTAGTGTGGATCCTTGGCCGGCGGCTTCCGGAGGCCAAGGCGGCGGCGGCGAGGGCCGCGTCTTGATTCCGGCTACTGCGTCACGGGCACGACCGGCATCAGCGGCTGACTCCGCGATGCCACAGCCCACAGCCCGGCAGCGAAGGGGCGGCGGCCCCTGGGCGTGAGTCGGAAAGGCGATGATGGAGATCGGCTGGCTAGTGCGAGGGCCTAGGCCGCCCGAGGTGGATCAGCCGTGCGTCGAAGGGCGACCGCCGGCACGATGAACGTCGCCCAGGTGGCCGAGCACGGAACGACCGCCACAAACTCGGCAAGGAGCGAGCTGCAACCATGAAGCTGACGACCACCACGCAGATCTCTGTCGACGGCGTAATGCAGGGGCCGGGCGGGCCGGCCGAGGACGAACGCGACGTCTTCACGCGCAGCGGTTGGGCCCACTTCGACGACGCGGCCGGAAGGGCGATGGACGAGATCTTCCTGCGCGCCGACGCGTTCCTGTTCGGCCGGCGGACCTACGGGATCTTCGCCGGCTCGTGGGGATCGTGGCCCGATCCGGGCGACAGCCCCATCTGGACCGCGCTGCATACCCTGCCCAAGTACGTGGCCTCGAAGACACTGACCAATCCGCAATGGACGGGCACGACCGTCCTGGCCGGAGACATCGCGGCGGCCATCCGCGAGCTGAAGGCCAAGCCGGGACGCGACCTGCAGGTGCAGGGCAGCGGCGCGCTCATCCGATGGATGCTCGACCACGACCTTGTCGACGAGATGACCCTGTTCACCTTCCCTGTGGTCGTCGGTCAGGGCTCGCGGCTGTTCCCTGAGACCGGTCGAGACTGGGCGCTCGATCTTGTCAACGCGCGGACGACCCCAGGGGGCATCACCATCCAGACGTATCGGCCGCTTGGGCGTCGACCCGAGTACGCGGGGTCCACGGCCGACGAGGCCCGCTAGCAACACGCCCCCGCGCGACCCCAGCCGCTCTCAACCTTCGTGCCAGGCAAACCATGTGAACGACCACCTGGCGAAACGCGCGATCGAAGGTGGGGGCGACGACGACGGCGCAGCTGGTGTGGATCCTGGCGCCGCGGCTGCCGGAGCCGAGGGCATGGCCCAAGCGGACGAAAAGCGGACTGCTTGAATGGCCCAATCGGCCGAATAGGAACGGGGGAAGCCAGCCGCCACCCTTGAGGGCATGACGGCGCGCTGGTCCGATCCACATCGACTCCCGGTTCCCCCCGCCGGGTACGTCCGCGCCGTCAACCCCTCGGTCGCCCAATGAATGGGGTCGAGCTCGTCCTCGCCTTCCTCGCCGGCGTGGTCATGGGCGGCGCCCTCGACCGCTTCGTCCTCCCGCTCCTCGTCGACGCATGGATCGACCGACTCCGCCGGCATGGGCAGTGAGCGGCGTGACGATGTGCCGGAGCGCCGGACTCGGGCCGACGTCTACTCCTCCGCTCGGATCGGCGCTGCCACAGCCTTCACGCTCGTCGTGGTCGCCCTCCTCGTTCTCGATGCCGGCGTCCCGGACTACGACATCGCCCCTGGGGTCCTCCTGCCCGTGCTCGGCGCGATCTGTGCGCTCCTGGGACTCGAGGCCTCGGCCTTCTGGAGGGGCGTGAAGTGAGCCCGATCTACTGGATCGGCTCGCCGAAGTACACCGCCGGCCACCCCGCACCCCTCATCGCCTTGGTCCATCACCGCATGGTCGGCACGCTCCGCTCGACCGACGCCGCGTTCACCTCGACCGACGGACGGGAGGCCTCGACCAACTTCGGCGTCGGCTACGGCTGCGGCCGCGCGGGGCACCCCACCACCGCCCACGTCCATCAGTACGTCAGGCTCGGCGACCAGGCCTGGGGCAACGGCAACTGGGACCCATCGGGCGCCTGGGACGACCGCTACCCGACGCGCCTCCTCAACAGCCGGACAGTCAGCATCGAGCACCACGACAACGGCGGCCGCACGGCAGGCTCCGGCAGGGGCGTCGTGCCGGAAGCCGTCATCGTCGCGTCGATCGCGCTCGATGCCCTGCTGCTGCGGGGCGACCTCGCCGAGCTCAGGGCGGCGGGGATCAGGTTCCGCGCCGGCACCGAGACCGCCTTCACCCGCGAGCTCCGGGCGATCTCGATCGACCGCCACCACATCATCGACCACCACTACATCGCCGGGCGCCTCAAGCCCTCCTGCTGGCGGCCCTGGGCAGACGACCCTGTGGGCTTCCCGCAGGCCCGCTACCTCGCAGCTCTCGCGCCAGCGCCGTCCGCTCCGGAGGAGACCGTGAACAGCTACCCCGTGCCCAAGGTCCCGAGCATCGTCACCGTGCCCGCGGGCACCTGGCTGTACGCGACCTCCGCGTTCGAACCCTCGCCCGACAACATCCAGGTCGACCCGGGGCGCGATATGCCCTACCTCGGCCAACCGGAGAGCACGGTTCGCATCGTCGAGTACGTCGATGCGAAGGGAGTTCATCAGGGTCGCTCGATGTACGCGAAGGCGCCCGAGGTCACCAACATCCGCCCGGCACCCGACCCCACGCCGTTCAACCAGGCGCAGCTCGACGCTGCCGAGAAGAACGCGGCCGGGGCGGTCAAGTCTGCAGCCGACCGCGCGGCCGCCGCCTACGGAGCGTGACACGTGATGGATAACCAGCCCGGCACGATCTGGGGCCGCGAACCAGCGATGGTCCTCGCCCTCGTCCAGGCGGTGATCGCGCTGGTTGTCGCGTTCGGCCTCAACCTCGCACCCGACCAGATCGGCGCGATTCTGGCGGTCACGGCGGTGGTCCTGGGGCTCATCACGCGTAGCCAGGTGAGCCCGGCGTCGTGAGAGACGGCTACCTGCGAGGGACGCTCCCGCGTGCGCCGACCGCACGCCAGGTCGACGTCCTTGCGGCGTTCGTCGCCAGCGGCGGATCCGTCGCCGAGGCGGCCGCGCGCGTCGGCGTTCGGCCGAGCACCGCGAAGCGGCACCTCGCGGATCTGCGGCGCGGTCTGGCCTTTCGACCGAGCAGCTGATCTACACCGGCCGGGCGCGGGGCTGGCTCATGGTTCCGAGCCTCGAGCCCAGCTGAATTCGCACCGCCCGAGCGCTGGGCTACCGCAATGATTGCCGCAGTGATCATTCGTGCCAGCAGGTAGTAGCCGTCCGTCGGCGCAGGCTGGGACCAGCCGTGGGCCCGGCCCTCTTGACCGGTCTCCCGGCGATCAGGCTCCCTGCAGGACCGGCCCGATGGCGTCGAGGATGAGGTCGAGCCCAAACTCGAACTCGTCGGCGTAGTCGAAGCCGGACGTGAGGAGCTCCCTCGCGACGCGCGCAGAGTTCGGGTACTCGTCCGCCTGCAGGTTGGCGAGCACCTCCTCGCTCATGGCTGCCAGCTCCTCGGCGTTGCTGAACGGGAAGTTGACCTCCTGCAGCGCGAACCCGAGCACGTAGCTGTCGACGAGGTTGTAGGCATGTACCGCCATGACCGCCGAGCACCCGGCGTCGAGCAGGACGGTGATGGTGTCCTCGTGTGTGCGGAAGTTGGCCGGGCCGGGCGTCAATCGCGATTCCATGAGCGTGATCGCCCAAGGATGCCGGCGCAGGGCCGCGCGGGTCGAGATCGCTTGGGCACGGAGCACCGTTCGCCAGTTCGAGCGATCTGCCGGCAGCTCGATCTCGGCGAAGACGAGGTCGACGATCCCGTCGAGGATGTCGTCCTTGTTGCGAACGTGTCGGTAGAGCGACATCGCCTCCACGCCGAGCCGCCGCCCGATCCGCTGCATCGTCAGCGCCGCGGTGCCGCCCTCGTCGGCAAGCTCCAGCGCCGCGCGCAGCACCCGGTCCCGGGCGAGCGGCGCTCGCTTCTGAGTCATGCAGCGTGTCATCAACGTTCTCCTCGCGTGCCCTTGACGCCATCATAGCTTAGGCCATAAGCTTAGGCCATCAGCTTATGCCATAAGCGGAAGAGAACACGAGGAGAGATCAATGCAGGTAATCCACCAGGACCGGTACTCGGAAGTCAACGAGCCAGAGATGACCATGAGAACAACCAGTCACCGCCAAGCCCTGGTCGGCGACGCCTTGTCGGCCGAGGCGGGGATGAAGGCCGTCGTGCAACGCCGCTACGGGCCTCCCGAGCTGCTCGAGTACAGCGATGTGGGCCGGCCGGTCGTGGGGGACGGCGACGTCCTGGTCGGCGTCCACGCCGCTTCGGTCCACCCCGGCGACTACTTCCTCATGACCGGCGCACCGCACATGGTGCGGCTGGCGTTCGGACTTCGCCGGCCCCGGTCCCCGATCCCGGGCAGGGACGTCGCCGGCGTGGTGGAAGCCGTCGGCGCGGCGGTCACGGACCTCCGACCGGGTGATGAGGTGTTCGGCTGGAGCACCACCGGGACGCTGGCGGAGTACGCGAGCGTGCCGGCGGACCAGCTCGTGCGCAAACCCGGCAGGCTGACCATGGCGCAAGGAGCCGCGGTGCCCACCTCGGCGATCACCGCACTGCAGGCTCTGCGCGACATCGCGCACGTGCAACCGGGGCACACGGTGCTCGTCACGGGCGCATCGGGCGGCGTCGGGACGTTTGCCGTGCAGATCGCCAAGGCGCTCGGGGCAGAGGTGACCGGGGTGTGCAGCACCCGCAACATGGAGCTAGTCCGGTCGGTGGGCGCCGACCACGTCATCGATTACACGCGCACGGACTTCACCCGGACGGGGCTGCGCTACGACGTCATCTTCGACAACGTGGAAGCGCAGTCCCTGTCGGAGGTCCGACGGGCGCTCACACCCACCGGCACCCTCATCCCCAACAGCGGTCGAGGCGGCCGATGGGTCGGACCCCTGGGCCGGGTCGTCAAGGCGCGCGCGCGGTCGCTGTTCACGCGCCAGACCCTGCGGCCGTTCACCTCATTCGGGAAGCGCCGAGACCTGCTTGATCTGGCCGAGCTTCTCGAGGCGGCGCAACTCACGCCGGTCATCGACCGTACCTACCCGCTGAGCGAGGCGGCCGAGGCCCTCCGCTACGTCGGCGCCGGCCACACCCGCGGCAAGGTCGTGATCACCGTCTGAACGTCGGACCAGGTGTCACGACCCACCACAGCGCCACTCGTACACCAGCCACCGCTGTCAGGCGGACGGCTCACCAAGCGAACGAAGGAGCAAACCATGAACAAGACACGACCTGTCCCCATCAACAGCGCTTTGACAGGCCCGCCGATCCCGGTGCAGGCCAAGATCGCCGCCGCATGGACCAGCTTCATGTTCCTCTACATCTACGTCGACTTCTTCAACCTCTACAAGCCCGGCGTCGTCGACGGCATCCTGAATGGCCTCGTCTGGAAGTTCGACGTCAGCCCGACGTTGTTGACCTTCATGCTCGCGTCCGTGGCGATCCCGGCCCTGATGGTGATGCTCTCCATGACGCTGCCCGCCCGGGTGAACCGCGCCACGAACCTCGTCGTTGCATCGCTCCTCATCCCCTACTCGGCGTTCAACGCGGCAGGGGCGACCTGGGAGTGGGCGTCCTTCTACGGCCTCTCCATCGGAATCGAGGTGCTGATCCTGGCCTTCATCCTGCGCTCCGCCTGGACCTGGCCCCGAACGTACTCCGACGCTGCAGATGTCGCGACGGCCGACCGACTGCAACAGCAAGCCCACGCCTGAGCCATCGGTGCTCGACGCAGGCAGGAGAGTGCCTGCGTCGAGCCTGACGCTCACCGCGGCAACCGAGAACAAGAGGACTCGTCCCCATGCCCGCCCTCCCGCCGCGTCTGAGCCTCGAGCAAGTCCGGCGCCTCGCGAAGGACCTGCTCCGCGACCTGAAGGACGGCGATCGCGCCGCAATTCGACGCCTCGCGGTCGTGTCTGCACCATCGACGCTGGCTGGCGCGCAACTCGCCATTGCCCGCGAATACGGATTCCCCAGCTGGGCGCGCCTCAAGCGCGACGTCGAGCTGCGCGAGATCCTCGACTCTCTCGATGTGGGCCGCCTGCGCGCGCTCGTCGCTGAGGAGCCCGACCTCGCGTCGACCACGATGGAACATTGGGTCGATCACCCAGCGGGCGCCTCGCCGCTCGGCTACGTCGCGATGCTCCGGTACGACACCACCCGCGGCATCTGGCGCGAGGTCGACGGCGCAGGCGCTATCGCCGCCATCCTCGTCGCGGCCGGTGCCCCGGTCGACGGCCAGAAGGGTGTTCCCGAAACGCCGCTCATCACAGCGGCGAGCTACGGCGATGCCGGTGTCGCCCGGGTGCTCATCGGCGCAGGTGCCGACCTGGAGGCACGGGCCAGCGACGATGCAGGCGGGGTCCCCGGCGGCACGGCGCTACTCTACGCGGCCGTGTTCGGGATGAGCGATGTGGTCGATGTGCTCGTCAAGGCAGGGGCTCGGATTGAGGGGATCGAGGTTGCGGCCGCCGTCGGCGATGTCACCGAATGGCTCGCCGGGGCCGCGCCCGACGCGCTGACTCGCGCCCTGGTGATGGCCGCGCAGCACGAGCGACTCGACGTCATCGACCGACTGCTCGCCCTCGGCACGCCGGTCGATGCAGTCGATCCCGTTTTCGGAGGCCATCCGTTGCGCGCCGCGGCCCAGGCCGGCCGCCCTGGTAGCGTCGGCCAGCTGCTCGCCGCTGGGGCGGACCCAAACCTGCGAGACAACCGCCTTCGGACGCCCCTGGACCTCTGCCGGAAGAGTCTCGCAGAGCACGAGGGCGTCGACGGCTATCGCGAGGTCGAGGCCATCCTCGTCCCGATCACCGATCCCTGAGTTCGTTCCGCTCCTTGCGTCGAGCGCCCGCCAGCACCTCGAGGTAGAACTCGACCGTCTGCGCCGACAGGACCTTCGCGCGGCAGACGGCGACAAAGGCGGCGACGACTGCGTCGAAGCGGTGGCGGCGCGGGTCGCGGCTGCCAGTACGCGGAGTCAGGCGAACTTCGCGATCCGGCGAATCAGGTGAACGTCCAGAAGCCGAATCAGGTGAACTTCGAGGCATTCTGTGGCTCCTTCTTGGAGTCCACGCCTCGCTCGATGCGCACCAAACCACCAGATGTGGTGTCGGAAGTCCCCTGGGCCGCTACCCGTGGGGCAGCTGGCTGGCGAGGAAGGATTCGAACCTTCGATCTCCTGATCCAGAGTCAGGCGCCTTACCGCTTGGCCACTCGCCAGTGCCGGGCCGGATGATACCGCAGGCCGTCCGGGCCGCCGGCCGAGCCGCCCGGAACTCGGGCCGTCGAGTCACCAAATAGTCACAAACGCCGTCACGGGTTGCACGTGATTGCTATCCTCCGCGACGGTGAACCCCCAGACAGAGCGTGGGGCGGCGACCGTCAAGCCGCAGCGGGGATCCCGCTACCTCCACGCCTTCCTCGATGCGATCTTCCCGGGTCTCGGACACCTGCTGGCCGGACGGCGGCGCCTCGCGGCGCTGTTCGGGCTGCCGGTCATCGCGGTCATCCTCGGCGCTGGTGTTGCGCTTGCGACCTCGTCGATGGGCGGCCTGCTGGCGCTCGCCCTGAACCCCGCCACGATCATCGCGCTCTTCGTCGGGTCCGCGGCCCTGCTGGTCTGGCGAGCGATCGCGATGGGCTCGAGCCTCGTCGACGGTCGATATCCGAGGCTCGGCAAGCGCGACGTCCTTCCGATCGCCCTGCTCGGAGTCATCCTGGTCGCCCCGCATGCGTACGCCGGCTACGTGACCCAGGCCGCGAGCGAAGCGGCGGGCGAGATCATCCCGGAAAACCCGACGACGGCAGGCGCCTACCAGGGCGATCAGGGCCTCCCGGCCGAGCCGGATCCCTCGGACTTCGAGCTTCCGTCCGGGTCGCCGAGCCTCGAGCCCAGCCCTTCCGTCGCCCCGTCGGCGACGCCGGTCGCTCCCCGCCAGAACGTGCTGATCATCGGCGTCGACCAGGGCGTCGGCCGGAACACCTTCCTGACGGACACGATGATCGTCGTGTCCCTCGACCCGGTCGGCGAGACCGTCTCGATGATCTCGATCCCGCGCGACATGGTCGACGTCCCGCTCCCCGACGGACGGAAGTTCCGCGGCAAGATCAACGGCCTGGTGTCGTTCGCCCGGCACCATCCGAAGCAGTTCCCGGGCTCGAACGGCGACGGTCAGGACGTCCTGATGGGCGCTCTCGGGACGCTCCTCGGGCTGAAGATCGACCACTTCGCCCAGGTCAACCTCCAGGGCTTCATCAACGTCGTCAACAAGCTCGGCGGGGTCGACGTCGACGTGGACGACGGCTTCTGCGATCCGACCTACCACGAGTACGGCTACCCGAACGGCTTCGCGATCAGCGCCGGACGCCACCACCTCAACGGCAACCAGGCCCTCGCCTACGCCCGCGTCCGGAAGGCAGCCGGGGAGAGCGACTTCACCCGGGCCGCGCGCCAGCAGGAGCTGCTGTCGGCCGTGCGCGACCGGGTGAAGGCGGGCGGCTTCCTGTCCGATCCGATCGGGCTGCTGCGGGCGCTGGGCCAGACCGTGACGACGAACGTCCCCCGCCGACTCGTCCCCGATCTTGCCGAGGTCGCCTCGCGGGTCGGGCGCAAGCAGACCTTCCGGGCGGTCATCGGCCACCCGCTCGTGAAGCCCGGCTACGACGCCCGGGGATCGATCCAGATCCCCGACACGAAGGCAATCCGGGCCCTGGCCGCGAAGCTGTTCCCGTCGCCCGGCGAGCAGCCGGTTGCGAAGTACCAGGTGCCCGCGTCGACGGGCCGCGTCTCCGGCTCGGGCGTCAGCAACTGTGCCGGCGCACCGAAGCCGAGGGCGACCCCGCGACCCACTCCCAGGCCGACGCCGAAGCCGACCGTGAAGCCGAAGCCGACGCCGACGAAGGCCCCGGCGCCGACGCCGACACCCGCCGCGTCGATCGAGGTCGCCCCCTCCTGACCGCCCGGCCCCGGGCGGCGCCAGCGGCGCCGGGTCACGTCCCGAGCGCCTCGCGGAGCAGGTTCGTCAGCTGCCGCCACTCGACGAGGAAGGCATCGTGGCCTTTCGTCGACTGGATCTCGCGATAGCGAGCCGCCACGCCGGCCTCGCGGGCTGCATCGACGAGCCGGCGGACCTGCCGCGGCCCGTACAGGATGTCGTCGGCAATCCCGATCCCTGTCAGACGGACGTCCGCGACCGCGAGGTGGGCGAGCGCGGCGTCCACGCCGCTTCGGCCGGCCCCGATGTCGTGGCGATCCATCGCCCCGGCAAGGATCCGGTACGTGTCCCCATCGAATCGCTCGACGAGCTTCTCGCCCTGGTGCTCCAGGTAGCTGACGATCGACGGCCGGCCGTCGGCCTCGTTGTCGCGGCCGAACCGCTCGTCGAAGTCGGCCTCGCTCCGGTACGTGGTCATCGCCAGCTGCCGGGCCAGCCGAAGCCCGTCGTCGCCGAGGCGATCGATCAGCTCGGTCTGGATCCGGTTCCAGGCGATCGCCATCGCCCCCGTAGCGGCCGGGGCCGCGATCGGCACGACGTGGTGCACCGCCATCGGCCGGGCCAGGGCGACCTCGAGGGCGACCATGCCACCGAGCGAGCCGCCGACGACGAGCGCCAGGTTCCGGATCCCGAGGGCGTCGAGGAGGGCCCAGAACGCCCGGGCCTGGTCGCGGGTCGAGACGAACGGGAATGCCTCGCCGTACGGCCTCCCCGTCGCCGGATCGACCGAGCGTGGCCCGGTCGATCCGTAGCGGCCGCCCAGGAGGTTGGCGCCGAGGACCCCGACCCGCGTCGTGTCGAGGGCCCGGCCCGGCCCGATCAACGGCTCCCACCAATCGCCCGCCGCGTCGGCGGAGCCCGTCAGGGCGTGGACGACGAGGACCTGCGGCGCGGTGGACGGGCCCGGCCCGTCGTGGCGCCAGGCCACGACGAGCTCGGGCAGGACCGTTCCGTCCCCCAACGGGAACGGCCCGAGGCGCGTGCTCTCGACCGTGCCCGACCCGAAGGCGCGGGCAGGGGTCGCCGGGGACGCCGTCGAGACGTCCCCGGCGGCGACGGTCATCCGGCCGCGCCGACGAGGTCGCCGGCCGTTGCCGCCTCCCCGAGCGCAATCGAGAGCGCCCGATCGAGGTCGGCGATCAGGTCGTCGACGTGCTCGAGGCCGACGGAGAGCCGGACGAGGTCCGGCGTCACGCCGGTCTGGACCTGCTCCTCGGGCTCGAGCTGGGAGTGCGTCGTCGAGGCGGGATGGATGATCAACGACTTCGCGTCGCCGACGTTGGCGAGCAACGAGAAGATCTGGACGTTGTCGATCAGCCGTCGACCGGCCTCGACGCCGCCCCGCACACCGAACGTGACGATCCCGCCGAACCCGCCCTTCAGGTACTTCACGGCCTGCTTATGGGTCGGCGCCGACTCCAGGCCCGGATAGCTGACCCAGGTCACACCGTCGCGTCGCTCGAGCCAGCGGGCGACCGCGAGGGCGTTCTCGCTGTGACGCTGGATGCGCAGCGGGAGCGTCTCGAGGCCCTGCAGGAAGAGGAACGCGTTGAACGGGCTGAGCGAGGCACCGACGTCGCGGAGGCCCTGGACGCGCAGCTTGAGGATGAACGCGAGGTTGCCGAACGCCGCGGTGTAGCTGATCCCGTGGTAGCTCGGGTCGGGCTCGACGAAGTCCTGGTGGAACCGCGGCGAGGCCGCCCAGTCGAACGTGCCGCCGTCGACGACGACGCCGCCGATCGCCGTGCCGTGCCCGCCGATCCACTTCGTCGCCGAGTGGATGACGATGTCGGCGCCGTGCTCGATCGGCTGGGCCAGGAGCGGCGCGAACGTGTTGTCGACGATGACCGGGACGCCCCGCGCGTGGGCCACGTCCGCGATCGAGGCCAGGTCGTGGACATCGAGCCGGGGGTTCCCGATCAGTTCGAGGAAGACGGCCTTCGTGTGCTCGTCGATCGCGCGGCCGAAGGCGCTCGGGTCGGAGCCGTCGACCCACTTCGTCGTGATCCCGATCTTCGGCAGGGTATGGGTGAAGAGGTTGTAGGTCCCGCCGTAGAGCGACAGCGAGCTGACGATGTTGTCGCCACTCCGGGCCAGGTTGAGGATCGAGAGGGTCTCGGCCGCCTGGCCGCTTGACGTTGCCAGGGCGGCGACGCCGCCCTCGATCGAGGCGACGCGCTGCTCGAACACGTCGTTCGTCGGGTTCATGATCCGGGTGTAGATGTTCCCGAACTCCTGGAGCCCGAACAGCCGCGAGGCGTGGTCGGCGTCGTTGAAGACGTAGCTCGTCGTCGCGTAGATCGGGACGGCCCGGGCGTTCGTCGCCGGGTCGACCTTCTGGCCGGCGTGCAGGGCCCTGGTCTCGGGCTTGAACTGGGTGGGGTCGAGGTCGGTCATTGGGGTTCCTCCGTGGTGAGTCGAACGGGTGAGCGGTGGTGGCGATCCCGGTCGGTTCGGGGTCGGCGGCCACCCGTCGTGGTTGTCGGAGGAACGAAAAAGCCGCGGTTCCTGGTTTCAGGATCCGCGGCCCCGGGACCTGGTCTGTGGTCCCGCGCTCGTTCTCAGGTTGCGCGTGACCTCAGACCCCATCCTCCGCACGGCGGGGCCGCCAGCGCATACACATCGAACGGCGGTACGTGTTCATTGCCCGCGATGCTCGTCCAGCCCTTCGCGATCCGTCAACCCGAGCGACCGAAACGCAACCTTGGCGTTCCGCGGACCGAGCCGCGGTAGTCTGAGCACGCATGACCGCGATCCCCAGGACCTTCCGCGCCTTCGTCGCCGAGTCGGTCGCCGACGGCGAGCTGGTGATGCGCCAGATCCGCGACTTCGCCGCCGCCGACCTGACGCCCGGCGAGGTCGAGGTCCGGATCGACTGGTCGAGCGTCAACTACAAGGACGGCCTCGCGACGATCGCGAACGGCAAGGTCGCCCGGATCAACCCGTTGATCCCGGGGATCGACCTGGCCGGCGTCGTCGTCGATTCGTCGGATCCGTCGGTGTCGGTCGGGGAGGACGTCCTCGCCCATGGCTACGACCTCGGGGTTGCCCGGCATGGCGGGTACGGCCAGTTCACGCGACTGCCCGCCGGCTACGTGGTGCCGTTGCCCTCGGGACTGACCGCCCGCGAGGCGATGTCCATCGGGACGGCGGGCTTCACGGCGGCGATGTCCGTCGCGGCGCTGGAGCGATACGGCTTGAAGCCTGGCGACGGACCGGTTCTCGTGACCGGGGCGAGCGGCGGCGTCGGCAGCGTGGCGGTGGCGATCCTGGCCGCCCGGGGCCACGAGGTCTGGGCCTCGACCGGGAAGTCGTCCGAGCAGGGGCGGCTCCTCGGACTGGGCGCGGCCGGAACCGTCCCGCGAGAAGAATGCACGGCGGGGAGCGCCAAGCCGCTCGAGTCCGGGCGCTGGGCCGGGGCGGTCGACACGGTCGGGGCGGCGACGCTGCCGTACATCCTCCGGACGCTTCGACCCGGCGGAGCGGTCGCGTCATCGGGGAACGCCGGTGGCGCCGGGCTGACGACGACGGTCCTGCCGTTCATCCTGCGCGGTGTGGCGCTGCTCGGCATGGACTCGGTGAACATGGCCATCGAAGAGCGGCGCGCCCTGTGGGGCCGGATCGCCACGGACCTGCGGCCGAACGGGCTCGACGTGGAGGGCGACGGCGGCCTGGGCGTGACGGAGATCACCCTCGGCTCGCTGGAGCCGGCGCTCGACGCGATCCTCGCCGGCGAATCTCGCGGCCGCTGGGTGGTCCGAGTCACGGAGTAGCCGGGTTCCTTGCCAGATCGTCGCCTGGCGACGACGAATCGCCGGCGTCGACCGAATCCCCGTCAGATCGTCGCCCCTGGTCGACGAGGCGGACTCAACGGGCCGGGCCGGGCTGTTCCGGGACGCGCTGAGCACGGAATCCCGCTGCGCGGCCCCGGATACCGTGATGAACCACGCCCCGTCGTCCGCCCACGTCGATCTGGCATGAAATCGGGTCGTGCGGCGACTTGATCGACACCCGAGGACGATCCGGTGGCCGGCGGCGAATCGCGGGACCCGACGCTCAGTCCAGCTCGCCGCGGAGCTGGGCGAGCGCCCGTTCGAGCGGCGCCCGGGCCGTATCCGCCGGGTAGGGAGTCCGGAGGATCGCGTCCGAGAGGTCGAGCGTCCCGTTGTGGATCAGCGTCGCGAGCTCGGCAATCGTCCTGATCTCGACCATCGACCTCACCGCGAACGCCTTGTCGCCGACGTCGCCGTGGCCGGGGACCACGGCACCGGTCACCAGCTCGACCATCCGCTCGACCGTCGCCGGCCACTCCATCGGGTAGCCGTCGCCGAAGAACGGCGGTGCTCCCGCCTCGACGAGGTCGCCCGCGAACAGGACGTCGGCGTCGGGCACGAGGACCACGACGTCGTTGTCGGTGTGGGCGCGGCCGAGATGGCGAAGCTCGATGCGGCGACCGCCGGCGTCGAACTCGAGCGTCGCGGATTCGCCGTCGAACGTCCGATCCGGTGGGTCGAGTACGACCTCGGCGAGATCCGCCGCAATGTCCGGCAGAGCGGCGGACACCTTCCGGATCTGGTCGGGCCCGGTTTCGGTGATCATCCGGGCGCAGCGAGCGTGACCCCAGATCGGTGCCGGGCGAAACCGGTGGTTGCCGAACGCGTGGTCGTTGTGGCCGTGGGTGTTCACGACGGCCCGCACCGGCAGGTCCGTGAGCGATCGAAGGTCCGACAGGATCTCGTCCGCCTGGCGATGCGAGATCCGGGTGTCGACGATCAGGACGCCGTCCTCGCCGAGGATCGCCCCGATGTTCTGGTCGTAGAACGCATAGCGCCGCGTGAAGACGCGATCGCCGACCTCGGTCCAGACGGGCATGTCCGCAGCGTACCCGCCGGCGACCCTACGATGCGCGTCATGTCGAGCACCATCGAGACCGCCCAGGCCCGCGACGGAACGTCCATCGTCGTCCGCCACTGGCCTGCCGCCGGCGAGCCGTGGGCCCACGTCCTGCTGGTCCACGGGATCCACGAGCACAGCGGCCGCTACGAGCATGTCGGCGACTGGCTGGCGGCAGCCGGCCTCGACGTCACGAGCTACGACCAGCGCGGGTTCGGGCGCTCCGGCGGCCGGCGGGCGTACGTCGATCGATGGAGCCAGAACGACGACGACCTGGAGGAGCGTCTCGCGGCCGTTCGCGAGGCTGCGGGCGACGGTCCGGTCGTGTTGTACGGACACTCGCTCGGCGGGCTGCTGAGCCTCGGCTACGTCGTCGCCGATCCGCCCCGACCGTTGCCCGACGCGCTGATCCTGAGCGCACCGGCGATCGAGTCGACGACGCCGGCGTGGCAGCGCGGGCTGGCGACTGCGTTGAACGTCGTCGCCCCGCGCTACGCGTTCAAGAGCGCTCTCGACGGCTCCCTGCTGTCACGCGATCCGGCGGTCGGCGAGGCCTACGCCACGGACCCCTACGCCTTCCACGTCACGACGGGCCGGCTCGGGACCGAGGCATTCAAGGAGCAGGCCCGGGTACGCGACGCGCTGAGCGGCCTGTCGCTGCCGACCTTCGTCTTCCACGGCGAGGCGGATCCGATCGTGCCGGTGGCCAGCAGCGAGCCGCTCGATGCGTTGCCGAACGTCACCCGCCGCACGTGGCCGGACCTCCGGCACGAGACGCATAACGAGCCCGAGGGCGAGCAAGTCATCGCCGACGCCGTCGCATGGCTCCACTCGGTGCTAGAATTCGCCGTCCAACTGAAGATCGCCTCCGGGGAGCGCGTACGCGCTGAGAGTGTGGCCCGACCACAGACCCGCCGAACCTGATCTGGCTCGTACCAGCGAAGGAAGCAGGCCCATGCGACTCGAAGCCGTCCCGGCATCCCCGGGGCGGCGTCTCCGTCTCCAGCCCCGGAAAGAGCTCGCATGAAATCCGTCGCCCTCCTCCTCGTCGCTGTTGTCGTCGTCGGCTGTGGCACCTCGACGGCCACCCCGTCGCCCGCGTCGACGCCGGCGTCGCCGTCGGCTGCACCGACCAGACAGTCCTCGGGCCCGTCGGCCGAGCCGTCCGCCAGCCCGTTCGCCGGCACCCCGTCCACCGTCCGGCTCGCCCTCGACTGGACGCCGAACACCGACCACACCGGCATCTTCGTGGCGCGCCACGAGGGCTGGTATCGCGACTCGGGGATCGACCTCCAGGTCCTGCCGTACGCTACGGCGACGCCCGAGACGCTGATGGCGGCCCACCAGGCGGAGTGCGGAATCAGCTTCCAGGACTCCCTGACGTTCGCGGTTGCCGCCGGGGCGGACATCGTGTCGGTCGCGGCGATCCTCCAGAAGACCGCCTCGGCGATCGGTGTCCTGGCCGACGGTCCGATCCACCGTCCGCGCGACCTCGACGGGAAGACGTACGCGGGCTTCGGCTACCCGAACGAGGTTCCCACCCTCAGGGCGGTCATCCAGGCCGACGGCGGGACCGGCGACTTCAAGGTCGCGACCCTCGACGCGGCCGCGTACGAGGCGCTCTACCAGAAGCGGGCGGACTTCACGATCCCGTTCACCGCGTGGGAGGGCGTCGAGGCGGCGCAGCGCAAGATCGACCTGCGCTACTTCCAGTTCTCGGACTACGGGTTCCCGGAGTTCTACCAGGTCGTCCTGGCGTGCGACCGACAGTGGCTCGACAGGGATCCGGATGCCGCCCATCGGTTCATCGGCGCCACGATGCGCGGCTTCCGGTTCGCCGCGGAGCACCCGGACGAGGCAGCGGCGATGCTCGTCGCCGAGAACCCCGGCGCCTTCGACGCGAACCCGGACCTGCCGCGAGCGAGCCAGCAGTTCCTCGTGGACGGCACCTACCTGACGGATGCTTCCGGCAACGTCGGAACCCAGACCCTCGAGCGCTGGACCGGCTACTCGAAGTTCCTGTTCGACCAGGGCCTGCTGGCCAATTCGAACGGCAAGCCCCTGACGGCCGCGCCCGACTACGGCCGGCTCTTCACGAACGACTTCCTGCCGTGACGGATCGCCCGAGCCGGATCCGCCGACTCGGACCGCCGCTGCTCCTGATCGCGCTGCTGCTCGTCGTGTGGGAGGCGTACGCCCGAGCCTCGGGCGTGAGCCCGTTCGTCCTGCCGGCGCCCAGCCAGGTCCTCGGGGCGCTGTGGGACTTCCGTGGCGAGGCCGTTCGCCACCTGGTACCGACCGTCGTCGAGACGCTCGTCGGCTTCACGGCCTCGATCGTCCTCGCCACGGCGGTGGCGATCGCGCTCGACCGCGTTGCCTGGGTGCGGGCGGCGGTCGAGCCGCTCCTGGTCGGATCCCAGACGATCCCGATCGTCGCGATCGCCCCGCTCGTCGTCGTCTGGTTCGGGTTCGGGCTGCTGCCGAAGGTGCTCGTCGTGATCCTCGTCACGTTCTTCCCGATCACGGTCTCGCTCCTCGACGGCTTCGCATCGACCCCGGCCGACGCCACGGACCTCCTTCGATCGTTCGGCGCATCGAAGGGCCAGGCGTTCCGCAAGCTCCGCTGGCCGTCGGCCCTGCCGGCCCTCTTCACGGGCCTCCGGATCTCCGCGAGCTACGCGGTCATCGCCGCCGTCATCGGGGAGTACGTCGGCGCGACGGAGGGCCTCGGGATCTGGATGCAGCTGAGCCAGCGCTCGTTCCGGACCGATCTCGTGTTCGCCGCCATCGTCCTGACGGCCGCGCTGAGCATCGCCCTGTACGGGGCCGTCGCCATCGCCGAGCGGATCGTGATCCCGTGGCACGCGGCGTCCCGAGGGGCGCGCCAGTCGGAACGTGCGTCCGAAGCGGCGTAACGTAGGCGGACAGTCCGAACGAACGATCGCGCGCGGGCCGGGGACGTCCGCCGCGCAGAGGAGGCACCCCGATGACCGACACGCTCGAGCGGGTCAAGACATACCAGCAGCTCATCGGCGGCGAGTTCGTCGACTCGGCGTCCGGCGAGACCATCGAGGTGATCAACCCCGCGAACGACCAGGTGATCGCGCTGGTCCCGAAGAGTGCGTCGGAGGACGTTGACCGGGCGGTCGACGCGGCCGCGACCGCCTTCGAGACGTGGAAGAACACGACACCCCAGGACCGCTCGCTGATGCTGTTGAAGGTGGCCGACCTGCTCGAGGCCCGGGCGGACGAGCTCGGCCGCCTCGAGAGCTCGAACGCCGGCAAGCCGGTGCAGGCGGCGATCGACGAGATGTCGACATCCGTCGACCTCTTCCGGTTCTTCGCCGGGGCCGCGCGGGTCATGGACGGCCTCGCCGCGAATGAGTTCCTTGCCGGCCACACCTCGATCATCCGGCGCGACCCGATCGGCGTCGTCGCGTCGATCGCGCCGTGGAACTACCCGCTGTACATGGCGACCTGGAAGCTCGGACCGGCGCTCGCGACGGGCAACACCGTCGTGCTCAAGCCGTCCGCTCGGACCCCGCTCAGCGCCCTCGCCTTCGCCGAGTCGCTCGCCGAGGTGTTCCCGCCCGGCGTCGTCAACGTCCTGTCGGGCTCCGGCGCCGACATCGGCGACGCGCTCGTCGGCCACCCGAAGGTCCGGATGATCTCGATCACGGGCGACACGGTGACGGGCAAGCGGATCGCGAAGATCGCGGCCGACTCCGTGAAGCGCCTCCACCTCGAGCTGGGCGGCAAGGCACCGGTGGTCATCTTCGATGACGCCGACCTCGACCTGGCCGCGGAGACGCTCAAGGCCGCGGGCTACTGGAACAGCGGCCAGGACTGCACGGCGGCGACGCGCGTCATTACCGGGCCCGGCGTCTACGACGACTTCGTCTCGAAGCTGTCGGACCAGGTCCGCTCGATCAAGTGGGGCGATCCGGCCGAGGCGGACGACATCGACATGGGCTCGCTGATCGCGCAGGCCCAGGTCGACAAGGTCGCCGGCATGGTCGATCGGGCGCGCGGGTCCGCCGAGGTCGTCGTCGGTGGCGTCCGCCCGGACCGGCCCGGCTCCTACTACGAGCCGACGGTCATCGCCGGCCCCGACCAGAAGTCCGAGATCATCCAGGACGAGATCTTCGGCCCGGTCGTCACCGTCCAGCGCTTCTCCGACGAGGAGCAGGCGATCGCGTGGGCCAACGACACGCCGTACGGCCTCGCGTCCTCGGTCTTCACGTCCGACATCGGCCGAGCGATGCGGGTCGCGAAGGCCCTCGAGTTCGGCCACGTCTGGATCAACGAGCACTTCACGCTCGCCTCGGAGACGCCCCACGGCGGCGTGAAGCAGTCCGGCTATGGCAAGGACGGCTCGAAGTACGCCCTCGAGGACTACACGTTCGTCAAGCACGTGATGATCAACACCGGCGTCTGAGCCCCGCCGGCCGGCTGTCGCGCCTGAACGACGCTGGACGTCGTTGGCCCCTGCGGTGCTCGCTTACAGGCCTTGAAGCCTGCGCGCTCCGCTCCTCGGGGCCGCCTCGCCAGCGTCGCCCTTGCGCGACGAACGCAGTCGACGCAACCGGACTGTCGCGTCGGCATTCAGCCCGCGATCGTCGCCAGGGCCTCCTTGATCTCGCCGATCGCGCCGATCGTCTCGACGTCCCACGGCGATCGGAAGATCAGGATCGGGTGGCGAACGCCGACAGCGGCGTACCCGGCGAGCCCGGCCGCGACCGCGTCGACGGGTCCGCCGACGAGGAGCCGGCCCTCGCCCTCGCGCGGGTGATGGGTCGCGACATACGACGCCCAGACGCGTTCCGCCTTGGTGGGTGAGTCGCGGACCACGACGTTGAGGTTGACGCTCCGCTCGATCTCGTCGGCGTCGCGCCCGATGGCGTCGCAGTGGCCGCGGAGGATCGCGTCGCTCGCGGCGATGCTCTCCGGCGAGCCGTAGGCGTTCCAGATGTCGGCGTGGCGGGCGACCAGTGGCAGGGTCTTCGTCGGGCCGGATCCGCCGATCAGGATCGGGATCCGCGGCTGGACCGGCCGCGGCGCCGCCAGCGCGTCGCGGAAGGAATAGAACCGGCCGTCGGCCGTGACCCGCTCGCCGTCGAGCAGCCGCCGGATCAACGGAACCGCTTCGGCGAGCCGGTCCAGGCGCTCGCCGAACCCGGAGCCGAAGTCGATCCCGAACGCCCGGTGCTCGTCCTCGAACCAGCCGCCGCCGAGCCCGAGGATCGACCGGCCGGCGCTGATGTGGTCGATCGTGAGCGCGAGCTTCGCGGTCAGCCCCGGGTTCCGGATCGTGTTGGCGGCGACCAGGAGCCCGACCCGGGCTCGATCTGTGACGGCCGTCACGCCGGCCAGCGTCGCCCAGCCCTCGAGCTTCGCGTCGTCGCGGCTGCCCTCGTCGGCGAGGAGATGGTCGTCGATCCAGAGGTCGTCCGCGCCGGCCGCCTCGGCCGCGACGACCGCGTCGCGGAGGGACGGCCAGTCCGTCCGCTGGACCCAGAACGCGGCGCCGATCCGGACCGGGTGTCGGGGCGACGGAGCGTTATCCAGATCGGGCATCGGGCGATGGTACGCTCGGCCGGATGCCGGTCGCCCTCCCGCCCGACGCACGCGCCGCGATCCTCGCCTGGTACGACGCAGGCGGCCGATCCCTCGCCTTCCGCGAGACGCGCGACCCGTACGCGATCCTCGTGTCGGAGGTGATGGCCCAGCAGACGCAGGTCAGCCGGGTCGTTGAGGCCTGGACCCGGTTCCTGGCGCGGTTTCCGACCGTCGAGGACCTGGCCGACGCGTCGCCGGCCGACGTCCTCCGCGTCTGGCAGGGGATGGGCTACGACCGACGCGCCCTCAACCTCCGGCGGGCGGCGCAGGTGATTCGCGACGAGCACCGCGGCCGGGTTCCGGACGATCTCGCGGCACTTCAACGCCTTCCGGGGATCGGGCCGTACACCGCGCGGGCGGTGGCTGCGATCGCCTTTCGACGCCCAGCCGGGGCGGTCGACACGAACGTCCGCCGGGTCCTGACGCGATCGCTCGCCGATCCGGCCGGGTCGCCGCCGCCCGCCGAATGGATCCAGGAGGCGGCCGACGGATCGGTCGACCCGGACCGGCCCGGCGACTGGACTCACGCGGTCATGGACATCGGGGCGACGGTGTGCCGGCCGGCGAACCCCCGATGCGAGGCATGCCCGCTCGCCGGATGGTGCCGCTGGGCCCGAGCCGCAGAGGGCGCGACAGCCGGTGGGCGTCCCGTCCTCCGCTCGTCCCGACGCGCTCCGGCTCCCGCCTTTGCCTCGACCACGCGCTGGCTCCGCGGCCGGATCGTCGATCGCCTCCGGGCGGCGGATGACGGCGCGTGGACGGTGGTCGACGGCCCGATCGGCGACCACGATCCGGTCGCTGTCTCGCGGGCGTTGCGGGCGCTCGCCCGCGACGGGCTGGTCGAGATCGCCGCCGACGATGAGCACACCGCCCGGCTCGCCACCGCCTGACGCGACCAGGGACGATCCGCCGACGCGGACATCCGCGCTACGCTTCGGCCGTGATGCCCACCGTCCCCGGCATGCGCTCTGCGCCCGATCGTCCGGGCGAGCGGCTGCCCGCGGACGACCCGGAGCTGTTCGAGCTCGACCTGCGCGGGCTCCGCAGCCATTGGGCCTCGGCCGCGAGCCGCCCGCCGATCGGCGCCGCCGCGATGACCGGGGCGGACCGGCGGGCGCAGGCCCTCGGCGTCCCCGGCGAGTGGCTGATGGAGCACGCCGGGGCGGCGGTCGCGGCGGCCGCCCACGCGCTCGCAGTCGACACGGACCGCTGGGGCCACGGCCCGATCGTGATCCTGTGCGGCCCCGGCAACAACGGCGGCGACGGCCTGGTCGCTGCCAGGCGCCTCGCGATCGCGGGCGCGCGGGTCGTGGTCGTGCTGGTCGCCGCGGATGCCCGACCGTCCACGCCTGACGCGGCGAAGAACTGGGACCGCATCGTGCGCGACGAACGGATCACGATCGTCCATGCGCCGGTCGCGCGGGACGTCCAGCGCCTCGGGAACGGCATCGAGACGTCGGCGATCGTCGTGGACGCGCTCCTCGGCACCGGTGTCGTCGGCCAGGTCCGCGAGCCGATCCGGTCCGCCGTCGAGCTCGTCAACCGCGCCCGCGCGGCCATGGTGCCCGTGCTCGCAGTCGATACGCCGACGGCGGTCGACCTCAGCTCCGGTGACCCGTCCGATCCCGCCGTCCGGGCCGACCTCACGATCACATTCCATCGGCCGAAGACCGGCCTCCTGACGCGGAACGGGAAGGCCCTCGCCGGCCGCGTCCTGGTGGCGCCGATCGGGATCCCGCTCGAGGCGGATCGTGGCTGAAGGCACCGACGAGTCGACGGACCGGACGGAGGGGTCGCGCCGCAAGGGCCTGCGGGAGGCGCTCGTCGTCGGTGGGCTCACCGTGCTGGCCGTGCTGGCCGCCGCCGTCGTGACGTACCTGTTGCCGCCGGATGCTCGAGACGTCGTCTTCCGGACGCCGCTGCTGATCCTGGTCCTGATCGTCGGGACGGGCGCCGTCCTGTGGCGGATCACGCGCGCGGGACCCGGCAGCGAGGATCGATGACGGGGCCGCCTCTCGAGCAGCGCCGACGCGACCTCGCCGCCCTCGCCGAGGGGCCGCTCGACGTGCTGGTGATCGGCGGCGGGATCGTTGGCACCGGCTCCGCCCTCGACGCGGCCACGCGCGGCCTCCGGGTCGGGCTGGTCGAACGCGACGACATCGCGGGTGGGACTTCGTCCCGCTCGTCGCGGCTGATCCACGGCGGGCTCCGGTACCTGGAGCAGTACCGGTTCGGGCTGGTCCGGGAGGCGCTCCGCGAGCGCTCGCGCGTCCTCCACCTGGCGCCGCACCTCGTCACGATCCAGCCGCTCCTCTTCCCGCTGTTCGGCTGGCCGGTCGCGACCCGGTTCTTCTACCAGGCCGGGATGACCCTGTACGACATCCTCGGGGCGCGGCACGACGGCGGCTGGCATCGTCACCTCTCGGTCGACGAGGTTCTCGCCCACGCCCCGCGGATGCGTCGCGAGGGCCTCCGCGGCGGCCTGCTGTTCCACGACGGGATGGAGGACGACGCCCGCTACACGCTGGCGGTCGCCCGGACCGCTCAGGCCGATGGGGCGACGGTCGTGACCCGCGCAAGAGCGGACGGCCTTCTGGAGAACGGCGGCCGAGTCGCCGGCGCACGCGTCCACGACGTCCCGGGCGGAGACGACCTCGAGGTCCGGGCGCGGGTGGTCATCGACGCGACCGGGGTCTGGGGTGCCGATCCGGCCTCTCCTCTGTCCGGCGGGACGCGCCTGCTGCCGTCGCGGGGCGCCCACCTCGTGGTCGCGCGCGACCGGATCCAGAGCGACGTCGGGCTGACGATCCGGGTCCCGGGCAAGGTCGTGTTCCTCGTACCGTGGCCGCACTTCTGGCTGATCGGCACGACCGACGCGCCGTACGACGGACCGATCGACCGCCCGACCGCCGGGCACGACGAGGTCGACGAGCTGCTCGCGGCCGTGAACCGGGTCCTCGACGTGGACCTGACCCGGGCCGATGTGGTTGGCACCTACGCGGGGCTCCGGCCGCTGATCGCGCCGTCCAGCGCCGACGCATCGACCGTCAAGGCGTCGCGAGAGCATCGCGTCGTCGTCGAGCGGAACGGTCTCGTCCGCGTCAGCGGCGGCAAGTACACGACCTACCGGGTGATGGCCGAGCAGACGGTCGACGCCGCGCTCGACGTCCTCGGCGAGCGGCCCGCGGACCGACCGACCGGGACGGTTGCCCGGCGTCTCGTCGGCGCTGCGGACCGGCCCGAGCTCGACGCTCTTGCCGACGAGCTTGCGGCCGATTCGGGGCTCGAGCGCCCGGTCGCCGAGCGGCTCGTCGCCCGACACGGGACCGAGGCCCGCGCCGTGGCCGACCTCGGGCGCGAGTGCGGTCTCCTCGGCCGGCTGGTCGACGGCGAAGAGCTCATCGAGGCGGAGGTCGCGTGGGCCGCCCGACACGAGCTCGCCCTGTCGGTCGACGATGTCCTGTCGCGCCGGATGCGGCTCGTCCAGGAGCTGCCGGACCGAGGTGCTGGCATCGCGCCGCGGGTGGCGGCGATCCTCGGAGCGGAGCTCGGCTGGGATGATGCCCGGCAGGCGACCGAGGTCGCGACGTTCCTCGACGGCGCCCGCCGCGAGTTCGCGGTGGCGTGATGGTCGCCTGATGGTCGCCTGATGGCCGCGGATCTCGTCCTGGCCCTCGACGAGGGCACGACCAGCGCCCGGGCGATCGTGTTCGACCAGGCGGGCTCGATCGTCTCGCTCGCCCAGCGTGAGTTCGAGCAGCGCTATCCATCGCCGGGCGACGTCCGCCACGATCCCGAGGCGATCTGGAACGCCCAGCTCGCCACTGCGCGCGACGCCGTCGAACGGGCCGGCGGCGTCGAGCGGATCGCGGCGATCGGCGTCACCAACCAGCGCGAGACCGCGGTCGTCTGGGATCGCACGACGGGCAGGGCGGTCGCCGATGCCATCGTCTGGCAGAGCCGGGTGACGGCGCCGTTCTGCGACGCGCTCCGGAGCGCCGGCCACGAGCCGCTCGTCCGCGAGCGAACCGGCCTGCCGATCGATGCGTATTTCAGCGGACCGAAGATCCGCCAGATCCTTCTCGAGGATCCGTCGCTGCGGGATCGGGCCGAGCGAGGCGAGCTCGCCGCCGGCACGGTCGAATTGTTCCTGATCTGGCGGCTGACCGGCGGTCGGGTCCACGTGACGGACGTCTCGAACGCGTCGCGGACCCTCCTGCTCGACATCCGCAGCGGCGCCTGGGACGACGATCTCCTCGGGCTCATCGAGGTGCCGCGCGCGCTGCTGCCCGAGGTCAGGAGCTCGTCGGAGGTCTACGGCGAGACCGACGCGGGCCTGTTCGGCCGGCCGATCCCGATCGCCGGCGCCGCGGGCGACCAGCAGGCGGCAACGTTCGGTCAGGGATGCTTCGAGACCGGCGAGGCGAAGGTCACCCTCGGGACCGGCGCGTTCCTCCTCGTCAACACCGGGGAGCCGGTCGTCCGATCCGCCAACGGCCTGCTGTCGACCGTGGCCTGGCGTCTCGGGCCCGATGCGCCGATCATCCACGCCCTGGAGGGCTCGGTCTTCGTCACCGGGGCCGCCGTCCAGTGGCTCCGCGATGGCCTCGGCCTGTTCGCCGAGTCGAGCGAGGTCGAGCGGCTGGCGAGCTCGGTGCCGGACAGCGGCGGCGTGGTCGTCGTGCCGGCCTTCGTCGGGCTCGGGGCGCCGTACTGGGACCCGGATGCGCGTGGGGCGATTCTGGGGATCACGCGGGGGAGCGGTGGCGCGCACATCGCCCGGGCGACGCTCGAATCGATCGCGTTCCAGGTCCGGGACGTGGTCGAGGCGATGGACGCCGACCTGGGGCAGCCGTTGAGCGAGCTCCGGATCGACGGCGGCGGCGCCGGGGACGTGGTCTGCGCCATGGTCGCGGACCAGGTCGCGCGGCCGGTGGATCGACCGGTCGTGCGCGAGACCACCGCGTTCGGCGCGGCTGCCCTGGCCGGTCTCGCGATCGGCCTGTGGCGCGATCCGGCCGAGATCGAGGCGATCCGCCGGGTCGACCGTCGCTTTGAGCCATCGGGGCCCGTGGAGGACCGCGAGGCCGGCTACCGGGCATGGCGGCGGGGGGTCGAGCGGGCCCGGGGCTGGGCGGCCGAGCGCTGAGCCGCGGGCCGCCACGCGTGAGGCGGCACGATCCGGCCCGATCGACGAAAATACCTCTGTACAAGTCCGTCGTCAGTCGTCTAGACTCCCGCGCGGAAGCGCCGTGGAAGCGTTCACGGCAAGAACAGACGTAGCTCAACGACGACTCGGACTCCTCTCACGGCTGACGCGAGAAAACCCGGAGGGATCGCGCGGCTACCGAGAGGAGTTTTCGTTTCGTGTACAACGACAAGAACCTGACCTGCGCTGACTGTGGCCAGGAGTTCGTGTTCACCGCGAGTGAGCAGGATTTCTACGCCCAGCGCGGGTTCACCGAGCCGCGACGATGTCCGTCGTGCCGCGCCAGCCGGAAGGCCGCGCGGAACGCGAACGGCGGCGGCGGTGGCAGCAGCAGCTACGGTAGCTACGGCGCCAGCGGCGGGTACTCCGCCGGCGGCGGCAGCGGCTACAGCAGCGGCGGCAGCGGTGGGTACAGCAGCGGCGGGGGCGGCGGCGGCGGCTATCGCGACCGCGGCCCGCGCGAGATGTTCACCGCCACCTGCTCCAGCTGTGGTCGCGAGGCCCAGGTCCCGTTCCGCCCGACCAGCGGCAAGCCCGTCTACTGCTCGGACTGCTTCCGCAGCCAGCGCGGCGGGAGTTCCTACTAACACCAGTCCTCTCGGCGCGGGCCCGCTCAGGGCCCGCCGAACCAGCCGCACCGACCCGGGCCGTCAGCCGACCCGGGTCTTTCTCTGTCTTGCCGGGAGTCTCGGCTGTCGCGCCGGAACGCCGCTGGGTGCGTTGCCGCCTGCGATGCTCGCTCACGCACACTCGAGCGCGCTCGCTCCGCTCCTCGGCGCCTTCCGAGCGACGCCCAACGCAGTTGCCCACACGCGTAGTTGCGGAATGTCGTCCACAGTTGCGTTAGGCACCTCAACCGCGCCGAAATCGGGTAATTGGCGGCGAGCGTTAGCCGTTTCTGGCTAACCAGGAGGCGTCAAGCGCCTCCGGCACGGTCCTCGCGTTCGTAGTGCGAACGTGGGCGGCATTGCGCAATTCTTCGTGGCCCACGGGCGCGGGCGCGGGCGCTGGCGGCTGGGCGCTGGCGGCTGGGCGCTGGGCGCTGGGCGCTGGCGCGGGCGCGGGGCGACGGGCGCGGGGCAGGGCGCGGGCGCGCGGGGCGGGCGCTGGACCGCGTGGCCCGCAGCGGTTCCTCGGCACGGGCGAATGAGCCCGTTCGCTCCGCTGATCCGTGCGCCGGACCCGATGGCCGAGCACCGGTGCCGGCGCGCACCCTCCGCCGCACGGAGTACGGGCCTGACCCGGACGACCGTGGGGGATGCGAATCGACCGGGCGCGAGCGACGATTCCCGCGAACTGGAGGGCCCCGCCATTCGTCGTCTCACGATGCTCGCCGCCGTCGGATTGATCGTCGGCGTCACCGCGGCGGCGCCGGCGGCCGAGCGGGTGCGTGCCGCCGGTTCGCTCCCGGCGCTGCCGCCGTCGTGGCCGTCCGACCGGGTGGAGCTCGGCCTGGCCGACGCTCCGGGCGGTGCCGCCGCGCTCCATGCGTCGGCCCCGTTCAAGTTCCGCTACCAGTACCTCGCGGGCGGCGTGAACACGGGCAACGGCTGGTCCACCTGGAATCCGAACGGCCAGTTCGTGAGCTGGTACATCCAGGACTCGGTCGACCACGGTTTCGTCCCGGTATTCCCGTACTACATGCTTCTCCAATCGACTCCCGCCACCGGGGCCGACGAGAGAGCAAAGGACCTTTCGAACCTGGCGAACCCGTCGACGATGGCGGCGTGGTATGCCGACCTGCGGCTGTTCTTCCAGAGGGCCGCAGGGTCGGCGACGGTCGTCCTCCATGTCGAGCCGGACCTGTGGGGGTACATCGAGCAGGCTACCGGCACGAACGACGACGCCACGCAGATCCCGGCATCGGTGGCCAGCTCGGGCGATGCGGCCCTCGTGGATCTCCCGAACACGGCTTCCGGATTCGCCCGAGCGATCGTACGGTTGCGCAACCAGCTCGCGCCGAACGTTCTGCTCGCCTATCACCTGTCCGTGTGGGGCACGAACTGGGACATTGCGTACTCCAACAGCCCCGACGCGCAGGTCGACGCTCTGGCGGGTCGGGCCGGCGCCTTCTACCGGTCGCTCGGCGCGTCGGTCGACCTGACCTTCACCGACATCGCGGATCGGGACGCGTCATTCAAGCGGATCATCTATGGCGACGGTGGCGCGTCGGCCTGGGATGACGCGGATTTCGTCCGATACGCCCGGTTCATCGCCGGCTACGTGGCCGCTACCGCGCACCGTGTGGTCGTCTGGCAGATCCCCCTCGGCAACACGAAGATGCGGGCGATGAACGACACCTGGGGCCACTACCAGGACAATCGGGCCGAGTGGTTTCTGGAGGACACGGGCGGTACCCACCTCGCCATGTGGCGCGACGCGGGCGTGATCGCCCTGCTGTTCGGGGGAGGTGCGGACGGGACGACCTGTGCCTGCGATGCCCAGAAGGACGGGGTGACGAACCCCGCAGCCATCAACGGCAACTCGAGGACATCCCTGTCGGCCGACGACGACGGCGGGTACTTCCGGGAGCGGGCGGCTGCCTACTACGCCTCGGGCGGACTCGGCCTCGGGGCCGGGAGCCCGCCGCCGGTCGTCCCGCCGCCGGCGAGCCCGCCACCGCCGGTCCCGACCACCTGGACGCGCAGCGCCACGGCGAGCCCGAGCGTCATTGCCCGGCGACACACCGAGACGATCACGGTCAGCGTGCGCGCCTCGAAGGCGACGACGGCGCGAGTCCTGGTCTGGATCTACGACCCGAAGGGGACGATCGTGTTCCGCAAGGCCTTCGAGAACGTCTCCTTCAAGGCCGCCGTGACACGGTCGTTCAAGATGACCTTCTACATCAGCTCGACCCGTGCGCTCGGCACGTACTCGGTGCGGGTGAGGATCTATGCGGCCGGCACGACGAAGCTCCTGTCCGACCGAGTGCGCGCGGACACGTTCCGGGTGAAGGCCTGACGCATCAAGCCTCAAACCGGCGTGTTGCGCAATGTCGCTCAGGATCGCATTACGCGCGCCGTCCACGGATTCCAGCTCGAATTCGGGGCGTGATCAGTCGCCGACGGCTGACATTCGCCGTGCCGGCGCTCTGGCGAGTGCGTCCCGACCGCGTAGTGCGCCGCCGGCGCGACATTCCGCAATATCCGGGCGGGTTGAGACGCGGTCAGTGCGCGTCGCCCCCGCCGGAGCGGCCGCTGAGCAGTCCCAGGTCGAACTTCCGCTCCGTGCCGTGGAGCAGCCGGTCGATGTTGTCCGCGTGCGCGACCCAGATCAGCGCGGGGCCGATGATCGCGTAGACGAGATAGCCCGGCGGTACCGCACCGGCCGCAACGGCCCAGATGACCAGCATCGCCGGAAACAGCGCGGCGGACCCGAGCAGCGAACCCAGCGACACGTACCGCGTGATCAGGATCACCGCGACGAAGACCGGCGCGGCCAGCAGCACGGCCAGGGGCTGGATCACGAGCATCGTCCCGACGCCGGTCCCGACGCCGCGCCCGCTGCGGAACCCGACGAACACAGACCAGATCGCACCGGCGACCGCTGCGAGCCCGCACAGGACCTCGACTGCCGCGGACCCGGAGACGTACCGCGCCACCAGGACGGGCACGGCTCCCTTGAGCAGGTCGCCCACGACGACGACCGCGGCTCGTCGCGGGCCCAGGGCTCGCAGCGCGTTCGTGCCGCCGGTCCTGCCGGATCCGACGGTCCGCGGATCGACGCCGCCCGTGAGGCGGGCGACCAGCACGCCCATCGGGATCGACCCGCAGAGGTAGGCCCCGACGATGAGCGCGAGATCGAGCAGCAGTGTCGCGCCGTCCACCTGTCGCTCCAGGAGTCGTCCGCCAGAACGGGAGAGGCGGCGAGTCTAGCACCGCCTCCGGACCGTTCCCGGCACCGACGATCGCGCCCCTCGGGGCCGGCTTCGGTTGCGGGCTTCCGAACCCCCCCGTACCATCCGAACCGATGATCCACCTGCCCATCCGGCCCTCCTTCGGGCCCGGGTCCGCGGCTCCCGAGGCGCACTGAATCCCATGGCCGTCGGCTCCTCCAATGACTTCGATCTCGTCGTGCTCGGCGCGGGCACCGGCGGCTACACCGCGGCGTTCCGGGCGGGTCAGCTCGGCCTCAAGGTCGCCCTCGTCGACGAGGACAAGATCGGTGGGACGTGTCTCCACCGTGGCTGCATCCCGACGAAGGCGCTGCTCGAATCGGCCGCATTCCTCGAGCATGCCCGGCACGCGAAGGACTTCGGCCTGGTCCTCGGTGGCGAGCCCGGCATCGACTACGTCCAGATGGCGGCTCGCAAGGACCAGGTCGTCAAGCGGCTCTGGACCGGTCTCAAGACCCTGATCGACAAGAACAAGGTCACCTGGATCGCCGGCCGCGGTCGTCTCGAGGGGCCGAACAAGATCCGCGTCACCCAGCCCGGCGAGGACGGCACACCCGGCAAGGGTGGCGATCGCGTCCTCCAGGCGACGGACGTGATCCTCGCGACCGGCAGTCGCGTGAAGAGCCTGCCGGGGCTGACGCCCGACGGGACGCGGATCCTCACGAGCGACGACGTCCTGACGGCGACGAGCATCCCGAAGGACATCGTGATCATCGGGGCCGGCGCCGTCGGCTGCGAGTTCGCGTCGATGTACCACGACCTCGGCACGAAGGTGACCCTGCTCGAGTACCTGCCGCAGATCGTGCCGCTCGAGGATCGCGAGGTCAGCCAGACGCTCGAGCGCAGCTTCACGCGGCGCGGGATGACGGTCATGACGAACGCCCGCTTCGACCCGTCGAAGGTCCAGATCACGAACGACGGGGTCTGCCTCGATGTCGGGCCGGAGGGCAAGGAGCCCCAGGAGATCCGGGCTGAGCAGATGCTCGTCGCGGCCGGCCGGGCCACGAACATCGAGGACATCGGTCTCGAGACGACGAAGGTCGAGACCGACCGCGGCTTCATCAAGGTCGACGGCCGGATGCGGACGAAGGAGCCGCACGTCTACGCGATCGGCGACGTCGTCGGGGGCCTGATGCTCGCCCACACCGCAGGTCACGAGGGGATCGTCGCCTCCCACACGATCGCGGGCGACCAGAACGTCCACCCGATCGACTATGTCAAGCAGCCGCGGGCGACCTACTGTCGCCCGGAGATCGCCTCGATCGGCCTCACCCAGCAGCAGTGCGAGGAGCGCGGCCTGCCGATCAAGGTCGGCAAGGTTCCGTTCCAGGCGATCGCGAAGGCGCTGATCGGGGGCGAGTACGAGGGCTTCGCCAAGGTGATCGCGAACAAGGAGACGGACGAGACGCTCGGGATCCACCTGATCGGCCCGCACGCGACCGATCTCGTCGCCGAGGCTTCGGTCGCCCTGGAGCTCGAGGCGGTGCCCTGGGAGATCGGCGGATCGACCCACGCCCACCCGACGCTGTCGGAGGTGCTGGGCGAGGCGGCCCTCGCCGTCGACGGACGGTCGATCAACTTCTGATGGCCGTCACCGAGCGCAAGGGAGCGAAGCCCCTGGGCTCGGACCTCGGCCTGTCGGCCGACGACCTCCTCGAGATGTACCGGCTCGTGGCGCTCGCGCGCGCGGTCGACGAGCGGATGTGGGTGCTGAACCGGGCAGGCCGGATCCCGTTCGTGATCAGCGGCCAGGGCCACGAGGGGGCGCAGGTCGGGATCGCCTGGGCCCTCGAGAAGGGCAAGGACTGGATCGCGCCGTTCTACCGGTCGATCGCGACCTGCCTGACGTTCGGGATGAGCCCGCGCGACATCATGACCGCGCAGTACGCGACGGCGTCGGATCCATCGTCGGGCGGCCGCCAGATGCCGGGTCACTACGGCTCCCGCGAGCACAACCTCGTGTCCGTGTCGTCGCCGGTGGCGACCCAGCTCCTGCACGCGGTCGGGATCGCGCTTGCGGCCAAGATCCGGAAGACCGGCCAGGTGGCGCTCACGATGATGGGCGAGGGATCCAGCAACCAGGGAGACGTCCACGAGGGCCTCAACTTCGCGGCGATCCACAAGCTGCCGTTCGTCTTCGTCGTCGAGAACAACGGCTACGCGATCTCCGTGCCGCTCGCCCGGCAGGTTGCCGGCTCCAGCGTCGCCGGGCGGGCCGCCGGCTACGGCATCCCCGGCGTCATGGTCGACGGCTCGGACGTCCTCGCCTGCTATGCGGCAGCCCGTGACGCGGTCGCGAGGGCGAGGGCGGGGGAGGGGCCCAGCCTGATCGAGGCGAAGGTGATGCGCCTGACGGCCCACTCGTCGGACGACCAGCAGACGAAGTACCGGTCCGAGGAGGAGCTCGCGGCGGAGAAGTCGCTCGATCCGGTCCCGATGTTCCGGGCTCAGCTCGCCGATGCCGGGATCCTCGACGCCGCCGCCGAGGAGCGGATTCGCGCATCGATCACGGCCGCCGTGGAAGACGCGACCGACTACGCCGAGTCCCAGCCCGACCCGCAGGCGTCGACCGCGATGAAGTGGGTCTATGCCGAGGACTGGCCGTCCGAGACGCCGCCGCCCTGGGGCATGGGCGACGAGAGCGGCGACTGATGGCTCTGAAGACGTTCATCGAGGCGGTCCGCGAGGGTCTCCGAGAGGAGATGGTCCGCGACGAGACCGTCATCGTCCTCGGCGAGGACGTCGGCAAGAAGGGCGGCGTGTTCCTCGCGACCGATGGGCTGTGGACGGAGTTCGGCGACGACCGCGTCATCGACACGCCTCTCAGCGAGAGCCAGATCATCGGCACGTCGATCGGGGCCGCGATCGGCGGACTTCGCCCGGTCGCCGAGATCCAGTTCGCGGATTTCATCCACCCGGCGTTCAATCAGCTCGTCTCCGAGGCCGCGCGCCTCCGCTATCGGAGCAACAACGGCTACGGCGCCCCGATGGTCGTCCGGGCGCCCTACGGCGGCGGCGTCCACGGCGCGCTCTACCACAGCCAGTCGGTCGAGGCGTTCTTCACCCACGTGCCCGGGCTGAAGGTCGTCGTGCCGTCCACGCCGTACGACGCGAAGGGACTCCTTCGCTCCTCGATCCGCGACGACGACCCGGTCCTCTTCTTCGAGCACAAGAAGATGTACCGGAGCGTCCGCGGCAACGTCCCCGACGGCGAGTTCACCGTGCCCCTCGGCCGCGCCCAGGTGACCCATCCGGGCAACCAGGTCACGGTCATCGCCTACGGCCTCATGGCCCACTACGCGCTGGAGGCCGCCGATCGCGTCGCCGAGGAGGGGATCAGCGTCGAGGTGGTCGACCTGCGGACGCTTCGCCCGCTCGACAAGGAGACGGTCCTCAATTCGGTCCGCAAGACCGGCAAGTGCCTGGTCGTCTACGAGGACAACCGCTTCGGCGGCTACGGGGCGGAGGTCGCGGCGATCGTCGCGGAGGAGGCGTTCGACTATCTCGACGGACCGGTGACGCGGATCGCGGGCCCAGACGTGCCGGGCGTTCCCTACAACCACGTCCTCGAGGATTGGTTCATGGTCAATCCCGAAAAGATCGCGGACGGGATCCGCAAGCTTGCCGCCTACTGAGGCGGAGCTCGCGGCGCTCGAGTCGCGGCTCCAGGCGCTGCTGGATCCCTATCGCGATCGGCTCGAACCGGTCGAGGTCTACGGCCAGCCATTCCTGCGACGGCCGGGCGCGACCAAGCACGAGTGGTTCGCCGGGGTAAATCGAGGCAAGGGCGTCGCGCGCTTCTCCCTGCTGCCGATGTACCAGCACCCCGAACTGCTCGACGGCCTCTCCCCGGCGCTGCTCAAGCGCAAGACGGGCGCTTCGGTGTTCACGTTCGCCACGATCGACGACGGACAGGTCGCGGAGTTGGGCGACCTCGTCCGCCGGGCAGCCGAGGTGTACTGGGAAGGGGGAACGGCATGAGCGACTTCGAGCAGGTCCACGAGCGGCTGAAGGGGATTCTCGAGGGGTACGCATCCGACGACCTGGTCGTGACGAAGGACGGGCCGGGCGGAATGGCACTCGAGATCAAGGGCCTCGAGGGCAAGCCGTGGGGCTATGTCGGTGGGACGCGGCTCGGCAAGAGCTACGTCAGCTACTACCTGATGCCGGTCTACGAGAGTCCGGACCTGGCGGCGGGCATCTCGCCGGCGCTCGCCAAGCGGCGTCAGGGCAAGGCCTGCTTCAATTTCACCAGGATCGACGAGCCCCTGTTCGCCGAGCTGGCCGGCCTGACCGCCCGGGCCATTCCCGGCTTCAAGGAGCGCGCCGAAGCATTGGCCGCGGCTCGGCGCTAGGGCGTCTCGGTCAGCTCGATCGCGAGCGGCTTGTCGAGGATCGCCGGCTCCCGATCCGACGTGCCGGAGCCCGATGCGCGACACTGTGGCGAGACGTCAGGACGGTATTCCCGATCCGCTGCGCGACCCGGAGGAACACGAGTGGCCAAGGTGACGATGCCCCAGCTCGGCGAGAGCGTGGCCGAGGGGACGATCGGCAAGTGGCTCAAGCAACCCGGCGACACCGTCGAGAAGTACGAGCCGTTGCTCGAGGTCATCACCGACAAGGTCAACGCCGAGGTCCCGTCGCCCTTCGCGGGTGTCCTCAAGGAGATCCTCGTCGAGGAAGGGGCGACCGTCCCGAACAACGCCGAGATCGCCGTGATCGAGACGGCCGACGAGGGCACGACGAACGGGACCGCCGAGTCGCAACCCGCCGCGGCACCCGCGGCAGCCGCACCTGCCACACAGGCCGCAGCCGCGATGGAGCCGGCCCCGGCCACTGCACCGGCTCGCCCGACCTACGCGCCCGCTGACGGCCCGGCCGGCTCCAATGAGCGCCCGGAACCCGTCGCGGCCGGCGCCGCGGCGTCCGCGGCCCCGACTCCGACCGCCGTGCGCCGACCGCCGAACCCGCCGGGGCGCCGGGCAACCCCGACGCGCGCATGACCCCCGCCGTCCGGCGACTCCTTCGCGAGCACGGCCTGACCGCCGCCCAGATCCTCGGTACCGGCGGTGGCGGGCGGATCACCCGCGAGGACGTCACGAACTACGTCGAGAGCCAGCGGACCGGCCAGCCGGTCGGCGGCCAGGCCGTCGGCGGTGCCGCCGCTCCCGCCAGCGCGAACGGGTCGGCCGCACCAGCAGCGGCGGCCGCCGCACCCTCCGCTGCTCCGGCCGCGCCCGCACCGGCCACGACGACCGCCACGGCCGCTCCCGCAGCCGTCGCAGCCGCAACAACCGGCTCCGGCATCGAGTTCCCCGCCGGCGCCGACGAGGTCCTCGTCCCGATGACGCAGATGCGGAAGGGGATCGCGGCGCAGATGACCCGCGCGCTCCAGGCGCCGCACGCCTACGTGCAGATGGAGGTCGACGTCACCCGGCTCGTCGCCTTCCGGGAGAAGGCGAAGGGCGAGTACCAGGCCAAGGAGGGGATCGGGCTGAGCTACGTCCCGTTCGTCGTCAAGGCGACGGCCGCGGCGCTCAAGCGGAACCCGACCTTCAACGCCCATTGGACCGAGCAGGGCCTGATGGCCAAGCGCCGGGTCAACGTCGGTGTCGCCGTCGCGCTCGACGACGGCCTGATCGTGCCGGTCATCCGCGATGCGGACCAGCTGTCGATCCACGGCCTGAACGTCGCGATCTCCGACGTCGCCAACCGGGCGAAGGCGAACAAGCTCCGCGTCGACGACTTCGGCGGCGGCACGTTCACCGTCGACAACACCGGCTACCTCGGAACCAACCTGGTGATGCCGATCCTGAACGTCCCCGAGGTCGGGATCGTCACGATGGAGGCCATCACGAAGCGGCCGGTCGTCGTCGCGACCCCGGACGGCGACGTCATCGCGATCCGGCCGGTCATGAACATGGTCGTCGGCGTCGACCACCGGGCGAACGACGGCGCCGGTGGCGCCGCGCTCCTCCGCGACATCAAGGCCTGGCTCGAGCACGTCGGCCCGGATACGGCGATCTACTGAGCTCGATGCGGGGGCGATCGGGGATCCCGCGGACGGGGCCGCCCGCGGCGCAGGCGGGCCGATGCGCATCCTGATCACCGGTGGCGCCGGGTTCATCGGCGGCGCGGTCGTCCGCCGGCTCCGCGCCCGCGGCGACGAGGTGATCGCCTTCGTCCGCGACGATCGCCGGGCCGACAACCTCACGGCGCTCGGGGCCGCCCTGGTCCAGGACGACCTCTCCGACGTGGAGCGCCTGACGACCGCCGTGCGGGAGGAGGCACCCGACGCGGTCATTCATGCCGCCGGCAGCTACCGGATCGGCATCCGCAAGGATGAGCGCGGCGCGATGTGGGACGCCAACGTCGGGACGACGACGCGGATGCTCGACGCGGCGGAGGCCGCGGGGATTCTCAGTTTCGTCTACGTCTCGACCGTCAACGTGTTCGGGAACACCCGGGGCCGGATCGTCGACGAGACCTTCCGGCGCGACATGGCCGCGGGGTTCCTGACCTGGTACGACGAGACGAAGTTCGGTGCCCATGAGGTCGCCGAGCAGCGGATCGCCGGTGGAGCGCCGATCACGATCGCGATGCCGGGGACGGTGATCGGCCCGGGCGACCATACCCAGATCGGCACCCAGCTGATCGCGGCCAGGGACGGCAAGCTCCCGTACGTCGCCAGCGCGGAGCTCGGGATGACGCCGATCCACGTCGACGACGAGGCTGCCGGCATCGTGGCGGTGCTCGATCGCGGTGCCGCCGGACGGTCCTACGTGCTCGCAGGCGAGTGCATCCGGTTCGGCGACGCGCTGGCAGTCGCGGCCGACGTCGGCGCTCGGAACCTCCCCCGCATCCGGATCCCCGACTGGCTGCTCCGCGCGTTGGCCCCGGCCGGTCCGTTGATCGGCCGGCCGGACCTCCGCGAGGTCGTGGCCGCGAGCGCAGGTGTGACGTACTGGGCGAGCTCCCAGCGGGCGAAGGACGAGCTCGGCTTCGCGCCCAGGGATCCCGGAACCGCCATCCGCGACACGCTCGGCGCCGCCTGACTACACTCGGTCCCGATGGCACGCGAGCTCCCGATGTTCGAGCCCGCCGGCGCGTCGCACGGCGGCCACGCCCCGGCGACCCCGGCCACGATCGCGATGGGCGGCTCGATCACGCCGCTCCGCCGGCATCCCGACTGGATCAAGGCCCGGATGCCGTCCGGCGAGAACTACCACGACCTGAAGAGCCTGCTCCGCGGGCTGAACCTCAACACGGTCTGCGAGGAGGCGCACTGCCCCAACATCGGCGAGTGCTGGGACCAGCGGACCGCCACGATCATGATCCTGGGCGACACGTGCACCCGCGCCTGCGGGTTCTGCGCGGTGAAGACCGGCCGGCCGACCTGGTTCGACGACGACGAGCCGCGACGCGTGGCCGAGGCGGTCGGGGCGATGCACCTCGAGCACGTCGTCGTCACGAGCGTCGCCCGCGACGACCTGCCGGACGGCGGTGCCCGGATCTTCGCCGAGACGATCGCGGCCATGCGAGACACGAGCCCCGGCATGGGGATCGAGGTCCTGATCCCGGACTTCGACGGGTCCGACGACCGCCTGCGCACGGTCATGGACGCGCGACCGGACATCCTCAACCACAACCTCGAGACAGTGAAGCGCCTCCAGAAGCCGGTCCGCAAGCGAGCTCGCTGGGATCGCAGCCTGTACGTCCTCCGCCGGGCCAAGGAGATGTCGGTCGAGATCGGCTATGCCGCCCACACGAAGAGCTCGCTCATGGTCGGGCTGGGCGAGACGCGCGAGGAGCTGACCGAGGCGTTCGAGGCGCTGCGCGCGGTCGACGTCGACATCCTCACGATCGGCCAGTACCTCCGCCCGTCGGAGAAACACCTCCCGCTCGAGCGCTACTACCACCCCGACGAGTTCGCCGAGATGAAGGTCGAGGCACAGGCACTCGGCTTCCGGCACGTCGAGTCCGCGCCGCTCGTCCGGTCGAGCTACCACGCCCGCGACCAGGTCCCGGGTGCGGAGCTGAAGGCGCTCCGGCGCCGCCAGGCGACGCTCGACGCAGACGGGAGGATCGTCCCCGCGGCGAGCTGAGGGCTCGACATAACCGAACAGGTGTTCTATTCTTCCGCGATGGGTGCGGAGTATCGCGAGGAGCCCTGTCGAAGCGCCCTGAACCGGGTCTCCGGAATGCCGTTCGGCTGGTCGCTGAACCCGTACATGGGCTGCGCCCACCGCTGCACCTTCTGCTACGTCCGCGGCTTCGAGAAGCGGGCCGATCGGCCGTGGGACGACCGCTACGGGACGTCGATCCGGGTGAAGACGAACATCGTCGAGGTCCTCCGGCGCGAGCTCGGGCGCCGGTCGTGGGCGGGCGACGCCGTCGTCATCGGAGCCGCGACGGATCCGTACCAGCCTGCCGAGGGCCGGTGGCGGCTGACTCGCGGCTGCATCGAGGAGCTCGCCGACGCGCGCAATCCGCTGTCGATCATCACCCGCGGGCCGCTGATCGTGCGCGACGTCGATGTCCTGTCCGAGGCGGCACGTCGGGCGACGGTGTCGGTCAGCGTGTCGATCCCGACGCTCGACGAGCACATCTGGCGCGCCACGGAGCCCGGCACCGCACCGCCCCGACAGCGGCTCCGGGCCTTGAGCCGCCTGGTCGAGGCGGGGATCGACGTCGGGGTCGGCATGGCCCCGATCCTGCCCGGTCTGTCGGACCGGCCGAAGCTCCTCGCCGACGTCGTGAAGGCGGCTCGCGAGGCAGGCGCGACGTCGGTCTGGACGAGCCTTCTCAATCTCCGGCCGGGCACCCGCGAACACTTCCTGACGGCGCTCGGCCGGGAATGGCCCGAGCTCGTGCCGCGCTACGAGCGGCTGTATCGCGGCCGTGCCTACCTGGGGCGTGACGAGATCGATCCCGTTCGGCACCGCGTGGCCGACCTCCGCGATCACTACGGCATCGCGGATCGGCGGCGTCTGCGACTCCTCCCGGTCGTCCGGCCGGCCGCCGAACCCGAGGCGACCCAGCTGGACCTGGCCTCAGCCGGATTCGGCGAGGCCGCCGCTCCCGCGTGGCGGATCGCCTGAGACGGAGCTCGTCCCGGCCTTCCGGATCCGCCTGCCCCGACCGAAGTCCCCGAGGGCGATGATCGCGCCCGCGATCACCAGGAACCCCGCGAAGATCGCGACCACGTGGTACGCGACCGACCCATAGCCGCCGTTGTCGGGGTCGAGGAAGGGGTACGGGTACCAGTCGTCGACGGCGCCTCTGATCAGGGTCAGGCCGACCCACACGAGCGGGAACATCAGCCAGAGCGCGACGTCCTGCATGCGGAGGTCCGTCTCCGGCGGGTCGACCAGCCAGTCGACGACGACCAGGACCGGGAACAGCTTGTGGACGACGAAGTCGACGATCTGGTTGGACAGGCTGAGCTCCGCGCCGCCGAGCAGCACGACGACCACGACGAACGTGACCACGAGGTAGAGCGTCGCCGCGCCCCGCAGGAGGTCGTCGGTCCGGGTGCGTTGTCGACGCCAGCGTGCCGCCAGCCAGAGCCAGAGGAACCCGCCGAACAGGTTGCTGAGGATCGTGAAGAACGCGAAGAACCGGAGCGGCCGGAACAGCCCGCTGTCCACGATGACCTTGACCTGGTAGGCGATCGCGACCAGCACGATGATCGCGACGACGGCGCGGAACACGGCGAGGGCGAGCCGGCGGTCCATGGCGGCATCCTAACCGGCGCGGACGACGGGCCGTGCGGGACGCGGCCTCCGCCCGATATCCTGCGGGGCGATGGCCCGTCTCCTTTCGCGCAAGATCCCCCTCGCCGAGCTCCACTGCCATCTCGGTGGGGCGGTGACCCCGGCGATCATGTGGAGCATCGCCCACGCCCAGGGGATCAAGCTCCCGACCCGCGACTACTGGGAGTTCCGTGACACGATCACGGTCTCGGAGAAGCGCGCCCGGAGCTTCGACGGCTACCTCCAGCTCTTCCACTGGACGGAGCTGATCCAGAGCTCGCCGATCGCCGTGGAGCGGGCGGTGTACGAGGTGGTCGGCGGCGCATACCGCAAGAACAACATCACGACAACGGAGCTGCGCTTCAACCCGATGAAGCGAAATCGCGGCGGTGAGCAGGACCTGGATCACATCATCGCGGCGGCGACCCGGGGCATGGACCGGGCGAGCCTCGAGTATCCGATCAAGCCGGGGCTGATCTTCTGCCTCGACCGCGCCTTCCCGTTCGAGCTGAACGAGATCATCGTGGAGAAGGCGATCACGTGGCGCGATCGGGGGATCGTCGGGATCGACATCGCAGGCCCCGAGTCCGCGACCTTCCGCGTCGCCGATTACCGCCGGCTCTTCCGCCGTGCCCGCCAGTTCGGCCTGGGGCTGACCGTCCACACCGGCGAGGCGGGTCCGGTCGACGAGGTCGCCCGGGTCGTCGAGCTGCTCGAGCCGGACCGGATCGGCCATGGCGTCAAGGCGGCCTACGACCCGCGGGCACTCGCGATGATCCGCGAGCGCGGCATCGTCCTCGAGATCTGCCCGAGCTCCAATCTCAACACCCGGGTCGTCTCGGGCTGGGACGAGTTCCGCTGGATCTTCGACACGCTGCGCCGGAACGAGATCCGGTTCACGATCAACACCGACGGGCCCGAGATGCTGAAGACGTACATCCGCGACGAGATGGCGTCGCTCGGCCGGCTCGGGATCCTGACAGTCGAGGACCAGGAGATCGCCGCCGCGACGGCCCTGGCGGCCTCATTCGTCCCGAACGTCTCGGACGTCCCGCCACCCCGCCTCGAGCCCGCGTCGCGCGAGGCCGTGGAGCGCGAGGAGGCCTGACGGCCGAACGCTACTGCGGGTCCGTGATCCGGTAGGAGCAGCAGCGGTCGCCCGAGACGATGTGCGTCTCGCGGACGACGTCGACGCCGAGGACGTCGCGGAACAGGTCGAGCTCGGCCTGGCAGGCGGTCCGCTGGCCCCGGGCGACGTCGAGAATCGCGCAGTTGTGCTCACGAAGCCGGATGGAGCCGTCGGGATCGATCACCGCGTCGGCGAGGAACCCCTGCTCGTCCTGGATCGCCGCGAGTGCGGCCACGCGCTCGGACAGGGGTGCCTCCGGGCCGACTCGTTCGTCGAGCTGGCGGCGGACCCGATCGCCCGACTGGCGCCGACGAGCCTGGAAGATCTGCTCGATCAGCGCCTCGCCACCGACCGCCCCGATGGCCGCGAGGAGGCCCGCGGCCAGGCCGTCGTAGTTGGTCGGGAAGAGCTCCTGGGCATCGGGTGTGATGTCGTAGAGGTGGCGCGGCCGGCCGACGCCGTGGCGGATCGTCTCGCGGCTGACGAAGTGGGTCTGCTCGAGCGCCCGGAGCTGCTGGAGGACGCCGGTCCGGCTGGCGCCGATCGCGGTGGCCAGCTGATCCGGCGTGGACGGGCCGTCTCGGCGGAGGCGGACCAGGATCTCGCGGCGCAGGGCGCGCGACGTCGCCGCGACCGGCTGCGCGCTCGGAGCGGGCCCCCCACGGCTGGCGTCGGCTCCCGCCTGATCCATCGACGAAGGCTAGCACCGGCCGCGTTCGGACGTGGTCGGCGAGAAGTCGCCACAGGTGTCGATCCACCGACCCGGTGCTACGCTCGGACGATGGACCTCGACCTCGCGCCCGAGCATGCGCTGCTGCGTTCGACCGTCCGGGACTTCATGGAGACCGAGGTCGCCCCGGTCCTCGACGAGCACGAGCACGAGCACCGGTTCCCGTCGGAGATCGTCGCCCGCCTCGGCGAGATGGGCTGGCTCGGCATCCCCGTCGCGGAGGCGGACGGCGGCGCCGGCATGGACACGCTGGCCTACGCGATCGCGGTCGAGGAGATCAGCCGCGTCTGGGGTTCACTCGGGATCATCGTGGCGGCGCACACCTCGCTCGGCTGCGGGCCGCTGATGATCGCCGGGACCGCTGAGCAGAAGGAGCGGTTCCTGCGACCGCTCGCCTCGGGGCGGGTCATCGGCGCCTACGGCCTGACGGAGCCCGGTGCCGGATCCGACGCCGGCGGGACCCGAACGACAGCCCGCCGCGAGACGACGCCCGACGGCGACAGCTGGGTCCTCGATGGGGGCAAACGGTTCATCACGAACGCCGGCCAGGCCGGGACCTACATCGTCACCGCCCGGACCGGGACGACCGACAAGGGCGACGCGGAGATCAGCGCGTTCATCGTCCCGGCCGACACGCCGGGCTTCTCGGTGGGCCGGCTGGAGGACAAGCTCGGGCTCCACGCGTCGGCGACGGGAGAGCTGCTGTTCGACGGTGCGAGGATCCCGGCGACGAACCTGCTCGGCGAGCAGGGAAAGGGCTTCCGGACGTTCCTGAAGGTCCTCGACGGCGGCCGGATCAGCATCGCCGCGATGGCCCTCGGCATCGCCCAGGGCGCGTACGAGGCAGCGGCCGCGTACAGCAAGGAGCGGGAGCAGTTCGGCCGCCCGATCGGGACCTTCCAGGGCGTCGCCTTCATGGTCGCCGACATGGCGACGGAGATCGAGGCCGCCCGGGCGCTCGTCTATCGGGCCGCCTGGCTCAAGGACCAGGGCCGCGACTACACGGTCGCGGGGGCCCAGGCAAAGCTGTTCGCGTCCGAGGTCAGCAGCCGAGTCACGAACGCCGCGATTCAGGTCCACGGCGGCTACGGCTACGTCGAGGAATACAAGGTCGAGCGCTACCTGCGCGACGCGAAGCTGACCGAGATCGGGGAAGGGACGAGCCAGGTCCAGCGGCTCGTGATCGCTCGCAAGCTGCTGGACCTGCGCGTTCAGTAGGTCAGGCTTGAGTCACCGAGACGGGGACGGACTGGACGGGGACGTCTCGAAGCGGATCGACGCGACAATCTGGTCCAGTTCCGCGAGGTCGGCGGCGGACGTGCCCGGCAGGTACATCGTGTCGATCACCTGTCGAGACCCATCGACGTCAAGGATGTAGACCGTGTTGTGCTGCTCGTCCCCGTAGGTCCAGGGAGCGGCTGCGACTGGAGCGCCGGTGTACCACCGACCGAAGACCGTGAAAGTGCCATCGGAATCGCAGGTGTTCACGTCGATGCCTTTCGGGATCGACAGCTCGACCTTCTTGCCGGGGTGACCCCCAACCATGACGGAAACGGGCGGGGTAGCCGTCGGCCCGGCCTGCGCGACAAGCGCGTTGGCGAGGTCATCGACCGTCGGTCCGACCGGTGGATCGAGCATCGTGCCTTGCCAATGGCATCCACCCGTGTAGAGGTTCCCGACGAGATGCGGGCTCAAGTAGATGTCATACAGACCCGGATCGCCGAGGACGTTCTTGCCGAGGATCACGGGGTCGATCGAGAACCATCCCGCGGCGGGGAACGTGAGGCTGATCCGCGACTGACCCGTACAGCACGGATCATCGATGAAATAGGTGGTCCCGGGGAGGAAGCCGCCGATGTGGTTCAGGTTCGCCACGCTCGAGGGCGAAGGAGTCGGGGTCGGCGACGGGCTCGGCGCCGGACTTGAAGTCGGGCCGGGTCCGGTGCTGACAACACCTCCGTTCCTCGGCAGAAGGCTGATCCCCACGAGAGCCACGACCACCACGGCGGCGGCCGCGATCGCGAGCTTGGCATAGACGTTCATGTCTCGGAACCTCCACGCCGGCCACCAGGACCGGCGCTGGGGGGTCGCGGGGAGCTGGTCGAGCACGGCGTCCAGGACACGGTCCGGCAGCGCCGTCCGACCTTCCTCCAGCCACGACCGAACGATGCGGGTGACGTCGCGGTCGGCGCTCATCGGGCAACCTCCTGCGTCGCCGGCCGCGCATCGGCCTCGAGGGCCGCGCGCAGACCGCGCATCGCGTGATGCAATCGGGATCGGACCGTCCCGACGGGGACGCCGAGCACGTCGGCGACCTCGGCGAGCGGCAGGTCGAGATAGTGGTGGAGGACCACCACGGCTCGATGGTCGATGGAAAGACGTTGGAAGCCGCGCTCGAGCTGGTCGCGATCGACGACCGTACTCAAGCCCTCCGCCTCGTCCGGCCCGTCGGCCGGCAGGAGGCGGATGTTCGGCGCCCACTGGCGCGTGCGGCGGCCCTCGGCGTAGCAGGCGCGCACGAGGAGGCGATACGACCAGGCGTCGAAGCGCGCCGGGTCGCGGAGCTGGGGAAGGTCCCGCCAGATCGCGAGCAGCGCCTGCTGCGTCGCATCCTCGGCAAGATCGGTGTCGCGCAGGATCCTGTGCGCCACCGCGTGGAGTCGGTCGCCCGCGACGACGGCGAGGCTCGCGAAGGCCTCCTCGTCGCCACGTTGCGCCCGTCCGATGAGATCGGCATCCACGTCGCTTCCGCCGTAGGGCGCCCGAGGCTCGGGCACTCATACGGTATGGGCGAGGTCCCCTCCCCGGCGACTCAATCTTCGCGGGGCCCGAGTGATTCGACGATCAGCCGACCTGGACGAGGCGGACCATCAACCGGTACTGGCTGTTCGCTCCGACGCACGTCTGGAGGGTCATGCCGGGACGGCTGAGCGACGCCCAGGCCCAGGCTGCCGCCGTCGTCGGGGCCGTGACCCGCCACCAGGCCACGCGGTAGACGTGGACCGTCCCGCCCCCGTCGGCGTACCAGACCGTCAGCCCCTTCTTCAATCGGCCGCCGACGTACGCATCGTGGAGCGGCTTGAACGTGCTCCAGGCGTGGGACATCAGATAGACGTTGTTCCGCCCGGAGCAGCCCCATCGGTAGACACCTGCGTCGGGCGGGCGGCTGCGCGAGCACGGGAACGACTTGACGGACCGGTTGACCCCGAGAGACGGGATCCAGACGTGGTTGCGACCGTGGTACGAGCCGACGGACGGGGCGGGCTTCGACGACGAAGGCTTGACGACCTTCGCCGGGACGGCCTTGGCGGGGGCCGGCCGCTCCTGTGCGGGCGGCCGAACGGTCCCGCCGGGCGTGGCCGGACGCGTCCGGGCGACGAGCCCGGGGGCCGCGACGTCAGTCGTATCGGCATCCGCCGCGGGCGCAGCGACCGGGGCCGCGTCGACCGGTGCGACGGGCAACGGCGTCGCGACGATCGATCGGGCGATCGCAAGGCCCGTGACCTCGGTCGCGAGGACCGCGGCGATGAGCGTCGCGAGCAGCAGCCGGCGGGGGCGCGGTCGTTGGGAGGACATGACCCGACCATCGGCGGCGAGCCCGGGGATCAGCGTGGCCCGGTGGTCCGGCGACGCGTGGGACGATCGTGCCGGACCTGGGGACGGTCCGGTCGGGAGGCGTCCGGTCCGGTGTGGAAGGGGTCAGTCGCCCGTTCCGGCGGCCTCCACGATTGCGGCCCGCAGGTTGTCCTTGAACAGCGGCCCCCACGGCCCCTGGGCGGACAGGACGTAGGGCGACGTCTCGACGGTCTCGTACGTCGCGGGATCGGTCACGTAGGCGCGGGCGCAGGCATCGATCGTCGACCGCAGGCGCTCGTAGGCAGCGCGGTTCCGGAAGATGTAGACGTAGATGCGGACCGGCGTCGCCTGGTCGAGCCCGACCGCATCGAAGGCGATCGCGGTCTTCGCCAGGTTCAGGTCGTTGCAGCCGGCATCGCCCGAGACGATGTTGCTGACCCGGATGCCCCGCTGGACGATCTCTCCGGCGATTCCCTGGAAGTCCGCGGGGGTCGGCGCGGGTGGGCCGGTCGTGATCCTCCCGCAGCCGGTCACGAGCAGGCCGGCGAGAACGATCGATCCGAGGAGCCGGACACGCCGGAGCCGGACGGCGGAGACGGGGAACATCGGCGCGAGCCTACACCGCCCGGCTGGTCGGGGCGGCCGGCGGTCGGGTGCTATCGCTCCCGGGCCCGGCGGCGCTATCGCTCGCGGGAACGGCGCTTCGCGTCGCGGAGGCGGGACAGCGTGTCGCCTCCGTCGCCGGCGGGGGGTGTGGCGGGCGGCGCTGCCTGCCGCGACGGCGGCATTGACGGCGCGGAAGCCGGGATGACGCTCGGCGGTGGTGGAGCGGCCGGCGCCGGAGCAGGCGCCGGGGGGCGGGTCGGGGCCGCAGGGATCGACACGGCAGACGCCGCGGGCGGGGCGCTGCTGGTCGAAGGCGCCTCGCCCACGCCGAGGAGCGCCGAGCGCGCCGACGATCCCGCGGCCCGGTCGCGGGCCGCCATCATCCCGGCGACCTCCGCGGTCCGCGGAGCAACCCCTCGTCCCGCACTCTTCAGCCGGCGCCGCGCATCGGCGAGCTCGCGCCGTCCGATCGACACCCGGCGCAGGGCGATGTCGAGCGGCCACAGGAGCAGAGCGAGGATGAGCAGCGTCGGCCAGAGATCGGTCGACGCGGCGTTGGTCGCGAGGTCGTGCGTCCACGGCTCCTCGGGCGTCTCGATCGCCCGACCCGCGGTCCCCGATCGCAGGGTGGCGAGGAACGTCTCGTTCGTCCCGAGGACCCGGTACTCCGCGGGCGTCGCGGCAACGAGGCCCAGGGTCCGCCCGAGCGCCGCCGACCCTGGACGCGTCTGCGAGACCCGGATCACGTAGGCCCCCGGGTCGATCTCGCCGAGCTCGGCCTCGTACACACCGGGCGCCACCTGCGAGAGCCCGACCGCCTTCGATGTCAGGTCCGGCTCCGTCATCGCCACCGCTGTGGAGTAGAAGTCACGCGGCGAGCCGTCCTCCGTGACGCTCTCCACCCGGAGCGTCGTGTGGTTGCCCTCGGTGACGAACGTCGCCTCGATCCCGCCCGTTTCCTCGCCGGGAAACGTCCACGAGACGAGCTGGCTGAAGAACCGCGAGAAGCCGTTCCAGGCGAGCCAGCTCTTCGCCCAGCGTCCGGTCGCGTCCGACGTCCACGCGACCGACCGCCCGAGGCCGTATTGCCACTGGGCGAGGAGGGGATCGTCGCGTGCGGTCACGAGGACCGTCTGGGCCGCCGCCTTCGCCGTCGTGCCGTTGTAGCCGAGGAGCTGCGGCATCGCGTCGACCCCGCGCAGGATCGGCGACTGCGAGGTCAGGATCGGGTGGAACGTCTCCTCGATCACCTGCTGGCCGGCGACCTGCTGGGTCTCCTTGAGGAAGATGTCGGGGATGCTCGCCGGGTTCGTTGCCGGGTAGAAGCGTCCACCGCCTTCCTTGGCGAGCTGGGCCAGGAACGGGTTCGCTCCGCCGCCTGCGCCGACGGTCGAGAGGGTGATCCCGTCGGCCTTCATCTGCTTGAGGATCGCGTCGTATTGGCCGGACGTGGACCAGCCGTCGGTCAGCAGGATGATGTGGCGCCGGCTCGCCGTCGTTCCCTCGAGCGACTTCACCGCCTGGTCGAGGCCCGCGAAGATGTTCGTCTGGCCGACCGGCTGGATCGCGGCGATCGCGCCGCCGAGATCGGCGATCGTGCCAAGCGGCTGGGTCCGGACGACCCAGTGGGCGCTCTCGTCGAACGCCACGATGCCGAGCTGGTCCCGCGACGACATGGCGGCGGCCGCCCGGAGGATCGCCTCCTTGCCGATGTCGACCTTCCGAACGCCGGAGATCCCCGAGCCGGACCCGCGATCGAACGTGTTGCAGTGGCAGGCGTCCATCGACCCGGACTTGTCGATCACGACGACCAGTGCGACGTCGGGCTGCTTCTGCTGGTCCTTCACCCCCATGTCGACCGGCAGCGCCTCCTCGACCGGCGTGTCGGTGTAGCCGCCGGCGCCGTAGCTCTTCGGGCCACCGATCATGACGAGCCCTCGACCGAAGTCGCGGACGTACTGCTGGAGCGCGGTCAGCTGGTCGTTGGAGAGGCGCAGGCGGGACACATCGACCAGGACGATGCTGTCGTAGTTGAGGAGGCCCTCGATCCCGCCCGGCAGCTGCTCGGGGATCAGGGTGTCCACCGTCTCGCGCTCGGTCCGGAGCGCGCCGACGAGCTCCGCGGCGACCTTCTCGTCGCCCGCGAGGACGAGCACCCGCGGCTCGCCCTTGACGATCGTGTCGGAGTCGGCCCGGTTGTTCTGGTTGAACGTGTCGCGGCCGGCCTCGACGACCGCCCGGAAGGTGTGGAAGCCGGCCTCGGTCGGCTTGACCAGGAACGACACGCGGTTCGAGCCGGCCTCGATGTCGACGGCCTTCTCGGCGACCTGCACCCCGTCGGCGAACAGCCGGACCGTGGCCGGCTGGGCCACGGACGAGCGGACATCCGCGGTCGCCTCCAGCTCCTCGCCGATCCGGGCGGTCGACGGCGTCGTCAACCGCTCCACGAGGACCTCCTCGGCCGCTCCCAGCCCGATCGCCCGTGTCTCGACCTGGATGCCCCGGGCCGCGGCAAGGGCCGCCTCCGACTGGCCGCTGCCGGTCGTGTCGTTGCCGTCGCTGACGAGGACGATCCGCTTCTGGGCGTCGTCAGGGAAGAGCGCGGAGGCGAGCCGGAGCGCCGCTCCGATGTCCGTGGCCGATCGGACCGGTGTCGACGCGATCCGGTCGATCTCGCGGACCTCCGCGGGCAGACGCTCGACGAGGGCCTGCCGGCCGAAGCCGACGATCCCGGCCACGTCGCCCTCCGGCATGGCCGCGAGGCTCTGGCGGAGCCAGGAGAGGGCGTCCTGGCGACCGGTCTGGCCGACCGAGTCGGACAGGTCCACGACGAACACGGTCGCCAGTCGATCGACCGGCAGGACGAGGCGGAACCCGGCGAGCGCGAGGACAAGCGACGTCAGGAGTGCCGCGCGGATGAGGAGCGCGACGCGGCGCCGGCCGAGTCCCAGCCTCCGCCGCGACCCGACGTGGAGGCCGATCGTCAGCGCAAGCGCCGGGATCAGCAGAAGGAGGGCCAGCGGCGCGTCGAGGCCGATCCCCATCAGCCGGTTCCTGCCGGGCGCCGGAGCCGCCCGCTGACCGCGCGCCAGCCGCGCAGGACCGTGTCGCGGTGATAGAGCGCCCACTCCACGCAGAGCAGGACCAAGACGCCGAACACGATCGGGATCCAGATCTCGTCACGGGCGTTCGGGCGCGCCTCGGCTGCCGAGCCCGTTGGGGCGCCTGACGCCGAAGGACCTGCGGGCGCTGCGCCGAGGTCCTCGAGGACGCGCGGCGGACCGGGCGCGATCGCCGATTCACCCGGGTCGAACAAGTCCACGGCGAAGGCGATGGGACGGGTCGGGTCGAGGCCGGGCGCCGCCGAGCCGAGCGTGCTCGCGACCGGCCCCGCCGACGACGCCGCGCCCGATGCGGCGCCGGACGACGTCGTTGCGACGATCGGGGTCGCCGTGTAGACGCCGAGCAGATCGGTCCGGGTGAACGTCACGGCGGGCCCGGCCGCGATCCCCGGGACGAGGTCGACGGCGCTGCCGTCGGGGCGGACGACGTGCAGCCCGGTCGCACTGGTCGGCACCGTCAGGTTGATCGGATCGCCGGGCGCGACGGCCGCGATCGGCGCCGCCGAACCGCCGAGCAGCTCCCCGGTCAGGTTGGCGACGAGGATCGGGAACCCGACCTGGAGCGGCAGGTCCGACTTCCGCGGCTCGAACGCGAGGACTGCGGTGGGCACGCCCGCCCGGATCCCGGCATAGAGCAACGGAGCGCCCTTCGGCCCGGGGATCACGTTCCGGGCCCATGCCGGCAGGGTGAGCTCACGCGCCTCGGCGATGTGGGTGGTCGTCAGGTCGACGTAGCGGAGGATCGGCTCGTCCGTTCCGAGGGTCCCGATGCCCGGGTTCGCCAGGACGCTTCCGACCTCGCCGAGCGCGCTCGACGTGGGCGGGGCGATCGCGAGGACCGGCGTGGCCGGGAGGGTCGCGGGGACGTTGCCCTCGAAGATGATCAGGTCCCAGGCGCTGCCGTCGGTCCGGACGGCTCCCGCCGGGTACTCGGACGGCTTCAGCCCGAACAGCCGGCTGTTCGGCAGGTACGACAGGGCGGTCTCGAGGTACGGATCGCCTTCCCCGACGACGAGGATGTTCCGCGGCCGCTGCGGCGGCACGACGGCCCACGCCCGGTCGTCGGCGGCGAGGAGGTCCGGCCGCGCCGCGGGATCCGTGCCGTCGGCAGCCGTGAGACGGACCTCGATCGTCCCGACGTCCGCCGGGATGTCGTCGACGATGACGTCGGCCTTCTGCTGGGCGTCGACCTGGATCGTCCTCGTCTCGACCAGGTGGTCGTCGCCCCACACCTCGACGCGCCGGGTCGCCGCCTCGAGGTCCAGGTTCGCGACGCTGATGAACACCGATCGGGTAACCGCCGACGGCGCCGTGCGGACCGCCAGCGCGACGATCGCCTGGTTGCGGCTGCCCTTCGGGTCGCCGACCCGAAGGACCCGGATCGGGGCGTCGACCTTCGTCGTCGGCGCGGTGGCCAGGGCCGCGTCCGTCGCGACGAGGATCTCGGCATCCCCGGACTGGACGGCAAGCTGCTGGGCGAGGGCCAGGGCATCGGTCAGGTCGCCCCGGGTGACGCTCGGGCGGATCGAATCGATCGCCTGCCGGACCCGGCCCAGGTCGGTCGACCCGGTTGCCACGATCCGGGCGGTGCGCCCCGCCTCGATGACGCTGACCTTGCCGCCGGCAGGCAGGTCCTTCAACGCGTCCTTCGCGAGGTCTCGGGCCGCGGCCAGGCGGTCCGGCGGGATGTCCTTCGCGGACATGCTCGCCGAGGTGTCGACGATCAGGACGATGTCGCGGGCGAGACCCGCCGGCCGCTCGAGGAACGGCCGCGCGGCGAGCAGGGCGAGGATCACGACGAGGAGCAGCTGGAGCAGGAACAGGAGGCTCCGGCGCAGCTTCTGCCACGGCGCGTTCGCCTCGACGTCGGCCGCGAGCCGCTGCCAGAGCAGCGTCGACGGGACGATCGTCTCCCGGCGCCGCAGCCGCAACAGGTACATCGCGACCACCGCCGGGACGAACAGGAGGCCGAGCAGGGCGAGCGGGGTGGCGAACGGCATCGGGGGCGGCCGGCCTCAGGCCACGACCCGACGACGCCGCAGCTCGGCGAAGACGAGGTCGTTGAGGGGGACGTCGGTCGACAGGTCGACATAGGTTGCCTGGCGCCGGGCCGCGAGATCAGCAAAGCCCTGCTTCCAGGCTACAAGCCGGCCCTTGTACGCGTCGATCGTGGCGAGGTCCGCGGTCACGTCGATCCCCTCACCGGTCTCGGTGTCGACGAGGCGGAGGTCGCCCTCGAGCGGTGGATCGAGCTCCTGGGGCGACAGGACATGGAGGACGATGAGCTCCGAGCGGGTGGCCGCGAGCTCCCGGATCACCCGGTCGGCTGCGGGGTCGAGCAGGTCGGAGAGCAGGATCACGACGCCGCGACCCGACAGCTGCGCGGCTGCGTGCCGCGCAGCGGCGACCAGGTCCGTCGGGCCCTCGGCCGGCGTGATGGTCGACAGCTCGGTCAGCAGGCGGAAGACGCGGCCCGAGCCGCGAAGCGCGGTTCGCCGCCTGGCTGAGCGGCCGCCGAGGGCGCTCACGGCGACCCGGTCCTCTGACGCGAGCCCGATGTAGCCGAGGGCCGCCGCCGCCCGCTTGGCGAACTGAAGCTTGTCGGGCCGGCCGCTGGCCATCGACGCCGACCCGTCGAGGAGCAGCGTGATCGTGACGTCCTCCTCCTCGACGAACAGCTTGACGAAGAGCTTCTCGAGCCGTGCGAGCACGTTCCAGTCGAGCTGGCGGAGGTCGTCGCCGAGGGCGTAGTCGCGGAAGTCGGCGAACTCGACGCTCTGGCCGCGCTTCACGCTGCGACGGCCGCCCTTCAGGCCACCGCGGACCGGCGATCGCATCAGCAGCAGCAGGCGCTCCAGCTGGCGCAGGAATGCCTCGTCGAACACGGTCGGATCGAGCTCGCCGGGCAGGAACACGGGCCGACCGCCGGTGCCATCGGTCGTCGCGGGACCTGCGGTCGTCGGTCCGCCGTCGCTCATCGCCATGGATCGGGCGTCCGCCCGCGCCTACTCGACCGCGGGCGGGGCAACCGCCTCGAGGATCGCGCGGACCGTCGCCTCGGTCGTGATCCCTTCGGCCTCGCCCTCGAAGTTGAGGATGATCCGGTGGCGCAGCGAGGGCAGGGCCACGGCCCGGATGTCGTCGGTCGAGACGTTGAACCGCCCGTCGAGCAGGGCGTAGATCTTGCCGGCCGTCACGAGCGCCTGGGCGCCGCGCGGCGACGCGCCGTAGCGGACGTACTCGCGGACGAGCTGCGGCGCGCGCGGCTGGTCCGGATGGGTCGCCGCAAGGACGCTCACCGCGTACGCGGTCACGTGCGGCGCGATCGGGACCGCCCGGGCGAGCCGCTGCATCTCGACGATCTCGCCGGCCGTCGTGACCTTCGATGCGCGTGGCGCCTCCGAGCCGGTCGTCCGGTCCATGATCGAGATGAGGTCCTCCTCGGACGGAAACGGGACCATGACCTTGAACAGGAACCGGTCGAGCTGGGCCTCGGGGAGGGGATAGGTTCCCTCCATCTCGAGCGGGTTCTGGGTGGCGAGGACGAAGAAGGGCGGGTCGAGCGGGAACCGCTGGCGGGCGACCGTGACCTGGTGCTCCTGCATCGCCTCGAGGAGGCTCGACTGGGTCTTCGGCGTCGCCCGGTTGATCTCGTCGGCCAGGACCAGGTTGGCGAAGATCGGGCCGGACTGGAATCGGAAGATCCGCTTGCCGTCCTCCTCGACGAGGATGTTCGTGCCGGTGATGTCGGCGGGCATCAGGTCGGGAGTGAACTGGATCCGGTTGAACGAGCAGTCGATGACGTCGGCGATCGTCCGGACGAGCATGGTCTTGCCGAGCCCCGGAACGCCCTCGAGCAGGACGTGGCTGTTCGCGAGGAGCCCGGTCAACGTCTGACGGACGAGGTCGCGCTGGCCGACGATCACCCGGCCGATCTCGGCCTCGATCGCCTGGGCGCGCTCGGCGAACGCCTCGGGAGCGAGCCGGGTCGCCGCAGGAGCGCCGTCGACCGGCGTAGTGGTGGGGTTCATCGGGACCTCCGCGAATGGGGTGGGCGGCTGGGCCGCCGATGGATCACTTCGTCGGGTCCAGCGAGCTGAAGTAGTCGCGGACGTAGTCCTTCACCGAGAGCGGCACGTAGTTCCGGTCGAGGCTCGTCAGGGCGTAGTCGTAGAAGTCGCTGAACACCTGCTGGTACGGCGTCTGGGCGCCGTTGTTCTGGCCCTGGCCGACCTGGTTGCCCTGCTGCGTCTGGCCGTCGCCGCCGGTCCCGGCGACGTACGACGGGTCGCCGGGCTTCCCCAGCCGATCGAACGGGGCGAACACGCTCGAGAGGTCCGGTCCGAGCTGGGACGGCCGGTTCGGGTTGGTCGGGCCGGCCGGCTGGCCGTTCCCGCCGGTTCCCTGTCCGAGCGACCGGGCGCTCGAACCGCCGCCGCCGATGGCGCCGCCGGCTCCCTGACTCTGCCCTTGACCTTGACCTTGACCCTGGCCCTGCCCTTGCCCTTGACCCTGCCCTTGACCCTGCCCTTGACCTTGACCCTGCCCTTGCCCTTGCCCCTGGCCTTGTCCAGTCTGGCCGCTCTGGCCCGGCTGACCCTGGCCCGGCTGACCCTGGCCCTGCCCGGGCTGCCCACTGGCGCCGGGGCTCGCGGCCTGGCCCTGTCCCGGCTGGCCGCTCTGGCCGGGCTGCCCGCTCTGGCCGGCCTGGCCCTGACCCGGTTGCCCACTCTGTCCCGGCTGGCCCTGCTGCCCGGCTTGCCCCTGCTGCCCGGGCCGCCCCGCGTCCGCGAGGGAACGTCGCGACTCCTGGAGACGGGACGCCGCGCTTGCGAGATCGCGGTTCGTCTGGACCTGGTCGCCGGCGCCCTGGAGCGCACCGGCGAGGCGATCGAGTGCCTGCTGCGCCGTCGCGGTCTGGCCCTGGGCGATGGCCTGGGCGGCGTCACGAAGCGCCTGGCCGGCGGACCCGCCGGCCTGCGACGCCGCGGACTGGAGGCCGGCCAGGGCCGCCGCCATGTCCCGTCGCTGCTCCGGCGTCATCCCGTCGAGCTGCTCGCCGAGCTGCTTCAGGTCGTCGGCCGCGACCTTCGGATCACCGTCCTTGTTCGCGTCGGCCTGGCCCGACGCGGTTCGTGACAGGGACCGGTTCAGTGACGTCAGCGCCGAAGCCCGCTGCTCGTTACCCGGATCGAGCTGCGAGTGGACCGATGCCTCGACCGATCCGAGCCGGGCGAGGTTCGCCTTGAGGTCGTCCGGATGGGCTCGAAGCTGGGCCGCGAGGTCGCGGAGGTCGGCCGCGAGGCGCGTCCGCGGGTCGTCCGGCTTCGCCCCCCGGGACTCCAGCTCCTTCGCGATCTCGTCGATCCGGGTCGCCTGCTTCTGCGCCTCGTCCCGGTTCGCCCGGGCCTGCGCAATCGCCTGGTCCTGACCGTTCGGGAGGATCGCGAGCGGCGCGATCAGGAGCGCTGCCGCCAGCATGATCGCCGCCGGTCCTGGCGCGACGTGGGGCCGGAACACGGACGCCGGCGCGAGGCTGAGCGCCCGCTGGGCATCGTGCCGCTGGCGCCGGACGAACTGCTCGGCCTCGGCATCGTCGTCGTCTGTCGCGAGATCGACGCGTTCAGGTGCGGGATCGTCGCCGGCCATCGGAGCGCCGGCGAACGCCGGCCAGGCGGCAGCGAGCGACAGCGCGCTCGAGACGCGGTCGCCGAGGTGCGCCTCGGCATCGAGCGCGAACGCGGTCTCGCCGAGAGACGGCCGGCACCGGATGGCTGCGACCAGGAACGCGCCGATCCCGACGACCGCGATCGCGATGAGGAGCGAGGGCAGCGCCTCGACCGGCACGAGCCTGGCCAGGAGCAGCACGACGGCGATCGCCACGAGCGTCGCCGCGGCAGCGATCCAGGCGCGTCGCACGATCCGGCGCAGCCAGAGGCGCCGACGATGCGCGACAAGGCCCGACCGGATCGACTCGAGGCCGGGGTCGAGGGGGCCGTCCGCCGTCAGGCGCGGATCGAGCGGGACGATCGGCGGTTCGTCGACGGTCGTCGGATCACCGGATCGATGGCGCGCGAGTCGCGGGACGCGCATCAGGCGGTCCCCCGCGAGGGCCAGCGCAGCCAGCGCCAGCGACGGGTCGGCGACACGAGCTGGATCGAGGCGAGAATCAGCACGATCGAGAGCACCAGCCACGCTCGCAGGCTCCGCGGCCAGAAGGTGTCGCGGCGAACGTCGAACGGCTGCGGATCGACGACGGGCGCGCCGCCGCCGATGATGACGGCGTTCGGGTCACGGACGATCGTCCCGTCCGGCAGGGTCTTTTCCGGGAACGGCTGCGCGACCGCGCCGCCGGAGTTGTCGACCCCGATGCCGGGCTCCACGCCGGGCAACACGCCGCCGCTCCCGACGCCCGTGCCGGAGACCGAGATCGCCCCGTTCGTGACCGTGTTCAGGCGGCTGCACCAGCCGCCGTATCCGTCGGACGCGCCGCAGATCACGTCGTACTGCGCGGCGAACGGGTTGAACCAGAGCAGCGCCTCGGGCGCTCGACCCTTGATCGGCCCGACCCCGCCGCCGCCGACGAGGAGGCGGCCGCTCGTGTTCACCCCGGACATCGTGTTCCAGAAGAGAACCCCGAACATCGTCCCGAGGGCGAGGAAGAGGACCGTGAAGAATGTGACGACCGTGGCGCCCTGTGTTCGCTGCATGACCGCCGAGATGAACAGCCCGAGCGATCCCAGCCCGATCGCCGTCACGATCAGGACTGCGTAGGCGTGGAGCACGTCGTCAGGGCTGACGCCGCCGAACACGAACACGATGGCCGTGAGCGGAATCGAGGCGGCGATCAGCAGGAACACATAGGCGAGCGCGCTGAACAGCTTGCCCACGACGATCGCGAGGGACGAGATCGGGGTCGCTGCGAGCATGTCGAGCGTCTGCTTCTCGCGCTCCAGGCTGATCGCGCCCGAGGTGAAGGCAGGCGCCAGGAAGACCACGAGGAGCGTCTCGACGAGGACGAGCGCCCCGAAGACCTCCTGGCCGACAAGCGCCGAGGCGAAGGCGCCGGAGCCGCCCTGCAGGGCCGCGTTCTGGACGTACGCCCGCTCGGCGACCAGCTCCCACGCCCAGGCGAAGAGCCCGAGGAACACGAGGTAGAACGTCAGGACGACGAACGCCCGCCGACCGCGGACGCGCCCCCGGAGCTCCTTGACCCCGACTGCGGTGATCCCGTTGACGGCGCCCGAGACGGCGCGGATCGGGTTCGGACGCGGGCGAGGCGCCCGCGGCGGGCCGGCGACGCTCTCCGTCCGCGCCGTCGTCGTCGGAGCGTCGTCGATCGTCGCCTCGGTCATCGCCCCGCCATCGACGGGCGCGCCTGCGGGCGTGGCGGCGGCCGGGTCGTCGCGGACGTCGTCGCTCACGTCAGGCGACCTGCTCGCTCGGCGCGCCGCCGGCCGCCGTGACCTGGAGGAAGAGCTCCTCGAGGTCGCTGGCCGCCCGCGAGAACGACGAGATCCGGATCCCGGCGCCGACCGCCCGGGCGAGGAGGTCGGCGGCATCGTCATCGTCGCCGCGGAACCCCAGCTCCACGACGCCCGAGCCGACGACGGACGCCGACGCCACGCGCGGATCTGCCTCGAAGTGGTCCTTCGCCGACACCGCGGCATCGTGGTCGCCGATGACGCCGACGCGGAGGACCGCGCCGTACCGCAGCCGCCGCTCGATGTCGGCCACCTTGCCGTGGGCGAGGACCTGGCCGTGGTCGACGATCGCGACCGCGGTGCACAGCTCCTCGAGCTCCGGGAGGATGTGGCTGCTGATGACGATCGTCTTGCCGAGCGAGCGGAGCTCCCGGAGCAGCTCCCGGAGCTCGACCCGGGCCCGCGGATCCAGTCCGGAGGCCGGCTCGTCGAGGAGCAGGACCTCGGGATCGTGGACGAGCGTGTGGGCCAGGCACAGCCGCTGCTGCATGCCGCGCGAGAGGCTCTGGACGTAGGCATCGCGCTTGTCGCCGAGATCGACGAGGTCGAGCAGGTCCCCGATCATCCGCCTTCTCCGGGAGCCCGGGATCCCGTAGCAGCGAGCGAAGAAGTCGAGGTACTCCCAGACCCGCATGTCGTCGTAGACCCCGAACACGTCCGGCATGAAGCCGAGGACGCGACGGGCGTTGTCGGGGTTCCGGCGGACGTCGATGCCGGCGACCTCGGCGTGGCCGGAGGTCGCGGTCAGCAGCGTCGCGAGGATTTGGAGCGTCGTCGTCTTGCCGGCACCGTTCGGGCCGACGAGCCCGAAGATCTCGCCCTCCCCGACAGCGAGGTCGAGACCGGCGACGGCGACCGTTCCCGGATAGCGCTTCACGAGGCCGCGGGTCACGACGACGTCGCTCACTTCACGCTGCCCTCGATCGCGACGGCGACCGTGAAGCCGACCTGGTCCTGGCGCTCGTTCACGTAGCGGACGAGGAGCGTTCCTGTGGCCGGGTCGACGTACCGGGGTGCATCGGCGAGATCGTAGGTCTGGCCCTGGACGGCGTGTTCAAGCCGATGCCATGTACCCGCGGTCCGGTCGAAGAGCTCGATCTCGGGCATGCCGTCGAACTGGTCGGCCGGGACCGGCTTCGGGCAGCCGGCCGGCAGGCCCTGGCCCTCCTTGATCGTCATGCACACGTCGGGAATCGGGGCGATCGGTACGCCACCGTCGATCGCGACGCCCTCGGGTCCGAAGCTGAACCCGAGCCGGACGTGGCTCACGGTCAGGCGGCCGTCGAAGGGGAGGGGGCGGTAGCTGACCGTGGCGGAGCCGCGGCCGAAGGCGAGCGTCGTCGGGTCCTTCGTGAACATCCCCGCGTCGTTGTTGATGACCGTGCTGTTCAGGAGGTCGCCCTGGAAGACCACGCGGCCATGGATCGGCATCCCCAGCGGGACGTAGTAGAGGACGTTGCTCAGGCGCTTCGCCGGCTGGCCCTCCACCGCCACGTCGAGCACCGAGTCCTGGCCCCAGGCGAGCAGCACCGGCGAATCGGCCGCGAGCCGGCCGAACGTGCCGAGCTGCGGGTCGTTCGTGATCTGGTCGACGATCATGTGGCGGACCTGATCGCGGCGGGTCGCCTCGGTCGTCGTCGACGATCCGTCGAAGAAGAGCTGGCCGAAGATCCGGTCGGACAGGGCGGGCCCGAAGCCGCCGGCCCCGGCGATCGCCAGCGAGACCGCCACCTCCTCGCCGGGCGCGAGGTCCTTGAGCACCTTGACGTTCGAGCCGAGAACGACCGCGGGCTTCTCGAGCGTGGTCGTGGCGTCGTTGCGGATGGTCCCCTGCAGGACGCCGTCAACGAGAGAGAGGTCCGCGTGGATCTTCGGGACGACGACCTGCGACTCCGCCCGGATCGTCCGGAGGGACTGGACGCCTACGGCGAGGTTCCGGACGCGCGACGGGTCGCCCTGGACGACGTCGAGCCCGGCGCCCTGCCCGCCGAAGATATCGCCCGAGATCGGCGACGACAGGAGGGCGCCGCCGGGGACGGCGACCTGGTACGTGTCCCGGATCGGCGAGAACACCCCGAGATAGACCTGCGCGGTGCCCTCGGTCGCGTCGGGAGCGCCGCGGACGATGCCGACCTCGTTGACGATGATGCTGCTCCCGCGGAGTGCCGAGCCGAACGCGTATGCCCCGGCGGCGAACCCGACGATCAGGACGGGCATCGTGACCCACGCCCACTCGCGCCGGTCGATCCGCCGGAGGATCACGTAGTTCAGCGGGCCGATCAGGGCGATGTACCCGAACAGGAGGATCAGCAGGCCGCCCAGGGGCGGCAGGGCGAGCGACGGGAGGTTGCTGACCGCGCTCACGATCTGGGTGTCGTCGTTGATCGAGACGGTTCCCTCGGATCGCGGCGGGATCAGTGCCGGCCACAGGCTCGCGCCGGCCGTCGACTCCGCGACCCAGCCCACGCTCGGGTCGATCCCGAGGATCGTCACCGATCCGCTGCCGTACGGCGCCTGGGCCGCGATCGTCCGATCGCCCGACACGGCGAGCGAGCGGCCGCGGACGAGCTCGCCCGCCATCGCCGGCACGTCGGCCGCGCTCGCCGGGAGCGTCCCGATCAGCCCCCGCAGGGACTCCGGCGCGACGTCGACCGTGGAGGTGGGCCGGAAGGGCAGGATGTCCTCGGGGAATCCGCCGAGGACGACGATCCCGGTCGTGCCGCCGACCACGATCAGCCGGCCGCCGAGGGCCAGCCAGCCGCGGAGGGCCGCGAGCTGCTCCGACGAGAGGCTGGCCGCGTCCACGTCCTGCCAGACTAGGCGGTCCATCGCCGACCACGCCTCGAGGCGCGTTGGCAGGTCCTCCACCGCGAGCGGCACGACGACGGCCGGCTGCTGGTTCTGGACGCCGGGCAGGTTGAGGCTCCCGGCGATCGGCTGGGGATCGTCCGCCACCACGCCGACCACGAGCTGGCCCGGATCGTGGATCGTCACGGCGACCTTCTGGCGCGCGATGACCGTCGTCCCGTTCGCGAGGACCACCTCGAGCTGCTGCCCGAACGACGGCGGCTGGGCGTAGAGGATCCAGTCCTTGTCGGACGGGCTGTCGAGCTGGACGGGCGCGGCGTACCGCGTCCCGCCCTGGCTGCCGCCCTGCAGCCGGAGCTCGCCGCTCACCGAGGGGCCGTCGTTGTGGAGATGGACCTGGACCGCGATCCACGACCCGAGCCGGGCGTGGCCCTGGAGGAGCACGCGGGCCGTCATCGTGGGTGGGTCGGCGGCGGCGACGGGGCCCGCGGTGGCGGACAGCAAGGCAAGCAGCAGCGCGCCGATCACGACGGCGGGGGCGAGGGCGGTGCGCGGGCGATTCCGTCGGGTCGCGCGAGGAGACACGGACACTCCGGGTGCGGCGGGCGGTGGCGGTCCCAGCATCGACGTCCCGAACGATCGAAAAGTTGCGTGGCGGCCGAACGACGCCGTTCGTCGATCGATCGCTGCCACCCCGACGGATCGCCGGCTGGACCTCGGACGGCGGATCGCGCCCGGCTATCGTACGATGCCGCCCCGGGCCGACCATCGCGGCGTCACCCGCGCGTCGCTTTCGCCCGTGCCACTCCACCGAGGGAGCTCGTTGCCCCAGATTCGTCCATTCCGCGCCCTTCGATACGCGCCGGAGAGCGTTGACCTCGCGGCGGTCGTCGCCCCGCCGTACGACGTCCTCTCGCCGGCCGACCGGAGCCGGCTCGCGGCACGGAGCGATCGGAACGTCGTCCGCCTCGACGCCCCGGCCGACGAGCTGGGTGACGCCGAGGACGACCGCTACCGGCGGGCAGCCCGGACCATGGCGGCGTGGCGCTCCGACGGGACGTTCCACAAGGACCCACGGCCGGCCGTCTACGTCTACGAGCAGGCCTACCGGGTGCCGGGAACCGGGATCGACCGGACGCAGCGCGGCTTCTTCGCCCGCCTCCGCCTAGAGGCCCTGGAGCCCGGCTCCGGCGTCCTGCCCCACGAGCGCACCCTGGCGGCCGCGCGTGAGGACCGGTATCGGCTGCTGCGGGCGACGGGCGTGAACACGAGTCCGGTCGTCGGCCTCTATGACGATCCGACCGGTCGGGCGAGCGCGATCCTTGCGACGTTGGCCTCGGCCGTGCCGGCGATCGAGGTCCACGACGACGACGGCGTCCGGCATCGCCTCTGGGTCGCCGAAGCCGACGGCCCGGCCTCGGAGCAGGTGGCCGAGCTGATCGCGATCGCCGCCGCGAACCCCGTCACGATCGCCGACGGCCACCATCGCTACGAGACGGCGCTTCGCTACCGTGACGAGCGGCGGATGAGCCGCTCCTGCGAGGAGGATCCGGCCTTCGACTATCTCCTCATGCTGCTGCTCGAGACGACCGCCGAGCCGTTGACGGTCCTGCCGACGCACCGGATCGTGCGGGGCCTGGGCGAGACCGGTGTTGCCTCGCTGCGCGCCGGTCTCGACGACCTGTTCGACGTCCGTCCCGCCGATCGGGACGCCCTGCGGGACGCGTTCGGAGCGGGGGCAGGCGGCGCCGGCGGCCGGGGGCGGTTCGGGCTCTGGACGCGGGACGGCGGCTCGATCCTGACCGCGCGGCGGACGGCGCTCGCGCCGATCCTCCCGGACGGCGGCGCGGCCCTCCGCGGGCTCGATGTCGTCTTGCTCGGGGCCGCGCTCGAGCGGCTCGCCGGGATCGATCGTGAGGCCGTGGCGTCAGCCGGACGCATCGCGTTCACGAAGTCGGTCGACGAGGCCCTCGACGCGGTCGACGGATCGATCGACGATGCGGACGCGGCCTTCCTCCTCGAGCCGACACCAGTCGAGTCGATCGCCGCCGTCGCCCGCGAGGGCGACGTGATGCCCCAGAAGTCGACCTACTTCTATCCGAAGGCCCTGACGGGCCTCGTCATCAACCCGCACGAGTGGTGAGCCAGCCGATGTCCATGCGTTCCCGAGCCCCGCGCCGATGACCGAATCGACGCCCGACCAGATCCTCGCCCGCGCCCAGGTCCCGTCCGCGAACGGCCGGCCCGTCCGGAAGGACGAGATCGAGCTCCACGATCGTGGCCTCTACATCGAATCGTGGCTGCCGGAGCGACGCTCGCGGCGAAAGCCGCTGCTGTTCGTCCATGGCGAGCTGGCGGGCTCGTGGGTCTGGGAGCGCTATCTCGGGTTCTTCGCGGCGCGCGGCTGGGAGGGACACGCCCTCAACCTCCAGAACCATCACTGGTCGCGGACGGCCGATCCGACGGAGCTCACCTTCCAGACCTACGTGGACGACGTCGTCGCCGCGCTGAACCGCCTCGGGCCGACGACGGTGGCGGTCGGCCACGGCCTCGGCGGCCTGCTCGTGCTCAAGGCGGCCGAGCAGGCGCCGATGGGCGGCCTGGTCCTGCTCTCGCCCGAGCTGCCGAAGGAGCTGCGCGAGCCGGCCCAGCCGCACGAGCTCCGGGAGGTGCCCGACGTGTACGGGCGCGGCCGGATCGGCTGGACGACGCTTCCCGAGAAGCTCCAGCGCGACCATCGGGATCTCACCCTGGCCGACGTCCTCCGGATCCAGCACCTCCTCGGCCAGAAGCCGCATGAGAGCGGTCGGGCGATGCGCACGGTGCTGTCGGGCGTGGCGGTCGATCCGCGGCCGTTCGCCGAGATCCCGCGCCTCGTCATCGGCGGCGGCCTGGACCGGATGAACCCCGAGCCGGATACGGAACGTCTGGCGGCGTGGCTCGGGGCCGAGTACGAGCCGTTCGGCGCGCACTCGCACTACGGCCTCGTGGTCGGCGAGCAGAGCCACCAGCAGGTCGCCGAGGCGATCCGCAGCTTCCTGGAATCGCACCGGCTCTGAAGCCGCCCTTGGCGAGGTGCCGGACCGGTTGGTATCATCCCGGTCCGGCCGCGACCACGCGTCGCCGCCCGCGGAGCCGCATTCGTCTAGAGGCCCAGGACACCGCCCTCTCAAGGCGGAGATCACCGGTTCGAATCCGGTATGCGGTACCAACCACCCACGTCGTGCCGTGGCTCGCCGCGTCCGGCCTCAGGGCGGCGGGGGGTCGATCCCGATCAGCTCGTCGGTCTCGTAGCTCGTCACCCAGACGCGATCGCCGCTGACGACGACGCCCGCCGGGAGCGACACGTCGGCCTCGCCGACCTGCCGGCCCGAGGCGAGGTCGATCCCGACGACCGTGCCGACCCTTCCCGGCTTGCGGGCGGCGATCCAGGCGCGGTCGCCGGCGACGTCGAGGTCGAGGATCTCGATCAGGCCCTCGAGCGGAACGTGCTTCGCGATCGCATTCGTCGCCGGATCGATGCCCCACAGCTCGTCGGCTCGGGCGCCCCAGACGATCCCGTCCGCAAACGCCAGCGGGATCCCGCCGCCGGTCTCGATCTCGGCGGTCACCGCAGGCGTCGCGCCGCTCAATCGTCGGATCGCCGTCGTGTCGCTCGAGGCCCAGAAGTCGCCCGCACCCGCGACCGCGTCGAGGTGCTCGTTCGGGTGGACCGGGATGGACGTTCGTGCGAGGACGCGGGTCCGGGCCTTGTCGACGACGATGATCTCGCCTTCGGTACCGAGGGCCCAGAGGCGGCCGTCCGCGGTGAGATCGAACCCGGCCAGCGGGCCGGTGTCGACGCCGCGGATCGAACCGGTGGCCGGGTCGACGATCGCGAGGTGCTCGCCGACGCCGCCGGTGTCGAAGCGGGCGACGAGGATCTCGTTCGGCCCGGCGACGAGCACGTGCGAGCCGCCCGGCCCGACGTCGAAGACACGGTTCTTTCCCGTGGCCAGATCGATCGCGACGAGGTCGCCGCTGTCCGGCGTGGTGACCCACGCCGTGCCGTCGTCGATGGCCAGCCCGATCGGACCCTTGCCATCGATCTTGAGCGGCGTGGTCGCGAGCCGTGATGGCGCTGGCGTTTGCGACGGCGCCGCGGGAGGTGTCGGGCTCCCGGCGGCCTGCCCGCTCGGTGACGATGTCGTGGGCGTTCCGGAGGCGGGATCACTCCCGGCGCCCGATCCGCCGCAGCCGACCGCAATCAGGATGGCGGACAGGGCCAGCCCGACAGAGCGCGTGTAGCCGGAGACGACGCTCGCCATGCCGGGAGATACATGGCGCGACGCGGATTGGTTCGGAGTGCCTACTCCTCCCGCCAGTCGAACGCGTGCTCGACCTCCGGCAACCCGACGAGGGCACGAGCGGCGTCTCGCTTGCGAAGCGATCCCAGGCCGTAGCCGACGGCGCGAAGCGTTGGCAGTCCGACGAGCGGCGCGAGGTCGTCTGGCTGGAGGTGACGCATGTCCGTGAGGACCACCTCCTCGAGCGCGGGGGCCATGGCGAGCGGTCGCAGGTCATGGATCCCTTTCATCGTCTCGAGGTGGACGCGTCGTAGCGAGGTGCATCGGGTCAGGTCCGGGATCCGCTCCACCTGCCTGAGCGCCTGGAGGAAGAGGTACCGCAGGTCCGGGAGCTCGCCGACCGCCGAGATGTCCGTCAGGCCCTTGATCATCCACAGCTCCAGATAGCGCAGGCGACCGATCCGGGGCAGGAGCGACAGGTCGCGCGTCCCGCCCAGCTTGAGATCGAGGGACCGAAGGCTCGTCAGCGGAACAAGGAGCGACAGGTCCGGGAGGGTGATCGATCGGAGGGTGAGGTCGTCGAGGGCGGTCAGCCGCGAGATCACGGAGATGTTCTTTGACTGGCCCTCGAGGGAGAGCCTTCGCAGGTCCCGGAAGCGATCGAGGACCGCGAGGTCGAGCGTGCGCTTCGTCCAGCCGATGGCGAGCGCCTCGAGGTTGGTCGGGAGGTGCCGGATGCCATCGAGGGACTCCAGCCATGAGTAGACGGCGTCGACGTCGAAGCGGCGAAGGAACGGGAAGAAGCGAAGGAACTCGAGGTCGCGGATCGAGCCGTCGTACGAGCCGTACGCGCGGAGCGTCATCTCCGGGTACTGCTGGATCCACGCGGCGAGCCGGGCGAAGTCGTCGTCGGTCAAGCGTCGGCTGAACTGGACCGTGCCCCGTCCCGAGGCGGACGGTCGGAGCATCTCGCCGGTCAGCGGCGAGTGCACCTCGCGGAAGTCCGCGGCCGGCGGGGGATCGCCGGCGACATACAGCTGCTCCGTGCGAAGGGCCGGATAGCGAAAGCCCCAGTAGCTGTTGACCGTGGCCGGATCGACGACCGCGTCCGCGTCCAGCGGACGCTCGCCCAGGATCGCCCCGCCGCTTTCGGCGATCACCCGGACGTGGCCCTTGCCGATCTCGAGGACGCGTCGGCCGGCAATCGAATCGGCGGTTGGTGGCGACTCGCCGACCCAGTCGAGGATGCCACCGACGAACATCGTCTTCGCTCCGTACCGCGCCTGGCGATCGATCGCCAGGACGCGGCCGCAGGCGAAGCGACCGTCGGACAGGGGGATCGACCAGAACTGGCCGGGTGCCAGAGAGGCGTTGCTTCGCGGGACGAACGGGTAGTCGGCCATCCGCCTCGCATCGTCGCATGCCCGAGCGTTACCCGGACCCCGGCGATCGCGTCGCGGCCGTCCCGGACCCTCGATCGACGTTGGGCGCCTGCTCTAGGGTTCCTTGGGCTCCACGACGGACTCGTCCCGTTCCCAGCCCTCGTTCTCCAGCTTCAGCGTCTCGATGGCGATGGCGCTCGAGTTCGCTTCCAGATCGGGCAGGGCCTGGTACTCGGATGGCCAGCAGCGGTGGACGATGAACGCCTTGACCGGCTGGCCGGCTTCGTTGAAGAGCTCGATGACGACGTCCTTGCGAAAGTCGGTGAGGGCCACCTCGTTGCCCCCGGAGCCGGGCCGCCAGACCTGGTTGGCCCACCGCTCGAAGTCCTCGTCATGCGTGACGCCACGTTCGAGGGTGATCGCGTCGTACTGGGTCCGACCGGGGGACCTGTGGCTGGTGCTCGGGTCGCCCCCTTCCCGGTGCTCCACCACCTCGGTGATCCGTCTGAGTCCGCTCATCCGGGAGATTCCAGCGACGTACCGACCATCCCACTTGATCCGGAACTTGAAGTTCTTGTACGGATCGACCCGTGCGGCGTTCACCGAGAATTGCGGCATCGTGACCTCCGTTCCCCTGGTCCCGCAGAACCCTCTCTCCGGTCATCCTCGCAGACGACAACATCCGTTTCCAGCGGGGAGCGGTGCCGATTCCGGGATGTCGACGACCCGGTCGGGCTCGCGCGACGGCCCCGCGCCCCGAACCGTAGACTCCGGCGCGTGAGCGATCTCCCCACCCCGCCGGCCCGCCGCCGGCGTCTCGTCATCCTTGCCGAGGGCAACTTCGGCTTCCACCACGGCAAGACCGCGGTGGGTGTGATCCGCTACGGACCCGACGACACGGTCGCCGTGATCGACTCGACGCAGGCCGGGGGCAACGTGTCGGCGATCCTGCCGGATCGCGACATCCCGATCATCGCGACCCTCGACGAAGCGCTCGCGCTCGACCGGCGACCCGACACGCTCCTCATCGGCATCGCCCCGACCGGCGGCAAGCTGCCCGACAGCTGGCGGGCCACGATCCTCGCCGCGATCCGGGCGGGGCTGGACGTCCACTCCGGGCTCCACACGTTCCTCGGTGACGACCCGGAGTTCGAGGCCGCGGCTCACCTCGCCGGCATCGAGATCGTCGACTACCGGCGGCCGCCGGGACGGATGGAGACGTCGGTTGGCCGCCGCCACGGACCGGGGAAGCGGGTCATCCTGACGGTCGGCACGGACTGCGCGATCGGCAAGATGTCGGTCGCGCTGGAGCTCCGGGCGGCGGCGCTCGCTGCCGGTCGGTCGGCCTCCTTCGTCCCGACGGGCCAGACGGGGATGATGATCGAGGGCTGGGGCGCCGCGGTGGACCGGCTGATCAGCGACTTCGCCCAGGGTACGGTCGAATGGATGGTCGAGGAGGGCGAGCGGCGAGGCGACTGGGTGATCGTCGAGGGCCAGGGTTCGCTCGACCACCCGGCCTATTCATCGGTCACGCTTGCGCTGATCCACGGTGCGACGCCGCAGGCGATGGTCCTCGTCCACAAGGCGGGTCAGACCGAGCACGACTTCGACCACCTGCCGGACGCCTCGTTCCCGATCGCCGACCTGCGCCCGTTCATCGAGCTGCACGAGCGCGTCGCTGGGCTCGTCGCGCCGTCGAAGGTCGTCGCGATCGCGCTGAACACGTCCGGCATCCCCGACGAGGCGGATGCCCGGGCCGAGATCGACCGGATTGCGTCCGAGACCGGGCTGCCGGTCGACGACCCGGTGCGGTTCGGGGCGGGGCCGCTGTGGGCCAGGATCGAGCAGGGCGTCGACGCGCTGCCGTGGGTCGACGCTCCCGCGGCGGCCAGTCCGGGCGCGGCCTGAGTGTCGCTCCACGTCAGCCACGAGGTCCTCCGCCTCACCCTCCGCGACCCGTTCCGGATCGCCCGCTCCGATCACGACGCCGGGCATGCGGTGACGACCGTCATCGTTGAGGTCCGCGACGACCGGTTTCCCGGGCTGGTCGGGCTCGGCGAGGGCTACCCCGACCGGTTCTACGGCGAGACGGCCGACACGATTGCCGCCGTCCTTCCGTTCCTCGTCGCGGCCGTGGGAGAGCCGATCCCGGACTCGGGCGGGCTGAACGACGCGAACGCGGCAATGGATCGGGCAATCGCCCACCACGGCGGGGCCAAGTGCGCGATCGACATCGCCCTCCGCGACCTGGTCGGGCAGGTGGTCGGTCGATCGATCCGGTCGATGCTGGATGTCCCAGGCGAGATCCCGCCGACCGACTTCACCCTCGGCCTCGACGAGCCGGCGGTCGTCGCCGAGCGCGCGGCGCGGGCCAGCCGCTTTCCGGCTCTGAAGATCAAGCTCGGCGGAGCGTCGGACCTGGCGACGCTCGAGGCGGTCCGGGCGGTCTACGCCGGGCGGCTTCGGGTGGACGCGAACACCGGCTGGCAGCCGGACGAGGCGGTCGCGCTGATCCCCGAGCTCGAGCGACTCGGCGTGGAGCTGATCGAGCAGCCGTTCCCGGCCGATCGCCTCGACCAGCTGGGTTGGCTCCAGGCGCGATCGTCCCTCCCGATCGTCGCCGACGAGAGCGCGGTCACGATCCGCGATCTCCGCGGGCTCGTCGGCGTCGTCGCCGGCGTCAACGTGAAGCTCGCGAAGTGCGGCGGCGTCGGGCCCGCCCGGGCGATGCTGGCCCAGGCCCGCGAGCTCGGGTTCCGGACGTTCCTGGGCTGCATGGAGGAGACGACGGTCGGGATCGGTGCGGCTGCGGCGGTCGCGTCCCTTGCCGACTGGGTCGACCTCGACGGGAACCTGCTGCTCGCGGACGACCCGTTCGAAGGGCTCGTCCTGGGCGACGACTGCCGGTGGCAGATCCCCGAGGGGGCCGGCCTGGGGGTCCGCCGCAGGACAGCCTGACGTCGGTCGTCGGCGGCCGGCAGGCCCGTGAGCGTGACTCGGTGCGAACGTCCGTTCGTGTGGACAAGTTCGTGGACGAGTTGGTGGACAAACCCCCTTCATCCACCGGCCCCGCGGTCATACCATTGCCAGCCACCGGGCCGGCGAGAGTTCTCCGGGAGGGACGGAACCCGCGGCCGGTGCGACTCCACGGGGCATCCCGCGGTCGGCTGATCCCGCCGATCGATGGGTGGATGGTTCGTGCTGCCACGCGACGGGATCGACTGGAGGGTCGGCCATCGATGGTTCCCAGCAACGGCGTAGCCCGAACCGTCACCGAGGCGCCGGGGGTGGACGCCGAAGCGTTGGAGTTCGTCCGGTTCTGCCACCGACGCAAGCACGTCGGCTGGCCGGAGCTGTATGACGAGATGTGTGCCGTCGCGGGTCGCGGTCTGTACCGCGGCTATCGCGCCGAAGAGTTGTCTGCGATCGGGATCGGCTTCGGTCTTTTCGAGATGCCGGGCCTGGCCGCGATCGTGAGCCGGGTCGTCGCAGAGGACCAGGAGCGCCGCCGTCGGACAACGGAGGCCATCCTGACCGTCGTCGTCCCGGCGGACGAGACCGCGTCGGCAATCGAGCCCGCGTTGCCCGCCGAAGCGAGCCACCCGGCGTTGCCCGACGCCGCAACCACCCCGGAGCCGGCCGACCGGGCCGTTCCGGACCATGGATCGATCAGGATCGCGGTCGCCGCCGGAGCCTGAACGAGGCAGAGATCGTCGCGTCGTTATCGACGCGGAAGGGCTCCCGACTGGTCAGGGTCGGGAGCCCTTCCTCATGTTTGTTGCCAGGGCTGATCCGCGACCCGGACGGATCTGGACCGCGGTGAGCTCGATGTCGCGCCGGGCGGCCGTCAGGCAAGCGCGCCGGCGGGCGATCCAATCCGAGTTGCGGATGAGGAGCTGGCTCAGGCGCGACGAACGCAGTGGCGGGCGCAGTCCGCCGGCTCACGCGCGGATGAGGAGCCGGCTCAGGCGCGGATGCGGCGCCTCGCCATCTCGCCCTCGATCTGCCGCTCGGCCTCGACGTAGGTGTCGATCTGCTCGCGGATCTGGTTCGCCTCGGGTGTGTAGAGATGGACCTGCTGCTGGAGGATGTACGAGAGCCGCCGGCTGGTCATCCGCACGTGGTCCAGGTTCTTCAGCAGGACCAGGGGATCCATCGCCGCCAGGTCGGACGGGTGGTACATCAACTTCATGGCGGCATTCTAGCGGCGGGTCTCGGGACCGGGCCTGCCGAGGCGGATCCGCCAGACGGTTCGCCAGCGGCCGCCGTCCGACCGGCCGATGACCTCGAGCGCGACCGCTCGGGACGGGCTGGGCAGTCGTCGCCAGCTGCTGTCGGCGAGCGCAGTCGGACCGGCGGCGGCCGCGCCTTCGGCGATGGACACGTGCGGCACGAACTCGAACCCGGGCGGCTCCCCGTAGATCGGGAACGCGGGGAACGCCGCCTGGAGCGCGGCCTGCAGGTCGACGAACGGCTCGACCGGGTCGACGGCGGCGTAGACCGTGTCGGGCCACCGCGCGCTCCCAATGAGGTCGTAGTCGAACGGGTCAATGGTTGTGGCCACGTCCAGGATCGTGCGACGCACCGATCCGTCGAGCCGCTCGGGCGCGACGAACGGGTAGAGGAGCGTCAGGTGCGCCTGAACGCCGTCCGCTGCATCGCCGATGGAACGCCGTCGGAGGCGCTCGAGCCCGGCCGGAAGCCGGGCCCGGATGATGACGGCAGAACCGGTCGACGGTGGACCGAGAGATGTCGGGAGCGGCGGGCGCACCTAGCGGCGGAAGCCCGCCCGGCGCGGCGGCTCGATCACGAACGACGCCGCGAGGCCGGCCGCGGCGAGGAGCGCCAGACCGCCGGCGAGCCAGCGCCCGAACCCGCTCGCCCCGAGCGACAGCTCGAGGCTCGCGAGTGCGAACACGGCGACGTCGGCCGCCCGGAGGATCCCGGGGCCGCGTCCCATCTGCCAGTCGAACAGGCCGAACATGACGATCCCGACCATCGGGAGGACGATGAACGCGGCGAACTCGACCCCGCCCACGACCGTCCCGTCGACGGTCCCCGACTGGGCGCCTGAGCCGGTCCCGAACAGCCCGATCACGGCCAGCACGCCGAGACCGGCCGCGAGGGTGGTGTGGATCGTCGGGACGATCGCCGGTCGCGGGTCCATGCCGTCAGACGGGCCGCAGCCCGCGCGGCGGCCAGTCCCAGTCGATGGGCGTTCCGGCGCCGGCGAGGGCGCGTCGCCGGCCGGCCTCGGTGGCTCCCAGGACGACGATCCGGTCGGTCTTCGTGGCCCTGCCCGCCTCGGCGCCCCACAGCTTCGTCATCTTCCGGTTCGCGGCGATCTCGTCGCGGGCGATCCCCGCGAGGCGGTAGCCCTCGGGCTCGGCCGCCGCCTCCCAGACCCGCTCGGCCAGCCCGACGGCCCCGCTGAGCGGGCGGCCGCGATCGGTCTCGACGTCGCCGATCACGAGGACGACGACCGCGTCGTCCGCGAGGATCGAGCGGAGATCGGCAAGGACGTCGCGCAGGAACGCGAGGTACGGCTCGCGGTGATGGGCGTCGTCGAGGGTCGCGTCGATCGCATGCGCGTCGAAGCCGAGCAGCCACGTCCGGAGCCAGTTGTAGTAGCCGTACTTCACGACCCGCAGGTAGGGCGGCGAGGTCACGACGAGCCGCGACCGGTCGGGCAGGCTGCGTGACCGGAGGGCCTCCCGGGCGCGGGTCGCCGCGTCGCGCGCGTCTCCGAGAAGGGCCATCCCCGGCGTCGACGGCAAGGGATCGCGCTGGAGTCGGGCGAGCTTGCGCTCGAGGCCGGTGAACACGTCGCGATCCGGGGCGCTGAACCCGGTCCGCGCCGCGTACTCACGGACGTAGCGCGGGGCCATGCTGAACGTGTTCGGCATCAGCGGCGACAAGTACGACGCACTCTTGCCGTGGAGGATCCCGGTCAGGGCGGCCGCGAGGAACCGATCGGTCGGGTCGTCGAGCCGGAGCGACGACCGGACGTACAGCAGCTGGGCAAGCGTCCGCGAGTGGAACGCGACGGCGACCTCCGCCGGAACGTGCTCCGCGCGGGCTCCCGCGACCCCACTGCCCGCCGACGGAACGAGCACATCGCCGCCATCCGGGGAGACGACGCGTTCGGCGAGGGCGGTCCAGTCCGCCGCCGCGGCGGTCCAGCCCAGCCGGAGCGCCGCGACCCGGGTCGCCGTCGCCGCACGGCCGGCCGGCTCGACCTTCGCGGCGGTCAGGAGATGAGCGAACGGATTGAGATCGTTGCCGACGCCGATCCGACCCTCCGCGGAGGCCTGGAGCGGGGTCGTCCCGCGGCCGCTGAACGGGTCGAACACCACGTCGCCGCGGCGGCTGTACCGGCCGATGAAGGCATGGGCGAGGGCCGCCGGGAAGCTCGCCAGGTACGAGCACATCGGATGGAGGGAGTGGCCCCACAGGCGCTGCTGGTCCTTCCACTCCGGCGCGATGTCGATCGGCGGCATCGAAGGGATCGCCGACGGCACGCCCGGATCGGTCGTGAGGCCGGTGGAGGCCGCGTCAAGCGACAGCGCGAGCTGGGTCGCGGTCGATGCCCGGCGGTCGGTCGTCACGTCGGTCGGTGGGCTCCTGGCGGCTGACGGGCCGCGGAGCATACCACGGCCGAATCGGGCCTCCGAACGGCGTTCGCTGGGTCCCGATGGTCCTGTGGTGCGGTCGAGCACCGGTCAGCCGGCGATGGTGCCGTTGACCTGAATGCCGCCCGGCCTGCATGGATAGGTAGACTCGCCACGCACGTCCCCGTAGCTCAGTGGACAGAGCGACGGTCTTCTAAACCGTGGGTCGCAGGTTCGAATCCTGCCGGGGACGCCACGCTTGCGCGCCGCGCGGCATGCGCTGGCCGCTCAAGCAAGCTCAGCCGAGGTCGGCGCCTTCCATCTCGAGCTCGTCGGGATCGTCGAGGACATCGTCGGCGTAGCACCAGCGCCACGACTCACCGGGCTGGATCGACCGCGCGACCGGGTGGCCGGTTGCCGCGAAATGGGCCGAGGCGTGACGGTTCTTGCTCTGGTCGCAGCAGGCGACGTTGCCGCAGGTCAGGCAGAGCCGTAGATGGACCCACGTGTCCCCCAGCTCCTCGCATGCCGCACAGCCGTCGCTGGCCGGGGAAGGCTCGCGCGTCTCCCAGAGGTGGGGGCAGGTACTCATCGGCCCGCGCAGCGTATCGCGCGCGGGCCGATCGGATCAGGCGGGCAGGATGCCCTCAGGCGACGCTGGCTTCCTTCGCCTGGTCGATGAGGCTCTGGGCCTCCTTGATCGGGATCGCGAAGCCGATCCCCTCGGCAGTCGAGGCGGCCGCGGTGTTCACGCCGACGACCTCGCCGGCCGCGTTGAGGAGCGGTCCGCCGGAGTTGCCGGGGTTGATCGCCGCGTCGGTCTGGATCAGGCCGCTCAGGGTGACGGGGCGGCCGGTCTCTTCGTCCTGGACCTGGATGGACCGGTCGAGAGCGGACACGATCCCCTTGGTGACCGTCTCGGTGAACGTGCCGAGCGGGCTGCCGATCGCGATCGCGGTCTGCCCGACCTCGATCGCGTCGGAGTTGCCGATCGTCGCGGGCTTCAGCCCGGTTGCATCGATCTTGACGAGCGCGAGGTCCTGGGTGTCGGAGATCTTGACGATCGTCGCGGGGTACTCCGTCCCGTCCGCGAGCGTGGCCTTGAGGGACTGCGAACCGGCGACGACGTGGCGGTTCGTGAGGGTGTAGCCGTCGGCCGTCAGGATGATGCCGGTCCCGATCCCGACGCCCGATCCCGAGCCGAACGGGCCGCGGTTGACCTCGACCTGCGAGGTGAGCGTCACGACCGAGTCGCGAACCTTCGCGACCAGCGCGGTGATGTCCTCCTGCTGGACTGCCGCCGAGCCGTTCGTCGACTGGTTGGAGGCGGCTGCCGGCGTCGTCGAGCCGGCGCCGTTCCGGGGAACGGCGATGCCGACCACCGCGAGCGTCGACCCGACGGCGATGACGGCAGCGAGGAGGCCCGCGCCCAGCACCGTGCCGATCGAGCCACGACGGCGCGGCGCCGTCGACCCGGTCCGGGTCGGGACCACCGACGATTCGAAGGCGGGCGGCGTAGCTGCCCGATCGGCCGGCCACGACGCCGGAGGCGGCGGCTCGACAGGCTGCGACGCGGCAGCCCAGCCCAGCGGCTGGCCGGGGGTCGACGGAAATGGCGTGTTGACGGGGTTGTTGGGGTTCATCCAGGAGTTCTCCGGTCGTCGGACGGGTCGGTGGTGTCCCCATGACACCGCCCCGGAGTGAGAACCTCCTGAGATGGCGGACGGTCGAATGCCCGAGCCGGGTCGGGCTCGCGCTCCTCGCGCCGAGGAGCGAAGAACCGCCTAGCTGGTGCCGGCGCTCGGGGCGGCCGACGCGCTCGGCTTGGGAGCCTTGCTGCCGGGACCGCGATCCTTCTTGTACTGGCCGGCCCGGACCGAAGTCGCGTCGAGCGAGCCGTCGGCACGCTGCTGACCCTGGACGACGATCGCCATCCCCGCCTTGACGTCCGAGACGGTCGCCTTGTCGACGCCGGCGACCCCGATCGCGGTGTCGGCGTCGACGTGGACCGTCAGCTTGGTCCCGTCTCGTCGCTCGATCGTGATCGTATTGCCGCTCACGGTCGCCACGGTTCCGCCGACGAGCGGCAGGATGACCGTGACGCTCGTCGCGGTGAGATTGCCGTTCGTCGCGCGCTCGCCGACGACGTTGACCTTCGAGCCGACCTTGACGTCCGACCGGGCGCCGGCCGCCTTGCCGAGGTGATACGTCGTCGAGCCGTTCGTGGTGATCACCTGGACCGTGTTGCCGCGGCCCTTGATCGTCAGCGTGGCGGCGTCGACGGCCGTGACCGTGCCGGCAGCCTGGGGCAGGATGATCGCGAGTCGCGTCACCGTGTAGGTCCCGTCGGCGTTCTTCTTCTGGCCGATCCGGACCACGTCGCCGACCTTCACCTCGCCGATCGTCGCCGCCTCGCCGCCCTTGGTGATCTTCGTGTCGGCCGTGACCGTGATCGTCCGCGTCCAGCCGTCGTCGGTGGCGAGGGAGACCTTCGACCCGGACACGTCCGTGACGGTGATCTTGCCGAAGCCGACGCTGCCACGACCGAAGCCCTTGTCCTTGAACTTGCCGTTGCCCTGGTCGTCCTGCTTGTCGCCGTCGTCGGTCTTCGGTGAGGCGGCAGGGGCCGCGGAGCCGGTCGTGGCGGACGGGTCCGCGCCGACCGTCGGGGTCGAGGGGCTGGCGGACGCCCCCATGACGACGGCCGTTCCGAGGGCGACGACGAGCGCCGCTCCCAGGACGACGCCCGCACGGATCGCGGAGGCACGACCCGCTGTCCGGCCGTCGAAGTTCGCTGCGGGGACCGGTGTCGTCTCGTCGTCGTGCGGCGTGGTGTCGTCGTGCATCGTCGCTCCGGGTCGGATCGCGGGATGAATGGCGGCAGGTTCTCACATGATCGGGCGCAAGTCCTGAGCGAATCCTGAGAACGGTGCGCCGACGCTCCGTCCGTTCGTACGGCGGGTGCGGAGCGGACCGGCGACTAGCGGGACCGGTCGGTCGCGAGGATCGGCCCGGGCTCGGTCGCCGCCGCGGGCGGCTGCTCGGCGGCCGGAAGGCGGACGGTGAACCGGGCGCCACCCTCGGGTCGGTTGGTCACCGCGATCCGCCCTTCGTGGAGGTCCACGATCGACTTCGCGATCGCGAGGCCGAGGCCGGTCCCACCGACGACCGCGCCGGGGGCCCGCCAGAACCGATCGAAGATCCGGGGCATGTCCTCGGGGCGAATGCCGGGACCGTCGTCATCGACCTGGGCGATCACCTCGCGGCGATCGGCGCGCACGCGGACGAGAACCGATCCTCCGCGTGGGGTGTGGCGGATCGCGTTGTCGACGAGGATGACGATCAGCTGCCGGAGTCGTGCCTGGTCGCCTCGGACGATCGCCGGCTCGGGATCGAGCCCGAGCGAGACGCCGCGGTCGGCCGCAAGGGTTGCCAGGGCCCCGGCTCCGTCCGCCGCCACATCGCCGAGGTCGACCGGCATCCGGTTCAGGCTGATCGCGCCGGAGTCGGATCGGGCCAGGAGCAGCAGGTCGTCGACGAGGGCGGTCATCTGGCCGACCTCCGCATCGATGTCGTCGAGGGCCTCGGTGGTCGCGACAGCCTGGCCCGGGTTTCGGCGGAGGTGCTCGACGGAGCTGCGGATGACCGTCAGCGGGGTCCGGAGCTCGTGGCTGGCATCGGCGGCGAACTCGCGCTGGCTCCGGAGCGCCGACCGCTGCGAGGTGAGGGATTCGCGGATCGGGACGAGCGCCCGGCGGGCGTAGACCGCGCCGAACGCGACCGACACGAGGACGACGACGGCCCCGCCGACGAGGAGGACGCGGAGGATCGTGTCGAGCGTCTGCTGCTCCGCGGTGCGGTCCTGGATCACCTGGATGTAGACCGTCCCGACCGGCGAATCGACGCGCTCGGTCATCGTCCGGATCGGCAGCGCCCCGATCGCGGACGGCCGGATGTCGGTCCCGCCGCCGTCGACCGCCGCGGTGAGCGAGTCGCGGACCGGGAGCCCGGGCGGCAGCGTGTTGCCTCGAACGAGGCTGTTGCCCTCGGCGTCGACCGCCATCGCGAACGTGCCGCTGGAGTTGCCGCCGAAGATGAAGCCGTAGGCCGGGCCGCCGGGCCGACCCCGGGGGTTCTGGAGGTCGTCGACGATCTGGGTGGTGCGATCGGTCAGCTGCTCGACGCCGTTCGCCTCGAGCGTCCGCGCCGCGCTCCAGTACAGGAGCATGCCCAGGATCGCGAGGACGACGAGCGTCGAGAGCCCGCTCCACAGGACGAGCCGCCAGCGGACCGTCCGCATCAGGCGGTTGTCGCTCGCGATCGCCTCGACGTCCGCCGGGTCCATCCCCGACGTCGTCGCCCCGTCAGGCACCGTTGAGGCGATACCCGATGCCGCGAACGGTCTCGATCCGATCGCCTTCGGAGCCGAGCTTGGTCCGGAGGTAATGGACGTAGGCATCGACGGCATTGGGCGTGACGGCGACCCCGAACGGCCAGGCCTGATCGAGCAGCTGATCGCGGCTCAGAGCCTGGCCGGGGTGGCGCAGGAGCGATTCGAGGAGCGAGAACTCGCGCGGGCTGAGGTCCACCGGTCGATCATGGACCGTCACGGTGCGGGATGTCTCGTCGAGGCTGATCGGGCCGGCGGTGAGGCGCGGCTCCGGTCGGCGCGCGACGCTCTCGGCGCGGCGGGCGAGGGCGCGGAGTCGGGCGGCCAGCTCGTCGTAGCTGAAGGGCTTCACGACGTAGTCGTCCGCGCCGGAGTCGAGGCCGGACACCCGGTCGCTGACCGTGTCGCGGGCGGTCAGCATCAGGATCGCGAGCTCGCGCCGCTCGTGGCGGATCTGCCGCGCGACGTCGATGCCGGACATGTCGGGCAGGCCGATGTCGAGGATCACGACGTCGATGCCGTTCTCGCCGAGGGCGATGTCGATCCCGGTCTGGCCATCCGCGGCGACTTCGACGTTGTGGCGGTCCTGTTCGAGGAGGCGCGCCAGCGAACGGCTGAGACGCGGGTCGTCCTCGACGAGGAGGATCTTCATCGGCGGTTCGGTCCTCGGTGGGCTCGTAGCCCGGATCGTGCCAGAACGGAAGGATGGAGTCCCGGCCGCGGATCGATGGAGGATTGCAAAGTGACCCACGGCAGGGATCGGACCGGATCGTCGCGACGACCGATGAGAGCGTCGTGAGACCCGACCTGGCGGCCTCCACGGAGGCGACGAGCCAGGCGCTGGTACCAGCGGCTAGCCCAAAGTACGGCTAGGCGACCCTCCGGGGCCACCCATACGCTCCGCCCATCAGCAAGCCGCACTCCACCCCGCGCCACCCTTCGGGTGCGGACGACATCCTCGCGTACAGAAAGGCAACGACCATATGGGCTCTATGGCCGTGAACGAGCTGGGGCCGATGCTCACGGCGACCGAGGTCGCCGAGATGCTCCATCTCCACGTGAATACGGTGAAGCGATTGGGGGATCGCGGCGAGCTTCCCTTCTACCGCGTCTGCAAGCGGGGCGATCGTCGCTTCCGTCTCGACGACGTGATGAAGTTCCTCGCACAGAACCGCTGACCCGAGCCTGACCGGGCGGCTCCGCCGCCCCATCGTCGATCTCCTCCGAGGCGTCCGCCCGATCGTGGCGGGCGCTTCGTCGTGTCCGCTGGCTCGCGCTGCGCCGCCCGTCAGACGGTCCGGAGCGTCTCCTCGAAGATCCCGATCGCCTCGCCGATCTCCGCGGCGCTCGCGTCGATCGGCGGGATCCAGCGGATGACCTGGCCGTTCATCCCGCACGTGAGCAGCAGCAGGCCGAGGTCCGCCGCGCGGGCGATGACCGCCTTGGCGGTCGCCCCGTCGGGCGCGCCGGTCGCGCGATCCGCGACGAACTCGACGCCGATCATCAGCCCGGCGCCGCGGACGTCGCCGATCCGCGGCTCCTCGGCCGCGATCCGCTCCAGGCCTGCCCGGAGCTCGGCACCGCGCGCGGCGGCATTCTCGATGAGACCCTCGGCCGCGATCGTCTCGAGGACGGCGATCCCCGCGGCACACGCGACAGGGTTGCCGCCGAACGTCGAGCCGTGGGCGCTCCGGCCCCATTGCTCCATCCGGGCCCGCGACGTGGCGATCGCCGAGAGCGGCAGGCCGTTGGCGATCGCCTTCGCCATCACGACGACGTCGGGAACGACCCCGGCGTGCTCGAAGCCCCACATCCGGCCCGTCCGGGCGAACCCGGTCTGGACCTCATCCGCGATCAGCAGGATCCCGTGCTCGTCGCAGATCCGGCGCAGCCCGTGGAGGAAGGACGGCGCTGCCGGGTTGTAGCCACCCTCGCCGCGGACGGGCTCGATCAGGATCGAGCCGACCTGGGACGGCGCGATCACGGTCGTGAACAGCGCGCCCAGGATCTCGAGGGCCGCCGCGGAGGCCCGTTCCTCGTCGCCCTCGAACTCCGGGTAGGCGGCCGGGTACGGCGCGAAGTAGACGCCGGGCAGGAGCGGCTCGTAGCCGGTCCGGTAGTTCAGGTTCGACGTCGTCACGCTCGTGGCGCCGAGGGTCCGGCCGTGGAAGCCGCCGCGGAACGCCACGATCCCGGGCCGGCCGGTAATCCGCCGGGCGAGCTTCAGCGCCCCGTCGATCGCCTCCGAGCCGGAGTTCAGGAACATCACGCTGTCGAGCGAGTCGGGGAGGGCGGCCGTCAGCATCGACGAGAGGCGGACGACCGGCTCGGCGTAGCCCATCGGGCCGGTCGGGCCGATCAGCCGGTCGGCCTGGGCGTGGATCGCCGCGGTGACCCGCGGGTGGTGGTGACCGAGCGACGTGACCGCGATGCCGTTCGCGAAGTCGAGGTAGGCCCGCCCGTCCGTGTCGTACAGGCGGTGGCCCTCGCCGTGGCTCCAGCTCCGTTCGAAGTACCGGCCGAGGACGGGCGTCAGGTGGCCGGCGGCCGTGGACAGATCGGCGGGCAGGGGCACTGTCTCGGTCATCGGCCGAGTATGCCAGCGCGACCGGCCGCAACGGGCCCGCGGTGCGCGGGCCGCCGGCCGTAGGATGTCGGCCATGGTCGACTTCGCCCTGAGCGACGAGAACCGGCTCGTCCAGGGGGCCGCCCGGGCGTTCGCCGAGGCCGAGATCCTGCCCCACATCCGTGCCTGGGACGAGGCCGGTGAGGTCCATCGCGAGGTCTTCGCGAAGATGGCCGAGCAGGGCTTCCTCGGTGCCCCGATCCCGGAGCAGTGGGGCGGCGCCGGCATGGACTACCTGAGCTTCGCGATCCTGTGCGAGGAGCTCGAGCGGGCGGACACCGCATTCCGGGTCGTCCAGAGCGTCCACGTCGGGCTCAACTCGCTGGCGCTCCTCCAGTGGGCGACCGACGAGCAGAAGACCCGCTGGCTCGTGCCGCAGGCGAGAGGCGAGAAGCTCGCCACCTTCGGGCTGACCGAGCCGGGCGTCGGCACCGACGCCGCGAACCTCGCCGCGACGGCTCGCCGGGACGGCGACGCCTACCGGCTCAACGGTCAGAAGATCTGGATCAGCCTCGCCGACATCGCCGACCACTTCCTCGTGTTCGCCTCGACCGACCGGACGAAGGGCTGGCGCGGCGTGACGGCGTTCCTGCTCGAACGGGGGATGGCGGGCCTGTCGACCGGCACGCTCCACGGCAAGCTCGGGATCCGGGCCGGCAACACGGGGATCATCAACCTCGACGACGTCGCCGTCCCGGCCGAGCATCGGATCGGCGAGGAGGGCGAGGGCTTCCTGATCGCGATGAGCGCGATCGACCAGGGCCGCTACACCGTCGCCGCCGGAGCCGTCGGGCTGGCCCAGGCCTGTCTCGACGCGTCCGTCGCGTATGCGACGGACCGGACGACGTTCGGCCAGGAGATCGGCCGCCATCAGCTCGTCGCGCAGATGATCGCGAAGATGGCGGCCGGGACGGAGATCGGCCGGCTCCTCGTCTGGCGCGCCGGCTGGCTGAAGAACCAGGGTCTCCGGAACACCCGCGAGACGTCGCTCGCGAAGTGGCACGCCACCGACCACGCGGTCCAGTCGGCGCTCGACGCGATCCAGATCCATGGCGCCAACGGCTACTCCAACGAGTTCCCGGTCGAGCGCTACCTGCGGAACGCCAAGGCTGCGGTGATCTACGAGGGAACGAGCCAGCTCCACACGCTCATCCAGGCCGACTACGCCCTCGGCTATCGCGTGGACCGGCCGCTCCGCTGCGAGCCGCTGCCGGCCCAGGGCTGGGACCGCCCGGCCCACTGACGCGGGAGCGCGCCCGGCGGCACGGGGTCCGTGGACCCGTGCGGGCCGAGAGCGCGCCCGACGGCACCGAGCCGGGACCCGTGCGGGCCGAGAGCGCGCCCGACGGCACCGAGCCGGGACCCGTGCGGGCCGATCGACTCCGGGACGACTGACCCATTTCGGGCGCTCGCGCCTGTGTCACGATCCGAGCGATGGCCACCGATCCCGCGACCCCTCGACCCGCCGCCCCGACGCCGGCGCCGGGCTGGTCGCCGGCGGAGATCGCAACGCTCGCCCAGCTCGCCGAGACGTTCGTCCGCGGTGGCTCCGGCCGTCGCGCCGCGCTCGCGTCCGATGCCCTCGCGCGCGCTGCCGACCCCGCCCAGGTCCGCCAGCTGAAGCTCGTCCTGCGCCTTGTGCAGACGCGGTTCGTCAACCTCCTGATCGCCCGCCGCGCCACCGCCTTCCGCGACCTGTCGCCGTCGGATCGCGAGCGCTACCTCCTGGGCTGGGCGCACTCGCGGCTCGCCCTGCGCCGCTCGGCCTTCCAGGCCTTCGCAGGCCTCCTGACGTTCCTGGCCTACGCCGACCCCGGGTCGCGCGAGAGCCCGAACCCGCTCCACGCCGCGATCGGCTACAAGCCGGAGCGACCGCCGGTGACGACCGGTGTGACGAGCGTCCGGCCGTTCGCGCTCGACGGCGGCGAAGGCCCGGTCACGCTCGATGCGGACGTCGTCGTCGTCGGGTCCGGGGCCGGGGGCGGCGTCGTCGCCGCCGAGCTGTCGCGGGCGGGCCGATCGGTGGTCGTCGTCGAGGCCGGGCCGTTCGTCGACGAGACGACGCTGCCGCCCGACGAGCTCGACGCGTTCGGGCGCCTGTACCTGAACCACGGCCTGCTGACGACCTGGGATGGGTCGATCACGATGCTGTCGGGCACGGCCGTCGGCGGCGGCACGCTCGTGAACTGGATGACAAGCATCCCCGCGCCGGACGACGTCCGCGCCGAGTGGGCGCGCCGCCACGGGATCGACGGCGTCGACGGCGCGGAGTTCGAGGCGGATGCCGCGGCGATCGAGACCGAGCTCGGCGTCAGCGTCGCCACGGTCATCCCGCCGAAGGACCAGGTGATCCTCCGAGGAGCCGCACTGCTCGGCTGGGAGGCAGCCCAGACGCGTCGCAACGCCACCGACTGCGCCGATTGCGGGAGCTGCCCGTTCGGCTGCCCGCGCGGCGCCAAGCAATCGGGCATCCGGGTCCACCTTGCCGCCGCCCACGCGGCGGGAGCCCGGATCGTCGAGCGGGCCCGCGTGACGCGCGTCCTGCTCGAGGGCGGCCGGGCGGCCGGGATCGAGGCGAACGTGCTCCGGATGGACCCGGCGACCGGCGAACCGCTCGCGGGCACGACCGGGGATCCGCTCCAGCCGTCGACGCGGCGGCTCACCGTCCGGGCGCCGCAGGTCGTCCTGGCCGCCGGGGCGCTCCGGACGCCGGCGGTGCTGCTCGAGTCGGGCCTGGATCACGGCGGCATCGGCCGCCATCTCCGGCTCCACCCCGTGCCGGTCGTCGCCGGCGTGTTCGACGAGCCGATCGACATGTGGCGCGGGACGATGCAGGCCGCCCGGTCGCTCCAGTTCGGGGCGCCGACGGCGGGTCGGAACGCCTACGCGATCGAGTCCGCGCCCGGCCACCCGGGACTGATCGCGCTGGCCCTTCCGTGGGAGGGGACGGATGCCCACGCCGACCTGCTCGGCGACATCCGCCACGTCGCACCGCTGATCGCGGTCACCCGCGACGGTGGCGAGGGTCGGGTCCGCCCGACGAAGGCCGGCCGAATCCGCGTCGATTACGGCCTGGACGCGACCGGGGTCGCGACGCTCCGCCACGCGCTCGTGTCGATGGCCGAGATGGCCCGTGCGGCCGGCGCCCGCCGGATCGTGGCCCTCGGCTCGCCCCCGCTCTGGCACGGCACCCAGGGGTTCCGGCACGGCCAGGAGGAGCGCTCGTTCGTCGTGTTCCAGGACGCGTTGCGGACCTTCGACTTCGCACCGAACCGGGGCAAGGTCTTCTCGGCCCACCAGATGGGCAGCGTCCGGATGGGCGGCGACGTCGGCGAGCCGTGCGACCCGAGGGGACGGGTGCGGGCCGCGGGCGGGGCGGTCGTCCCGGGCCTGTACGTCGCGGACGGCTCGCTCTTCCCGACGGGGATCGGGGTCAATCCGATGATCACGATCATGGCCATGGCTCGGCGGGTCGCCCGCACGGTCGCCGCCGAGGGTTCGAGCCGGGCGTCGTAGCGGTCAGGCCGCGGCGGGCTCGTCCGTTCGATTGGCCGACCGGACCGGCTGCCCGGCCGCCTGGGATCGATCCACTGCGGGCGCCATCCGGCTCCGGGCGAGGATGATCAGGGCCACGCCAACCACGATCACTCCGCCCGCGACCAGCTGGATCGCCGTGATCGGCTCGTCGAGGATCAGCGAGCCCAGGAACACGGCGATCACCGGGTTCACGAAGGCGTAGGTGGCGATGAGCGGTAGCGGCGCGTGGCGGAGCACCCACGCGTAGGCCGTGAACGCAACGAGGCTTCCGACGATCGTGAGGTAGACGAATGCGATCGCGGAGGCCTGGCTGACGGCGGCCGGATCGAACGTCGCCACCTCGCCCGTGACGAACGACACGGCCGCCAGGACGAGGCCGCCCGAGAGCATCTGCATCCCGGTCGTGACGAACGGGTCCCTCGGCAGGTCGGCGCGGTGGGCGGCGAACAGCGAGCCGGCGGCCCAGGCCATCGGCGAGACGATCAGGGCCGCGACCCCGGCCGGGTCGAGCGATCGATCGATGGCAACGCCCGTGCCGACGAGCAGGACCACGCCGAGCATTCCCGTGACGATCCCGACGACCGCGATCCGGGGCAGGCGTTCGCCGTAGAAGAGGCGGCCGAAGACCGCGACCCAGACCGGCATCATCGCGATCAGGACGCCGGCAATGCCGGACGGAACGGTCTGCTCGCCCCAGGCGACGGCGCCCATGCCGCCGCCCATCAGCAGCGTCCCGACGATCAGCGCGTCACGCCACTGGCGCCGCGTCGGCAGGGGCAGAGAACCGCGCCGGACGATCGAAACGGCCACCAGCATGATCGTCCCGGCCAGGACGAAGCGGCTGGCCGCCAGGACGAACGGCGGGATGGTCTCGACTGCGACGCGGATCCCGAGGTAGGTCGAGCCCCAGACGACGTACAGGATGACGATCGCCGTCCAGACCGCGATCGATGGCGCGGTAAAGGGGCTCGCGGCGTGGCGCTCGGTCGTGCCCGGGTCCGCGGCGGCCATTGGCATAGTCGGCTGGTCCAAAGTGTCCGCAGTGTACGACACCGGACCGTGGATGCGTGCGCGACGTCCAGCTGATCCGGCAGGCGGATCAGGCGACGGCGGTCAGACCCGTGGGCCTGCAGTGCTTGCACGGGCGATAGCCGGCCGCGTCCGCGTCCCGGGCCGACCCGAAGTGCACGAGGTGCCGCTCCGTGACCCGCCGCGCGTCGCGGCAGGTCGGCAGGCAGTAGATGTGCGTCGTGTCCGAGCCGTAGTAGCGGATCCCGGCCCGGGCCAGGGATTCCAGCTCCTTCGGATCGGCACCCTCTCCGGCGAGGATCGTCCGCTTGTTGTGCGGGCCGCCGAGCGAGTACTGGCCGATCGTGCCATCGCTTCGGACCACGCGGTGGCACGGCACGATCAGCGGCACGGGGTTGTGGCCGAGCGCCGTCCCGACCGCCCGGACCGCTTTCGGTCGGCCGATCTCGGCCGCGATCCAGCCGTACGGCCGGACCTCGCCCCGCGGGATCTCGAGGGCCTTCATCCAGACTGCCCGCTCGAACTCGGTGGAGCCGCGCAGGTCGAGATCGATCCGGTTGTGGCGATCCCCGGCCAGTCGGCGGTCGATCTTCCGGGCGAGCTCGGCCGGGAGGGCGTCGCGATGTCGTGCCACCCGACCCGTCCGTGCCCGGAAGCGGGCCTCGAACGCCTCGTCGTTCGCGGCCTCCTCGACCGCGGACACACCGCGTGCGTTCCAGGCGACCCGCAGCGGGCCGACGGGCGAGCCCATGAGGGCATAGTCGTCGGCGAGCCCGACCGCGACCAGCGTCGAGTGGGCGAGGTCCGACGGGGCGGGTTCGCGGAGGCCGGCCAGGGCCGCCTCGGCGATGGGTTCGAACGGGGTGGTCATGCTGGGATCTCCTCGCGCTCTCGTCGCTCCGTGGCGAGGAGCGCCGTGCGCAATGCGGCGAGGCCGCGGTGAACGTGGGCCTTGACGGTTCCCTCCGGCCGGCCGGTGACCTCGGCGATCTCGGCATACGACAGGCCGTCGACATGGCGGAGGACGACGGCGGTCCGCTGAGCCGGGCTGAGGCCGGCCAGCAGGCGCGCCCAGGTCTCGCGCTGGTCGCGTCGGGTGAGCGGGTCGTCGGTCGGCTCGGCGCCGGGCTCGAAGGTCAGCTCGGTCGTCGGAACCCGCCGGACGCGGGCCCGGTTGCGGCCGGCGTTCAGGAGGATGGTCGTCAGCCAGCCACGCAGGCGGAGCTCGCGGATCCGCTCCGGTGGGTAGCCGGCGAGCGCGCGGTAGGCCCGCACGAAGCAGTCCTGGACCAGGTCCTCGGCCTCCTGGCGGTCGCCACCGGTGCGCCAGGCGATCGTGAAGAGCCGGTCCTGGTGGGCGCGGACGAGGGCTTCGAACGAGCCGTCGAGGTCGCTCGCCAGGCGCGCGGTCAGGCCGCCGTCAGCGGCCGCGTGTTCGTCCATCACACCGATTGAAACACCGGACCGACTGCCCTGGTTGCGTCGTCGGCGACCGGCGGCTCGTGTTTCCGCTCGATCTGAGCGATAAGGCTGGCCGGGCCGAGGGCGTCGAACAATAAGGCAGGCCACGCGATCGGAGTACGGCAGCGGCCCGATGGCGCCACCGCGCCGCCGACCGAGGATGCGGACATCGAACAGCCCGGATCGCAACGACCGATGATCGGTCGGCGGGACGGGACGGAGGGTGACACACAATGTCCGCTTCCACTCGCACGGTCCAGACCCCGATCGGTGCCGGATCGATCCTCCTGACCGTCGTCGGGGCCGCGATCCTCGTGGCTGCCCTGGCGGTCGGCTGGGCCCTGATCAGCAAGCCCGCGGCCACGGCGTCGGCCGCGAAGCCGCTCGCTGCGCCGGCCCTCCTCGACCGCGGTGGTCGTGAGCTCGGCGTCCAGGCCAGCCCGAACTCGATCCTCGACCGCGGTGGTCGGGCGTTCGTGGTCCGGTCGGGCCCGGTCTCGGTCCCGTATCACGGCGGAGCCCCCGGGGCCTTCCATCAGGCCGCCTCGCAGGACAAGCCCGCTCACAATGCAGGGCTCCGCGCCCAGTAGGCTTGCCTCTCCCGCGGCCGGCCTGACCGGAAGCACCGCGGCCCTGACCCAGACGGAACGCCGCCCCTCCTCGGGGCGGCGTTCCGCCGTGTCGGCGGCCGTTGGCCCCATGCGACAATCGCGGCCATGGGGCGTCGCGATCGGTTCGAGGAGCTGGCGGGCTCGGTCGCCGGCTTCTACCAGAGCTGGGTGATCTACCTCGGGCTCGAGCTCGGCCTGTTCGAGAGCATCCGCGCCGCGGGTGTCGCGGGGATCGCCCCGGACGCGCTCGCGACTGCGACCGGCTGCCGGCCCGAGCCGGTCAGGACCTGGGTCCGTGCCGCCCACGCCGCCGACCTCGTCGTGCTCGACGGCGATCGGGCGCGGCTCGAGGACGACGTCGTGTCGGTCCTCCTCGACGACACCCATCCGGAGTACCTCGGCGGCCAGTTCGTCGTGGCGGTCGTGTCGAGCCTGGACTACGCCGGTCTCGCCGGGTTCTTCCGGACCGGACGGACGATCGACGAGCGGCCGCCGCGGTTCCACCGCGCGATCGAGTCGGTCACCGTCCAGGACATCGCGGTCTTCTTCCAGGAGGGACTCGCGGAGCTGCCCGAGCTCGTCGCGACGCTCAGCCGCGGGGCGCGCGTCCTCGACGTCGCGTGTGGCGGCGGCAAGTGGCTGATCGCGATCGCCCGGCGGTTCGCCGCCACGGAGCTAGTCGGCGTCGAGTACGAGCCGGACTCGGTCGCCCGGGCCATGCGGCACGTCAGCGAGGCCGGCCTCGGCCAGCGGATCCGGATCGAGCCACGAACGATCCCCGACATGCCGTTCCGCGAGCAGTTCGAGCTCGTCTACCTCCAGGACGCCCTGCACGAGCTGCCCGACCCGGTCGGATCACTTCGCGCCTCGTGGGCGGCGGTGGCCCCCGCCGGCAAGCTGATCGTGATGGAGTGGTGCCTTCCGGACGACGCGGACGCGGGCCAGACCCTCCACGACCAGCTGTTGTGGGGCATCCAGATCGACGAGCTCTACCAGGGCACCCGGATGGAGACGCACGCGGGCTTCATCGAGCTGTACCGGTCGGCCGGCGTTCCGACGCCGACCGTGATCGACCTGCTGTCGGGCGCGACCCTCTTCGTGGTGGGCCGGCCCGGCTGATCCGCCGTCCGCGGCCGGAGCCGGTCCTCGTGAGGCGCTGGTGGCGCGCCCGCGGACAGCGGCCTACTGGACGATGACGGTCTGGTCCTTCATCTGGCCCGGATGGACGGAGCAGTGGTAGGTGTAGGTGCCGGGCGCGGTGAACACGAGGGCGGCCGTCGCGCCGCCGTCGATCGGCTTGGTGTCGCACGCGCCGCCGTCCATCGTCGCGCTGTGCGGCGTGCTGCCGTCCTGGTTCGACCAGGCGACGACGTCGCCGACCTTGGCGTTGACCGGCTGCAGCGAGTACTTGAAGTCCTTGATCGTCACCGTGGTCGCTGCCGTCGCACCGGCCGGGGCGGCTGCGCAGGCGAGTGCGGCCCCGCCGCCGGCGGGCGCGGACGCCGCGGTCGAGGCGGCGGCGGTCGAGGCGGCCGGAGCCGAGGAGGCTCCGCTCGAGCACGCGGCGAGCAGCAGGGCCGTCGCGAGCACGGGCAGGAACGTGAGTCGTCGCATGTCGGGATCCTCCGGAAGAGGGGACCGGCGGGGAAGTGCCGATCGGGCAGGTGTCGAATCGTACGCCTCGGTCCGTGGGACCGGTTTCGCGCGGGTATCGTTCGCCCATGGTCGCCGACGGGCCGAAGCTGGCAACACCGGGCGGCTGGCGACGGCCCCTCGATGCCACGGCCGAGGACGTCCGCTGGCTGGCCTGGCACGAGGCGCGCGCCCACGCCCTCACGAGCCGCGAGGTGCGCGACCTCGGCGACGCCTGGCTCCTCTACGATCCGACCGATCGCGAGCCGTTCTGGAACCGGATCGCGGGGATCGCCTGGCCGCGCGACGCGGATGGGTTCGATCGCCGGCTGACGGAGATCCTCGCCCTGTTCGCCGGTCTCGACCGGATCCCCCATATCTGGCCGTTCCCGGGCCACGACGAGCCGCAGGACCTCGCGGCGCGGCTGGTGGCGTTCGGGTTCGAGGATCACGGCGGCGGCCTGCTGATGGTCTACGACCACGACCGGGGCACGGGGGAGGGGACGATCCCGCCCGATGCCGGGGGCCGGCAGGTCTCCGTGGAGCGGCTCCACCGTCTCGCCGGCGATCCGGCGCAGGACGCCGCCCGGGCGCTGACCGGGGTGCTCGTGACGTCCTTCGCCGTGGAACCCGAGCGCCGGGTCGCGATCGAGCTCGAGACCGTGCTCGGCCTGACCACCGACGCCTACCACGCCATCCTCGTCCGTGTCGACGGCGAGCCGGCCGCCGTGGCCCGCCGCACGACGTTCGCGGGCGGCAGCTATCTGTCCTCGATCGGGACGGCGCCGGAGTTCCGCGGGCTCGGCCTCGGGCGGCTCGCGACGTCGCTCGCGGTCGCCGATGCCATCGCCGATCGCAGCCGCTGGATCTACCTCGGGGTCTTCGAGGAGAACGACATCGCCCAGCACCTCTATCGGTCCCTCGGGTTCGAGCAGATCGGCGGCGTGTCGCCGGACCTGCTGCTCCTGCCGTGACGGCCGCTTCCGACCTCGAGGACGGTCTCGTGTCCGTGGCGACGATCGTCGGAACCGTCGATCTCGAACGCGCCCTGGCGGAACGAGGCGTGCGGCCCGCCGAGGCCCCGGCGGCGATCGCCGATCCGCATCTCGGCGCGGCGGTGGTCGTGATCGACGGCGGCGACGGCCATCCGATCGCGCTGGCCGAGCCCACGACGGAGGCGCGTCTGGCGGCCTCGCTCGCCCGTCACGACGAGGGACCGCTGGGCAGATACGCGACGACGCCGGATGGCGACCCGGACGGGCTCGACGCCTTCCGTCGTCGGGCCGCCGCCTCGGGTGTGGCGATCAGCCGGGTCGAACCCGGGCCCTTCGGTCCGTCGGTCCTCGTTCTCGACCGCCCCGCCACCGGTCCGCACCTGATCGTCGTGGATCGCCGGACGCTACCATCGCGGCCATGACCGAACACCATCCGATCGCCGTCCGCCTCGCGACGACCGCCGACGCGGAGCGGATCGCCGCCCTGTTCACGGACGAGGGCTATCCGGCCGGGCCGAGCGACGTCGTCGAGCGTCTCGGGCGGTTCGATTCGCCCCACTCGCGTGTCCTCGTCGCGGACCACGATGGCGAGATCCTCGGGTTCGTCGCGGTCCATGCGCTGCCGCGCTTCGAGCACTCGGACCGGATCGTCCGGATCATGGCCCTCGTCGTGGACGCCGCCGTGCGCGAGCGCGGGATCGGGCGGCTGCTGATGGAGGAGGCGGAGAAGGCTGGACGGGATGTCGGGGCGGCCTTCGCCGAGGTGACCGCCGGTCACCACCGGCCCGACGCACGCAGGCTGTACGAGGAGCTCGGCTACGACGGCACGGTGGCCGCCTACCTCCGCAAGCGGCTCTGATCCGGCGTTGAACGAGCGTCGGGCGCCCTCCAGTCTGCTGGCGCGCTTCCCCCGACTCCGCCTGCGCGACCCGGCAACCGACCTCGTCGAGCTGCCGTGGGAGCAGCAGCTCGCCGACTGGCCGTCGGACGTTCTCGACTTCCGCTCGATCCCGGTCGGGCCGTCCCGTCACCTCGTCCGCTTCCTGGCCTCCGGCGCCGTGCTCTACGCCCTGAAGGAGCTGCCGCTGGGTCCGGCTCGTCGCGAGTACCGGGTGCTCCTCCACCTCGAGAACCTGCGGCTGCCGACGGTCGAGGCCGCCGGGGTCGCGGAGGATCCCGCAGCCGATCGCGCGATCCTCGTCACGAAGTTCCTGCCGCATTCGCTCCAGTACCGGCGGCTGATGATGCGCCTGCCGCCGACGAGCTCCGTCTATCGCGACCGGCTCCTCGACGCGATGGCGTTCCTCCTCGTCGACCTCCATCGATCGGGCGTGTTCTGGGGCGACTGCTCGCTTGCCAACACCCTCTTCCGGCGCGACGGCGACCGGATCCAGGCCTATCTCGTCGACGCGGAGACGAGCGAGGTCTTTCCGGCGCTGTCCGACGGGCAACGCACCTATGACCTCGAGATCCTCGTCGAGAACGTCGCCTTCGGTCTGGCCGACCTGTCGGCGATGCAGGGCTGGAACGAGGATCCCGACGACGCGATCGCGGCGGCCGAGCGGGTTCGTGATCGGTACGAGCGGATCTGGATGCTGATCCACGACGAGCCGGTTCTCCAGCCCGGCGACCGCCAGGCGATCAGGAACCGGGTCCGGAAGCTGAACGAGCTCGGCTACTCGGTCGACCTCGACGTCGACTCCGACGCGCCCGATGGCGGCGTGCGACTCCGGATGGGGGTCACGACCCGCCGGTTCCATGCCCACGAGCTCGAGCGGCGGACCCGGATCCGGGCACTCGAGGGGCAGGCCCGCCTGCTCCTGAACGACCTGAACGAGTTCGAGGCGTGCGGTGACTGGAGCGACGGCCACCCGGTCACGCCCCAAGAGGCGGCCGACGCCTGGCTCCGGGAGGTCTACCGCCCGACGCTCGCCCGGATCGCCGCCGCGGTCGGGCCGGACCGCGACCTCGTCCAGGCGTACTGCGATGTCCTCGAGGAGAAATGGTTCCTGTCCGAGCAGGAGGGTCGCGACGTGGGGATCACGGCGGCGATCGACGCGTACCTGGCGCTCGGCGCGCCGGCTCCCGAGACGGGCCGGCGCGGAGATCCGACGGACGCCATCGACCCGGTCGAGATGGACCTCGTCGAGCTGGGATCCTTCCGTGACGAGCCCGAGACCCGCATGACCCCCGACGCCGGCACGGACGACGTGGCACCATCGGACGAGTGAGCCAGGCATCCGGGGCCGCCGCGGAGCCCGTCATCCGCGTCGAGGGCCTGTTCAAGACGTACGGCGATACCCACGCCGTCGACGGCGTCAGCTTCGAAGTTCCGGCCGGGACGATCTTCGGGCTGCTCGGCCCGAACGGCGCCGGTAAGACCACGACGGTCGAGGTCCTCGAGGGCCTGCGCGAGCCGGATCGCGGCGACGTCCGCGTGCTGGGGATCGACGCGGTCCGCAATGCCGACGACCTGCGGGCCCGAATCGGCGTATCGCTCCAGACACCCGCGCTCTACCCGAAGCTGACCGTCCTCGAGGTCCTCACCCTCTTCCGTGGCTTCTATTCGTCCGGGCGGACACCCGACGAGCTGATCGCGATGATGGACCTGGGCGAGAAGCGCTCGACGCGGACCGCGGCCCTGTCCGGCGGGCAGCGGCAGCGTCTGTCGGTCGCCCTCGCGCTCGTGAACGACCCGGAGCTCGTCTTCCTCGACGAGCCGACGACGGGCATGGACCCGGCTGCCCGACGGGCGCTCTGGGACGTCGTCCTCGGCCTCAGGTCGGCCGGTCACACGGTGCTCCTGACCACCCACTACCTCGAGGAGGCCGAGGTCCTGTGCGACCGGGTCGCGATCATGGACCACGGCAGGATCCTCGAGGAGGGCACGGTCGAGGAGCTGGTGAGCCGCCGGTTCAAGGAGCGGGCGGTCCGGTTCGACCCGATCGAGGCGCTGACGGACGAACGCCTCGCGGCGATGCCGGCCGTCACGTCGGTCAAGCGCGAGACCGACGGGGTCCTCGTCTACACGCGCGACGTCTCGGCGACGATCGGGGCGATTCTCGCCGCGGCCGAGGAGCTCGGGGTCGAGCCCGCGAACCTCGGTGTCCGGCGGGCCACGCTCGAGGACGTGTTCCTCGACCTGACCGGCCGGGCCCTCCGGGACTAGGCGACCGATGCGCGCGCTGCTCCTCCTGACCCAGGCGAACGTGAAGAGCTTCTTGCGCGACCGGGCCGCGCTGTTCTGGACGCTCGCGTTCCCATTGATCTTCGTCGTCCTGTTCGGCTCGATCTTCTCGGGCGGCAGCAACGATCGGACGATCGGGTTCGCCGACCTCGACGGATCCGCCCCGTCGCAACAGCTCGCCGGGGCGTTCGCCGCGGTCGACGGCGTGAAGCTCGAGACGGGCGACGCCTCGGAGCTCCAGGCGAAGATGAAGGACGGCCAGCTGTCCGCGGTGATCGTCGTCCCGCAGGGCTTCGGTGCTACGGTCGCGGCGAGGACCGCTCCCGCCCAGGTCACGATCTATACCGACCCGAGCCAGAGCTCCGCCGACGGCTCGACGCGCCAGCTCGTCGGATTCGTGCTTGCCGCGGTCAACCAGCAAGCGGCGGGCGTCCCGCCGGCGGTGATGCCGGACTTCCAGGCGATCCAGACGAACGACCTCTCGTTCATCTCCTACCTCGTGCCGTCGATCCTCGGGATGTCGCTGATGCAGGTCGGGATCTTCGCGGCGATCCCGCTCGTCGCGGATCGAGTGAAGCTGATCCTCAAGCGGCTCCAGGCAACGCCCCTCCAGCGCTGGCAGCTCGTCGGCAGCAACGTCCTGATGCGGCTGATCATCGCGGTCGTCCAGACGATCATCATCGTCGGCGTCGGGGCGGCCTTCTACGGCGTCGAGATCGCCGGATCGTGGTTGATGATCGCGGGGCTGATCCTGCTCGGCTCGCTCGCGTTCATCGCGACGGGCTACGTGATCGCCTCCTTCGCGGCCACCGAGGACGCGGCGAACGCGATGACGAGCGCCGTCCAGTTCCCGATGATGTTCCTGTCCGGGACGTTCTTCCCGATCGCCGCGATGCCCGACCCGCTGAAGGCCGTCGCCCGGGTCCTGCCCCTGACCTACCTCAACGACGCGCTCCGCCAGGTGATGGTCGACGGGACGCCGTTCGCGCCGCTCTGGGTCTGCATCGCCTTCCTGGTCGCGTGGCTGTTCGGTTGCCTCGTCGTAGCGGCACGCTTCTTCAAGTGGCAGTAGCCCTCGTCGCGGCGGCGAGCCCGAGCACGGCCGGGTAGGCGCTACCAGCGCTCGTCGTGGACGATATCGGCGAGTGCGACCCGTCCACCGGCCTTGTTCGGCCGGCTGAGGTCGTCCGGATCGGCGGGATGGCCGAACGACAGCAGGTACTCGCAGCGGTGGTCGTCCGGGTAGCCGAGGAGCCGACGGGCGAGGTCGTGGTCGTAGACTGTCGCCGGGACGCTGCCGATCCCGAGCTCCCAGGCGACGAGCATCATGTTCGCGGCCGCCATGCCGAGGTCGAACATCACCGACAGCGGGCTGTCGGCGGCCGTCGGATCCGGCGTCACGAGCGCGACCGCGACCGAGGCACCGGCGATATGCCCGGCCCACGGCCCGACGCCGCCCAGCTCCCGGAGGTGATCCCGGTCGCGGCAGACGATGAACTGCCAGCGCTGGAGGTTCTTCGAGCTCGCGGCGCGGCGGCCGGCGTTGAGGATCCGGACGAGGTCGTCGGGATCGACCGGCCGATCGGCGAACCGCCGGATGACCCGCTTGTGCTCGACGGCGTCCCAGACCGACATCGATTGCTCGGTGCTCACCGGGCCACGCCGACGGGCGGGGGATCGGTCGCGCTCGAGTTCGGCGCCGCATCGCCCTCGGGATCCTCGATATCGCCGATGCCCTGACCGGCTTGCCGGAACGGCACGGCGAGGGCGACGAGCGACCGGAAGCCGCCGGGCTCGCGCTGGACGGCGGTCTGGGGTCGCGGCGTGTCCGGTAGACGACGGGCGTCCGCGGCCGCCGCCAGGTCTCCGGCCTCCTCCGGCGACAGTGGGCCACCGAGCACCTGCGTCAGGAACTCTGCGACGGCGCGGCGGTACTCCGGGAACTCGTAGAGCCACGAATGCTGGCCGCCCTCGATCGTCAGCGTCCGGACGTCGCGCCCGGCGCCGTCGGCGACGGCGGCGAGGCGCCGGAGATGGTCGACGGGGACGACCGCGTCCTCCGACCCATGGACGAGCAGGATGGGCCGATCGATCCGGCGGAGCGCGGCGCTGGCCGAGATCTCCCCGACATGGTGGCCCCGCGGTTGGAGGTAGACGCGGGTCGTCAGCCAGGCGAGCGGCCACGCGATCCACTCCGGGAACGGGAGCCGGGCGAGGCGGAACGTCTGGCGAGTCAGCCGCCACGGGTCCGCCGGCGCGGAGGTCGCGACGACCGCCGCGATGCGCGGCTCCTCGGCCGCCGCGAGGATCGCCCCGATCGCGCCCATCGAGTGGCCGAGGATCGCCCCGACGGTCACCTCGGGTCGTCGGTCGAGCGCCCGGAAGGCCGCCAGCGCGTCTGACCCGAACTCGCCGGCGGTGATCGGCAGGCTCTCCGCCGCGTTGGCCCCGTGACCGCGGACATCGATCGCGAGGCAGTGGAACCCGGCCGCGTGGAGGAACACCGCCATCGGCAGCAGCCGGTCGCGCGCCGACTCCCAGCCGTGGACGAGTGCCACGCCCGGCCCCGGCGCACCGTCACGTGCGGGAATGAACCATCCGGGCAAGGTCAGGTCGCCGGACGGCACGTCGACCGCCTCGAACGGCAGACCGAGATCGGCCGGCGTGATCTGGGGCGGACGGGGGACGGGGAAGCCGGCCCGTACGCGGTAGAGAAGCGCGAACCGGTAGGCGAGGGCGAACGGGGCGGCGGCGATCGCTGCGACGACGCCCGCCCGGCGGAGGGTCGGCACGACGCTATGGGACGGCCGTTCGACGCCGCCTGTCAAGCGTGCCGGCAGCCGCCCGACGTGTCGCCCGCCGGTGGTCGCGGGCCGGCGGCGCGCCGCCGAGCCGCCGATATCATCCATACGTGGCGAAGCGCGACCCGCATGACGTCCTCGGGATCGAGCCCGGAGCGACCCCGACCCAGATCAAGGCCGCCTGGCGCCGGCTCGCCCGGCAGCACCATCCGGACCTGACCGGCGACGACCCCGCGGCCTCGAGGGTCGCCACCCGCCTGATGGCCGAGATCAACGAGGCGTATGCCGCCCTGACCCGGGACGGCGGCACGACCGCCCGGCGTGGGCGCGGCGCGGGATCCGGAGACGAGGCGGCGGACGGCGGGCCGGCCGGTCCGGACGGCACCACCGGGAGCCGGCGCGGCGGTCCCCCGCGACCGCGACCGTCGAGGCCCGTGACCGGCCGGGTCGACACGACCGAGACCTTCCGACCCCGGAACCAGCCGCTCCACGGTGCGAGCGCCGCAGCCCGCGCCGCGGCGGCCGGCCTTCGCGGCCAGCCACCATATCGGGTGCCGCCGGACGAGCGTGAGCCGCCGCGGGCAAGCACGCCGACCGGGCCGCTTGCGCGATCCCGCCTCCGGAACTTCCGTCCTCCTCCGGGCCCGCCGCTCGAGGACGCCCTCGACGTCGAGCTCATGTTCGGCAAGTTCCACGGGCACACGCTCGGCCAGGTCGCCGCATTCGAGCCGTCCTACATCGACTGGTTGGCCTCGACGATCACGCGCGACCGCGATCTCGTCGCGGCAGCGAGGGTCGTTCGAGACGACCTGGATCGACGCGGCATCGCCCGGCGCGCGAGACCGGCGCCGGATGCGACCCGGAGCGGGCGAACCGCGTAGTCCCCGGAAACGAAACGATCGCCTCCGGATACCCGGGAGGCGATCGTGAGGTGGCGACGAACCAACTTCGAGCGATGAGCTCTGCCGTATCGCGGCCTGGGCCTGCTGGCCGATGATCCGTGGTTACTCGGCTCGTGACCTGGGTCCGGGATCCGCGGCGCTCCAACCGTCATGGAGAACCGAAGGCCGTCCCCTGGCCCGTGACCGACGCCCCAGGTGGTTCCCGGGTGTATCGCGTTACGGCACGTTGTCACCCTACTCCCGATCGTCGCGGCGCCTCAATGGGCGATCCGTCCCGAACCGGCGGCGACAATGGTCGGGCGCACGCGGGCACCATTCCGGGACGCCGGTACCAGGTGCCAGGAGGCACCACCGGACGGCGCCGCAGCGGTGGCGAGGCGCGCCACGGGGCTCACAGGACGTCGTGCCGCCCGGCCTCCATCGAACGGTCGAGGCGAAACGGGTTCCCGGCCGGGGTGTCGGCGCGAAGACCCCAGGCCGGCCCCGTCCGCCGGCCCGCGATGGCATCCAGCAGGAGCCGGCTCCCGCCGCCGGTTCCCATCACCCCGTGACCGCTCCAGCCGCCGTTCACCCAGAGGCCGTCGACCGGCGTCGGGCCGACGAAGGGGCGATGGTCGGGCGTGTACTCGTACTGGCCGGCCTGGATCGTCCAGTTGACACCACGCTCCCAGACATCGGCCCAGAACGGGCTGACGAGCGCGACGCCGTCGGCGGAGGCCGGGTCGAGCAGGCGGAACGCGTAGTCGGCCGACGTCGGGACGCTCCAGACCGGATCGCCGGACGGCGTGCCGGGCTCGGTCAGCAGGACGAACGCGCCGCGAAGCGCCGGCCGCCAGTGGGCTCCGGTTGTCTCGTCGATCGTCATCGGCGCGTCCCGCGGAACCTCCGGGACGTCGGCGAGGACGACCTTCTGGCGGCGCGTGGGCGCGATCGGGACGTCGATGCCCGCGAGGGCCGCCGTCCGGCCGAGGAACGGCCCCGTCGCGAGGACGACGATCGGGGCGGCCACGGCGCCGTCGTGCGTCTCGACCGCCACGATCCGGCCGCCGACGGTGCGGAGTGCCGTGACCCGCTGGCCCAGTGCGAACGTCGCCTCGGATGCACCGGCCGGTCGCTCGACCCCCGGGCCGCCCGACGCGGCGAATGCGTAGCCCCATGCGAGCCGGACCGGATCGATGAACCCGTCGCCGGCCCGGAACCGCGCCTGGAGGATCGAATTGGCGATGTATGGGAACCGTCTCCGGACCTCGTCGCCATCGAGGAGCTCGACGTCATCGAGACCGAAGCCGCGCTGCTTCGCGACGAGCGCTCGCTGGCGGCCGGCCGCCGCCTCGTCCCGGGCGCAGAAGAGGTAGCCGTTCTGCCGCATCCCAAGCTCGTAGCCGGGCAGCCCCGCACGCGCCGCGAAGTCGGCGTACAGCTCGATCCCCTCGCGGACGAGGGCCACCTCCTCGGCGTTGTCGAACTGGAGCCGGAACGCGCCGGTCGCCGCCGGCGTCGTGAGCGTCGCCGGTCGGGGTCGGGCGTCGAGGACGACCGTCCGATACCCGGCCGCTGCCGCCCGGAAGGCGGTCGCGCAGCCGACGACGCCGGCACCGACGACGACGAGGTCGGCGGTCTCGGGCAGGACGTCGGTCGTCCGCAGGCGGAACGCGGTGGCGGGCTCGGCGGGCTCGGCAGGCATCGCGCCGTATCATCGCGCCATGCCCCCTCGTTCGCGACCTGGTTCCGCCACGTCCCGCGCACGCCGCCGCCGGCCGTTCGCCCTGCTCGTCGTCGCGGCGGTCGCCGCCCTCCTCTTCGCAGGCTGCGGCTCCAGGTTCGACCCGACCGGTCCGTGCACGTCGGACGGCACCGTTCCGGGCGCCTTTCCGGAGCTGGAGTCGGTCATCCCGAAGACGTTCCGTGGCGGACCGCCGCGCCAGCTCGACTCGGGGCGGACGTGCTCGACCGACGGCCTCTCGACGTTGAAGGGCCACGGCATCGACGAGCTCCGCTTCGCCGGCGCGACGTGGGAGACCGGGACGGACAGCGGGCTCTCGCTCGCGACGTTCAGCGCGCCCGGCGCCACCGCGCTCCGGCCGGAATGGGTGACCGAGTTCTACGAGACGGGCGCGAGGGTCGGAAAGAACGTGGAAACGGTCGAGACGAAGCCGTATGACGTCGCGCCGGGGATCGTCGGCAAGGAGGTCGACGTCCTGAATGGCGAATTGTTCCAGAGCGTCGTCGTCTGGGAGCGCGACGCCCGGATCGAGGTCGCCCTGATCGCGAACTTCATCCGCGAGATCCAGACCCGCGACGCCCATGACAAGGTCGTCCGCGAGGCCGTCGACGCCTGGCTTGCCGCCGATGGCATCCTTGAACCGGTGAGCTCACCCGCGCAGTCCGCCCCGGTCGCCAGCGCCTCGCCAAGTGGCTGAGCCGTTCGTAACGGGAACGACACGCGGCGTCCGCTCGACGGTGCCCGGCCGTGGGCCAGCCCCTGCGAGGCTCCGACGATGTTGAAATGGGTCGTCAGGTTCTTCCTGCTCCGGGTCCTGCCGGGGCGGCTGATCCTGTTCATGTCGCTCGCGGACCTGTTCTTCCTGCTCCGATCGCTGCGCCGGATGGTCATCGTCAGGAACGGGTCGGTCCGGGTGATCGCGCCGCGACGCATGCCCGTCCGGAGTGAGCCCGTCCCGACCGAGCCCGCTCGGATCGAGCCCGGCCGACCGCCCCGCAACTGACCTCGGAGTCGGCCGCCCGGGCCGGCCGCGACCCCGTGCTAGCGTACGAGCCATGACCTGGTCGGCCCGGAAGCGTCAGTGGGAGGCGCGGCGACTGGCGCCCGCGACCGCCCGGTCGCCCGAGCGGAAGCCGCGCTTCTCGACGATCAGCGACACGACCGTCGAGCGGCTCTACGGCCCGTGGTCCCTCCAGCCGGCGCCCGACGGCAGCCCCGCCGGTGGCGGCGGGCCGACCCGCCTCGACCAGCGCGGCGAACACCTCCGCCCCGAGCCGGGTCGCTGGGACGACGCCGACCCGCTCCGCGACGTCGGTCTGCCCGGCGAGCCGCCGTTCACCCGGGGGATCCACCCGACCGGCTACCGGAGCCGCCTCTGGACGATGCGGATGTTCGCCGGGTTCGGCGCCGCGGAGGACACGAACGCCCGCTTCCGCTCCTTGCTGGCGGCGGGCCAGACCGGGCTGTCGATCGCCTACGACATGCCGACGCTCTACGGCTACGACACCGACGATCCCGAGGCCGAGGGCGAGTTCGGAACCTGCGGTGTCGCGGTCAGCAGCCTCGCCGACATGGAGGTCCTCCTCGCCGGCCTGCCACTCGACCAGGTCAGCACCTCGATGACGATCAACTCGCCGGCCGCGCCGATCTGGGCGATGTACATCGTTGCGGCCGAGAAGGCCGGCGTTCCTCGAGCGGCGCTCGAGGGGACGACCCAGAACGACATCCTCAAGGAGTTCGTCGCGCAGAAGGAGTTCCTCTTCCCGATCGATCCGTCGATGCGGCTCGTGACCGACACGATCGAGTTCGGCACGAACGAGCTGCCTCGCTGGAACACGGTGTCGATCAGCGGCTACCACATCCGCGAGGCCGGCTCGACCGCGATCCAGGAGCTCGCCTTCACGATCGCCGACGGAATGGCCTACGTCGAGGCCTGCCTCGAGCGGGGGCTCCGTGTCGACGACTTCGCGCCGCGGCTCAGCTTCTTCTTCAACTCGCACTCGGACTTCTTCGAGGAGGTCGCGAAGTTCCGGGCATCCCGCCGCATCTGGTTCAAGCTGATGACCGAGCGCTACCGGGCCGAGACCGAGCGCTCGACCTGGATGCGGTTCCACACCCAGACGGCCGGCGTGTCGCTGACGTCCCAGCAGCCGCTGAACAACCTGACCCGCGTCGCGACGCAGGCGCTCGCCGCGATCCTCGGCGGGACACAATCACTCCACACCGACGCCTACGACGAGGCGCTCGCGGTTCCGACCGCCGAGGCGGCGCTCCTCGCCCTCCGCCAGCAACAGATCCTCGCCGAGGAGACCGGCGTCGCGAACACGATCGATCCGCTCGGTGGGAGCTGGTTCGTCGAGGCGCTGACGAACGAGACCGAACGCGAGGTCTGGCGCTATCTCGACGAGATCGACCGGCGGGGCGGGATGGTCGCGGCGGTTGCGGAGGGCTATCCGCAGCACGAGATCGCGGACGCGGCCTATCGCTTCCAGCGCGAGTTCGACGCCGGCGAGCGGCGGATCGTCGGGGCCAACGCGTACGTCGACGATGCCGAGAACACGCCGATCCCGGTCCTGACCGTTCCTCCCGGGTCGCTCGAGGCGCATCTCGCCCGGCTCGACCGGACACGCCGAGAGCGCGACGCGACCGCGGTCGAAGCGGCCTTGACCGGCCTGCGTGACGCGGCGTCCCGGCCCGGATCGTCGGAGACGAACCTGATGCCCCACTTCGTGCGCTGCGCCACGGCCTATGCGACGCTCGGCGAGCAGTGCAGCGTCCTGCGCGGCGTCTTCGGGGAGTACCGCGAGCCGGTCCTCGTCTAGCCGATCGTCACCGCGCGTCGGTCCGCGTCTACGATGGGCCCATGTACTTCGACGCCCTGTCGTTCCTCGAGGACGAACGCGACGCCTGGCGGCCGTACGAGGCGCTGGCCGGGTTGACCGACGAGCAGCTCGAGACGCCCGTCGACGCGGCCCACGGCTGGTCCGGCCGCGACCTGATGGGCCATCTCGTGACGTGGCAGCAGCTGTCGCTCGACGTCGCCCGCGAGCTGGCCGTCGGCGAGCAGTCGCCGTCGCACGAGCGAGCCGACGCGGACTGGGAGACGCGCGGCGGCGACGTCGTCAACGCCGAGGCGCAGGCGGCATGGCGGGCGAAGCCGATCGCCGAGGTCCGCTCGGAGTTCGCCCGCGTGGCAGGCGAGCTGCGCGGCTACCTGACGGTCGTGCCGGAGACCCGCTGGGTGAAGAACGCGGATCAGCAGCGGTTCTTCTCCGAGGAGACGATCGAGCACTACGACGAGCACCAGGCGGACCTCGCCGCGATCCTCGCGGCCGCCGGGGCCAGATGACCGACGACGGGCACCGATCGGACGCCGAGATCCTGGAGGCGACGCCGACCGATCTCACGCTCGCCGATGTCATCGCGGGCGCCGCCGACGAAGCCGGCGGCGTGACGACGTCGGTCGACGGCGAGGTGGTCACCTACGTCACAGGGTCGGCCGGTGTCGCGTTCGCGTCGCTCGAGGGCGGCCAGGCGGAGTTCCGGCTCGATCCGAACGTCGCGAGGGCCGCGCTCCGGACGCCCGACACCGCTGCGTCGGCGCACGGGCCGGAGTGGGTGTCGTTCGCCCCGGCCGCCGTCGACGACGGCGCCGTCGATCGGGCGGAGGCCTGGTTCCTCAGCGCCCACCGCCGAGCGTCGCGCGAGCCGGCGGCTCGGTAGCCGGGAATCGAACGACGCCGCCCGGTGGGACGGCGTCGTGGGATTGCGTGGTTCGGCGCTCGTGGCGCCGACGGGATCAGGCCTCGGTCGAGGCCGCCTCCGCGGACTCCGGGGCGTATTGCGCGAGGCCGAACTGGGCCTCGAGGGCCTCCATCGGCCGGGCGCCCGCAACGCCGAGGGGCTGCTGACCGGGTCGGAAGAAGGCGATCGTCGGGATGCTCATGATGTTGAACGCCTGCGAGATCCGCGGGTTGGCATCGACGTCGACCTTGACGACGTCAACGGTGCCCTCGTACTTCGCGGCGATCTTCTCCATCTCCGGTGCGACCATCTTGCACGGGCCGCACCAGGTGGCCCAGAAGTCGACGACGACCGGCTTCTCGTTCTTGAGCACCAGCTGCTCGAACGTGTCGTCCGTCGCGTGCTGGATGGCCATGGATTCGGTTCCTTTCTGCCCGCGGATGCGCGCGGGTGCGCCTGCGTGGGAGGCGGGCGTCAGGCGCCCTGGCCGGCCAGGCTCTGGATGAGCCGGTAGGCCTCGAGGACGCGGACGTCGGCGAGGCGATAGAAGACCGTCGACCCGTCGCGACGGCTCTGGACGAGCCCGGCGCTCCGGAGGACGGCGAGGTGCTGGCTCATGTTGGGCACCTGACAGCCGACCTTGGTCGACAGGTCGCCGACCGAGAGCTCGCCGGCCGCCAACGACTCGAGCACGCACAGACGCTTGGGGTCTGCGAGGGCCCGACCGACGGCCGCATAGCGCTGCCGATCGAAGTCGGTCGAGGTCGGGACGGCGGTGTCCAACATCCGGACCATCATGTCATTGATTGCGCAAACACGCAAGTACGACCGAGTCGAGCGGCCACGTCGGCCGCGATGCGGTCGGCCAGTCGGTCTCGTGTGCATTCAACGGCCGTCCGGCCCAGGATGCGGACGCCGCGGGCGAACCAGTCGCCCGGCGCCAGCCCGTACAGCGAGACGTAGTCCGGATCGCCGAACGCGTCGATCCCGTAGCGTTCGACCTCCGTAAGGGTGAGCTCGACGTTCCGCTTCGGTTCGTCGAGAAGAAGGCGGCGGTCGTAGGTCAAGGCAACGCTCCGTCGTCGTTCGCTTCGGTGTCGCTTCCTGCGCCGGGGCTGCGCCATCGCCGGCGCTGCCATACTCCGCCCGATGTCGACCCTTGAGCTCCAGGTAACGCTCGATGAGGTCTTCGCCGCGCGCGAGCGGATTGCCGGCCGCGTTCATCGCACGCCGCTCCTGTCGAGCTCGACCGCCGCCCGGATGATCGCCGACGCGGGCGGTCCACGACTGGCCGATGGCCGCCTGTTCGTCAAGGCCGAGCACGTCCAGAAGACCGGCTCGTTCAAGCCCCGCGGGATGATGAACCGGATCCTGACCCTCGACCCGGAGCAGCGTGCAGCCGGCGCGATCACGATGTCCGCGGGCAACGCGGGCCAGGCCTTCGCCTGGGCCGCCCACGAGAACGGCGTCCCGATGGTCACCGTGATGGCCACGACCGCGAACCCGCTGAAGGTCCAGGCGTGTCGCGACTACGGCGCGGAGGTGGTCCTCGAGGGCGACCACGTGGGCGACGCGTTCCGGGCCCTGGAGCGGATCCGCGATGAGCGCGGGCTGGTGTTCCTCCATCCGTTCGACGACCCGGAGGTCATCGCCGGTCACGGCACGGTCGGGCTGGAGATCCTCGACGACCTGCCCGAGGTCGACGTCGTGGTCGTCGGCATCGGCGGCGGCGGGCTCATCTCCGGTGTCGCCGCCGCGGTCCGCGAGCAGCGGCCCCGGACCCGCGTCTACGGGGTCGAGCCGAGCGGCGCCGACGCGATGACGGAGGCGTACGCAGCCGGTTCCCCGGTTCCGATCGAGCCGAAGACCGTGGCCGACGGCCTCGCGGCACCGTTCGCCGGCGAACGGACGCTGGCGATGTGCCGGCGGTATCTCGAGGACATCGTCATCCTCGAGGACCGGGAGATCCTCAGCGGCGTCCGGTTCGCGATGGAGCGGATGAAGATCGTGCTCGAGCCGGCCGGAGCGGCGGCGCTCGCGGCCGTCCTCCACGGCCGGATCCCGATCCGCGACGGGGAGCGGGTCGCGGTCGTCGGGTCGGGCGGGAACGTCGACGTCGGCCGCCTCGGCGAGCTCCTCGCCGCCGCCGCCCCGCTGCCGTGACGGAGGCCGACGACCCGCCTTCACCCCCAACTGACGCGACGACCATCCCGATCGACACGACGGCCCCCATCGAGATCCCCTCGCCCCGGCCGCCGGGTGCGCTCGAGATCGTCGGGCGCGGCATCGACCTCAACGTCTCGCTGACCCGCGAGATCCGTCGGATGTCGCTCTTCATCGGCGGGCTGTTCCTCGCGGCGATCGGGCCGATCGCGGCAATCGTGATCGTCCGATCAATCCGGATCGGCGGGTTCGAGTGGCTGATCGGTCCGCTGACGGGGTTTGGAGGCCTCACGCCCGGCGCCCGGGCGGGGCTCGGGCCGCTCGCCGCGATCGCGCTCTTCTTCGGCATCGTCTGCCTCGTGGCGATCTCCGTCGACGTCCAGCTCATGGCGACCGCCCTGCTCGGCGGCCGCGTCGGCGGCCGGACGCTCGGTCTCCGTCGGGTGATCGGAATCGCCAGGCAGGGGTTCTGGAGGCTGATCTTCGCCTCGTTCTTCGTGGGCGTGATCCTGCTTGTTCCCCGCCAGGTCCTCGGAGTGGTTCTCCTGCGGTCGAGCAGCAATGAGGTCCGGCTTCTCGTCGCCACGGCCATCGACCTGCTCCTGTCGGCCCCGTTCGCCTACGTCGGTGCGGCCGTCGTCCTCGCGGCGGCCAGCCCGTTCGCGGCCGTCCGGCTGTCCTGGCAGATGGCTCGCCGGCGGTGGCGCCTTGCGTTCGTGATCGGGATCGTCAACACGGCGGTCTCCTACCTGGCGACGTTCGCGATCGGCGTCGGGCTCGACATCCTCGTGCGGGTCGGGACGGCCCTCGGGATCGATCGCGGTCTCGGGACGGTCCAGTCGATCGAGCTGGCCCTCATCGTGGCGTTCGCGATCGTCGCGATCGGCTCTCTCACGTTCACGATCGCCGCGCTCACGGTGGCTCCGCAGGTGATCGCCTGGCTGGGGCTCGGCGGCCCGTCGACGGGTCTGGCGGATGCGGACCCGGCCAACCCGGTCGCGGCCGTGAGGCGGGGCCGGCTCGTGACGGTCCCCATGCAGTTCGCGTTCACCCTGTCGACGGTCTGCGCCGTCGTCTGGATCGCCGGCCGAGCCTGACATCGGCCGACACCCGGCGGCGCAGGACGGACCGATCAGACGCCCAGCTCGTCCAACCGATCGTCGTCGATGCCGAGGTGGTGGGCGAGCTCGTGGATCACCGTGATCCGGACCTCGTCGGCGAGCTCGTCGGGGTCGGGGAAGTCCTCCTCGAGGGGCAGCCGGAACAGGGTGATCCGGTTCGGCAGGCCGGCCCAGTCGGCGCCGTACGCTGTTCTCGGGACGCCCTCGTACAACCCGTAGAGATCGTCGTCGGGTCCGAGGTCGTTGTCGCGCCGCTGCCGGGGCGTCGGCTCGTCGTCGATGACGATCGCGACCTCGTCGAGCGCCTCGCGGAACGGCGCCGGGATGCCGGCCAGCGCGCGCTCGACCAGGCGCTCGAAGCCGACATGTCGGCCTGGCGCGCGGCGGGGCGGCGCGGTCCGGGATCCACGGCGGCGCTTCGGCATGGCGGCCTATGGTACGAGCGTGTCCAGCATCTCCGGGCCCGCCGGCGAGCCGGCCGGCTTCGTCGTCCTCGTCGAGCCGGGCGACCGGATCCATTTCCTCGACTGGGGCGGCGATGGGTCGCCCGGTGTCATCCTCGTCCACGGCCTCGCCGGCAGCGGCCTCGTCTGGGCACCGGTCGCCCGTCGTCTCATCGCCCGCCGGCGGGTCGTGGCGATGGACCTCCCCGGCCACGGGCTGTCCGACGCGCCGACCGAGCCCGGTGCCTACGAGCTCGAGGTCCTCGCCGGGGATGTCATCGCCGTCGCCGAGGGCTCCGGGGCGCTCGGTGATGGACCGGTCGTCCTCGCCGGCCACGGGTTCGGGGCGATCGTCGCCGCTGCGGCCGCGGCCTGGCTGGGGGATCGGTGCAGCCGGCTGGTCCTCGTCGACGGCGGCCTGGTCGACGTCGAGACGGCAACCGGCCAGGACGTCGATGAGTTCATGCGCAGCCTCGAGGAGCCGCCCGAGGTGATGCGATCGATGACCGCCTACCTCGCCGATCGCCGCTCGTGGGACCCGGCGAGCTGGGACGACGACCAGGACCGGGCGGCCCGTGCCGCCGTCGTCGAGACGCCGGCCGGCCGGCTCGTGCCGGCGACGCGCCCGCACGCCCTCGAGGCGTGCGTCCGGACGATGTTCGGGTATCACCCATCCGACGTGCTGCCCGCGGTGACCGCGGAGGTCGTGGCCGTCCGGCGATCGACGCCGGGCGACGACGAGGCGACCGGGATCGGCACGACGGTGCCTGCGACCGTCCGGGCGATCGACGTCGCCGCGCCCGGCCACAACCTGCTCCGCTACCGGCCGGACGAGGTGACGGCCGCGATCCTCGGCGGCTAGGCTTTCGCGCAGGCCGGGCCGCCCGGCAGGGATCGGAGGAGGATCGGCCCGGATGCGCGTCGTCTACAGCCCCGCCCACCTCGCCCACGACGTCGTCACCGAGACGGTCCTGGGCTCGGTCATCCCGGCCAACGAGGTCGCCGAGCGGGCGGAGCGGATCCGGGCGACGCTCGAGGCGGATGGCGGCTTCGCGATCCAGGGTCCGACCGACCACGGCGCCGACCCGATCCTCGCGGTCCACGACCCAGGCCTCGTGCGCTTCCTCGAGGAGGCGTGGCCGGCGGCACGTGCCCAGTCGCTCGACCGGCCGAACCTGATCGCCGATACCTACCCGACGTTCCGGATGTTCGAGGGGATGAGCCCCGACTTCGTCGCCTCGCGGCCCGAGACGCGGTACGCCGGCGGGCGGGCAGGGTGGTGGGGGCTCGACACTGCGAATCCGCTTGTCGCGGGGACATACGGCGCTGCTCGCGCGGCGGTCGACGTCGCCCTGACGACCGCCGATCTCGTCCTCGGCGGCGAACGCGCCGCCTACGGCCTGTGCCGTCCACCGGGCCACCACGCCGCCCGCTCGATGGCCGGCGGCTACTGCTTCTTCAACAACGCGGCGATCGCGGCCGAGGCGATCGTCCGGGCGACCGGCGAGCGGGTCGCGATCCTCGACGTCGACTACCACCACGGCAACGGCACCCAGCAGATCTTCTGGCGACGCGGCGACGTGCTGTACGTCTCGCTCCACGCTCATCCCGACCGCCAGTACCCGTTCTTCCTCGGCTGGCCCGACGAGTCGGGCGAGGGGGAGGGGAGCGGGGCGAACGTCAACCTGCCGCTGCCGCCCGGCACCGACGACGAGACGTACCTCGCGGCGCTCGACCGCGGGCTGGTCGCGATCGCGGATGCGCCCGGCGACGTGATCGTCGTCTCGCTCGGCTTCGACACGTACGGCCACGACCCGATCGGCGACTTCGCCCTGACCACCGCCGTCTATCACGAGTGCGGCCGGCGGGCCGCGGCGCTCGGCCGGCGACTCGTCATCCTCCAGGAGGGCGGCTACCATCGCCCGTCGCTCGGCGCGAACGCCCGCGCCTGGCTGCGGGGCGCCGAGGGCCGGCCGTACGAGCCGCTGCCGGCAGCGGGCTTCGGGGCGGCCGGGTCGGATCGCTAGGAGGTCGCGCGATGGGCATGCACTTCGGCGTCATCGCGGCCGAGGGCACCGCCGACGAGCTGCTCGAGGCCCTCGCGTCCGCCGGCTCGTTCACGGCCGGAGCGGCGATCGCGTCGTTCGATGACGCCCCCGAGACCGACGCCGCCGGCGAGAAGACGCTGATCGCGGGAGGGCACGACGGCCGGGCGTACCTGTTCGACGACAGCCTGATCCTGTCGACCGACCCGGACCTGGTCGTCGACGCGTCGCGGCGGCTCGGACGTCGGGTGCTGTCCGCCGGCGCCGAGACGACGAGCGGCACGTACTTCCTGATCGCCGCCACGAGCGGCCGGCTCGAGCGGTTCCACTGGAACGGGCTTGGGGCGCAGACGGAGCCGTATGACATCGGCGACCCCCTCCCGGGGGAGCCGGCCGATGGACTGGACGACCTCGACGGCCAGCGGCTGACCGGCGTGCTCGCCGCGGCCGGCTTCGACGTCGACGGCTGGCGCGACAGCGGCTCGAAGGTCGTCGTCGACGCGGCGTACGGCGACCCGGTGTCCGGTCCGGCCGGGGCCGCGCTCGGCGAATTCATCGGTAGTCACGCCGTCCCCGGCAGCGACAAGCTCACGCCGATCGTCATCAAGCGCGGCAACGGCGGCTTCGACCTCGCCGCGCCGGGCAGCCGGCTGCCCGACGGAACGCGCGTCGACGCGGGCGAGCGGAAGCCCGGGCTCATGGGCCGCCTGTTCGGTCGAGGCCGATCGGACGACTCCGGCGTACCATCCCGGCCATGCCCGACACGACCGAGCTTCCTCCGCACGTGCGTCGCCTCGTCGACGAGATCGAATCCGAGATCGGCGAGACCGACGTCGCCGTCGACGAGATCAGCGGTGACACCGGCCGCGTGATCTCGGATGCACGATCCGATCGCGACGGCACGCATGGTGACAACGGCCGCGTCGAGGACGCCGTCCGCGAGATCCTCGCCGAGATCGGGGAGGACCCGGACCGGCAGGGCCTGATCGGCACGCCGGAGCGTGTTCACCGGATGTACACGGAGCTGACCGCGGGCTACCACGTCGATCCCGAACGGCTCATCAACAACGCCGTGTTCGACGTCGCCTACAGCGAGATGGTCGTCGTCAAGGACATCCCGTTCTACTCGCTCTGCGAGCACCATCTCCTGCCGTTCTTCGGCACAGCGGCCGTCGCCTACATCCCGCGCGGCCGGGTGATCGGTCTCTCGAAGATCCCGCGCATCGTCGAGATGTACGGCCGCCGGCTCCAGGTCCAGGAGCGGTTGACCCAACAGATCGCCGACTTCATCCAGGAGCGGCTGCAGCCGCAGGGTGTCGGGGTCGTCGTCGAGGCGACCCATCTCTGCGCGGTGATGCGCGGGGTTCGCAAGCCGGGGACCGTGATGACCACATCGGCCGTCCTCGGGCTGTTCCGGACCCGCGATCGGACCCGAGCCGAGTTCTTCGCCCACCTCGACCGGCCGGCCCCCGGGGCCTAAGGCGGCCCGGAACCCGGCTGCCAGAAGAACGTCCGACCCGGATCGCCAGGAGCGCTATACGTCGAGACCCTGCTCGGCAGCGAGTCGGCTAGATCCGCCAGCAACTGAGGCTCGGGTGGGTTGGCACCGAGCGTTGCGAGCCAGAATCGGCCCGGGTTGGTCGGGTCACCGACCCGAAGCCGGGCGTTGTCAATCCATTCGGCGCAGCACAGCTGGCGAACGGCCGTGGTCGATCCCGTCGTGACGCGCTCGACGTGCCCCGAGCCGATGTCGGCAACGTAGACGGCCGAGTCCGACACCGTCACGGACGACCACCTCAATGAGGTGAATGAGACACGGGTGCCGTCGGGCGACCAGCGAGGCTCCATCACCGAGACATCGGCGTCCAGCTCAACCTTCGAGGGATGCGTGCCGTCGGCGTTGACGATCCACAGCTCGCGGGTATCGAGACCCTGATCCAGACGGGTATAGGCGATCTTCGTGCCATCGGGCGACCACGCCGGCAGCTCCAGCGCCAGGTTCTGATGAGCGGTTTGGTCCTTGACGAGCGTCTCGCGCAGTTCCGTCCGCTTTCCGCTACGCAGGTCAAGGGTGCCCAGGACCCAGCAGTCGGCTCCAGCCGTGTCGGCCACGTACGCCGCCAGGACCACGCCGGACGATCCCGAACCGGCTGGCGGACGATCCTGTCGGGCACTTCGACCTCTGGACGAAGACCACTCGCTCATCGTCCCGAGCGAAGTCGAACGCCTCCCACTGCGCGCCGTCGACCACGGCGATCCCGGTGTCGACGAAGGGGCCGATGTCGTCGCCGACCTCGGCCACGAGGAGGTGGCCGTTGTTCATGAGCAGACGGGTCCCGTCGGGCGACCAGGCGACCGGGCCGGCGCCGCCTTCGATCGCATGGGCGCCACTCCCGTCCGGTCGAATCGCCCACGATTGGTTGTGCGCGTGGGTGCCCGATCCTTCGTGGACATCGAAGAGGATCCACCGCGCGTCCAGGCCGGAGGCGATCACCGAAGGCTCCGGCGTGTTCGACGCGACGGGCGTTGACGGAGCCGGCGACGGCGCCAACGACGCGGATTCGCTGGGGGCCGGCACGATCGCCGGCAGCCTCACCAGGCCGGACCCGACGGCAGCGGCGCCCGCGACCAGCGCCACGAGGCTGGCGGCCGCGGCCAGGTAGACGAGGACCGACCGGGCGCCCGAACGACGTGGTCGCACTGACACGGGAGTGACGACTCCGCTCACGCGGGAGACGGGTTCCATGGTCGTGGCCCGCTGCTCGATCTCGGCCCACAGGTCCGGAGCCGGCAACCGGTCCAGACTTGCGAAGCGCCGTCGAAGGTCATCCATCGCGATCACCCAGGAGCTCTCGGAGGCGACGCCGCCCGCGGCTGAGGTTGGCTCGCACCGCCAGGCTGTTGGTGCCCAGCCGCACGGCGATCTGGCGGATCGGAAGATCGGCGAAGTAGAAGAGGATCACCGCCGCCCGCTGGCCATCGGGCAGCCGGCGGACCGCGGTCAACAGGTCCTCGTCGACGTAGGCATCCGTGTGCTCGGCAATGCCCAGCGATGCGTCGTCGTCGAGCCGGCGCACCTTCAAGGCACCCCGGCTGATCTGGAATGCGGCGCGCCACACCCAGGCTGCCGGGTTGCCGACGGCTGCGCCGCGGCGCAGGAGCTGCGCGTATGCCTCGGCGACGGCGTCGCTCGCAATCTCGGCGTCACCGGCGAAGGCGTAGACGGCACGCCAGAGCCGATCGGCATCGGTCCGGTAAAGGGCCTCGATGTCGTTCTGCGCGTCGACCACGGCCAGGGCGCTGTCCATCACATCGAAAGGGCGCGGTTGGGGCCAAAAGGTGACATGGCAGGCGTCACGCCGCGTTGGGCAGGGCAGCCGATCGGTTCAATCCTGGTCTACTCGAAGGTGAGTGAAGTCGGGCGGACTTCGCTCTCAGCCCGGGCGGGACACGATGTCGATCGACTGCACGCCGCCGACGATCGACAGGTCGATCCGGTCGCGGTCCGGCGCCCAGCCCGGTGACTTGAACGAGGTCGGGCCGCCGCGCTTCTCGAGTCGCGCTCCGTCGAGCACGATCGAGTTGGCGCCGCCGGAGACCTCGATCCGCATCGGAACGCCCTTCGGCCGCTCCGCTCGCAGGGTCTTCACGCCGCCGACGATCTTGATCGCCATCTCGCCCACGGGCTGCCCGAGCTCGAGCTGGACCCGCTCGGCCCCGCCGACGATGTCGAGGCTCCGCAGGTCGATCGACCGCAGGTCGGCCTCGACCTTCTGGATGCCACCGACCACCTCGACCGTCCACGGGATCGTCGTGTTCAGCCCGAATGTCGCGATGCGACCCCGCCAGTCGAACCCGAAGCCCTTGAACTGGACGAGGACGCGCCCGTCGCGGAGCCGGACCTGCGGCGTCGAGCCTTCGAACGATGCCCGGTAGAGGTCGGCCGGATCGTCGCCCGGCCGGAGGCGGAGCGACGACAGACCCGACCGGATCGCGAGCCGCGCCTCGGTCAGTCCGCCGAGCGGTGCGTAGTGCTCCGACGTCGACCGGCTGCCGTCGGCTCGCGAGGGGGACGCCTCACGGATGGCCTCGGTCTCCTCGCGGGTGACCGACTCCATCCGCGTGAGGAAGTCGGCGATCAGCTCGAGCTGCTCATCGCTGTAGTCGCGGATCTCCTTCGCGCTCGCGGTCGAGACCTGGTCGAGCGTGACCTGGATGTTCGCGATCTTCTCGGGCACGACCTCGACGATCACCCGGCGGCGATCGGTGGGGTCGGGGACCCGCCGGACGTAGCCGGCCTGCTCGAGCCGGTCGATCACGCGCGTCACGGCACCCGACGTGAGCCCGGTGATCTCCGACAGCTTGCCGGCGCTCGTCGCTCCCATGTCGATGAGCTGCTCGAGCGTCTCGATGTCGCTCTCGGACAGGCCGAAGCGGATCGCCACGGTCTGCCCGAGGAACGAGCCCTGGATGTTCACTCGGCGGAGCGAGCGGAGGACGGAATCGATGTTTTCGCGGTTCATGGTTGACAACGGCTCCTGACTGGGCAACTATCTGCACTGCGCAGATAATGACCCATGATGTTGAACCGTGCAAGTAGTGCCGGGGACAGCATCGGGCACCAGGCAAGGAGCGTCAACATGACGACACCCACCCCGATTCGCAGCACGATGATCGACACGACCGATCTGCGGCGGACGTTCAAGACGCGGACCGGCCCGGTCGAAGCCGTCGCGGGCGTCGACCTCCACGTCGGCGCCGGCGAGATCTTCGGCTTCCTCGGCCCCAATGGCGCCGGCAAGACGACGACCCTGCGAATGCTGGCGACCCTGATCACGCCGACCGCGGGCGAGGCGACCGTCGCCGGCGCGGACCTCCGGCGGCAGCCCCAGCTCGTTCGCCAGCGGATCGGCTACGTCCCGCAGGGCGGCTCGACCGATCCGGCCGAGACCGGTCGCGGCGAGCTGGTCCTCCAGGGCCGGCTCTACGGCCTGACGAGCGCCGAGGCGAAGGCCCGGGCGATCGAGGTCCTCGACGCCCTGGACCTGGAAAGCGCTGCGGATCGGCCGACCGGCACGTACTCCGGCGGCATGCGCCGCCGACTCGACGTCGGGCTGGGCATCGTCCACCGCCCGCAGGTGCTGTTCCTCGACGAGCCGACGACCGGGCTCGACCCACAGGCCCGCGCCCGGATGTGGGACGAGATCCGGGCCCTTCGCGAGCTCGGGACCACCGTCTTCCTGACCACCCACTACCTCGAGGAAGCCGACGCGCTGTGCGACCGGCTCGCGATCATCGACCACGGCCGGATCGTTGCCGAGGGCACGTCGGACCAGCTCAAGCAGAAGGTCGCCGGCGACGTCGTCACGATCGGCGTCAACGGCGCCGGAGCGGCCGTCCTGACCCTCGTCGAGGCAATGTCGTTCGTCCGCGAGGCCTCCCACGACGACGAGACCGGTCTCGTCCGGCTGTACGTCGACCAGGGCGAGACCGCCGTGCCGCAGCTGCTCCGGAGCCTCGACGCCGCGGGCTTCGCCCCGACATCGATCTCGCTCAACAAGCCGAGCCTCGACGATGTCTTCCTCCGCCAGACGGGTCGCTCGCTGCGCGAGGAGGAGGCGGCATGACCGCGAACGCCGCCGCCCCGATCGTCATGACTCCGACCATCGAAAGGACCCCCCGCATGCGAGCCGTCCGCGACACCTGGCTGATCTTCCGCCGGTCCCTCGTCCTCACCATCCGGCAGCCGACCTGGATCGTCATCGGGATCATGTATCCCGTCATCTACCTCGTCCTGTTCGGGCCGCTCCTCGACGGCGCGATCAAGCAGGCCGGTGCGGGCGTCAGCGCCTACAACTGGTTCGTGCCGGGTCTGCTGATCCAGGTCGCCCTGTTCGGCACGGCGTTCGGTGGCTTCGGCCTGATCGCCGAGCTCCGCTACGGCGTCGTCGAGCGGATGCGGGTGACGCCCATGAGCCGGAGCGCGATGCTCCTGGGGCGCTCGCTCCGGGACGTCGTCATCCTGCTCTTCCAGGCGCTGATCATGATTGGGCTGGCGATCCCGTTCGGCCTGCACATCGATGTCGCCGGCATGGCTGTGACGCTCGCGCTGCTCGCCATGATCGGGCTGGTCGTCGCGCCCCTGTCGTACTCGGCCGCACTGATCCTGAAGAGCGAGGACGCGTTCGCGCCGCTTGTTCAGAGCCTCGTGATGCCGCTGCTCCTCCTGTCCGGGATCCTGCTGCCGATGGCGCTCGCGCCGGACTGGCTGCGGTTCGTGAGCAATCTCAACCCGCTGACCCACGCGACGGACGCGGCCCGGGCGCTGTTCAACAGCGACTGGGGCAACCCGGAGATCCGGATCGGGGTCCTGATCACGGGCGCGCTCGCGATCCTGGCCGTGTGGATCGCCTCCCGGACGTTCAGCCGCGCCAACGCCTGAACCCCGTTCCTCCCTTTTCCTCGACGACGCCGGTGCCTGGGGGCGCCGGCGTCGTCATCTGGCGCGTGCAACGCCGGCATTGCCGGATCGGGGTAGGCTGGGGCGACCGGAGGAACCGTCGTTGAGGAGTTGCCCATGCCCACCCTCGCTCCACGCCGCATTTCGACCGGCCTCGCCGTTGGCCTGCTCGGCCTGACGCTCCTGGCACCCGCCTCCGCGGCCGCGCATCATGGCGCGACCGGGTCGGTCCGGGTCCTCGCCGGAGGCCTCGACAACCCGCGCGGCATCGACATCGGACCCGGCGGCCGGGTATACGTCGCCGAGGCAGGCTCGGGCAAGGTCCTCGTCCTGCGCGGCGGCTCGGTCAAGACATTCACGTCGGGGTTGCCAACCGCGACGAGCCCGGAGGGCGAGACGACCGGGCCGGTCAATGTCGCCGTCCGAGGCAACGGCACGGTACTCGCTGCCATCGGCGCCGGGCCCCAGAACGTCGACAAGCAATTCGACACGGTCCTGAAGCTCGGCAAGCACGAGCGTGTCCTCGCCGACATCCAGGCCTATCGGAATGCCCATCCCGACACGACCGACCTCGACCAACCGCCGAACCCGACCAATTCCAACGCGTACGGGCTGGCCGTCCTCGCCGGTGGCCGGACCCTCGTCACGGACGCCGCCGGCAACGAGCTCGATCTGGTCGGGCCGTTCGGCCGGATCAGCACGGTCGCGAAGTTCCCGAACGAGATCGTCTCGACCTCGCATCTCCCGCCCGGCGTCGTCCCGGCGGGCGTCACCGAGCTGCCGGCCGAGGCCGTCCCGACGTCGGTCGCGGTCGGGCCCGACGGCTATTGGTATGTCGGGGAGCTGAAGGGCTTCCCGTTCACGCCGGGTGCGTCGCGCATCTGGCGGATCGCCCCGTGGGCTCGCAACGTGACGTGCGATCCGGACGCGAAGCACGGCCCGTGCACGATCTACGCGGACGGCCTGACTTCGATCACCGGCCTCGACTGGGGTCCGGATCGAACCCTGTACGTGGTCGAGATCGTGAAGGCCGGAGTATTCAACCTGTTCAGCGGCGGCGACATCACCGGCGCCCTGATCAGGATCCGGCATGGCCACAGGACCGAGCTCATCCCCGGCCGGCTCCAGGCACCCGCTGACGTGGCCGCGGCCCACAACGGCACGGTCTACGTGACGAACGGGAGCGTGTCGCCGGACGGCGGGCAGGTGCTCGCCATTCGCTGAGCCCAGGTGGTTGGACGACGCCGGCGTCTCGGAGGCGCCGGCGTCTTCATGACCGGCGGCCCGTCGCCCGTCAGCGGAAGGTCTGGCGGGCCTCTCCCGGGCGGTAGTGACGGAGCGAGAAGGCCGACCAGGTGTCATCGATCGAGACGAGGCTGAGCCACATCAGGTCGGCCGTCTTGAGGGCGTCCCAGCCCTGGTCCCGGGTGAGGTCCGTCTGCCGCTTCGACGAGCCCTTCGGATAGGCGATCCAGAGCGTCCCGGCCGACTCGAGCGCGGCCGCTACGGAGGGGACCATGGCCTCGAGCGCCGCGCGGTCCTCGACGTACAGCAGGATCCAGTCGTGCGTCCCGTCGATCGCCGATGCGATCGGGGCGGGGCTCGCGTCGGCGAAGGCCGCCACCTCGATCGGCGTGGCGCCGAGGATCACCGGCCGTTGCGCTGCCGCGAGCCTGAGCTTGCGAGCGGCGGCGGGGGCATCGGGCGGCACCCCTCGATGGTGTCACAATCGGCCCATGTCCGATCGCCCGATCAAGGTCCTCATCGCCAAGCCCGGTCTCGACGGCCACGATCGCGGGGCGAAGGTCCTCGCCCGCGGCCTGCGCGACGAGGGCTTCGAGGTCGTCTACACGGGGCTCCGCCAGACGCCCGAGATGATCGCCACGGCGGCCCTCCAGGAGGACGTCGACGTCGTGGGGCTGTCGATCCTGTCGGGGGCCCACATGACGCTGCTGCCGCGGATCACGAAGCTGCTCAAGGAGCAGGGCCTCGACGACGTCCTCGTGACCGCGGGCGGGATCATCCCGGACGACGACGTCCCGGCCCTCGCCGAGGTGGGCGTGTCGCGGGTCTTCGGACCGGGCACGACGATCGCCGAGGTTGCCGACTACCTGCGGGCCAACGCGCGACCGCGGGTCTAGGGTGGGGGAGGCGGCCCGCACGACCCTGCAGGAGCCCGCGGCGAGGGCCGCCGAGCTCGCGGATGCAGCGCTCAATGGTGATCGGCGGGCGCTGGCACGGCTCCTCACCGCGGTCGAGAACCGGACCGCGCTCGCCGAACCCGGCCTGCGGCTCCTGTATCCGCGAGCGGGCCGGGCCCACGTCGTCGGGATCACCGGGCCGCCCGGCGCCGGCAAGTCGACGCTCGTTGCCGCCCTGATCGGCGAGGTCCGGGCGGCCGGCCGGTCGGTCGCGGTGGTCGCGGTCGACCCGTCGTCGCCGATCACCGGCGGGGCACTGCTCGGCGATCGGGTCCGGATGCAGAGCTACGCCGACGACCGGGACGTGTTCATCCGGTCGATGGCCGCGCGTGGCCATGCCGGCGGCCTCGCCTCGACGACCGGTGCTGCCACGGCCGTCCTCGATGCCTGCGGCTTCGACCTCGTCCTCGTCGAGACGGTCGGGACCGGCCAGAGCGAGGTGGAGGTGGCCGCGGCCGCGGACACGACGGTCGTCCTCGAGGCGCCCGAGATGGGCGACGAGGTCCAGGCGATCAAGGCCGGCCTCCTCGAGGTGGCCGATCTCGTCGTCGTCAACAAGGGCGACAAGCCGGGCGCGCAGCGGACGGCGGCCCAGCTCCGGGCGATGCTGGTCGCGGGCGGCGGACCGGCGGCGGGCCGCGACCGCTCGACCGACCGGCCGCGGCCGAAGCGTCCCGAGGTCCTGATCACGACCGCGGCGACCGGTGCCGGTGTCGCCGAGCTCCTCGCCGCGCTCGATCGGCATCGGGCTGCCGTCGACGACGCGTCGGCCGCGACCGCCCGCCTCGCGCGGGCGGAGGCGCAGGTCTGGGCGATCGTCGCCGACCGCATCCGCGACCGGCTGCACGACGAGCGGCTCCACTCCGACACGCGCGAGACGCTCGCTGCCGTCGCCGCGCACCGGCTCGATCCGTACGCCGCCGCGGACGTGCTCCTCGCCCGGGTGATGACGGACGAACCGGGCGAACGACCATGACGACGCGCCCTCGAACGGAGAACGACGATGAGCCTCGAGCGGACGCTGGTCGCCGGGGCCGGCCTGATGGGCCACGGAATCGCCCAGGCCCTCGCCGCGACGGGCCGCCACGTGTTGCTCTACGAGCCCGACCTCGCCCGCGCCCGGGCCGGGCGCGACCGGATCGCCGCGAGCCTGGAGCGGTCGGTCGCGAAGGGCCGGATCACCGCGGCCGGGCGCGACCTCGTTCTCGACCGGGTCGAGCCGACGGACGACCTCGCGGGGGCACGCGACGTCGATCTCGTCGTCGAGGCCGTGTTCGAGGACGTCGACGTCAAGACCGCGCTGTGGTCGGAGCTCGATCGGACGGCGCCGGGCGACGCGATCTTCGCCTCGAACACCTCGTCGATCTCGATCGACCGGCTGGCCGAAGCAGTCGACCCCGAACGCCGGACGCGGTTCATCGGCATGCACTTCTTCAGCCCCGTTCCGGTCATGCCTCTCGTCGAGCTGATCCGCGGGTCGATGACGAGCGACCGGACGGACGAGGCGGTCCGTGGCCTGGCGGCGGACATGGGCAAGCAGGTCATCGCCTCGGCCGACCGCCCGGGCTTCATCGTCAATCGGATCCTGATGCCGTTCCTCGCGGAGGCGATGCGCGCCTATGAGCAGGACCTCGGCACGGCCGAGGACATCGACACCGGGGCCAGGGTCGGCCTCAACCACCCGATGGGCCCGCTCGAGCTCGCGGATTTCATCGGCCTCGACGTCTGCCTCGGGATCATGGAGGTCCTCGACGAGGGGTTCGGTCTCGACCAGTTCTCGCCGCCGGCCATCCTCCGGAGCCTCGTCCAGGACGGGCACCTCGGACAGAAGACCGGCCGCGGCTTCTACGTCTACCCGCGCCCCTGAGGCGCGAGTCGGTCAGCCGGCCGGGACCGCGAGCAGCGCCTGGACCGTCTCGTCGATCGTCGCGATGTCGAACGGCTTCGCGAGCAGGTGGACTCCGCGCTCGGTCGCGAAGTCGCGCAGCTCGGGGTTCAGGACGTCGCCGCTCATGAAGGCGAACCGTCGCGCCAGCGCGGGATCGATCGAGGCGACGGCGGCCTGGAACTCCGTCCCGCTCATGCCCGCCATCCGGTGGTCGCACAAGATCGCCGCCGGCGGATCCGTGCGGACGATCGCGAGCGCGGCCTTGCCCGTCGCGGCCAGCACGGGCTCGTAGCCCGACCGGGCGAGGACGCGGCCGAGGAACTCCCGGATCGACGGCTCGTCGTCGAGGACCAGCACCCGCGCCGGCGTCGGCGTGCTGTCCGTCCGCCGCGGTGACACGACCCGCTGCGCGCGTCCCGTCGAAGACCCGGGCAAGGGCGGTCGCATCGGAGGCATCGTCGGTGGGCCCGCGCCTGGCGTCCCGGGTCGGATCCGCACCGATCGGCAGCTCGATCACGAAGGTCGCCCCGCCCGCGGCGTTCGGCTCGTGGTGGATCGTGCCGCCGTGGGCCGCGACGATCCCGAACGACACGGACAGCCCGAGCCCGGTCCCGGCTCCCGGCGGCTTCGACGACACGAACGGCACGAACAGCCGATCGACGATCGCGGGCGGCACGCCGGGGCCGTCGTCGGCGATCGCGATCCGGACGATCGTGCCGGGCTCACCACGGTGGCTCGAGGCGGAGATCGAGATGTGCCCGGCGCGGCCGGTCTCGTGGATCGCCTGGGCGGCGTTCACCGTGAGGTTGACGAGGACCTGCTGGAACTGGGAGCGGTCCACCGAGAGGAGCGGCAGGTCGTCCGGGATGTCGACCTCGACCGTCAGCCGGTCGCGCATCAGCATGTACGACTGGAGCCCCAGGATCCCCTCGACGAGCTGGCGGAGGTCCGTCTCCACCCGCTCGGGCGGTCGCTGCCGGGCGAAGTCGAGGAGGTTGCCGACGATCGTCCGCGTCCGGTTCGCCTCCTGGACGAGCAGGTCGGCCTGGGCCCGGAGGTCGTGCGGCAGGCTCACGTCCGAGCGGAGGAGCTGGCTGAAGGCCACGATCGAGGCGAGCGGGTTGTTCAGCTCGTGGGCGACGCCGGCGACGAGCAGCCCGATGGCCTCCATCTTCTGGGCCTGGATCAATTCGGCCTGGAGCCGGCTCCGCTCGGTCAGATCGCGGACGATCGCCAGCATCCGCTGCTGTCCGTCGAGCTCGATCCAGCGGACGTCGACCTCCTCCGGGAACGTCGAGCCGTCCAGCCGGTGGCCGGTTCCGGTGTAGTGGGCGACGCCCTGATCGTCGAGGACCGTCGTGTCCTCGTCGTCGTCGACGAGCTCGTCGACGCTGTGGCCGATCAGGTCGTCGCCGTACAGCTGGCGGGCGGCCGGGTTGGCGTCGATCACGATGCGATCCATCGACTGGACGACGAGCGCCTCGGGCGACCCCTCGAAGAGCTCCCGGTAGCGATGCTCGCTGGCCACGGCCCCGGCGCGCAGGCGCCGGTTCGTGAACGAGATGTCGAGCACCCGGCCGATCGCGTCGAGCGTCCGCTCGTCGAGCTCGAGCTCGTCGACGCGCTCGTGGAACAGCGAGAAGACGAGTCCGACCGGACGCTCGTCATCGCGGATCGGGAACGCCGCGACCGACTGGAAGCCGCGGTCCCGGGCCTCGGCCTGACCGGCGACGGTGGCCGATTCCTCGTCGATCGGCAGGAGGATCGAGACTCGTCCCTGGATGAGCTGCTCCGCAAGCGGCAGGCTCGAGAGCGGCGCGTCCATCATCGGCCCGATCCGGTCGAGATCCATGTTCGCCGCGGCGATCGGGCGGAGGCGGTCGCCGTCGATCTCGGCGTAGAGCGATCCCGCCGAGCCGATGACGGCGTCGACGTCCGCGAGCAGCCCGTCGAGGGTCCGATCATCCGGCGGACCGGCGCCCGGCAGCCGGGTCAGCTCGACCAGGGCCCGCATCCGTCGCGTGAGGAGCCGTTCCTCGTCGAGCCCGTGCTCGACGGCGGCGATCAGGCGGGCATTCTCGAGCGCAGCCGCGACGAGGGCGGCCGCTTGCAGCACGACCGTCGTGGACGGCTCCGCGCGAAGCGGCCGCCGCCAGCCCAGCGCAATCGCGCCGGTGAGCTGCCCGGACACGCGCAGGCCGACGAGGATCAGGTGGTGCAGCCCGTCCGCGAGCAGCACCGCACGGACCTCGTCTCGGATCGGCGCCGACGCGACGCTCGCGCTGACGAACCCGCCGAGCTGCTGGAGCGCCGCCGCCGCGGGCTCCCCTGGGCCGGCCAGCGACAGGATGCGTTCGACCACCACGGGCTCGACGTTCCGCCGGGCCACGGCCTGGAAGCCGTCGCGGGAGGAGATCACGAGGCCGGCGTCCGCCTCCGTCGCCCGGCAGAGGATCTCGAGGGCGGCGTGCGCGACCTCGGTCTCGGTCCGGGCATGACCCGTCGCCGCGACCAGCGAGGCGAGCGCGGTCATCTCGGCCTCGAGCCGGGCGCTGGCGGTGACGTCGCGGTTCGTGACGAGCATCCGCGGTGCCGGCTGGCCCGGGTCGTGGACGATGATCGCCGTCGTGTCGACGATCAGCTCCGTCCCGGACATCGGGCCGCGCAGGACGTGCTCCACGACGCGGCCGCTCCAGAAGCCGGTCCGGGCGAGGCTCGGGCGGACGACCTGGCCGACGACGTCGGGATGCCCCGGCTGCGTGATCCCGATCCACTCGGCCAGGTTCGTCCCGATCGCATCGGAGGCCGGGATCCCGCACATCCGCTCGGCGGCGGCGTTCCAGGCGACGATCGTCAGGTCGGCCTCGAGGAGGGCGATCGCGTCCTGCGAGGCGTGAATCGCCTCGGCCGGGCCGGCGGGTCCGGTGAGCGGGGGGTCGACACGACGCCCGTTGTCGCCGGGCGCGGCGGTCGGCGGATCGACGACCCGTGGCCGGGCGCCGAGCCCTTCGTTCTCGGGCACGCCCGGTATCGTACGCTGGCGATCGGCCACGGCCGGTCGGCACGAGCTGCGGAGGACGACCCCTGAGCTGGCCCCTGACCGACGAGGAACGCCTCCTGCGCGACACGGCCCGGGAGTTCGCCCGCCGTTCGATCGCCCCGTCGGCCATCGCGCGCGACGAGGCGGAGCGCTTCGACCGGTCGATCTTCACGGGCATGGGCGAGCTCGGCCTGACCGGCGCGCCGCTGCCGGAATCGGTCGGCGGCTCCGGCTTCAGCTACGTCGGATGGACGCTCGTCATGGAGGAGATCGGGGCGACCGACATGGCATCCGCGGTCAGCCTCTCGGTCCACATCCTGTCGCAGTACCCGGTCGTGACCTGGGGCAGCGAGGAGCAACAGGCCCGCTGGCTCGGGCCGATGGTCGTGGGCGACGCGCTCGGGGCGTTCGCGTTGACCGAGCCGCACGCGGGCTCCGATGCGGCCGCGATCCGGACGCGGGCGGAGCGGGTCGGGCCGGCCGACCAGCCCGAGGGCTACCGCCTGACCGGCACGAAGATCTGGATCACGAACGCCCCCGAGGCCGACCGGTACCTCGTCTTCGCGACCGTCGACCCGTCACTCGGCTCGAAGGGGATCGCCGCGTTCCTCGTCGAGAAGGGGGTGACCGGATTCTCGTTCGGCGCCCACGAGAAGAAGATGGGGATCCGGGCGTGCCCGGCGGCGGAGCTCGTGTTCGACGGCTGCTTCGTCCCGGTCGCCAACCGGCTCGGCGGCGAGGGCGACGGCTACCGGATCGCCCTGTCCGCCCTGGCGGAGGGCCGGATCTCGATCGCGGCGGCGTGTGTCGGGCTGGCGCGCTCCGGTCTGGAGCAGGCGGCCGCTTACCTCCGCGAGCGGAAGGCGTTCGGCGGCGTGCTCGCGGACCAACAGGCCCTCCGATTCATGGTCGCGGAGCTGGCCCGGGACGTCGAGGCGGCCCGGGCCCTGACGCGGCAGGCCGCGGCCGCGAAGGACCGCGGCGAGCCGATCGGCGTCGCGGCGTCGCTCGCGAAGTGGACCGCATCCGACACCGCGATGCGGGTCGCCACGGACGCCGTCCAGCTGTTCGGCGGCAGCGGCTACTCGCGCGAGACCGGGATCGAGCGGCTGATGCGGGACGCGAAGGGCGCACAGATCTACGAGGGGACGAACCAGATCCACCGGGGGATCGTCGCGGACGCGGTGTTCGCGGACGGCTAGCGCGAACCCGGCGACGGCTCGGGGAAGTGTAGATTCGGGGCCCATGAGCCAATCTGTCGCTGCCGAGCCGCACCGCGATTCGGCCACCACGCCGATCTTCCACCACTTCATCGCCGGCGAGTGGTGCGACTCCACGTCCGGCGCCACCTTCGAGAGCCGCAACCCCGCCGACACGCGCGACGTGATCGGCCGGTTCCAGCAGGGGACCGCCGCCGACGTCGCGATGGCGATCCGCGCGGCCGACGTCGCGGGCGCGATGTGGCGCCGAACCCCTGCGCCGAAGCGGGGCGAGATCCTCTACCGCTTCGGTGCGCTGATGGCCGAGCACAAGGAGCGCCTGTCGCGCGCCATGACCCGCGAGATGGGCAAGGTCCTCGCGGAGGCCCGCGGCGACGTCCAGGAGGGCATCGACATCGCCTTCCTGATGGCGGGCGAGGGCCGCCGGATGTTCGGCGACACGGTCCCCTCGGAGCTGCCCGACAAGTGGGCGATGAGCATCCGCCAGCCGATCGGGGTCGCCGGGATCATCACACCGTGGAACTTCCCGATCGCGATCCCGTGCTGGAAGATGATGCCGGCGCTCGTCGCGGGGAACACGGTCGTCTTCAAGCCGTCGAGCGACACGCCCCATTGCGCGACGCTCGTCGTCGAGCTGATGGCGGAGGCCGGCTTCCCCGCGGGGACCGTCAACCTCGTGACCGGAGCGGGCGGCGAGGTCGGGAACGCGATCCTCGACAACCCGGACGTGCAGGTCGTGTCGTTCACCGGCTCCTCCGACACCGGGCGGCTGCTCGCCGAGAAGGCCGGCCGGAAGCTGAAGCGGCTCAGCCTCGAGCTCGGCGGCAAGAACGCGATCGCGGTCATGGCCGACGCCGACCTCGACCTCGCCACCGACGGCATCCTCTGGTCCGCCTTCGGGACGACCGGCCAGCGCTGCACCGCGGCGAGCCGCGTCGTCGTCCAGCGATCGGTCGTCGAGCCGCTCCTCGAGCGGCTGGAGGGTCGGGCCGCGCGACTCCGGCTCGGGTCCGGACTCGACGAGTCGGTCGACGTCGGACCGCTCATCAACGCGGCCGCGATCGAGAAGGTGTCCGGCTACGTCGAGATCGGCCGCAGCGAAGGCGAGCTGGTGATCGGCGGGTCGACGGCACGCGACGGGGATCTCGCGAACGGCCACTTCTTCGCACCGACGATCTTCCGCGAGATCGCTCCGATGGACCGGCTGGCCCAGGAGGAGATCTTCGGACCGGTCCTGTCGATCATCCCGGTCGACGACTACGCCTCCGCGGTGACGGCCGTGAACCAGACGAAGTACGGGCTCAGCTCGTCGGTCTTCACGTCCGACGCGAACACCGCGTTCCGGGCGATGCGCGACTTCGAGACCGGCATCGTCTACATCAACGCCGGGACAACCGGCGCCGAGACCCACCTCCCGTTCGGTGGCTGGAAGGAGACCGGCAACGGCCACCGCGAGGCCGGCCACGCCGCGCTCGACACGTTCACCGAGTGGAAGTCCATCTACGTCGACTTCAGTGGCCGCCTCCAGCGGGCCCAGATCGACAATCAGTGACGGACGCGCCGCCCGCGATCGAGATCCGCCCCGTCAGCGTCGACGATCTCGAGGTCCTGATCGACATCTACCTCGACACCGCGATCCACCACGCGGCGATCGATCCCGCCTGGTTCCACGTCCCCGAGCGGCACGACGTCGCCGTCCGCCTCCGCCGGCGGATCGACGGTCGCGGCTCGACCGGCGAGTACGTCGCCGCAGTGCTCGACGGCCGGATGGTCGGGTCCGCATCGATCGACGTCGAGGATCCGCCCCACCCGGGCTCGATGATGCGGCGGATTCCGACGGCCGAGTTCGGCGTGTCGGTCGTCCAGGGCTACCGCGGGCGCGGGATCGGGCGGGCGCTGATCGGCCATCTCGAGGGCTGGGCGGCGGAGCACGGCATCGAGCGGATCGTCCTCAACGTCGCCGAGGCCAACGTCGACGCGATCCGGCTGTACCACGCCCTCGGCTATGTCGACTACGACCGGGCGATGCGCAAGATGATCGAGCCGGCGTGACCACCTTCGCCGACGTGCGGCGGATCGCCCTGGCGTTGCCGGAGGCGGAGGAGCGGGTCACCTGGGACGTCGACATCACGTTCCGGGTCCGCGACAAGATCTTCGCGATCGGCGGCGAGGACGCCGATCGGGTCTCGATCAAGGCCGGCCTCGAGACGCAGGCCGAGCTCGTCGAGATGGACCCCGAGACGTTCGCTCCGTCCGCCTACGTCGGTCGGTTCGGTTGGGTGACGGTCGTTCTTGCCCGCATCGACGAGGCGCTGCTGACGAGCCTCCTCCGCGAGGCCTGGCGACGGACCGCCCCCAAGAAGCTGGCCGCGACCCTGGAGGGATGAGATGACGACCCCGGTCCCGGACGGGACGCTACCCGACCACGTCGTGCGCAACCGGGCCGCCTGGGATCGCTGGGCGACCGACTACGTCGCGAACGGCGAGGTGAGCTGGCGCCTCGCCCCGGGCGACGAGAAGTGGGGCACCTGGGACATCCCGGAGCGCGACGTCGACCTGCTCCCGGACGACCTCGACGGGCTGGACACGATCGAGCTCGGCTGCGGGACCGCGTACGTCTCCGCGTGGTTGGCCCGGCGCGGTGCGCGCGCCGTCGGGATCGACAACTCTGCGGCACAGCTGGCGACGGCTCGCCGTCTCCGGGCCGAGCATGGACTGTCGTTCCCGCTGCTCCACGGCAACGCCGAACGTGTGCCGTATCCCGACGCGAGCTTCGACCTCGCGATCTCCGAGTACGGGGCCTCGATCTGGGCGGACCCGTATGCCTGGGTCCCGGAGGCGGCGCGCCTGCTCCGCCCGGGCGGCCGGCTGATCTTCCTGATCAACTCGACCCTGCTGATGCTGTGCATGCCCGACGAGGAGCGGCCCGCCACGAACGAGCTCGTCCGCCCTCTTCGTGGGCTGCATCGTCTCGAATGGACCGAGGACGAGGGGGTGAACTTCGCCCTGGGCCATGGCGACTGGATCCGCCTCCTGCGGTCGAGCGGGTTCGTCGTCGAGGACCTTCGCGAGCTCTGGCCGGCGGAGGGAGCCACGACCGACTTCCCCTACGTCACGCCGGAATGGGCCGCACAGTGGCCGAGCGAAGAGGTCTGGATCGCCCGGAAGGCGACCTGAGGGCGATGCGGTCGGCGGGCCCCTCGGTGTGCTCGCGAGAGCGAGCCGCGCCCTCGCGGACCGGCTCACGACGAGGGGGTGAACACCTCGACGATGTCGCTCACCGAGAGCATCGCGGAGCGACCGCCGCCGATCACGTACCAGCGGCCGTCGACGACGGCGGCGGCGAGGCCATGCCGCTTCGTCGGCAGGTCCGGCGCACGTGACCAGGTGTTGGTCGTGACGTCGAACACCTCGTGCTGGGGGTACGTGCTGACGGCGTCGAGGTTCTCGCCGCCGGCGGCGTGGATCCGATCGCCGATGACGCCGATCGCCATGCCGCCACGCGGGGTCGGCATCGACGGCAGCGTCGTCCAGGCCTTCGTCGTCGGATCGAAGGCCTCGACCGTGCCGACGTTGGACCCCCATCGTCCGCCGATCGCGTAGATCCGGTCGCCGGCAGCGGCCACCGAGAGGTGCTCACGCCGCGTCGGCATCGGCGGAAGGTCCGTGTCCCAGACGCCGCTCGCCGGGTCATACGCCCAGATCGTCTGGTTGCTCGGCCCGCGCGTGATCCCGCCGACCACGTAGATCCGGCCCCCGACGGTCGCAGCGCCGTGCTCGGCTCGCGGCGCGGGCATGGGGGCGAGCGCCGTCCATTTCCGCGCCGCGGGATCGTAGACCCAGGTCGCCGCGCGGACCGCGCCGGTGAAGAAGATGCTGCCGCCGGTCAGGTACACCCTGCCGTCCAGCGCCGTCAGACCGAAGTGATCGCGCGGCTCCGGAAGGTCCGGCAGGGTTGACCACGTGCCCGTCGTCGTGTCGAACGCCTCGAACGTCCGGAGCGCGTTGCCGTGACTGTCGAGACCGCCCGCCAGATAGATGACGCCGCCGATGGCGACAGCGGCGTTCTCGGCCCGTCTCGACGGGGTCGGGATGCCGGTGCGTCCAGGTGCCGTTGCTCGAGGGCAAGGCCGGTGCGGGACTCGCCGACGCATTGGCGGCCGGAGCGCGGGACGGTGATGACGAGATCGCGGAATCGTCGGACGTGCTGGGCATCGACGTCGGCGTCGACGGAGCCGTCAGCCCGCCGCAGCCCGCCACGACGAGCGCGAGGACGATCGCGGGTCGGCCGGCGCGGACGCTCATCGTACCGGGACTACCCACCGGAGCATGTCGGGGTTCACCGCCGCCCGCCTTCCGGGAACCGGGCGCGGACGGAACGCGTACAGATGACGTGCTTCGGCGATCCGGATTCCCGCGACTCCGTTACGCTTCTGGACCGTGACCAACGACGCCGCTCTGCCGCATCCCATCGAGCGTCCCGGCCGTCCGTGGACCGTCCGCGTCGCGGCCTGGAGCGCCCGGCACCGCTGGCCGGTGGCGGCCCTCTGGTTCGTCGCCACGATCGGGCTGTTCGTCGGGAGCATTGCGGCCGGTGGGACCAAGGCCGTCGAGGCGGTCTCGCGCGATCAGCGCGCCCGCTACGAGTCCAGCGAGGCGTATCTCGTCTACAGCGACGCCAACGCGTCGGCCGGCCAGGAGGCGCCGGCGTCGCAGCAGTTCCTGCTGCTCGTCTCCAACCCGAGCGGGACGATGGACGACCCCGCGTTCCAGGCGGCGATCACCGACATCGCGACCCGCCTGACGGCCCTCCAGTCGACGGTCGACGGAACGACGGGTCCGGTGTTCACGGACCTCGTCGATCCGACGAAGGCCCCGCCCCAGGCCAACCTGGTCTCGCCGGACCGGACGACGGCCGAGATCGTCGCCCGGGTGCCGGGTGATGGTGTCGTGATCACCGAGCGACTGGAGCCCGTGCCGGCCGCCCTCGCCGAGATCCGGACCGCTCATCCGGGTCTCCAGATCCACGCCCTCAACAACGCCCTGGCCAACGACGAGATCAGCGAGCTGATCAACAGCGGGCTCGACAAGTCGCTCCTGCTGACGATCCCGATCACCTTCGCGATCCTTCTGATCGCGTTCGGCGCGGTCGTCGCGGCCGTCGTCCCGCTCGTCCTCGCGGTCACGTCGCTGCTGGCCGCGTTCGGCATGCTCGGCCTGTACAGCCAGCTCGTCACGCCGGTCAGCCCGTACGCGAGCCAGCTCGTCGTCCTGATCGGGCTTGCCGTCGCGGTCGACTACTCGCTGTTCATGGTCACCCGGTTCCGGACCGAGCGCCGCCACGGCCGTGCGAAGCTGGCCGCGATCGAAGCCTCGAGCGCGACCGCCGGGCGAGCCGTCTTCTTCTCCGGGCTCGCGGTGATGATCTCGATCGGCGGCCTGTTCCTGCTCGACGATCCGCTGTTCCGATCGATGGCCGTCGGGACGATCTCGGTCGTTCTCGTCGCGGTCATCGGCTCGCTCACGTTCCTCCCCGCCACCCTGGCGATCCTCGGCGACGGCGTGAACCGGCTGCGGATCCCGTACCTCGGCCGCGAGCGACCGGAGGGCAGCGGGATCTGGGCGACCGTCGTCCGGGCGGTCATGCGGCGGCCGGTGATCTCAGCCGTGGCCAGCGCGGGTCTGCTGATCGTGCTGGCGCTGCCGGTGATCCGACTGCACATGGGCCAGGCCGACTTCTCGTCGTTCCCCGACACGCTCGACAGCGTCCAGGCGGTGAACCTGCTGAACGCGAAGTACCCGACCGGCTCCGGCCTCGAGCTGTCGGTCGTCGTGACGAACGCGGATCAAGCGGCCACGAAGGCCTCGATCGACAAGATGACCGCAGCGGCCACGGCCTTACCCGGCGTCAGCGGGCCACCGGAGACCACGCTGGCCGCCGACGGCAAGACCGCGTTCATCTCGTACAAGATGTCCGGCGACCCGAACGACCTCCACAACCAGGACGTCATCCGCCAGATGCGAACGGAGGTCGTGCCGACGGCGTTCGCCGGCGTCAATGGCGTCCGGGCCCTCGTCACGGGCGACGCCGCGACGACGCTCGACGTCGTGGACTTCTACGTCCAGGGCATTCCCGAGGTGATCGCGTTCGTCCTGACCCTGTCGTTCCTGCTCCTGCTCGTCGCGTTCCGCTCGATCGTCATCCCGATCAAGGCGATCGTGCTGAACCTGCTGTCGACGGGCGCCGCGTTCGGCCTGATGGTCGTCGTGTTCCAGGACGGCCTGCTGGACGGGCCGCTCGGCTTCAAGCCCGGGCCGATCGAGGCGTTCGTCCCGGTCTTCATCTTCACGATCCTCTTCGGCCTGTCGATGGACTACCACGTCTTCATCCTCACCCGGATCAAGGAGGCCCGGGACCACGGGATGAGCTCGAACGAGGCCGTCGCGCGCGGGATCTCGATCACGGCGGGCACGATCACGAGCGCGGCCGCGATCATGGTCTGCGTGTTCGCGGTGTTCGTGACGCTGCCGCTCACGATCATCAAGCAGCTCGGATTCGGGCTCGCCGTTGCCGTCTTCATCGACGCGACGATCGTCCGGTCGATCCTCCTGCCCGCCACGATGCGGCTCCTCGGGGAGTGGAACTGGTGGCTGCCGCGCTGGCTCGGCTGGCTGCCCCGCGTCACGGTCGAGGGCGAGGTCGACGACGAGGTTCCGGCGTCGGACGAGGAGCCCGCGGGCTCGGACGCCCGTCGCCCCGTCGCCGACCCGACGGCCTGAGAGGCGCTACCGGCTCCTCATTCTCGACTGCTGCAGCAGCGACCGGGTCGGTTGCCGGCGCTCGAGCCGCTGCGCGTCCACGACGTCCACGGCGACGCCCAGCAACACGGTCAAGGCGGCCAGGCCCAACGCGATCAGCAGGGCAGGGTCGAGGTTGAAGATCACGCCCACGAGCAGGGCCGCGAGGGTCGCGGACAGGAGCCCGATCTGAGCCACGACTCGCCCGATCCCGGGGTAAGGCTCCCGGGTTCGTGCCGCCGTCCGTTCGCGCTCGTCCCACACCGACCAGCGCCACTCGGCGATGCGGCCGAGCACCTGGAACGCGATGAGCACGACCGCGATGCCGAGCACGATCTGGCCGACGGCCTCGAACACGGCCATCGCCACGAATGGCGAGATGACGAGGACGACGGCAAGGACCAGCGCCACGACGGTGCTCACGTAGTCGAGGACGGCCACAATGACGTTCACGGCCCGGCGCCCCCGGCTCTCACGCTTGGCCGAAGGCTTCGTGCCGGGTCCATCGCCAAGCGGACGGGCCCCGGCCGTCGTCGCGTCGGCGTTGGCGGCCTGGCCCTGGCGGTACCGCCGACTGATCACGGCCCAGATGCCCAGGGCACCGCCGACGACCAGGAGCATGACCCCGGTCACGCGGCCGACGCTGAGCGCGCGTTCCGTCGACCCGGAGATGAACAGGTTCGCGGCCGCGCCGAGCGCGACGCCGATCATTACGAGGGCGAGATATGGCGCGAGCTTGAAGAACCACTTCACGGCCGTCCGCCAGCCCCGCGAATCGTCCCATGGAATGGGCCGCTCCGGCGGTGCGATCACCGAGTAGATCGTCGCGAGGAACAGGACGACGACGATCACCCAGACACCGGCCTCGGCGATGAACCCACCCACGGGGGTGTCCTGCAGGTTGGCGTCGCGGATCGTGTTGAGCGGCTCGCTGATCAGGTTGCTGCCGGGGATGTGCGCCCACAGCTCAGCAGCCCAGTTCCCCGCGCGCTCCAGCGTTCCGCTCCGGAGCACGTAGGCCACGATCACCGCCGCGAGTGGCGCGAACAGCGCCAGCTGAAGCAATAGCGACAGGACGGTCAGCCGGCGCCGGCGCTTGTTCGAGCGCTGCTCGTCGTCCTGCTCAGCCCCGAACAGCCCGGCGTCGCCTCGATTTTCGAGCAACCGGAGGAGGGGCACCAGGAACTCCTCGTCGTTGTCCCAGTACGTCCCGTGATCGTTGCCGAGCGACAGCCGGTTCCAGACCGCGTGGCTTCGGACTCGGCCGAGCGCCGCCTTGTCGTCTTCGACCTTGATCCCCTTTTCCTTCGGGATCTGGAGCACGCCCACGGGCGCCGGGTCCTTCGACGCCCAGAAGTCGTGCCACTCCATGTCCTTCCGATGTGGAGCGTTGGGCAGGGTCCGGTAGAGACGTTCGAACCGCAACTCGGCATCTTCGCGGTTCTGGCCATCCTCGCCGGCCGTCAGCCGCCACGCCAGGTTGGCCGCCTCACCGTGGGTCACCAGTCGGTCGACCCGCTGCCCGTCGCTGCTGGCGTCGACGAGCGTCGTGTAGCTCACGATCGCACCGCCCGAGTGGGCGACGACGGTGATGTCCTCGCAGCCGACGGCCTGAAGGTCGTTGAGAGAGTCGAGCAGCTGGCCCCGGATGCTCGCCGCCTCGGCCTGGTTGTTCAGGAGCACGAAGACATCGCCGAACCAGTCGAGCACGAACCTGTCGATCGGGCGCGTCAGCGCGCCGTCCTTGAACGGACCGATCGGGATCAGCTTCTCGATCGATCGCAGGACGCCGTACAGGAGGAGGACGAGGGCCGACACGGCCTGGAAGTAGAACCCTGCCGGGACGCGCAGGATCGCCCTGACATCCTCTCGGGGCCGTTGCTTCATCCCGACCGGCGGCCCGTCTTTGACGTCCTCCTCGACCTGCTCGCTCCCGTCCGCCGTCCGACGCAGCGAGTTCGTCTGGGCGAACGGCCGCATCCGCGGGTCGTGGACCTGACCACCCCGCGGCAACAGCGCCAGCACGATCCGGCGGATCGCCCCGTTCGGACCCAGCCATTCGGCCATCTGCCCGAACGACGGCGGCCGAACACGCTGAGCCCACCATGCCTCGGTCATCACCCAGTGCTGTTCGGGGATCTTCGTCCCATCGGCGGCGGTCGTGGCTGGCAGCTGGAGCTCGATGAACCGACTCTGGCCCGGAGCGGGATCCAGCTGGCTGTCGATGACCGGGTCGGCCGAGGTCTTGCTATGAAGCCGGGCGTCGAGCAGCGCGCCGATGATCGCGCTGCCCCAGTCGAGCAGTGTTTCACCAGGTGCCTGGCTGCCGATCCCGTGGACGAACACCATCCCGACATGCGAGACCCCGGGTCCCGCGTGGCAATCGAGCTGGATTCCTGGCGCGCGCCTGCGGTAGCGGGCCGGCGCCGCGCCGTGGGCGGCGGCGTCCGCGCCAAGGTCGGCGCCGTCGCCACTGTCGCGGGTCGCCTGCGCCGGCGGAGGCCCCGGATCGACGGTCATCTTGACTTCCTCCGAGATCACCGACGCGCTCGGACGGCGGTGTATCACGGTCGCATCTCGGGCTCGTCTCGCGGCTGATCGGTGTCACGAAGCTCGCCCGATTGGCAACCGGCCCTGCGATCTGGGGTATCCTCTGCCACCGCTGGGCCGGTAGCTCAATGGCAGAGCAACTGACTCTTAATCAGTTGGTTGGGAGTTCGAGTCTCCCCCGGCTCACCAGCACTCTGAGCACGAATGAGGCCTCCGGATCGCTCCGGAGGCCTCTCTGATTCCCGCACTTGACCCTGCAGGCCCCGCCTCCGAGTTCCGGCCGTCCCGCTCGCGGCCGTCCCGGGCCGACGGCAGCTGCTGCGCGAACCGAGCCGCTACGATCACTGAAGCCCTGACACGCCGGTCCACAGGACATCCGGCTTGGCGCTTCTCCACGGGTGGAATCCCGCGCGTTCCGCAGAAGAGGATCCCGTGCGCAACTGGGCGGGCAACCACGTCTACCGAATGGGATCTCTCCACGAACCTCGCAGCCTCGACGAGCTGCAGGAGACCGTTCGCGCCGCGCGCTCGCTGCGGGTCATCGGAACCGGCCACTCCTTCAACGACCTGGCTGACTCACGCGGCGATGCGATCTCTCTGCGCCGGATGCCGTCGTCGATCGATGTCGATCCTCACACGCGAACCGTTGGTGTCGGTGGACCAACCACGTACGCAGAGCTGTCTCCCGTCCTTCACGATGCTGGCTGGGCGCTGTCCACATTGGCATCGCTCACGCAGGTCTCCATCGCCGGCTCATGCGCGACGGCCAGCCACGGATCAGGCAATCGGCTCGGGTGCCTGTCGGCAGCGGTTCGATCTGCCCGGATCGTTCGTGCCGATGGAGAGCTCGAGACGATCGAGGTTGGACCGCCGGCCCTGAAACCAGGAGGGGATCCTCCGCTGAACGGAGCAGCCGCGTCGCTGGGCGCGCTCGGCGTGGTGGTGCATCAGACCCTCGCAATCGAGCCGTCCTACTTCGTCCGCCAGGATGTCCATGAACACATCCCATTCGCGATCGCTCGTGACCGTTTCGAGGATCTGATGTCAGCGGCCGACGCCGTCAGCCTCTTCACGGATTGGTCTGCCCCTGTCTTCCATCAAGTCTGGCTCAAGCGTCGCGTGGGTCCGGACAACGACGCGCAGGCCCCCGAACTGCTCTTCGGAGCGCGCGCGGCGACGTGGGACGTCCATCCGATTCCTGGCTTCGACGCGGCCGCGTGCACAACGCAGCGTGGCGTGCCAGGCCCATGGCACGAGCGACTTCCGCACTTCCGGCCCGACCGCGTGCCGAGCGCCGGCGCCGAGCTTCAGAGCGAGTACCTGATCGATCGGAGCTACGGTCCCGGAGCACTCGACGCGATTGCCGGCCTGGCAGGCGCCCTCGCGCCGCTCGTCCTCGTTTCCGAGGTGCGCACCGTTGCCGCAGACGATCTCTGGCTGGGTCCCGCGAGCGGCCGCGCGAGCGCGGCCTTTCACTTCACCTGGCGTCCCGACCCGATCGGCGTGGCGGAGGTACTGCCGCTCGTCGAGAAGGCGCTCGCGCCGTTCGAGCCACGGCCCCACTGGGGCAAGCTGTTCGCCATGCCGCCCGAGGTCGTGCGAGACGCGTACCCACGTCGGCCGTTGTTCGTGGAGCTCGCCCGTCGGATGGATCCCGAGGGCGTCTTTCGCAACGACCTTCTCGATCGATACGTGTTCGGCCCTGACTGACCGACCCCTCCGGACCGCCGGCGCGTCCGCCGAGCCCCGGCTCGGTCCCACTCGACATCCGGATGCCGGCACTGCCGGGGGTCGCCAGACAGGCCACCTTCGGGCCAGACCCCGAGGATCCGCGTGGAGGCCGCGAGGAGCAGTCCGGGATCCGTCGACGGGCCGGGTCGCCCAAGGTCGGGCGGCATCTTGCAGGGCCGTGGACAGGAAGAGAGGCCTCCGGGCGAACCGGAGGCCTCCTGCATGTCACGGGACCGGCGGAGCCGGCCAGTCGTTTGTGATCCGGACGATCAGATCTCGGTCGCGGGTACGGCCTCGCCGAACGCGGACCTGACCTCGCTCGTGTTCAGGTACCACAGGATCAGGATCGGCATGATCGACATCGCGAAGCCGGTGCCGGATCCCGGGAACTGGAAGAACGCGAGGACCGCCTCGAAGAGGCTGAAGCCCGCGACGATGATCGCAAACAGGCGGGCCCACGGCTGGAGCGACCAGAGGCCCAGCGCGACCAGGATCCAGACGACACCGAGGATGACGTACAGCCAGCCCCACAGGCCGACATGCTCGACCGCCGGCAGGTCTCCGAAGAGGCCGAACCAATCGAAGCCGAGGACCCGGAAGCCCCAGAAGAAGTATCCGAATCCCGCCAGGGCGGCGAAGAAACCGATGACCGATATCAGGATGGGTGGGTTCTTCATGTAGTCCAAGCTCCCTCGTAATACGGATTGGCCGCCTGTGTCGACTCGATCGCCGAGTCGGTCGTTGGTCGGACGATGCAATCACTCCCGTTGACGAAGAAGAGCAGACCTGTCACTCGTGAGTCTCAGCCCACCGTCAAGGCCTGTCTTGCCTCGTGCGATCGTAACGGTTCGCCACGTGGCCGATCTAGCCGTCCTGCGGCGGATCCGTCCGCGCCGATCCGCCAGTCTCGCCGGCCTGCTCCTGCTCCTCGATGACCTCGAGGATCCTGAGGAGCTCCGGAGCCTGATCGGGCAACAGTCCTTCGGCGAGCAGCTGACGGCGCAGGCGTCGCTCGTCGCGGTCGAGCTGGCCGGGCTCGTCGGGCATGCACGTCTCCTGGCTCGTCCCCCGCGCGAGCGGTAGAGCGCCAATGCGAGCGGGATGAACAGCAGGTCCGTCAGGACGGACAGGCCGAGGATCCCCCACCAGGCGGTCGTCTTCCCGGCGCCGTAGTCGAGCCATGCGTGACCGCCGCTCGGCGGCGGCCCAACGGAGGCGTACAAGCCGACGATCACGACGTACCCGATGCCGATGGCCAGTGCGGAAATCCCGCCCACGCGATCCAGCGATCCTCGGCCCTCATGAACCTCACCCTCCGCCATGCCCACCTCCATCACCGGTCGCCCGTCGCCACCAGCGAACCCAGTCGACCTCGAACACCTTCGGGTAGTCGGCCGCGCCGCGGACGTCGGTGCCCTCGGCGGGGAACTCGTAGATCCCGAGCATCAGCTGCATCGGATAGGCCGGCGACTGCCGGACGACGCGCACGAGCTGGTCGTCGACATACCAGGCGACGGCATCGGATGACCAGTCGGCCGAGTACGTGTGCGGCTCCCGGGCGTCGAGCGCCATCTCGACGGCGAGGAAGTCGTCGACGAGCGCCGGATCCTCGAACGGGTGGATGCCCATCCCGACCCTCGCGGTCGCCGGTTGGACATCGCGGCCGAAGATCTCGGCGACGCAGATCTCGCCGGATTGCTCCGGCTGCTCACCGACGCCGATCATCCAGAGCGCGACCATCGTCCGCGGGTCGGCCGGGGCTCGGGCTCGCAGCTCGATCAGCCCCTGCTCGACGACCAGGAGCCGGCGATTGACCTGGGGTGTCACGACGACGGCGTCCGGGTGAAACGGGTGCTGTCCGGTCGCGCTCCCGACCGGACCGGCGAAGACGGCGGTCTGGATGGATGAGACCCGCAGCTCGCCGTCGAGCGCCGGGCACCACGGCGACTGGTCGGCCTCGATCAGGAGGCGAAGCCCGCGGCCGGGAAGCTCATAGCGCGTCGCCGTGAGCTCGGGCGTGCTCCAGTGGGGCAGATAGTCGGCGATCCAGCGGGCCGGGTCGAGCTGCCCACCGGTGAAGGTGTCCTCGAAGACGAGGTCGAACCGGGACCGATCCAGGACCAGCGACGGCTGCGACGCCACGACGCCAGCGTAGGGGTCCCGGCAAGGCCGGCCGGGCCGCGACCGTCAGGTCCGCGGCGGCCAGAACAGGGGCTGGTCGCGCTCGTAGACCGTGATCCGGTACCCGTCCGGATCGGCCATCGCGAACGTCACGCCGAACGGTCCGTCGAACGGTTCGACGAGGATCGGGATCCCGGCCGCTGCGACCGTCTCGTGGAGAGCGCGGGCGTCGCTCGCCCGCCACCAGAGCTGGATCGTGGTCGTGTCGGGTGCGGGCCCGGATTGTCCGGGCCGCCGGGCCGCGGACACCGCGAAGGTCGGCCAGCCGACGAAGGCGATCGCGTCGGGGCCGAAGTCGAACGTGTCGCGGACCGCGCCGAGGTACCGCTCGTAGAACTCGGCGGAGCGCTCGGCGTCGCTGACCGCGATCGAGATGAAGCCGGGACTGGGGGTGACGGCTGTGGACGACATGGTGATGGCACTCCTCGTGAGGGGTGACCCGCCGGGATGTCCGGACTGGGCCCCATTCATCACGATCGCCGCGGGGCCTTCGACTCATCGGTCGGGATGGTTGTCGCCCCCAGCCGATCCGGCGACACGCCGACGAGTCCGAACGAGGCGAACAGGGCAGGGTCGACGAAGTTCACGATCGACGAAACATGGTGGTCGTCGAGCTCGAGGACCTGGATCGCGAACGGGCGCCAGCCGGCGTCGCTGTGTCGCCGCCGATAGTGGGCGAACGCCGGCTGACCGTTCGCCGCCGTCGAGACCAGCCGCTCGCGGACACCCCGGTCGGGTCGCCAGACCCAACCGAGGAACTCGGCGATCGTCGCGCGGCCGACGTACCACTCGCGCCACGGCGGCATCTTCCAGGCGGCGTCCTCGCGGAGCAGCCCGACGAACCGATCGACATCCATGGCCTCCCAGGCCGTGACATATCGATCGAGGAGTCGGCTCTGGGCGACCGTCGAGGTCGGGCGCGATGTCGGCCCCGGATCGAGTCGGCGGAGCGTCGCCCGAGCCCGCTGGAGTGCGCTGTTCACGGCGGGCACCGACGCGTCGAGGATCGCGCCCGTCTCCGTCGCGGACATGCCGAGCACATCGTGCAGCAGCAACGCGGCGCGCTGACGCGGCGGCACCCGCTGGATCAGCGCGACGAATGCGAGGCGGATCGAATCGCGCGCCTCGACCAGGGTTTCCGGACCCGGCGTGGCATCGACGATCCCCTCGACCAACGCGTCCGGGTACGGCTCCAGCCACGCGACGGTCGCGGCCGGCTGGCCCAGCGGTTCGAACGAGCCGGCCGGTGTCGCCGACTCGGACAGGACGCGGCGGGCGTTCCGGCGCCGGCCGCGACCGCAGGCACACGTTCGTGGCGATCCGGAAGAGCCAGCCGCGGAACGATCCTCGCGCCTCGAAGCCGTCGCGAGATCGCCAGGCGCGGAGGAACGTCTCCTGCGTGGCGTCCTCGGCATCGTGGATCGAGCCGAGCATCCGATAACAGTGCAGCTGGATCTCGCGTCGATGCGGTTCGAGGAGGTCCTCGAAGGGATCGCGACCGTTCCGCGACTGCTGCTGCGCCGTCATCGGTTGAGTGTGCCCGTCGATCGCCAGGGTCGCGCGGAACGCGCGACCGCCGGCTCGGGTCAAGCCACCTTGTCATTCCACGGCAAGCCTGCTTGACGGAAGCGGGAGCGCCCGGATACGCTCCGCGCGCCCCTGGCGGTGGGAGATCCGCGCCGGCCCGGCGCATCACGTGGGAGTCGTCCGTGAGCTTCGAGCAAGCCGTTCTCCTGTCGGCCATCGCCGGCCTGACGATCTATCTCGGCTTGCCGGTCGGTCGGTTGCGCGGACTCTCGACCCGGACCCAGGCGCTCCTGACCGCCGGTGCGGGCGGCGTGATCCTGTTCCTGCTCTGGGACATCCTGTCGCAGGCCGTCGAGCCGGTCGAGCATGCCCTCGACGCGGCCGTCGCCGGCGGGGCCCCGGTGGGCGACTTCGCGCTTGATGCGTTCGCCTTCGCTGCGAGCATCGCGATCGGCCTCCTGTCGATCGTCTGGGTCACCCAGCGGCTGCGCGGCACCCGGTCCGAGGCGACGACGCCTCGCGAGATCGCGATCGGAACGGCGATCGGGCTCGGGCTCCACAACTTCTCCGAGGGGCTGGCCGTCGGCCAGTCGGCCGCGATCGGCGAGACGGCGTTCGCGCTCGTCCTCGTCGTTGGCTTCGCCCTCCACAACGCGACCGAGGGGTTCGGCATCGCGGCGCCGCTGACGACCGGCGAGCGACCGACCTGGGCATTCCTCGGCCTGCTCGGCCTGATCGGCGGCGGACCGACGTTCCTCGGCGGCGTGATCGGCTACTCGTTCGTCTCGGACCTGCTCTCGATCGTGTTCCTCGGGCTGGCGGCCGGCGCCCTGATTTTCGTGTTCAACGAGATGATGGCCGTCTGCCGGCGGTTCGCCCAGCCGATGGCCGCGAGCGTCGCGCTCCTCATCGGCCTGTTCGTCGCGTTCGCGACCGACTTCATCCTCGTCGCCGTCGGCGCCTGAGTCGCCGTCCGGAGACACCGGCGAGACGCCTCGACCGTATGGTCCCTGCAAGGCGACCGCTGCACGACCTGGTGCAGCCGGGGGACGCCTCCAGGGGGATCACCATGCCTGGCAAGGACGACACGCCGGATACGACGCCGGCCACGACGAGCTGCTCCGATGACGGATGCTGCGTCAGCCCGTGCGATCCGCCGTGGCTGACCGACGAGCAGTGCCTGATCTACTACGACACTCGCTTCTTCCGGCGCCAGATCGGCGGTGACGACGCCCAGCCGGCGCTCTTCGATGCCGCCCGAGCGTTCCTCGAGTTCCGGATCACCTACGAGCACCGGATCTGCCGCAAGGGCAAGCAGCACGGGCCGCTCGTCTACACGGTGACGCTGCTGCCGGGCGAGAAGGTCAACCTCTACCACAGCGACCGCTACCGCCGGATCACGAGCGAGACCGACCGGTTCTCGGTCGCGACGACGTTCATGCAGTACACGTCGGCGATCCACCAGTCGCGCGTGTCGAACTCGTTCGAGTCGCTCAACGACCACCTGTCGAACGTCAAGGGCGCGACCTCGGTCTCGGCCGGCGGCGGGCTCTCGAGCCTGTTCGGTGGGCCCAGCGTGAGCAGCTCGGCGTCGTTCAGCGTCACCGACCACAACCAGCTGAACATCGGGTTCGTGTCGGAGCAGTTCAACCAGTCCGTGTCGCAGGCGTCGCTCCTGACGCATGCCGAGCGGTCGGTCGTCGTCAGCACGTACGAGGACCAGGAGACCGCGAACATCACCGTCCGCTCGATCCAGAACGACAACGCCTGCCGGGCCGTCACCTACTTCGTCCGCCAGATCGTCGAGCTGTACACGGTCACCTCGACCGTCTACGAGATCACGTTCCGGGTGGTGGCGCCGGGCGTCCCAGCCGACTGGCACGCGCTCGACGACATCGGCTCGATGCCGCCGGCCATCCAGAAGGCGATCAAGGACGCGGTCCAGCTCCTGCCCAAGCCGGGCGACGAGCAACAGCGACCGCGAGCCGTGTCGATCCCGACCGACGGCACGGTCTACGACCCCGAGCTGGCCAACTGCTGCTCGTGCGAGCCTGAGCGGGCCCACCACATCGAGCTCCAGGACCAGTTGCTCGAGCTCGAGATCGAGCGTCGCAAGGCGCTGATCGCCAAGGGCGAGCTCGGGCCATTCGAACCGGCGCCGGCGCCGGTGCCCGCGCCCACCCCGTAGCGATCGTCTCGGCCGGCGGGTGCGGCCGAGCACCGGAAGACGCGCCGGGGGGACGGCCTCCGGCGCGTCGGGTGTCTACGATGGACGGGTCGGCGAGCCCAACCGAGGGAGGGTGGTCCTGGAGATCCCGAGCGCGTCGCTTCACGACCAGCCACCGCCCGTCGCCCTGCCTTCCGACTCGAGCCGCGCCGGCCGCTGGGTGCTCCTGGGCCTCCTGGCGCTCGCGTTCGCCTACTTCCTCTACCGCGGCCCGATCCGTGCCTGGCAGCACACGATCGACCTGAACACCTTCTATTCGGCGACCCGAGCGTGGCTCGAGGGCACGAACCCATACGAGACGGCCAACCTCGGCGCCATCCTCCGTCAGGCCGGCGGCACCGTGACGCCGGCGCTCTCCGTGAACCCGCCCCAGACGTTCGTCCTGCTGGCTCCATGGGCGGTGCTGCCATGGGGTCTGGCCGAGGCCAGTTGGACCATCCTGAACGTCGTCCTCGTCGTCGCGTGCCTCTGGCTGGCGATGTCGCTGGCGGGACTCAGCGCTCGCGAGCCCCGGGGCCTCCTGTTCCTGATCTTCGCCGTCGCCCTCGCGCCGTTCCACACCTCGATCGCGCAGGGCCAGCTGACGATCGCGGTGACGCTCCTCGTCCTCGGCGTGCTCTGGGGCCAGGTCCACCGCCGACCGTCGGTGAGCGGGCTCTGCCTGGCCATCGCGATCTCGCTGAAGCCGCAGATGGCCGTGCTCTTCCTGGCGCTGCTGCTGTTCCGCGCGCAATGGCGACCGTTCGCGATCGCGATCGGGGCGCTGGCGGTCATCACCGTGATCGGCGTCGGTCGGCTCGCGATCGCCGGCGTGGACTGGCTGCCGACGATCGAGGGCAACCTCGCGAGCCTGACCCGCGGCGGGATCAACGACCCGACCGGGCCGACGGCCTACCTGATGATCAACCTCCAGGTGCTGCTTCATCTGCTCGTGCCGGGCCAATCGGCCACCGTGCTCGATGTGGCGACGTTCACCGTGGTCGCGGGGCTCGGCGCCGCCTTCCTCGTGGCGCTCCGGCGGCGCGATGATCCTCCGGCGCAGCTCCTGCTCTTTTCGGGATTCGCGGTCCTCAACCTGCTGATCCTCTACAACCGGATCTACGCGGCCACGTTGCTCATCCTGCCGCTCGCCTGGGTGTTCTCGCCGGAACGGCCGCGGCGGTGTCTCCCCGAAGCGGTCGTCGTCGCCCTCTCGGTTACCGTGTTCCTCGTCCCCGGCGCCGCAGCGCTCGGGAGCGTCACCCTGCCGGCCGCCGTCCGGCCGCTCACGACCTCGGCACTGTGGCCGTGGGTCCTCCTCCACGAGATCGTGGCCCTGATCGTGGTCGCCGTCGCCCTCCTGGTCGCCGCATGGCGCGGCTATGCCGGGCCCGTCCCGGTCTCGGACGGCGATGACGCCGACGCGCATCCCGCGCCCGCAGCGGAACCGCGACCGGCGAAGGCCTGACCGGCCGGGCGCCGGAAGCGCCGCGCCGTCGCCGTCCGCCCTGCCGTCGGGCCGACGTTGCTGCTACCCTTCGAGCCATCCTTGACGGCCGGTCCTGTGAGGCCGGCGAACCGGTCCCGTGAGGCCGGAAAGGAGGCCAGCAATCGTGTGTCCGCGCGTCCACCGAGCCCACCGGGCCGGTGGCGTTTTCATGTGAGCGATCGGTGAACCCGACGACGGCCGCGCCCATCCACCGGCCGCCCCAGCCCCGAGCCAGCGCGATCGTCGACCCCCGGGTCGGCGCGCTCGGCCCGGCGCTCCTCGCCCTCGAGGACGGAACGGTGTTTCCCGGGATCGCCTTCGGGGCGGCCGAGGCGTCGGGGGGCGATCTCGTCGTCAACACGTCGCAGACCGGTTACCAGGAGGTCTGCACGGACCCGTCCTACGCGGGCCAGGTCGTCGTGATGACCTATCCGCTCATCGGCAACTATGGCCGGCTGATCGACGACGACCAGTCGCTCCGGCCGTGGCTCCGGGCGCTCGTCGTCGCAAACGCGACGGCGGCGGTCCTCGACGACGTGCGCCAGCTCAGCTCCCTCCTCCGGACGAACGGGATCCCGGCGATCGCCGGCGTCGACACTCGCGCCCTCGCCCGTCACCTCCGGACCCACGGCAGCCTCCGGGCGATCGTCACGGAGCCCGGCTTCGTCGATCGCGACACCGCGGTCGACCGGGCCCGGGCCGTGCCCCGCTGGGAGGACCAGGACTTCGTCGGCCAGGTGTCGCCGTCCTCGATCATGGACGTCGGGAGCGAGGCCGACGGCGGGCCGCTGGTCGGGATCGTCGACTTCGGGCTGAAGTCGAACATCGTCCGCGGGATGCGCCGGCGCGGCGCGCGGGTCCGGATCCTGCCCCACACGATCTCGACCTCGGTCGCCCTCGCCCCGGACATCGACGGGCTGATCCTGTCGCCCGGGCCCGGCGATCCGGCGCGGCTGGACGGGCCGGTCGCGCTCGCCCGGGCGATCATCGACGACGGACGGCCACTGCTCGGGATCTGCCTCGGTCACCAGATCGTGGCCCGGGCCGCGGGCGCCGAGACGACCCGGTTGCGGTTCGGCCATCACGGCGCCAATCACCCGGTCCGCGACACCGACCTCGGGCTCGTCCAGGTCACGGCCCAGAACCACGAGGTCCAGGTGGTCGGGGATTCCGTGCCGGCCGGCTCCGGCTTCCACGTCAGCCAGGTCAACCTGAACGACGGCTCGGTGGAGGGCCTGCGCCACGCGACGCTGCCGATCGAGACCGTTCAGTACCACCCCGAGGGCGCGCCGGGACCGCTCGATGCCCTGGCGGTCTTCGACCGGTTCGTCGCCGCCACCGGGGCACGCGCCCGGTGACGCCGGCTGGTCGGATCCACGGTTCGAGTCGCGGACTCGCCTCTCGGAGCACGGGCGACGTCCTCGATCCAGTCAAACAGTCACCACTGGACTGTTGGCCCGCGTCGAGGCGCGTTTCGGGGTCAGCGAACCGCCGGAGTTTGACGTGGGCGGCCAACTCGAGCGTTCGCGCCGGCCATCCAACCGCGCCAACCCGATCCACCAGTCCCGGGGTGCATGAATGACCGGGTCAACGGGCGGGGAAGCCGCGGCGAGAGCGCGCCAGAAGCCCGCGAGCGTCCTGATCCTCGGCTCGGGGCCGGTCGTGATCGGGCAGGCCGCCGAGTTCGACTACGCCGGGACCCAGGCCTGCCGGGCGCTCCGCGCCGAGGGCGTCCGGACGATCCTCGTGAACAGCAACCCGGCCACGATCATGACCGACCCCGACGTCGCGGACGCGATCTACCTCGAGCCGCTGACGGTCGACGCGGTCGAGGCCGTGATCGCCAGGGAGCGGCCGGAAGGCATCCTTGCCGGCCTCGGCGGACAGACGGCCCTCAACCTCGCGACCGCGCTGGCCGAGGCCGGCGTCTTCGAGCGCCATGACGTGCGGCTGCTCGGCACGCCGCTCGAGGCAATCCGGATGGCCGAGGACCGCGAGGCGTTTCGGGACCTGCTCGACCGGATCGGCCAGCCGTATGCGCCGAGCGTGATCGTGGAGGGCGCGACCGCGGCCGCACGCGAAGCATCCGCCGACGCGGCCCTGGCCGAGATCGGCCTCCCGGCGATCGTCCGCCCGGCGTACACCCTCGGCGGCACGGGCGGCGGCATCGTCGAGACCGAGGAGGCGTATCGCGAGCGGATCCGGGCCGGGCTCCGGGCCAGCCCGATCGGCCAGGTCATGATCGAGCAGTGCCTCGTCGGCTGGCAGGAGATCGAGTACGAGGTGATGCGCGACGCCGAGGACACGTGCATCGCCGTCTGCTCGATGGAGAACGTCGACCCGCTCGGCGTCCACACGGGCGACTCGATCGTCGTCGCCCCGGTCCAGACGCTGCCCGATCCCGTGCACCAGCGGCTTCGCAGCGCGGCACTGGCGATCATCCGGGCGCTGGGCGTCGAGGGCGGCTGCAACGTCCAGTTCGCGCTGTCGCCGGACTCGACCGACTACGCGGTGATCGAGGTGAACCCGCGCGTCTCGCGGTCGTCGGCCCTGGCCAGCAAGGCGACCGGCTACCCGATCGCCCGCGTCGCGGCGCAGATCGCCGTGGGCCGGACGCTCGCCGAGATCCCGAACGTCGTGACCGGCACGACCGTCGCCGCGTTCGAGCCGGCCCTCGACTACGTCGTCGTCAAGCTGCCGCGCTTCCCGTTCGACAAGTTCCCGACGGCCGATCGGACGCTCGGCAGCCAGATGAAGGCGACCGGCGAGGTGATGGCGATCGACCGGACCTTCGGGGCCGCATTGAACAAGGCCCTCCGCGGCCTGGAGCAGGCGGGGGCAGGGCCGCTCGCCGAGGACCCGTCGTGGACGCCGGCGTTCGACTACCTCGCGGCGGTGTACGGCGGCGATCCGGACGCCGACGAGCCGATCCGCTGGGTCGACGATCGGGGCGATGCCTGCGAGTCCACGCGGTTCGCCCAGCGATCCGCCGCCCCGATCGTCCTTCGCCGGTTCCTCGCCCCATCCGACTCGCGGCTGTGGCGGCTCTTCGGGCTCCTCCGGCGCGGCGTTCCCGAGGCAACGATCCAGGAGGCGACCGGGATCGCGCCGTGGTTCCTCGCGGAGATGGGACGAAACGTGGGGCTCGAGCTCGAGGTGCGTTCGTTCGCGGGCCGCCTGACCGATCCGGGCGACGGCGAGGCGGCGGAGCTGCTCGCGACCGCGAAGCGGGCGGGCTTCGGCGACCGGGAGCTCGCGACGATGGCCGGGGTTGCCGAGACGGACTTGTGGGCGGCCCGCGCCGACCTTGGCCTGCGGCCGGGCTACGCGATGGTCGACACCTGCGCCGCGGAGTTCGCGGCCGAGACGCCGTACTTCTACTCGACGTACGCCGCGGCCGGTTCGGAGCCGGAGGCGGCGCCGGTTGGCCGCCCGGCCGCGCTCGTGATCGGGAGCGGCCCGGTCCGGATCGGGCAGGGGATCGAGTTCGACTACTGCGCCGTCCAGGCGGCAGATACGCTCCGCCGGGCGGGCTGGCAGGCGGTGATGATCAACTCGAACCCGGAGACGGTCTCGACCGACTTCGACGCGAGCTCCCGGCTGTACTTCGAGCCGCTCGACGTGGAGAGCGTCCGGAGCGTGATCGAGGCAGAGACCGCGCCCGGCGAAGATCTCCTGCCCGCGGTCGTGGCATATGGCGGCCAGACGCCGCTGAACCTGGCAGCGCCCCTGGCGGCGACCGGCGTGCCCCTCCTCGGCAGCGACCTGGAGACGATCGATCAGGCCGAGGAGCGGACCCGGTTCGCGGCCCTGCTCGATCGACTCGGCATCCCCCAGCCCGAGGGCGGGATGGCCCACAGCATCGAGGAGGCGCTGACGATCGCCGAGCGGATCGGCTTCCCCGTGATCGTTCGGCCCAGCTTCGTGATCGGCGGGCTGGCGATCGACTTCTGCTACTCGCCCGAGGACCTCGTCCGGCAGCTGGCGGCCGCGACGGTCGTCGACCCGGACCGGCCCGTCCGGATCGACCGCTACCTCGAGGGGATCGAGGTCGACGTCGACGCCGTCAGCGATGGCGAGCGAGTCCTGATCCCGGGGCTGCTCGAGCATGTCGAGCGGGCCGGCGTCCACAGCGGTGACAGCGTCGGTGTGTTCCCGCCCCAGACGGTCGGCGAGGGCGATCGCGACCTGATCGTCACGACGATGGAGCGGATCGTGCTGGCCCTCGATGTCCGCGGCCTCTGCAACGCCCAGTTCATCGTCCGCGACGACGGGGTCTACCTGATCGAGGTCAACCCCCGCGCCTCGCGAACCGTCCCGTTCATGTCGAAGGTGACCGGCGTCCCGATGGTCGAGCTGGCCGTCCGGATCGCGCTCGGCAGCCGTCTGGCGGACCTCGGCTGGCCGGGCGGGCTGCTCGAGCCGCCGCCGTTCGTTGCCGTGAAGGCGCCGGCGTTCTCCACGGCGAAGCTGCGCGGAGTGGACCCATCCGTCGGGCCGGGGATGCAGTCCACCGGCGAGGTGACCGGGATCAGCGAGGACCCGCGGGTCGCCCTGGCGAAGGCGTTGACGGGCGCGGCGCTCGTCCCTCCGCGGCCGGCCGCACGCGACGACGCGCCGCTCGCCCTCCTGTCGATCGCCGATCGCGACAAGCCCGCCCTCCCGCGGCTCGCGGACGGGCTCCGCGCCGCGGGCTACCGCCTGGCCGCGACCGGTGCGACGCGGACCGCGCTCCAGGCCGCCGGGCACGAGGCACGACCCGTCGCGAAGCTCGGCGCGGAGCCGGACGAGACGATCGGTGAGGTCGCGATCCTCGAGCTGATCGCGTCCGGCGAGGTCCGCCTCGTCGTCAACACGCCGACGCCGCGGTCCGGCGCGGTCCGCGACGCCGCCGAGATCCGGCTGGCGGCGACCGCCGAGGGGATCCTGTGCCTGACCGCGATCGAGACGGCGGTCGCGGCGGCCGAGGCGATGAACCCGGAGGTCGCGGCGCGGCTGGCCGACGTCCGCTCGCTCGGCGAGTGGGTGCCGAACCCGGGCGCCCCGCGGTCTTCGGCGGTCGCGGTCACGGCGTGACGGCGGAGCGGCCCTTCGACCTCGTGATCTTCGACTGCGACGGGGTCCTGGTCGACAGCGAGCACCTGTCGATCCGGCTCGACGTCGAGCTCCTTGCGCAACTCGGCTGGCCGATGACCGAGGACGAGATCGTCGAGCGCTGGGTCGGCCGGACCGAGGCCGCGATGCGGGCCGAGATCGAAGACCACCTCGGCCGCGACGTGGGGCCGGAGTGGGCGGCCTTCTCCGAACGCTACGTCGCGGCGTTCGCGGCCGAGCTCCAGCCGGTCGACGGTGTGGCAGACGCGGTCGACGCGCTGGTCGCGGACGACTATGCGACGTGCGTCGCGTCGAGCGGCGACCACGCGAAGATCCGGCGCAACCTGGCGCTGACCGGGCTCGCCGACCGCTTCGGCGACCGGATCTTCAGCGGCGACGACGTGCCTCACGGCAAGCCCGCGCCCGACCTGTTCCTCCACGCCGCGGAGGTCATGGGCGTCCCGGCCGGACGCAGCGCGGTGGTCGAGGACAGCCGACACGGCGTCGCGGCCGCGCGCGCCGCCGGGATGTGGGTCTTCGCCTACGCCGGCAGCGTCACCCCGGGCGCGGCCATTGCCGGTCCGAGGACGACGGTCTTCGAGGACATGCGGGACCTGCCCGCGCTCGTGGCAGCGGGTCCGGTGACCTTCGGCCGCTAGCCCGTCCTCACGAGCCCCGCGACCCGCGGCGCGCCGGCGGCCGCGGCCGGGGCCTCGACGACCAGGGCCTGGCCGAGCGACCATAGGGTCAGCGTCGTCAGGGCGACCATGATCACAGCGAGGGGAAGCTGGCGGCGGCGGTGGTCCACCGCTCCACGAACCGCGCCGGACTCGTTCGCGGCGACGCAGTGTCCGGCCCACGCCCCGAGCATGTGGCCGCCGACGACGGCGGCGAGCTGGATCGTCCAGACGAACCCCGGCGGCAGCCACGTCGAGGACGGCTCGAAGAACGCCCACCCGAGGTTGCCGATGTCCCAGCCCTGCTGGAGGGGGTCGGCGATCGCGACGACGATCCGCTGCCCGTCGATCAGGAGGTACGTGAAGTAGTGGGCGACGAGATAGCCGGCCGCGATCGGCAGCAGGCCCGCGGCGGTCGCGTTCAACCCGACGAGCCGTGACACGAGCAGGGCCGCGGCGACGAGGATCCCGAGCCAGGCGAGCAGCTGGAGGGTCTTGACCGCCACGCCCGGCGCGCCGAAGACGTCGAACCACGGCTGCGTCTGGGACAGCCCGTCGAACAGGATCGATGCGGTCCCGAGCGCCGTCAGGACGAGGTCCTCGACGCGCCAGCCCGGCAACAGGAGCGCAGATGCGAACGGCCGGCGGGCGATCCGTCCCTCGGCCGGGTCGCCGCTGAAGCCGAACGGGGCGATCCGGCCGAGCAGCCCGAACCAGACGCTGAACGTCTCGCCCTCCCGGCGCCAGGCGTCCCGACCGAACTGGGCCATCATCGCGAGGGTGAAGGCGGTGTAGCCGACCAGCACGATGAACAGGGTCCGCGGACCGGTGCCGTTGCCGACGAGCTCGAGCCACACGAAGAAGACGAACGCGACGATGGCCGGCCACCGACCGAGCGCCGCCGGATAGTCGGCGACGGTCCAGCCGCCGATCCCGAGCCGGCGGAGGATCGTCGCGCCGATGTCGTGGATGGTCGTGAACGGGTCGATCCAGTGCCAGACGGGCCACAGGAATGCCGACGCCATCGCAATGCCGACCCAGCCATAGACCCACAGGAAGAGCGTCGTCACGTCGCCGGCACTCGTGCCACCGGCGATCCCCTGGGCGACGATCCACAGCCAGCCGATCAGGCCGATCGCCCGGAGGAGGTACCGGATCCACGCCGGCGGGACGCGGCCCGCGCCGATGACCGGTGGATCCGCGCGGACGTCCGCAACGAGGACGAACGCGAACGACAGCCCGACTGCGATCGCCGCTCCGGCCAGGTAGACGATCAGCGGCAGCCGGCTCTGATACGTGTTGCTGAGCGTGTGGGCGAGGACCGACGCCGGACCGGCCAGCAGGAGCGCTCCGACGATCGGGGCGACGACGACGAGCGCCCTGGCGCGGACGCGCCGGATCACGTCAGCTCGCCTGGCGCCCGCGGCGGCGGAGGAGCCAGATCCCGAGGCCTGCGACGACAGCGAGGACGACGACGATCGGGATCAGGGCGTCGCTCGTCGAGGCGACCGGGGCGGTTGGCGCGGGAGACGGCGACGGAGCGAGCGTCGGGGACGCCGAGGGCGCGACCGACGCTGCGGTGGACGGCGACGCGGCCGTCGAGCTCGTCGGGGCGGCGGACGGGCTCGGTGACGGCGGCGGCGCGGTCACCGTGAAGGACGTCGTCCCACGGGCGATGTCGCCGTCCACGGCCGAGGCGCTGATCCAGCGGAGGGTGTACGCCCCGGGCTGGAGCTCGCCGTTCACGACGAGGTCCATCTCCTTGCCGTCGCCCCCGGACGGGACGCTGCTCTGGGCATCGACGATGCTGCCCGACGGGTCGACGAGCTTGATCGAGCTCTTCTTCGGGTCGAGCGTCTCGGTGAACGTCATCTTGATCTCGGCGGGCGTGCCGACGACGGTCGACTTGTCGGCGGGCGTCACGGTATCGAGCTCGGCATGGGCGAGCGCGAGGCCCGGGACGAGGAACAGGCAGAACGTGGCGAAGGCCACGGCGGCGACGGAGCGCCGCGGTCGTCGGGAGGTCATGGCCACGAGTGTAGATCGCGCGCGACTTCTGAGAGTGGGGCCGTTCGACCCAGACGCCGGGCCGAACGGATCGTCGGCACGGGAGGGTCCGGCCGGGGCAGGCGGGAGATCCGCCCCGGCCGTCCTCCGGTCAAGCGAGTGCGGTGGCTCCGAGCGCGTCGAGCTCGGGGATCACCTCACGGCCGATCACCGCGAGCTGCTCCGTCCGATGCGCGTCGGGGAGGTTGATGATCACGTGGTCGATCCCCTCGGCACCCTGCGCGCGGGCTCGTTCGACGAGATCCGTCGGGCGCATCCGGCCGGGCCGGAGGTCCGTGTCCATCAGGCAGGTCGTCTCGACCTCGGCCGGATCGCGGCCGATCGCCTCGCACCTCGCGCGGATCGTGTCGACCAGCCGGCGGCTCTCGCCGGGGTCGGGGTTGAGCAGGTTGCACGCGTCGCCGTACCGGACGACGAGGTCCATCGTCCGGTTCGCGCCGTTGCCGCCGACCATCAGCCGGGGCCGAGGCCGGGAGAGGGGAGCGGGCACGTTGATCGGCTCGGCGAGCCGGTAGTGCTCCCCGTCGATCGGGGTTCGATCCCCCGCGAACATCGCCCGCGCGATCCTCAGCGTCTCCTCCAGCCGATCGAATCGCTCCCGCCGCTCCGGGAAGGGGAAGCCGAGACCGCGTGCTTCCCGGGCGTACCAGCCGGCCCCGAGTCCGAGGTACGTCCGCCCGGCGCCGGCCAGGACGTCGAGCGTCGTCGCCTGCTTGACGAGCGCCGCGGGGTGCCGGAAGTGCACGCCGGCCACGAGCGGGCCAAGCGCGATCCGGTCGGTCGCGCGGGCCAGGAACCCGAGCGTCGTGTACGCCTCGAGCATCGGCTCCTCCGGGCCGCCCCAGCCGGATTCCTCGGGCAACTGGAACCAGTGGTCCATGACCCACAGGCTGGCGAACCCGGCGGCCTCGGCGGCCTCGCCGATCTCCGTCAGGGTCGGCCGGATGGCCGCCGGTCCCCCTGGATACGCGAACGAGGGGAGCTGGAGTCCGAGCCGCACGGGGCCGGCCTCAGGCCGCGTGCGACAGGGGCGACGAGCCGTCGTCACACGGCCCGTCGGCGGCTTCCTCCGCCTCTTCGGCCCCGGCGATCGCGGTTCCCACCCCGACGAGCCATCGACCGAGCCGGACGCGAGCCGACGCCGCGTCGGCCGGTCTCTCCGCCATCGCGTAGAGCGCCGAGACCGGCACGGGGGCGCCGCCGATCGCGGCGACGTCGACCAGCTCGGTCGCCGACGCGGCATGCGCCGGGGCTGGCGCGGCCGCGGCCGCGGTGGCCGCCGCGGTGCGACGGTCGCGCTCGCGCTCGGCGCGGATCCGGTCCGCCTCGTGCTCGAGCCCCTGGATGTGATCCTCGACGAGGAAACGCTGCATGTCGATCATGTCGTTCAGGATCTCCCTTGGCCCTTTCGTGACTGATAACGATCTGTTCTATGTTCGATGCTTATCTAACCCGTGGCCCGGAAGAAGGGCCGCGGCATTCACCGCGGCCCGGGGGGACGGGGTTCGCTCGGTCAGCCCACGAGGAACTGCTTGATCTCCGCCGAGGCGTCGTCCAGGCGGTTGCGGCGGAGGCTGTAGTACATGACCGTGCCGGACTCCGTGATCGTCACGAGCCCGGCCGCGCGAAGCAGGGCCAGGTGGTGCTTGATCGTCGGCTTCGAGAGCTCGAGCTGCTGGGCGATCTCGGTGAGGTAGAGGTCGCGCGACGCGAGGAGCTTGAGGATCCGCAGCCTGGTCTCGTCGCCGAGCGCGCGGTGCAGGCGGACGACCGACAGCGGCGGAGTCATGGCGTCAGAGGGGTCGAGGGCGCTGTCGGCGACGGGATAGCCGAAGAACCGCCAGTCCCGGCTCGACATCAGGAAGTTGTACGGCCGCGAGAAGTACGACGGGCCGAGGATCACCCGCGAGGTGCCGGCCTCGGGCAGGTAGCGGACGCCGCCGGTCGTCGCCTCGATCAGGTCCGCCGGGGCCAGCCGATCGCGATCCGCAGCCCGGCCGTCGTAGTCGCGCTCGAGGATCGCCCCGACGCGCGGTTCGATCTCGGCGAACTTCGGCTGCCATGCCCGGAGCACGGCGAGGATCCGCTCCTTTGCGAGCTTCGGGTCCCGAACGAGCTCGAGGCGGCCCTTCTTGTTCCAGTCGGGCAGCTTCTCGTCCAGCTCGGCGACCGCATCCTGGTCACCGGCGATGGCCCGATGGAGCACGTCGACGAGGCCCGCGTTGTCGTGGTCGTCCGTGAAGAGGGCGTTCAGCAGGTCTGCCGGGGACGTGTCGTCGACGAGGTCGACGAAGTCCGCCGAGGTTCGGACTGCGGGCAGGTCGACGAGCAGGATCCCGGCGTGGATCGCGAGCTCGCTCTCGAACAGGTCGGACAGGCCGGCCTGGACCTCGGGGGGCAGTGCCTGGCGGCTCGCGAACAGCCACTCGCGATCGGCGGCCGGAAGGTCATCGGTGGAGCCGGCGTCGCCGGACAGCGAGAAGACGAAGTCGTAGGCGGTCCGGACGTCCCAGTCGATCCGGAAGGCGACGCCGCTGCGTGTCAGGTCGCGCACGATCGCACGCGGCGGCACCTCGGCGGGTCGCGCCGCGGGTCGTCGGACTGCCGGTCGTGCTGCCATCGGTCGTGCTCGCTCCGTCCTGTGGGGTTCGTTCGCGTCGTGTTAGATGGATATCTAACTCGTGGAAGAGGCGCGTGTCAAGTGGCGATACGGAAATTCCGGGGTTCGACCCAACCGCCGGCTCGCGTCGCGCGTCGTCGCGACCCGTGACCGGACCGACCCCGTCGACGGCCCTACAATCGAGGCCCCACCCTGCCGAGGAGCCCGACCCGCCGATGTCGACCGTGACCTTCACCGACGAACGGCTGCCGAACGGGCTCCGCTTGATCACCTCCGTCGATCGCCTGGCGCCCGTCGTGGCCGTCAATCTCTGGTACGACGTCGGTTCCAAACACGAGGTCGAGGGCAAGACCGGCTTCGCTCACCTCTTCGAGCACGTGATGTTCCAGGGATCGCGCAACGTCGGCAAGGCCGAGCACATGGCCCTCGTCCAGGCGGCCGGCGGGACGTTGAACGGGAGCACCTGGCTCGATCGGACCAACTACTACGAGACGCTGCCCTCCCACCAGGCCGAGCTGGCCCTGTGGCTGGAGGCGGACCGGATGGGCACCCTGCTGGATGCCCTCAGCCAGGAGAACCTCGACAACCAGCGCGAGGTCGTGAAGAACGAGAAGCGCTGGTCGTACGACAACCGCCCGTACGGGTCGTGGTACGAGAAGCTCCAGGGCCATCTGTACCCGCCGGAGCACCCGTACCACCACACGACGATCGGCTCGATGGAGGACCTCGACGCGGCCTCGATCGAGGACGTCAGCGAGTTCTTCCGGACGTACTACGCGCCGAACAACGCGGTGCTGTCCGTCGTCGGCGACGTCGATCCGGCCGACATCCGCCGCTGGGCGGAGCGCTACTTCGGCGGCATTCCCGCCAACGACGCGATCCCGCCGCTCGGCGACCTGTCGCTGCCACCGACGATCGGTGGCGAACGGCGGGAGACGGTCCACGACAAGGTGCCGTTGCCGCGGGTCTACGTCGGGTTCCGGGCGCCGGTGTACGGCGACACGCGGCTCGATGCCCTCGACATCGCCGCCCAGGTGCTCGCGGGCGGCAAGGGATCACGCCTCCATCGCCGGCTCGTCCGCGAGGAGCGGATCGCCCAGGACGTCGCGCTCGTGGCCCTCGGCTTCGTCGGCGGGGCGTCGATCGCGGCCGGCTGGGCGACCGTCCGGCCGGGGATCCCGGTCGAGCGTGTCGAGGCGGCCCTCCACGAGGAGCTGGAACGGCTCGGTCGTGAACCGATCAGCGACGACGAGCTGGCGCGGGCGCGTGCGCTGATCGAGACGGAGGAGCTCGCCGGCCTGTCGCGGGTGGAGGAGCGCGCCGACCGGCTCTCGATGTACGCGACGCTCTTCGACGACCCGGAGCTGATCAACCGGATGCTCCCGCGCTACCTGGCGGTGACGGCCGACCAGATCCGCGATGTCGCGAGCGACGTCTTCCGCGCAGACAACCGCGTGGTCCTGACGTATCTGCCCGAGCTTCCGCCCGCAGACAGCGCCACGAGCGACGAGGACTCCGCGGACCGGGACGCGGACGAGGAGGTCGCGGCGTGAGCACCGACGTCCGGATCGTCGCCGAGCGGCCGACGCCGGGGACGCCGCGCCCGTACGAGTTCCCGGCCGTCGCCCGCAGCCGGCTGGCGAACGGCCTCTCGCTCGTCATCGCCGACCTTCCGGGTCGGCCGCTGGTGTCCGCCACGCTCGTGCTCCGGAACGGGGCGGTCGACGAGCCCGACGCGGACGGTGGCGCGACCGTCCTCGCGGCGCGGGCGATGACCGAGGGCACGGAGTCCCACGACGCGATCGCCCTCGTCGAGGCGACGGAGCGGCTCGGAGCGGGTCTCCACGCCGACGCCGGCTGGGACGCGATGACGGTCGGCATCGATGTTCCCGCGGCGCGGCTCGAGCCGGCGATGAACCTCCTGGCCGAGGTGGCGCTCCATCCGACCTTCCCCGACGCCGAGGTCGAACGGCTCCGCGACGAGCGGCTCAACGATCTCCTCCAGGCCGAGGCGGACCCGCGGCGTCGCGCCGACGAGGCGTTCACCGCGACGATCTACACCGGCGGCTCGCCATACCGCCGCCCGTCCGGCGGCACCCGCGACACCGTCGAGGGCCTGGACGCCGGCCGGCTCCGCGCGGCCTGGCAGCGTGGGCTCGACCCGGCGCGAGCCACGCTCGTGGTCGGGGGTGACCTGTCCGGCATCGACGTGCCGGCGATCGCGGATCGGCTGCTCGGTGGCTGGGGCTCGCCGTTCGGCGCGAGCGCGACCGGGTCGATCGTTGCCGAGGGCGCGGTCCGCGAGCGGTTCGTCCGCGTCCTCCATCGCCCTGGCTCCGTCCAGACCGAGATCCGGATCGGGCACCTCGGGGTCCCGCGGCGGATCTCCGACTATCACGCCCTCTCGGTGATGGCAGCGATCCTCGGCGGGCTGTTCAACTCCCGGCTGAACACGAAGCTCCGCGAGGAGAAGGGCTACACCTACGGGGCCGGCGCCGGCTTCGACCTGCGGCGGGCCGCCGGACCGTTCGCCGCAAGGGCCGCCGTCAACACCGAGGTGACCGTCCCGGCCGTGCTCGACACGATGGCCGAGCTGGAGCGGATCCGCTCCGGACCCGTGACGGATGCCGAGCTGACCGCCGCGAGGGACTTCCTCGTCGGGGTCTTCCCGCTCCGGTTCGAGACGGCTGGTGCGATCGTCGGAGCGCTGATCGGCCTGGCCGTTCACGACCTGCCCGACGACGAGATCGTCCGGTATCGGGCGGGCATCGAGGCCGTGTCGATCGACGCGGTCCTCGCGGCCGCGACCAGCCACGTCCGGCCGGACGCGGCCGCGATCGTCCTCGTCGGCGACGCCGACGCGTTCGGCGCGGAGCTGGAGGCAGCGGGCCTCGGACGAGTCATCGTCGAAGGCGACCGCGGGCCACGGGACGAGGGGCGCGACGAGGGCGTCCAGGAGGCACTCGGGCCGGTGGACGAGGGATCGTCCGGGCCGACCGAGGGTGCCGAGGAGCCGGCGCCGGGCGACGAGGCGGAGGCCCCGCCGGCGGACTGACGCGGCAACCGGCCCGGGCACGGCTGAAACCTTCTCGACGTCCGCCGTCTCAAGGTGGCAGAAGGTCGACGAGGTCGTCGGCCGCCACCGGAGAACCCACCAATCATGGACGTCAAGAATCGCCTCGGACGCAGCCTGGCGGCCTCGGCGGTCGCCCTCTTCGTCGTCAGCGGAGCCGTCCTCGGCGCGAACGCGCTCCAGCAGACCGGATCGTCCGATCCAGCGGCTGCCGAGACGAGCGACCCGGCCGGGACGGCCGAGCCGACCGGGACTCCCGAGCCGACCGACACCCTGGAGCCGACAGAGACCGCCGAGCCTACCGAGACGATCGAGCCGGCCGACACCCTGAAGCTGACGGAGACAGCCGAGCCCGCCGAGACGGCGCCGAGACGCCGAACCGCCGAGACGGCCGAGCCCGCCGAGACGGCCGAACCCGCCGAGGCGGCCGAACCCACCGAGACTGCGGACGACCACGGCGGCCAGGGCGAGGTCGAGGCCGGCGACGACCACTCCGGTCACGATGGTGGCGGCGACGACAGCTCCGGATCCGGGTCGGATGACTCAGGTCACGGGTCGGACGACTCCGGCCACCACTGATCCGGCCGACGGCCGACGACGCGCTCGATCGGAACCGTGGACCATGGACGGACGTTCCACGACCCGTCCATGGTCTCGCCACGAACCGGGGACCGAACCACGGCATCGCCGCTCGCCGATCAGCTCCAGCACGTCGACCTCGACGACCAGTCGGCCGTCGACGCCGTCCTTGCGGGTGACCGGGACGCGTTCCGCGTCCTCGTCGATCGCGAGGGCGCTGCGGTCGTTCGGGCCTGCCATCGGATCCTCGGTGACATTCACGAGGCCGAGGACGCCGCGCAGGAGGCATTCGTGACCGCGTTCAAGAGCCTCGCGGGTTGGCGAGGCGACGGACCGTTCGGGGCATGGCTCACCCGGATCGCTGTCCGGATCGCCCTGCGGCGGGTCGAGCGTCGCCGCGACGTCGCCTGGATCGACCCGGCCAACCCGGCCGCGGCGCTCGACGTCCCCGGCGGTCCCGATCCGGCCACGTCGGCCCTTCGCTCCGAGCGAGCCGCCGACGTGCGGTCCGCCGTCGCCCGGCTCGACGAGCCGTACCGCGAGGTCGTCGCCCTCCGCTTCTTCGGCGATCTGAGCCTCGAGGAGATCGCGATCCAGACCGGTCGCCCGCTCGGGACCGTGAAGACCCACCTGCGGCGAGGCCTCATCCGCCTCCGCTCGTCGGTCGAGGCGAGCCCCTCATGACCGGGCGGCCCCCGATCCACCCCGACGACGAGGAGCGGATCGCACGCGAGATGACCGCCGAGCTGGAGGCGCTGATGACGAGCTCATCGGTTGCGCCGGACGCCGACTTCGCGGACCGGGTGATGGGCGCGGTCGCGCACGAGCCGCTGCCGCAGCCGGCGCGTGCGTTCGGGCTCGCCGTGATGAGTGGTCGCGCCCGGGCTGCGATCGCGGCCGTGGGTGACGCCTGGCGGGTCGCGGTCGGCGGGTTCGCCCCGACGGCGGTGCGGGCACAGGCCCTGGCCCTGGTGCTCGTCGTCGCCGTGGCGTCGGTCGCGTTCGCCGGTGGAGCGACCGTCGGTGCCCTGAACCTGCTGACGCCACCCACGCCCCCGAACTCGCCATTGCCGAGCCCCTCTCCGAGTCCGGCACCGACGGTGACGCCGTCGCCATCACCCTCGCCAACCGAGTCGGTCGAGCCGACGGACAGTGCCGAGCCCGCGCAAACGGCCGAGCCGTCCGGGACCGACGACCACGGAGGCCGGGCGCCCCGGCCGACGCCGACCGGCACCGACGACCACGGCGGTGGCTCGGGGTCCGGCGGCGGTGGCTCGGGCTCCGGCGGTTCCGGCTCCGGCGATGGCTCGGGCTCCGGCGGCTCCGGATCGGGTGGATCCGGCGGCGGACGGACGCCCGAGCCCACGAAGACCGACGATCACGGCGGCGGAGGCGACGGCTAGCTGCGCTGCTAGGCTCTGCGGCGTGATCGCCGTCGTCGGGAACCCGGTCGGGCGCCGCGTCGGCGGCGTGATCGTCGCCGGCGGTCTGCCTGTTGCCGTCGCCCGGGCTGCGGCCGGCGCGGGGGCCGGGGTCCAGCTGATCGGCAAGGTCGGCCAGGGCCCGGATGGCGACGCGATCGTTCTCTCGATCGCGGCGGACCGCATCGGCCACGTCGCCCTCCTCCGCGACACGTCCCCGGTCGCGATCGGGACCCACGCCGACGACATCGATCCGGATCGGCCGATCGACGAAGAGGCCGGTCTCGACGATCGCGATGACGACGTGGACGCGACGCGCGAGGCGCCGGTCGGGCCTGACGTGGCCGTGCTCGATCCGGCCGACCTCGACCTCGCGCTCCGCTATCTGCCCGACTACCGGGTCGTCGTGATCGCCCAGCCGCTCGGCGCGGACGCGCTCGGCGCGGCGCTCGACGCGGCCCGCTGGTCCGGCGCCCAGATCGTCCTCGTGACGAGCGCGGATCCGGCGTCGGTCCCGATCCCGGACGACGCGACGATCCTCGAAGCCCCGACCGAGGACGCCGAGGGTGCCTTCGCCTCGGTCGTCGGCAGGTACGCCGCGGCGCTCGACGCGGGCACGACACCGGCCGACGCGTTCGCGACCGCGTCCGGCGCGATCGGCTGGACGGCCGTCGCGGACTGAGTCAACTCGGTCAGTCGAAGAGGCCGGGCGGCGCCGCCGTGTCCGCGGCGATCGCGGCGAGGTCGATCGGTTCGACCAGCTCGGGACCGTCGTTGCGGACGTTGTTCACGAGATCGCGAACGGGCTCGATCCGGAGGGCGACCTCGTCGGTCGGCTCGAAGAGGCCGTGGAGCTCGGCGGGGTCCTCGAGATCGGGATCCAGCCAGAGGTCCCAGCGATCCTCCGGCACGACGACGGGCATCCGGTCGTGGAGCGACGCCATCTGGTCGTTCGGACGCGTGGTCACGATCGTGAACGTCCGGACGACCACGTCCTTCGCCGGGTCGCGCCAGCCCGACCACAGGCCCGCCAGTGCGAGAGGCCGCCGATCCGCCCGCCCGATCGAGAACGGCTGGCGTCGCTCGCCGATCCGCCGCCATTCGTAGAACCCGTCCACGGGGACGAGGCACCGTTTGCGGCGGAGTGCATCGGCGAACGCCGGCGACCGCGTCAGGGTCTCGGATCGGGCGTTGAACATCCGCGACGCGACCTTCGCGTTCTCGGCCCAGTGGGGGATCAGGCCCCAGCGATAGGCGACGATCGCCCGCCGCTCCGATCGCTGGACGACAACGTACGCCTCGTCGGTCGGGGCGACGTTCCAGCGGGGTCCGAGCTCGTCGGCGAGCGGCTCCGCGGCGAAGATCTCGGCCAGCTCCGACGCCGGCCGCTCCTGGCTGAATCTCCCGCACACGATCGGCAAGTCTAGACGCCCGTCCTGTATCGTCCCGGGCGATGGACGAACCCCGGGGCATCCGGCCGGCTGCCGATCGGCACGTCACCGGCCCGCTCAGCCCTGAGAGCGCCAGATCGCTGCTGGACCAGGGCGGCGCCCTGCTCGAGGCGGGCAACTTCCCCGAAGCGCTCGCGACGTATCAGCGGGTGATCGGGAACGACGATCCCGAGGTGACCGCCGCGGGCCTGCTCGGCACGGCCCAGGCCCTGTACCGGATGGATCAGGAGGACGCCGCGATCGCCCGCTGGGAAGCGGTCCTCGAGCTGCCCGAGACCACGTCGACCTACGCGGCGTGGCGCAACGTCGCGGCCGCCCGGGTGCGGGACGGAGACCTGAACGGCGCGATCGCCGCATACCGCGAGGCGGACCGCCGCGGGCCGGCGATCGACAAGGCAGAGATCGCCAACCGCCTGGGCTGGCTCGCCAAGGAGACCGGCAACGTCCGCGCATCGCGGCGCTACTTCGCCCGCGGCCGCGGCAGCTACCTGCCGGTCGCGACGTACTCGATCCTCGGCCTCACGGTCGCGGTCTCGCTGGCGGCCGCGTTCGCCGCGAACGGCGTCGACATCTACCACGCCCTCTGGATGGACAAGGTCCTCCTCGCGGACGGCCAGGTCTGGCGGGCGTTGACCGTGACGCTCGTCCATGGCGATCCGGATCCCAACGCGCTTGCCCTGACGCTCGTCCACCTGTTCAGCAACATGTATGCGCTGTATCTCGTCGGGCCGATCGTCGAACGGCTCTACGGCCCGTCACGATTCGTCGCGTTCTACGTCCTCGCCGCGATCGGCGGGTCGCTGGCGACCTTCGCGTTCAACGACGTGCAGTTCGGGACCGGCGCCTCCGGCGCGATCTTCGGCCTGTTCGGGGTGCTCTTCGCATCGACGCGGCTGCACATGCCGGTCCTCGACCGCCAGAGCCGGGGGATCGCCGGTCAGGTCGGGGCCCTGATCGTGCTCAACATCGTGTTCGGGCTGAGCAGTGGCATCGTCGACAACCTGGCCCACATCGGCGGTCTGGTCACGGGCATCCTCCTGGCCGTCGCGTTCCCGCCCGGCAAGGTCCCGACGCTGCGCTCGATGTGGCAGCCGGGCTCGAACGGTCAGATCGCGTCCGGCAGCATCCTCGCGAGCCCGATGGCGCGGCTGGGCTCGATCGTGCTCCTCGTGGTCCTGATGGTCGTCGCCGGGTTCGTCGGCGTCAGCGCCTGGGGTCCGCGGGGCTGACCGGGAGGATCACGCTGACGCGCGCCCCGTGCGGCGCGAGGTTCTCCGCGATCGCGGTGCCGCCGTGCGCCCGGGCGAGCTCGAGGACGATCGCGAGGCCGAGACCGGATCCCGAACCGGAGCGAGCCGGGTCACCCCGGTAGAAGCGTTCGAACGCCCGATCGGTCCCGCCGGGCGGGAAGCCCGGCCCGTCGTCCGCGACCGAGAAGGCGATGGCCGGGCCGGTGACGGCCGCGTCCGCGACCGCCCGGGTCTCCAGCCGGACATGTCCTCCGGGACCGACGACGCCCAGCGCGTTGTCGACGAGGTTGCCGAGGATCCGGTCGAGCGCGAGCCGATCCGCGGCGAGGGCACGCGGCCGATCCCCGGCCCGATCCTGCGGTGGTGCGACGACCAGGCTCACGCCGGCCGCCTCCGCCTGGGGCGCGAACCGTTCGACGGTGGCGGCGAGGACCGCATCGACGTCGATCGCCTCGAGGTGGAGCGCATCACTCCCGGTCCGGAGCCGGTCGATCGCGCCGAGCTCGTCGACGAGACGCTCCAGCCGCGCCGTCTCCTCGGCGATCGCGATCGCCGCCCGTTCTGCCGCCTCGCCGGTCGCCGTCCCGTCCGCGAGCGCCGTCGCGTACCCGCCGATGACCGTCAGCGGCGTCCGCAGGTCGTGGCGCAGGTCGGCGAGGAGCTCGCTCTCTCGTGAGCGCGTCCTTGCCAGCTCGATCGCCAGCGCGTTGACGCGCTCGGTGAGCTCGCGCACCTCGCGGGGACCCGTCGCCGGGAGCGGATCGGTCGGCGAGGCCAGCGGGTCGACGAGCTCGGTCGTCCGGTGAGCAAGCCGGCCGAGCGGCCGGGCGATCGAGCGCGACAGGACCACCGCGAGTGGCGCCCCCACGACCAGCGTGGCGAGGATCACGATCGGGAGCGTCCGGGCGACGTCGCGCAGCGCGGAGGCCCCGGACGTGTCGACGGTCGAGAGCAGAACGGCCCGCGGCTGGGCCGCGTTCGGCCCACGCAGGACCAGGGCGGCGTAGTCGTGGACCTGCCCGTCGGCGAAGGTGCTGGCGCCGGTCAGTGTGTCGCCCACCCGGCTCTGTGGCGGGATCGGGATCAGTGCGGCGGGGGCGGGATCCGAGGCGCCGACCTCGACCACGGAACCATCGGCCGTGAGGAGCTGGACGGTGATCCCGGTGCCGGCGACCTCGTCGCGGATCTGGTTGACGACCCGGCCAACCTCGCGGTTGACGACGGCCGTGCGGATCCGGACGGCGAGGGTCTGGGCGGTGTCGGCGAGCGCGCTCGACGTCGCATCGGCGTGCAGGCCGCGCAGGACGACGAGCATCGTCGCCCCGATCGCGAGCCAGAGCACGATCGCGAGGAGCGCGAAGGCGCCGACGATCCGGCCGGTGAGGCTGGCGGGCACGGCTCAGGCGGCCGGCGACGGGTCGGATGCGTCGGGGGAAGTATTCGAACGCGGAGGGGCGGGCTCACGCGCCGGCGGGACGAGCCGGTAGCCGACGCCACGGACGGTCTCGATCGGCGGGCCGTCCGGCCCGAGCTTGCGGCGGACCTCGCCGATGTGGACGTCGACGGTTCGCGTCTCGCCCGGGAAGTCGGTGCCCCAGACGTCCTCGAGGAGCATGTCCCGGGTGAGGACCACGCCAGGGTCGCGGGCGAGTGCCGCCAGGAGATCGAACTCCCGGGCCCGGAGGCCGAGGTCGCGTCCGGCGACGGTCGCCTCGCGGCGACGGGGGTCGATCCGGAGGGGCCCGACCTCCATCGGCCGGCCGCCACGGGACGTCGCCTCGGTCCGGCGGAGGATTGCCTTCACCCGGGCGACCAGGGCCCGCGGGTTGAACGGCTTCGTCACGTAATCGTCGGCGCCGAGCTCGAGCCCGACGATCGCGTCGACGTCGTCGTCCCGGGCGGTCAGCATCAGGACCGGCGTATCGCCGCGACGACGGATCTCACGGCAGACCTCGAACCCGTCGACCTTCGGCAGCATCAGGTCGAGGACCACGAGATCGGGATCGTGGCGGGCGTGGCGGTCGAGCGCCTCCTGCCCGTCGGCCGCGCCGATGACGGCGAAGCCCTCCTTCTCGAGGTAGAGCCGGACGAGGTCGACGATGTGCCGCTCGTCGTCCACCACGAGGATCGTCTTCATCGCGGCGGAGGATACGCCGCGGCCGAACCGCCGATCCGGGGCCGTGTAAGCGGACCGTAAGGCGGGCGGTGCCCGTGCGCAGAGGTTCAGGCCGCCGGCCAGCGCTCCTCGAAGACGGTCACCGAGCGTGGCAGGCGCGCCTCGCCCGGCGCGGACTTCGGCGCCCGAGCGGCATCGGTCGGGTGGCCGAGCTGGACGATCGAACGGACCATCCAGCCGTCCGGGATGCCGAGGATCGCGTTCGCGGTCGCCCGGATTTCGGGCCGGATCCAGCTGATCCCGGCGCCGATGTCGAGGAGCGCCGCCGCGACGAGCAGCCGCTCGGCGACCCGGCCGTCGTCGTAGGCGTCGTGGATGCCTCGATCCGGATCGGCCGGCAGCACGGTCGCGATCGCCGCGGTCGCGGTCGCCAGGCCACGGGTCTGGGGCAGGCTGGCCTCGTTCAGGGCACGGAGCGTCGTCGGATCGGTGATCACGATGAACCGCCACGGCTGGGTGTTGCGGCTGCTCCCCGTCCAGCGAGCGACATCGACGAGCGCGTCGAGCGTCTCCCGATCGAGCGGGGTCGGCTCGAACTCCCGGACCTGGCGGGTGCGACGCAGGGGTCGGAGCCGGTCCGCGGGGGTGGGTGCATCAGCGGTCATCGAGATCCTCGCAATCGTCGGGCGTCGCTCGAGCCATGATCCTCCGGTTGGTCGCCGACCGTTCCCGGATCAGCCCGCGAGCGCGGTCACGAGGGCCGCCGATGCGGCCGTCAGCCTGTGCGCGGCCTCGTCGTCTAGACCCTCCACGCGGTCGCGGACGCGTCGGTCGAGCTCCCGAGCATCCCGCAGCGCCTTCGGCCGATCCCCCGAGTCGAGATCGCGACGAACCACGGCCACTCGTGACGCGAGCTCGTTCGCTTCCTTTCCCTTCAGCCCATCGCGCCCGCCGCGCGCCGCCGAGATCGCCGCGTCGACCTCGTCAAGAGCGTGGACGGCCGGGTCGATGGTCGGCGCGGCCGTTCGGATGGGCGTCGGCGACGGGCTCGGCGACGGGCTCGGGGAGAGGCTGGCTGCAACGGCCGCTGTGGACGGCGATGCGACCGGCGCCGCCCCGCTCGGTCGGGGCTCGACCGATCCGGTGGGAGCCGCGGACAGCAACCGGGAGCCGATGAGGCCGAACGCGAGAACCACCGCGGCGATCGAGATCAGCGCGAGCGGCCAGGTCGTCGACTGCGCCGGCGCGGGTCCCGACGGATCTCCGCGCGCAGCCGGGTCCGGCGTGAAGCCTTGCGTCAGGGCGATCGACGCGGTCTCCGTCAGCGGGATCGCGACCGCGGTCGTCGCGTCGTGGGCGGGAATCGGGCTTGTCCTCGCCGTCGCCGTCTCCGCCAGCGGGGCGACGGCGCCGTGCCGGCCGCCGCGGGTCCACCGACCGAGCGCCGCCGCCAGGCCCGCCCCGAACGCGAGGGCGTCCGGCCGGCGGGCGGGATCCACCGCGAGCCCGGCAAGCACCGCGTCGTCGAACTCGCGCCCGAGCGACGGCGCGACGGTCGATACGAGGGGTGGCCGGAACGGCGCCGCCCCGACGAGGTCGCTGAGCGAGCCGCTCGGCCGCGGCAGCCGACCGGTCAGCCCGAGGTGGGCGATCGTGGCGAGGGCGAAGACGTCGGCCGGGGGCCCACCGACGTCGCCGCGGACGCGCTCCGGTGCCAGGTACGCGAGGGTCCCGATCGCCGTCCCCGGATCGGTCAGATCGGACGCGTCCGGCCCGGCATCGGACCGGGCGAGGCCGAAGTCGCCGAGCTTCACGCGATCGGCCGCGAACAGGATGTTCGACGGCTTCACGTCCCGATGGACCAGCCCGGCGCGGTGGAGCGTCGCCAACGCGTCGGTCACGGAGACGAGGATCGGCACCAGCTCGTCGGGCGCCATCGGCCGATCCGGGCCGAGCCGGTCGGCCAATGAGCCGCCCGGACACAGCTCCATCACGACGAACGGCTCGCGGCCGGCAGCGCGATCCCCCGGATCGACGTCGAACACGGCAACCAGACCCGGGTCGGCCACCGCGGCCATCGCGCGAGCCTCGCGTTCGAAGCGACGGGCCAGGACCGGGTCGCCGGCCAGGTTCGGCGACAGAACCTTGACCGCGACGTCGCGACGGAGCCGGTCGTCGTGGGCGCGATGGACGGTCGCCATGCCGCCGGCACCGAGCAGGTCGCCGATCCGGTAGCGATCGGCCAGGAGGTCGCCGGGCGCGGGCATGGGGCCGAGGCTACCCGATGCAGTAGGATCGGGCGCCCCGCCCGGAGGTCCCATGTTCTCGACGCTGCTCGGGCCGTTGCCGTCGATCGCGATCGCCGACATCGCGTCGACCGACATCGAGCTCATCGCGACGGGCGAGGCCGCGGCGTCCGGGGACGTGGATCCGGGCCGGATCGTCGACGCCTGGCGCGCCGCGGCCGGTGCCGTGGATCGGCCGGTCAAGCAGGTTCTGGCCGGTCCCTATTCGGCCGGCCGCGACGGGCCTCGAGACCGCCCTGCGGAGCTGGCCGAGCGCCTCCACGAGACGATCCTCGCGCTCGTCGAGGTCGGCTGCCCGTTCGTCGAGATCGACGAGCCCGACGCTCTCGCCATCGCGGTCGTGCCGGGCGAGCGGACCCGGTTCGTCGACGCCCATCGACGGCTCGTCGACGGGCTGACGGACGTCCACGTCTCGCTGGCCCTGACCGGTGGCAACCTGGATGGTGCCGGTCCGGCGACCTTCTTCGACCTGGGCTATTCCAGCTTCGCGTTCGACCTGATCGCCGGGCCGGACAACTGGCGACTGATCGCGGTGGCGCCGGGGGACCGTGGCATCGTCTGCGGTGCGCTCGATCCGCGGCCGGAGGGTGACGAAACGCCGGAGCTGCTGATGTGGGCGGCGCACTATGCGGCATCGACCCGCGCGCGCGGCCTCGACCGGGTCGGGCTCGCCAACGCCCCGTCGCTGGCGACGGTCGAGCCCGAGGTCGCCCTCCGCAAGCTGCGCCGGATCGCCGATGCCGCCACCCTGGCCGGCGGGGATCCGCAGGCAGTGGCGGCTGCCCTCGATCCCCGGGCGTTCGGGGGCCGGCGGAACCGCCCCGGCAGGGTCAGGCTCGGCGAGGACCCGACGCCGTGAGCGACCAGCAGCCGTTGCCCGCCCGCCGCTCGGGGGCCTGGTCGCTCGTCTATCGGGCCTCCTATCGCCTGATCCGCCTGTTCGACCCGTTGATCGTGTCGTGGCTCGCCAACGGCTGGCCCGGTCTCGATGGCGTCGTGGAGGTGCGAACCGTCGGCCGCCGGACGGGACTCCCCCGGAAGACTCTGGCGACCCTCATGACCGTCGACGGCCACGGCTACGTCGGCCACCCGAACGGCCGGTCCGCGTGGACGACCAACATCGAGGCCGCCGGTTGGGTCGACGTCGACCCGTCCGGGCCATCCGGGCCCCGTTACGCGGTCGTGCCGCTGTCGCCGGGGCCGGAGCGGGACTCCGTCATCCGGGCGACCTGGACCCAGCAGCCGTTCCCGGCCAACCTGCTGTACCGCCTGGCTCGGCGCCACGTTGCCGCCGTCGGCACCTACTATCGCCTCGACCCGATCGTCACCGGGACGCCCTCGACACTCTCGACGCCCGCGACGGAGTCCGACGACCCGCCCTCGCCGCCCGCGACGGAGTCCGACGACCAGCCCAACCCACCTTCCGAAGGAGCTCGATGAGTCGCTTCTGGCACGGCTTTGCCGACATGCACTCGGTCGCCGATCACGAGGTCGTGATCCGGTCAGGCGACGGCGTCTGGATCGAGGACACGACGGGCCGGCGATACCTCGACGCGACGGCGGCCCTCTGGTACTGCAACGTCGGCTACGGCCGGCGCGAGATCGCCGCCGCCGTCGGTGAGCAGCTCGTCCGCCTCCCCGCGTACTCCTCGTTCGGGGCCTACACCTCCGAGCCGACGATCGAGCTGGCGGAGCGGCTCGTCGCGATGGCGCCGTTCGCGAATGCCGTCGTGTTCCTGGGGTCGGGCGGCTCGGACGCGGTCGACACCGCGGCGAAGCTCGTCCGGCGCTACTGGGACGTCGTCGGGCGGCCGGAGAAGCGGGTGATCGTGTCGCGCGAGTTCGGCTACCACGGGATGCACGGCTGGGGCACGTCGCTCGTCGGGATCGGGCCGATGAAGACCGGTTACGGCGGCAACTTCATCGACGAGGTCGTCAACGTCGGGGCGATGGACGTCGAGACGCTCGGGGCGCTCTTCGCCGAACGGTCGAACGAGATTGCCGCGTTCATCGGGGAGCCGGTGATCGGGGCCGGCGGCGTCTATCCACCCGAGCCGCACTACTGGGCCGAGGTGACACGCCTCTGCCACGAGCACGACATCCTTCTGATTGCCGACGAGGTGATCACCGGGTTCGGCCGGACCGGACACCTGTGGGGCTCGCAGCGCTACGGGATCGAGCCGGACCTGATCACGTTCGCGAAGGGCGTGACGTCTGGCTACATGCCGCTGGGCGGGGTGCTCGTCGGCGAGCGGGTCCGGGCGCCGTTCTGGGACGACGACGTGCCGGGCGCGGTGTTCCGCCACGGCTATACCTACTCCGGCCACGCCGGAGCAGCGGCCGCCGCGATGGCGAACCTCGACATCCTCGAAGACGAGCGCCTCGTGGCACGGGTCGCGACCCTGGAACCGGTGCTCGACGGCGCCATCAGGCGGCTCGAGGCAGCGCCGGGCGTCGGGGAGGTTCGGACGGTCGGACTCACGGCGGCCGTGGCATTCGCACCGGACCTGCTGGCCGCCGACCCTGGGGTTCCGGAGCGTGCCGTCGTCGCGGCGCTCGAGCATGGCGTCGCCACGCGCGTCCTCCGCGGCCACGCGCTCCAGGTCTCGCCGCCGTTCGTGATCACCGAGTCCGAGATCGACACGATGGTCGACGGCCTCGCGGCCGCCCTCACCGACGTGGCCTCTCACTAGCCCCTCGCGGCCGAACGAGTGCCAGGGCAGCATCCGCGTAGTCGAGGTAAGCCGACGGACTGCGCCGTCCGATGCCCCGCATCGGCCGGAGCCATGTCGACCGGCGACTCCGCGGATCGATCAGAGCGATTCCCCGGATCGCACGGGCCTCAGGTTTACGCAGCCATTCGCCGGCGACATCGGCCCTCGTAGGAAACTCCGAACCGATCAGGCTCGAGTGCGCCCTCAATCGGGCATCGTTCTCGACCGAGTCCAGCGTCAGCAGCAGCACGGAAGTCCGGATCGGTCGCCAGGCGAAGGCTCGGGCCGACGTCCACGCCGATCGTTCGTACCAACCAATGGTTCGCAGGATCTCGCCGACGTCGCGGATCTCTGTCTTGATCTCGACGACGAGGAGAGCGCGATCGACGGCCCGGAATCCGAGGAGGTCGATCCAGCCGCGGCCCCGACCGTGACCGATCTCGACCTCGAGGGCCGTCGACCACCCGGCAACCTCGAGTCGTCGACGGGCATATTCTGCGCAACGGGCGTGCACGGCGTCGCGTTGGTAGCGGCGGTTGGCGAGGCCAATGGTCCGTCCGTCGAGCGACACTCGGATCCCGAGTAGATCGAGGGCCGCTGACGCGACTCGGACGTCGACGTGTCGAGAGTGACCCGCTTCGAGCCTCGCGATCGACGACTGCGCGACGTCCATCCGGCGGGCGAGCTCCCGCTGGCTCCACCCACTTTCGAGCCGGCTTGCCCGGATCGCCTGGCCGATCCGGGTTCCATGGTCGTCGTCCCTCGACTCGATCCGATCTCCGGTCATCGGCAAGTCATAGCGGTCGCCCCTTACCGCCTGGTTCGCCGATGAACGGTTGAGTCATCGGATGACTCGATTCCTTTGGTGGCACGCTTGCCGACGTCGAGATTCCGACTCGTGTAAGCGTGGCAAACCCGAGATTGAGTCGCTAGCTGACTCGGACCCCAAGATTCGCGGCTCGGAACCTCATGGGCGATGCGCGAAACGAGGTTGCAGGACGGTCGCGAACGGCGCAGGATTCAGCGCATTCCCGGACGCACTTGACGCTGGACGTGGCACCCCGTCGGCCTGACCGCCGGCCCGGTTCTGGAAGGAGGCTCCAGTCGTGACCGAGCACATCTCGCTCGTCGTCAACGGACAGCCGCGAGAGGGGGACGTCGAGCCGAGACGGATGCTCGTCCAGTTCCTCCGCGAGGACCTCGAGATGACCGGCACGCACGTCGGCTGCGACACGAGCCAGTGCGGCGCCTGCACCGTCCAGGTCGACGGCCACGCGGTGAAGAGCTGCACGATGCTCGCCGTCCAGGCCGACGGCGCGAACGTCATGACGATCGAGGGGATGGCGGCCGCGGACGGCGCGCTCCACCCGCTGCAGGCCGCATTCTGGGAGAAGCACGGTCTCCAGTGCGGCTTCTGCACGCCCGGGATGATCATGGTGGCGGCGGATCTTCTCGCTCGCAACGCGGACCCGACGGACGACGAGATCCGCCACGCACTCGACGGCAACATCTGCCGCTGCACCGGCTACCAGAACATCGTCGCCGCGATCCGGGAGGCGGCCGCGACGATGTCGGCCGCTGCCGCCGTCCCCGTCGCCGCCAACGCCTGAGCCGAGAGCCGAGAGGAACACTGCGATGGCGATCGACACCCCCGAGGCCCCCGACGTCCTCGGCGCACCGATCAAGCGGGTCGAGGACCCGCGCTTCATCACCGGCAAGGGCCGCTATCTCGACGACATCACGTTGACCGGGATGACCCACATGGCCATCCTCCGCAGCCCGTACGCCCACGCCAACATCCGATCGGTCGACACCTCGGCAGCGAAGACGAAGCCCGGTGTCCTCGCGGTCTTTGTCGGCGCCGACATCCCGTGGAACCCGCTGCCGATGGCCTGGCCGGCCGGCGGTTCGGCCGGGATCCAGAACAACGTCAACACGCCGCGGATCCTCGCGACCGACAGCGTGAAGTGGACCGGCGAAGGCGTCGCGGCCGTCGTGGCCGAGACCGAGGAGCAGGCGGTCGACGCGCTCGAGGCGATCCAGGTCGACTACGAGCCGCTGCCCGCGGTCGTCGACGCGGAGAAAGCGACCCAGCCGGGCGCCCCCCAGCTCCACGACAACGCCCCGAACAACGAGGTCTTCACCTGGCGGGTCGGGAACAAGGACGGGACCGACAAGGCCTTCGACGAGGCCGAGGTCGTCGTCAAGCAGCGCATCGTCAACCACCGCCTGATCCCGAACCCGATGGAGGTCCGGGGAGACATCGGCTGGTTCAACCCCGGCACCGACGAATACACGATCTGGATGTCGAGCCAGACGCCCCACATCCAGCGTCTCCTCCTCGCTGCGTTCGTGACCGGCATCCCGGAGCACAAGATCCGCTGCATCAGTCCGGACGTCGGCGGGGCATTCGGCACGAAGATCTTCTGCTACGCCGACATGGCCCTCGTCATGTGGGCGAGCAAGGCGATCGGCGGCCGGCCGGTGAAGTGGGTCGAGACCCGGACCGAGAACTACCAGAGCACGATCCACGGCCGCGACCACATCACCTACATCGAGATCGCCGGCAAGAAGGACGGCGAGGTGACCGGCCTCCGCGTCAAGACCTACGCCAACCTCGGCGGTCGACTGTCCACGATCGGACCCGGCATCCCGACCACGCTCTACGGCCGGGTGCTGCACGGCTGCTACAGCATTCCGAACATCTTCGCCGAGGTGACGGGCGTCTACACGAACACGACGTTCGTCGACGCCTACCGTGGCGCCGGCCGGCCCGAGGCGACCTACGTCGTCGAGCGGGCGATGGACCTCTTCGCGAACGAGCTCGGGATGGATCGGGCGGCGATCCGCCGCAAGAACTTCATCCGGCCCGACCAGTTCCCGTACGAGGACCCGTCGGGCCTCGGCACGGCGTCGGGCGGCGCGAAGATCTATGTCGACTCCGGCAACTACGAGCCGGCCATGAACAAGGCGCTGCTCGCCGCCGGCTACGACGACCTCGCGAAGACGAAGGCGGAGGCGAAGAGCCGCGGCAAGCTCCTCGGGATGGGCCTCAGCACATACATCGAGGTCTGTGGCGTCGCGCCGTCGAAGTGGATCGGTGCAGTCGGCGAGGGCTGGGGCGCCGCGATGTGGGAATCGGCCAACATCAAGGTCCACCTCACCGGCAAGACCGTCGTCACCGTGGGCACCCAGCCCCAGGGCCAGGGCCACGAGACCACGTACTCCCAGGTCGTAGCGCATGAGCTGGGCATCCCGATGGACGACATCGTCGTCCAGCACTCCGACACCCAGGGGACGCCGTTCGGCTACGGCTCCTACGGCAGCCGGACCTCGTCGGTCGGCATGACCGCCGCGATCAAGGCTGCCGCCAAGATCAAGGACAAGGCCCGGCGGTTCGCGGCCCACCTGTTGGAGGCCTCGCCGGACGACATCGAGATCGTCGGGGCCGAATACCGGGTCAAGGGCTCGCCCGACAGGAAGAAGACGTTCCAGGAGATCGCGTTCGCCCTCGACCTCGCGTTCGACACGCCGGAGGGCATGGAGCCGTACCTCGACGAGACGGCCTATCACGACACCCCGAACTGCACGTGGCCGTTCGGGACCCACATCGCGATCGTCGAGATCGACGAGGAGACCGGCGAGACCGAGCTGAAGCGGTACGTCGCGGTCGACGACGTCGGCAAGAAGATCAACCCGCTCATCGTCGACGGCCAGCTCCACGGCGGCATCGCCCAGGGCGTCGGCCAGGCGCTCTGGGAGACGGCGGTCTACAGCGACGACGGCCAGCTCCTGTCGGGCTCGATGCTCGACTACGCGCTGCCGCGCGCCTCGTACCTGCCGAACTTCGAGCTCGACGAGACGGTCACCCCATCGCCGGTCAACCCGATCGGCGTGAAGGGCGTCGGCGAGGCGGGCTGCATCGCGAGCACGGCGGCGGTAGCCAATGCCGTCAACGACGCGCTCGCGCCGCTCGGCATCAAGCACCTCGACATGCCGTACACGGCCCAGACCGTGTGGCGGGCGATGCAGTCGGCGAAGGGAGCCCAGGCATGATCCCGGCCGCATTCAGCTACACCCGGGCTGCGACCCTGTCCGAGGCCGTCGCCGCGGTCGGCGGCGGGGCCAAGATCCTGGCGGGCGGACAGAGCCTGCTGCCGCTCATGAAGCTGCGCCTGGCGTCGGCCGATCGACTCGTCGACATCGGCCGGATCCAGGAGCTGAAGGGCTACCGGCACACCCCGGACGGTGGCGTCGAGATCGGAGCGTTGACGACGTACGCCGAGTGGCAGGCCGCGACCGACGTGCCCGAAGTGGCCGAGGCGATCGGCCTGATCGCCGACGTCCAGGTCCGCAACCGGGGCACGGTCGGTGGCGCGATCGCGCACGCCGATCCCGCGTCGGACGCGACCGCGATCGCCCTCGCCTATGAAGGCCAGGCGGTCCTCCGCGGACCCGGCGGCGAGCGGGTCGTGCCGCTCGACGGGTTCTTCGAGGGTCCGTTCCAGACCGGCATCCGGCCCGACGAGATCCTCGTCGCGATCCGCCGCGGTCCGCTCCGGCCGGGCACCCGGTTCGCCTACCGGAAGCTCGCCCAGAAGGCGTCGGGCTACCCGATCGTCGGGATCGCCGCAGCGATCGTCGCCGAGGGTGGCACGATCACCCACGCGGCGATCGGCGTGACCGGCGTCCACGAGCATGCCTATCGGGCCGAGGACGTCGAGTCGGCCCTGATCGGATCCGACGGCTCACCGGCCGCGATCGCCGCTGCCGCGGAGCACGTGACCGACGGCGTCGAGATCAACTCCGACATCCATGCGGACGCGGCGTACCGTGCGGCGATGGCCGTCGTGTACACGCGTCGCGCGATCGCGGGCGCCCTCGGCCGCTAGGTCGAGGTCCGTCCGACACTCCGCGGGTGCGTCTCGAGCGGCTGACGCCCGGTCAGCACCCGTCCGCGGCGCTGGTCGGCGCCGTCCTGACGCGCGACCTGTTCGTCGGCGGTGGGCGCTGGACGAAGGGACGGCGGCTCTCGGCGGCCGACCTCGACGACTTCGCGACCGCGCCGCCGCCCGGCATCGAACCGGTCACGGTCATCGTCCCCGAGCCGGGCGACCTTCACGAGGACGAGGCCGCCCTCCGCCTGGCGGAGGCCGTCACGGGCCCGGGGCTCCGGGTCCGCGGCCCGGTCCAGAGCCGCGTCGACCTGGTCGCCGAGCACGACGGCGTCGTCCACGTCCGGATCGCCGAGCTCGAGCGGCTGAACCGGCTCGATCCGCTTGAGGTGTTCACGCGGCTCGACGGCTCCATCGTCGCGGCCGGCGACCTCGTCGCCTCCGTCAAGGTCGCGCCGCACGTCGTCGAGGCGTCGATCGTCGAGGCCGGCGCCGCGATCGCGGCCGGTGGGCGGCGCCCGCTGTTCCGGGTCGCTCCATTCGTGCCGAAGACGGTCTCGGTCGTCGTCAAGGAGTCGCTCCGCGCCGCCGACCGGCCGCGGTTCGAGGCGAGCGTCCGCGACAAGGTCGAGAGCCTCGGCTCGACGATTCGCGCAATCCGCTATGTCGCCGACGAGGACGACGCGGTCCGGACGGCCCTCGACGAGGCGACCCGGGGCCGCGACCGGGCCGACGTGATCCTCACCGCCGGCGGCCGCTCGACCGACCCGTCCGACCCGTTCTTCACCGCGATCGAGTCGCTTCGGCGGGCGGATCGTCCGGCGCGGCGTGCCGGCCCATCCGGGATCGATGCTGTGGCTCGCGAGGATCGGCCGGACGGCGGTCCTGGGGCTCCCGACGTGCGGCGCGTACTCGAAGGCGACGGCCGCCGACCTGCTCCTGCCGCGCCTCCTCACCGGCGAGCCGCCGACCCGGACGACGGTCTCCCATCTCGGCCACGGCGGCGTGCTGACGCGCGAGATGCGGTTCCGATTTCCCGCCTACGCCCGGGAGCTCGACGCGCCCGACGGCTGACCTCGCGACGCCCGTGGCTCTGTCAATGGCCCGACACGTAGCCGCGAATGGAACCTGGGTTCCTTTCTCCGGGCGTCGCGGCTGAATAAATCGCGGATCACCAGCTGGAGGTGATCCATGACGAACGTATTTCCCGGCGACACCGTCGTCGCCGTTTCTCCGGGTGACCGGCCGGGCGCTCCCATGCGAGCGCACGCATCAGCGAACACAAGGTCGCGCCGCGCGGCGGCGATCGCGGCGGCGCTCCTGGTCGCGGCCTGCAGCAGTCCCGCGGGAGTCGATCGCGACCCGAACGGTTCGAACGCCGGCTCGTCGTCGGCCCCGTCGGCGTCGGCCCCGGCCTCGGCGGCCGCCTCCGTGGCTGCCGCCGGCGAGGCATCCGCGCAGGCCGCGGCGACGGTCGTCGTTCCCGAAGCCGGAGTCGTGCCGCGGACCGTCAGCTACGGGATCCTGACCTGGACCGTGAAGGACGCCGCCATCACGAACCAGGATCCGGCGCGGTACGTCGCCGGCACGCCCGGCGAGCCCACGAAGAAGACGTCACTGATCGTCGATCTCGACATCCGCAACGACAGCCCGCACGTCGGCTTCGTCACGACGACGTCGCGGCTCGTCGCCGAGCTGCCGGACGGCACGGTCGTTCCGGGCAAGGACCTCGAGCGGCCGAGCGCGGCACCCGAGTCGACCGTCGAGAGCCGGTACGCCTTCGAGGTTCCGGCCGGGACGAGGTTCGAGGATGTCGTCCTGAGGTTCGAGGACCCGGATCGCGAGCCGTCGGTCGACCTGCCGCTCAGCGGTGCCGCCCCGCCCGTCGAGACGGACGACACGGCGAAGGTCGGTCGGACGGTGCCGATCGGGCTCCCGGGCATCGACATGCACTGGACGATCGACTCCGTGATCACCGGCCGTGACTGGCCGCTGCCCATCGGGTTCAAGGGCGGCACGCGCGTCGACGGCGCTCGCGCCGAGAAGGATCATCGGTGGGTCGGGATCGTGGCCCGCGTCGATGTCGACCGCTGCGACTGCAAGGGCGGCGTCCTCGACCAGGCCGGATCGGCGCGACTCCTCGTCGACGGGACGCCGTTCACGGCATCGGCCGACGCGAGCTCGAAGGCGATCATGAACGCGAGCACGTTCTCGGACGTGATGCTCGTGTTCGACATCCCGGCGGCCGCGAGCAACGCGACGCTCCAGGTCGGTCCGCTCGAGAAGCCGGAGCAGCAGGCGAGGGTCCCGCTCACCGTCGACTGACCGCGTGTGGCGATCGCTTTCAACCTGATCCTCGCCAGCGAACCGTCGGGGTCTGCTCGTCGTCGACTCGGATGGCCGTCACCTCGCGCTCCTCGTGGCGATCGGCGCCAACTTCGTCACCGACCCGGACCGGGCCAGTCGCCCACGATGAGCGGCCGCGTCGTTCCACGTATCCTCGTGGAGCAGTGCGAGCCGTCACCCAGCCGTCGAATCCTGTCTGGCCTGCCGCCGTTCCACCCGACGTGGACACGACGCTGGTCGGCCGCAACCAGGTCATCGCGGAAGTCACTGACGGGCTCGTCCGCGGCGAGCCGCGCATCGTCGTCCTCAGCGGCCTCGGCGGGGTCGGCAAGACGCGGCTGGCCATCGAGGTCGCCCGACGGCTCGGCGAGCAGTGGGCCGGAAGGGTGGCCTGGATCCCGCTCGCCAACGCCACCCGTGGCGGCGGTCTCGCCTCGGCGATCGCTGCGGGGCTCGGGCTCGGCCGCGGCGAGCCGGGCCATCTCGCCGACGCGGTCGCCGAGACGGTCGGCGAGCCGCCGGCGCTGCTCGTGCTCGACAGCGCGGAGACGGCACAGCACGATCTCGGGCTGATCGCCGACCTCGTCCGGCGATCGCCCTCGCTCCGGGTCGTCGTGACCACGCGGATCGCGGTCGTCCGGGCCGGCGTCTCGCTGGTCGCCGTCGAGCGGCTCGACGTTCCGCGGGAGACCGATGCCGCCAGCGTCATCGCCGCCAGCCCGTCCGTCGCCCTCCTCGTGGACCGTGCGTCCCGAGCCGGCGCCGACGTCGCCATCACGGCCAAGACGGCGCCGGCGATCGCGCGGCTGGTCGCGCATCTCGACGGGATGCCGCTCGCGATCGAGCTGGCCGGGCCGCTGCTCCGCGTCCTCCCGCCGCATCGCCTCCTCGAGCAGGTCCACGAACGGCTCGATCCGGTCGTCGCGACGATCGAGTGGAGCCACGACCAGCTCTCGCCCGAGGATCAGCTGCTGTACCGGCGTCTCTCCGTCTTCGGCGTGCCGTTCCGGGCACGGCACGTCCGGACATTCGACGATCGCGCCATGACCCACGGGCTGTCGCCGCTCCCGGCCGACATCGGGAGCGCGCTCGAGCGGCTCGCCGCGGCCGGCCTGATCCGCGAGCGGCCGGACGAGCTGGAGCCCGACCCGGCGACCGGGCCGGACGACCCGCGCGGCGGCGCGGTCCGTGAGTACGTCCTCCCGCCGTTGATCCGCGAGGATGCGGTCCGCCGGCTCGAGGCCAGCGGCGAGGCGACCGCCGCGATGTGGGCCCGGGCGAACGACCTGCTCGCCCTGTGCGAGCTCGCGCACGCCGAGCTGGTGGTCCGCTCGCGTCAGGACCTCCTCGACCAGCTCGACATCGTCCATCCGGATCTGCTCGCGTCGCTCGATCGGGCTCGTGCGGCCGGCGAGGGCCGGTTCCTGATCTGGATGTCCGGATCCCTGGCCGAGTACTGGCGCGCACGGGGCCGGCTTGCGGAGGGCCGGATCTGGCTGGACACGGCGCTCCGCATGGGGCCGCCCGACCGGACCGCCGAGCGGGCCCGGGCACTCCACGGGTCCGGGATGCTCGCGAACTGGCAGAGCGACTTCGGGCGGGCCCGGACGACCCTGCAGGAGGCCCTGACGATCCGGCTCGAGCTCGGGCTGCAGGCGGACGCGGCAGCGACGCTCAACCAGCTCGGTCTCATCGGACTCGACACCGGCAACCTCGACGAGGCGGAGCAGTACTGTCGTCAGGGTCTCGAGATCCGCCGCGCGATCGGCGACGAGGGTGCCGTTGCCGCCTCGCTGAACACGCTGGGCGGCGTGCTCCAGTTCGGCGGCCGCACGGACGAGGCGCGGGCGATGTTCGAGGAGAGCCTCGCGATCCGGCGCCGCCTCGGCGACGAATCCGGCGCGTCGGTGTCGCTCGGCAACCTCGGGCTCGTCGCCCGCGACGCGCGCGACCTGGCCGGCGCCGAGGCGATGCTCCGCGAGGCGATCGCGACGCGGCGGCAGCTGGGCGATCGTCAGCGGGTCGCCGTGGTCCGGCACAATCTCGCCCTCGTCCTGTTCGACGGCGGCGATCTCGACGGAGCCCGCGTCGAGCTCCAGGCCGCCCTGACGACGGCGCGTGAGCTCGGCGATCGGCTCGAGACCTCGAACGCCTTGTCGGACCTCGGCTTCGTCGAGGCCACGAGCGGCGACATCGATCGCGCGGCCGCGCTCCAGGCCGAGGCGCTGTCGATCGCCGCGCGGATCGGGGCCAGGGGGATCGTCGCCCAGGCGATCGACGGGGCGGCCGGCATCCTCGCCGTCCGGGGCGATCGAACCGAAGCCGCCACGCTGTGGGCGGCCGCCGACGCGATCCGTCGCGACGCCCGGTATTCGATGCTCGTCGCCGACCGTCGGCGGGTCGAGGCCGAGACGCGGCGCGCGCGCGAGGCGACCGACGAAGCAGCCTGGAGCGCGGCCTGGGCCGCCGGCGATGCGATGACGATCGACGCGGCGATCGCGCGCGCCGGGACGGCCCTCGGCGTTCCCGACCCCGGCCCGCGCGCGGCGGGCAAGGTCGCGGTGTAGGATCGCCGCCATGTCCCAGGTCAGCGAGTCCTCGTCCGGCGCGGCCGCTCACGATCCCCTCGACTCGGTCGAGTCGATCGTCGAGCGGTTCCGCGAGCGCGACTACGTCTGCGACCGGTCCCTCGCGACCGCCGTCTTCCTCGGGCTGCGGCTCGGCCGCCCGCTCCTCCTCGAGGGCGAGGCCGGTGTCGGCAAGACGGAGCTCGCGAAGGTCCTCGCCGCGAGCCTGGGCAGCCGCCTGATCCGCCTCCAGTGCTACGAGGGCCTCGACGTCAACGCCGCGGTCTACGAGTGGAACTACCCGCGCCAGATGCTCGAGATCCGGCTCCTCGAGGCCCGCGGTCAGGCCGACCGGGCCAACGCCCATGACATCTTCGGTCCGGAGTTCCTGATCCGGCGTCCGCTCCTCCAGGCGCTCGAGGCCGACGCCGACGGCGAGCCGCCCGTCCTCCTGATCGACGAGATCGACCGCGCGGACGAGGAGTTCGAGGCGTACCTGCTCGAGATCCTGTCCGACTTCCAGGTCACCGTGCCGGAGATCGGGACGATCAAGGCGGCCCGGCCCCCCCGCGTGATCCTCACCTCCAACCGGACGCGAGAAGTCCACGACGCGCTGAAGCGCCGCTGCCTCTATCACTGGATCGACTACCCGTCGGCCCAGAAGGAGTTCGAGATCGTCCTCGCCCGCGTCCCCGACGCGCCGGAGCGGCTCGCCCGCGACGTCGTCGGCTTCGTCCATCGCCTCCGCGAGGCCGACCTCACGAAGGTGCCGGGGATCGCCGAGACGCTCGACTGGGCGGCGGCGCTCCTGTCCCTCGGGTCACGGGAGCTGACCGGCGAGGTGGTCGACGAGACGCTCGGTGTCGTTCTCAAGTACGAGGAGGACATCCGGCGGGTCCGCGGCGACACGGCCCGGGCGTACCTCGCGGAGGCCGGCGCGACCGCCTGATCGGCGGCACGACCGAGACCGGCCCATGACGGCGCCGCGGGACCCGAACGACCCGGCGATCGTCCGCGCGCCGTGGGGCCCCGAGGTCGACGGGCGGCGGCTGCTCGCCGAGTCGGTCGGGTTCGGACGGGCGCTGCGCGCCGCCGGCCTCGCCACGGACCTGGGCGCCGCCGTCGACTTCGCCCGGGCGCTCGCGCTCGTCGACATCGGCGAGCGGGACACGGTTCGGGCGGCGGGCCAGGCGGTCTTTGTCCGGCGCCGCGACGATCGGGAGGTCTACGACAAGGTCTTCGCCCGGTGGTGGCGCCGCCGGGGCCGGAAGCGTCCGCCCGCCGACGGTCCGGCGGTCGCCTCGGACGACCCGGATGCCGCCGAGGCAGAGGACGGGGTCGACTCGCCGGCCGGCGACGAGGGCTCGATCGGCGACGAATCGAACCGGATCGACGGGATCCCGATGCCGATCTCCTCGGACGAGGACGACGACAGCGAGATCGACGGCGTGATCGCCGCGCCGACCGCCTGGTCCTCGAGCGAGCTCCTGCGGCATCGCGACTTCGATCGGATGACCGCGGCGGAGCTGCGCGACGCCGAGCGTCTCGTCGATCTCCTCGAACCCCGACTCGAGCTTCGCCGGACGCGTCGCTACGAGCTCCACCACCACGGCCGGCTGCTCGCGCCGCGGACGATGCTCCGGCGGAACCTCGCGACGGGTGGCCAGTTCACCGAGTGGGTCTGGCGACGCCCGACGAAGCGCCCTCGCCAGATCGTCGTGCTCTGCGACATCTCGGGTTCGATGGAGCGCCATTCACGACTCCTCCTCCGGTTCGTCCAGGCGCTGTCGGCGGCATCGACGGTCAAGACCGAGTCGTTCGTGTTCGGGACCCGGCTGACGCGCGTCACGCGGCTGCTCCGTGACCGGGATCGCGATCGGGCCCTCGCGCGCGTTGCGGATTCGGTCAATGACTGGGCCGGCGGCACTCGGATCGGCGAGTCGTTCCGGGACTTCAACCTCCACTGGGCCCGGCGGACGCTCCGGACGAGCGGCATCGTGATCGTTGTCTCGGACGGCTGGGATCGCGGGGACCCCGCACTCGTGGCGACCGAGACGGCCCGGCTCCGGCGCAACTGCCACCGGCTCGTCTGGCTGAACCCGCTCGCCGGGACGCCTGGCTACGAGCCGCTCGCCGGCGGGATGCGGGCGGCGCTGCCCTACATCGACGACTTCGTGCCCGCCGGGACCGTCGCCAGCCTCGAGCGGCTCGGCGAGATCCTCGCCGGCATCCGCACGAACGACGTCCGCCGTGGCGGCGAGGCCGCCGCATCCGCCGACGCCGGGGACCGCGTATCCAGTCAGGCCATCCGGTCGGTCGCCCCGCCCGCTCCGCTGGAGCTGCAGGGCGACCCCGACGCCGCGCGACCGTTGACCCCCGGAGGTTCGACCACATGAAGGAGCTGCTCGAGACGCTGGACGGCTGGACCGCGGACGGCGTGGGGATCGGTCGAGCGGTCGTCGTCCGGACGTTCGGCAGCGCGCCGCGACCGGAGGGCGCCGTCCTGATCCGCGCCGACGACGGACGGATCGCAGGCTCCGTCAGCGGCGGCTGCGTCGAGGGCGCTGCGGCGGGCGAGATCGAGCGGGCGCGGACCGACGGGCACAGCCGGGTCATCCGGTACGGCATCAGCGACGAGGAGGCATGGGACGTCGGACTGGCCTGCGGCGGGACGATCGATGTCCTGATCGAGCCGGCGGTGCCGAGCGTGACGATCGCCGGCGCCCGCGACCGCGGCCGAGCGGTGGCGACGGTCCTCCCCGCCGACGCGCCACCGGCGGCATTCGGGCGGTCCGAGCCGGGGGAGGGGAGTACCCCGGAACCCCCGATCGTGGTGCGCAGCGACGGCACGCTGGACGGCTCGCTGGGGTTCGCCGCCGACGACGATGCGCTGCGCGCGGCGGCCGCCGACGCCCTCCTCCGCGGGACCTCCCGGACGGTCGCGGTCGGCGATCGCCAGGTCTTCATCGAGGCCTTCCCGGTCAAGCCCCGGCTCGTGATCGTCGGAGCGGTGGAGGTGGCCCGGTCGCTGGCGATCTTCGCGAAGGAGCTCGGCTACGAGGTCGTCGTGGTCGACGGCCGGGCGTCGTTCGCGACCCCCGAGCGGTTCCCGCCGGATCGCGTCGACCGGCTCGTCGTCGGCTGGCCGGACGAGGTCGCCGACGAGATCGGTCTGGGGCCCGCCGACGCGGTCGCGGTCCTGACCCACGACGTGAAGTTCGACGAGCCCGCGATCGTCGAGGCGCTCCGCCGCGGCTGTCGCTACGTCGGGGCGGTCGGGTCGAAGAAGACGCAGGGCGATCGGCGAGAACGGCTGCGCGAGGCCGGCGTCAGCGACGACGAGCTCGCCCGTCTGCGCGGCCCCGTGGGGCTGGATCTCGGTGGCCGGAACCCGTCGGAGACGGCCCTCGCGATCATCGCCGAGGTGGTCGCCGAGCGGTATGGCGGCAGCGGGACACCGCTGGTCGACAAGGCACGGGCGGTCGAGGCGGCCGCGGTCGGGTGATCGCGGTCCCATGAGAGTCGGCGGGGTGGTGCTCGGGGCGGGTGCCGGGTCGCGCTTCGGCGGCGGCAAGCTGCTGGCCGAGCTCGAGGGCCGGCCGATCGTTCGTCACGTCGTCGACGCGGCCGTGGCGGCCGGTCTCGATCCGATCGTGATCGTCGTTCCGCCGGACGGCTCGTTGGCCGCGGCCGACCTCGCGCCGGCAAGGCTGGTCACGAACCCGAACCCACCGGAGGGCCTGTCGAGCTCGGTCCGGCTCGGCCTGCGAGCCCTCGACGACGACGGCACGCTCGACGCCGCCGTGATCCTCCCGGGCGACCAGCCGCGTGTCCGGCCCCAGGTCATCCGCGCCGTCGTCTCTGCGGCCGAGGCGGACCCGGACGCGTCGTTCGTCGTGCCGCGCTACGCGGTGGACGCCGCCCCGAACCCGATCCTCGCGCGCCGCCCGATCTGGCGGCTGGCCGACGAGCTCGCCGGCGACCGCGGCTTCGGGCCGGTCCTCGCCGCCCATCCGGAGCTGGTCCGGCACGTGGAGGTCGACGGCGACAACCCCGACGTCGACACGCGTGCCGACCTCGATCGGCTCGTCGACTCCGTCGAGCCCCCGTCCGGCGTATCGTGAGTCGATGACCACCGCCACCGCCGCCGAGCTCGAGGAGGCCTGGGCTGGGCGTGTCCGGGCCAATCGCGAGCAGGTCGACCAGATCCGCGAGCTGCCCGATCGCGACTTCTACGCTCCCGTCTCATCGCTGTTCGTCGCGGACCCACGGCGGACCGACGAAGTCGCCCTTGGCGCGCTCCTGACCCTGGCCGATCCCGGGGATCGCTGGCTCGACATCGGCGCCGGTGCTGGCCGCTACGCCCTGCCGCTGGCGATCCGCGTCCGCGAGGTAATCGCCGTCGAGCCGTCGGCGTCGATGCGGAACGCGCTCCGGACCGGCAAGGAGGAGCACGGGCTCGCGAACCTGCGAATCGTCGCGGGGGCATGGCCCGAGGCGCTCGAGACCCTCGGCGAGCCACCGGTTGCGGACGTCTCGTTCGTCGCCCATGTCGGCTACGACATCGAGGCGATCGGCCCGTTCATCGACGCGATGGAGCGGGCGGCCGGAAAGCGCTGTGTCGCGATGCTGACCGACCGCAGCCCCGCGTCGGTCGCCGATCCGTTCTGGCCGATCGTCCACGGCATGGACCGAATCCCGCTGCCGGCCCTGCCCGAGCTGATGGAGCTGCTCCGCGCCCGCGGTCGAACGGTGGAGCTCGAGCGCGCGGAGCGCGCGCCGCGCACGTTCGACTCGTTCGACGGCCTGGCGACGTTCATCCGCCGTCAGCTCTGGATCACCGACGACGGCGAGAAGGAGCAACGATTTCGCGAGGCCCTGGCGGTGATGGCTCGCGAGCGCGACGACGACGGCTGGACCCTCGCGAGCCCGCCGGTCGGCGAGATCGGGATCATCACGTGGGAGCCGGGCGAGTGATCGCGACCCCGCGCCTTGCCGGCGGTCAGCCCCGCGACGCGTAGGCGATGCGCCGGAACGGCCACGAGTCCTCGAGCCACTGCTTGACGACGCCGTAGAGGACCCGATCGAGATCGGCGTCCGCCTCGCGGACCCAGGAGCGGACGGCCGCGTCGTGATCGGGGTCCTCGCTCGGATAGATGTAGACGCAGCCGATCACGGCGTCGTCGGTCGGCGCGAGAACCGTGTAGGTGAAACCGGTCCGGTCCGAGAAGTCGGATGCGTGGCGCTCGAGGTCCCGGCGGTTCTCGGCAAGGGTCATCGGAACCGGCCAGCCCCATCCTTCGAAGCCCGGCGTCGCCAGGATGTGGTCGACGCTCGATGTCCACGCGGCGTAGTCGGAGTCGTTGTGCTCCGGACCCAATGGGCGGAGGCAGAACCGCGCCTGGTCGAGGCCCGTCGGCGGGTCGAAGGCCGGAGGGACGAAGTCGGACATGCCAGCCATGCTCGCACGCCGCGGAGCGAACGTCGGCCCGTGGCGATAGGCTCCCATCAAACGGAGACCGCATCGAGTGACGACGCCCGGAAGCGGAACGAAGCCGATCAGCACCCTGGTCTGCGCCAACTGCGGGAAGAAGAACCGGATCGCACCGAGCGAGCGGGGTGCGCCGCACTGCGGCAACTGCGGCAAGCCGCTGGCGTGGGTCGTGGACGCGAACGAGTCGACGTTCGAGCTCGAGACACGCGCGCAGCCGACGGTCGTGGTCGACCTCTGGGCGCCGTGGTGCGGCCCCTGCCGCTTCGTCTCGCCGATCCTCGATGAGCTGGCGCACCAGTACCCCGGCCGGCTGAAGGTCGTGAAGGTCAACGTCGACGAGAACCAGGGTCTTGCGCGCCGGTTCGACGCGTCGAGCATCCCGACGATCGTGGTCCTCCGCGACGGGGCCGTCGTGAACAGGGTCGTCGGCGCGCTGCCCAAGCCACAGCTCGAGGCACAGATCGCCCACCACCTCAAGCCGCCGAGGCACGCGGCCTGAACAGGCGGACGGGGGAACGTCAGTCCGATCCCGGTTCGCCAATTCGGTCGGGAGCGACGGTCCGCGGGCGGATCAGGATCGCGACAAGGGTCACGACGATCGCGGGGACAATCAGGAGCACCACGGCCGCCTCCGGCAGGCTGTAGGCATAGACGATCGGATCGGCGGTTCGCGGGGCACACTCCGTGCATGGCGCCCCGCCGGGCAGCGGCATGAGGGCGGTCGCCCACCAGAACGCAGCCACGAGCATGGTGGCGATCACCGAGGCTCGCACGATCCATCTGGCTCCGAGCCACGCAGCAACGACGCCGCCAACGATCGCGACCGTGCTACCGAACACGACGAGATCGACCCCGACGGCGGTCCATGGCAGCCGGCCGGCCCAGTAGCCGTCGACCAGGCTCAGGCTCGGATCGGCTGCGACCTCCGTCGCGGCCAGACCGACCAGGATCGCGACACCGAGACCGACGGCGGCGACGCCCCCGACTGCCAGCTTCCAAGCGATGTCGCGAGTCCGGTCCATCGAGCCAGCCTGCGCGCGGCGCGGATCAGCCGCAAGACCCAACTGCGGGGCGAGGATCCAGCGCTACCGCGGACGTTGACTTCGGGGTAGGCTGATTGCATGCTCAACGACTCTTCGGAACGCCCCGCGGACGCGAATGTCGAAGCCGCGGCCGATTCGCCACCGGCCGATCGTCGCGAGCCGGCGCTGATCCTGCTGGCGGCCGACGAGGACGCCGTGTGCGTTGACGACGCCTGCCTCCCCGGAGACGCCCCGCGGTGAAGGTCGAGATCTGGTCGGATGTCGTCTGCCCATGGTGCTACATCGGCAAGCGTCGGTTCGAGCGGGCGCTCGCCGAGTTCGACCGCGCCGACGAGGTCGAGGTCCGCTGGCGGAGCTTCCAGCTGAACCCGGACCAGCCGCGCGGCGCCCGCACGACGCACGACGAGTACCTCGCGGCAAAGCTGGGTGCCAGCGTCGACCAGGTCCGCAACCTCAACGCCCGCGTCGTCGACCTCGCGGCTGCTGAGGGCCTCGACTACCACTTCGAGACCTACCAGGTGATCAACACGTTCGACGCCCACCGCGTCGCGCATCTCGCGCGGGCTCGGGGCTTCGACGACGAGGTCCAGGAGCGCTTCCTGCGGGCGCAGCTCGTCGAGGGCGAGGTGCTCGACGATCCCGACACGCTCGCCCGGCTCGGCGGGGAGATCGGTGTCGATCCGGCCGATGTCCGCCAGGTCCTGGCGACCGACGGCTACGCCGACGAGGTCCGCCACGACCTCGCCGAGGCTCGCGCCCTCGGCATCAACGGCGTGCCGTTCTTCGTCCTCGACCGCCGCTATGGCGTGTCCGGGGCGCAGCCGGCCGAGTTCTTCCTCGAGGCTCTTCAGGCGGCCCAGGCCGAGGCCGACCCGCACGGCGCAGAGGCACCCACCGCGTCCTGACGGCCCTCACGCGACCCACGTGGGCACACGCGGCTGCCAGTGGCGATTCGGGAGGCGACGACGCGGTGCTGAATGAGACATTGACACCGCAGGTGGCGCGGCGAACAGTCAGGACCGACAACCCAGCCGAGGAGACCCGTGCAGGCCGACGAGCATGACCTGTTCTACGACCGGGACAGCCTCGGCACCGAGATCTACGACGCTTGGGCGGAGCTCCTGATCTCGGGCTCACCGATCGAGGGCGATGCCGAGTTCTACGTGGAACAGGCTCGCCGGTGGGGTGGCCCGGTGCTCGACGTCGGCTGCGGCACCGGACGCATCGCCATCGCTCTGGCCGAGCAGGAAGTCGACGTTGTCGGGCTCGACCTGTCCGCGCCGATGCTCCGGATCGCGGAACGAAAGCGTGCGAGGCTCACGGCAGAGGTTGCTCGTCGCCTCACCTTCGTCCTGGGCGACATGACCGACTTCTCACTCGATCAGACATTTCCGCTGATCGTCACGCCCTCTCGGTCGTTCCAGTTCATGCTGACGCCCACGGCACAGCGCGCGGCGCTCGCGTCCATGCGTCGGCACCTTCGTCCTGATGGCGCGCTGGTCCTCGATCTGTTCGACCCGCGCCTCGATTGGTGCGTGCCAGGGCCGGATCCGAACGAACCGAGTCGGCAGGCGACCATCCGCAATCCCGTGACCGGCCTCGACGTGCGGGTCGAGGTCACCGAGCGCACGCCCGATCCGATGCGTCAGGTCATCGACGAGGTCTGGCGCCACACCGAGTTGGACGAGTCAGGGCGCGAAGTCCGAACGACGACCGAGCGTTTGGTCCTCCGCTGGACCCTGCGATCTGAGCTCCGTCACCTGGCCGAGCTGGAGGGATTTGAGGTCGACGCTGAATACAGCGACTTCCGAGGAGGAAGCCCGGCTTACGGCCGCGAGCAGGTATGGATTCTCCGCCCAGCCTGACGGTCGCCGGTCTGAACGGTATCGCCGAGGCCGGGCTTCGGCGCGCGGTCGAGACGAGCGATCGGGCGCCGGTAGAGGTTGAGTGCGACTAGCCGAGCGGCGGACAAGCCGGCTATCTCGCCACGCGGTAGCGGAGGTAGACGACCCTCGAGCTGTAGGTGCGGGTCTCGACGAGCTCGAGATCCACCCGGCGCTCGCGCCGCGGGAAGTACGGAATGCCACCGCCGACCAGCACCGGGTGGACCATGGCCCGGTACTCGTCGATCAGACCCAACGCCGCCGCCTCGTGGGCGAGCGTCGCGCCGCCGATCGCGATGTCGCCGTCCCCAGGCTCGGCCCGCAACCGCTCGATCTCCTCCGCGACGCCGCCGGAGGCCAGGCGGGCATTGCCCTGGACCGCCGACAGGGTGGTGGAGAACACAACCTTCGGCAACGGCTTCCAGAGCGCGGCCCACTCGAGCTCGGCATCGCCGAGCGCGGGATCCTCGTCGGCGGTCTCCCAGTACAACATCGTCTCGTACAGCCGGCGTCCCATGAGGTGGACACCGACGTCCCGGATCTCGTCGATCCAGAAGCGGAAGACTTCGGGGTCGGGCGTCGTCCAGTCGAACCCGCCATCCGGCCCGACGATGTAGCCGTCGAGTGACATGCCCATCGAATAGGTGACGCTGCGCATCCGAAGTCCTCCTCGGTAACGGGTACGACCATACGACCGCCGGACGCCGCAGGACTCATCGGCGGCTCGCCTTGACGCAAGGGTGGGCGCCACATCTTGACATGTGACCTGCTAGTCACATATTGTCCGGCCGTGGACGAGATGGCGGCGATCTTCAAGGCGCTGGGTGACCCCAGCCGACGCCTGCTCCTCGATCGGCTGTTCGATCGCGACGGACAGACCCTCGGCGAGCTGAGCGCCTGGCTGCCGGAGATGACCCGGTTCGGCGTGATGCGCCATCTCGACGTGCTCGAGGCTGCCGGTCTCATCGAGAGCCGAAAAGTCGGTCGCGAGAAGCACCACTACCTGAACCCCGTCCCGATCCGGCTCATCGCCGATCGCTGGATCGGCAAGTTTGCCGAGCCGGTTGTCGGGCGGATGGCGGCGATCAAACACGACCTGGAGGTACCCGCGATGCTCGCACCCGATCACGTCTATTCCGTGCTGATCCGGGCGACGCCCGACCGCATCTGGAAGGCCGTCACCGACGGCCTCGAGACCGAGCACTACTACTACGGCACCCACGTCGACTCCGACTGGTCGAAGGGCGGCAGGATCGTCTACCTCTACCCGGACGGAAAGGTCGCGGCCGACGGCGAGGTCATCGACATCGACCCGGGCCGGTTCGTCACGATGTCGTTCACCGCCCGGTGGAGTCCCGAGATCGAGGCCGAGGGCCCCGTCCGGATGACCTGGCAGATCGACCCGGCGGGGCCGGCGAGCTCGAAGCTGACCGTCGTCGTATCCGGGATGAAGGATGGCGGCGTCGTCCAGGGCGAGTTCCCGGACGGCCTCGTCTACATCGTGTCCGGGCTCAAGACCTGGCTCGAGACGGGCGAGTCGATCGGCGAGGCGCCCGAGCCCGAGCCCGTCGGGGCAACCGCCGGCTGACCGGTCCCTACCGCCCACCTTTGCGCCGGGCGCACGCTACGACGCTCGGCGGACCGCTCGGAAACCGATCTCCGCCTCTCGGCCGACGGGCCATGCGTGCGGCGTATCGTTCGTCGGCTGAGGGCAAGTCCCGGCGGAGATCCGGCGCTGCCGGGAGCGGCCGTTTGTCGGTTCAGGCGCCGGCCGCAATGGCGCGGCCGAGCCGGGACACGGCGGGCCGGAACGTCACGTGTTCCAACACACATTCCGTTGGCGCGCGGATGCGCGCTGAGCGCGCCCGGCCGACGATCGGCACCGCTGCGGGTTCCAGATGTCGACCGGATCGAACTCCTGTGGACGGTTGGAACACGGCGCGTTCCGGCCATGGCCAAGGAACGAGCGCGAACGCGAAGGGGCCGGGCCCGCACCAGCGGGCCCGGCCCCTCCAAGTCGACGACGGGACCTACATGATCCCGACGACGTGGCCCTCCGGATCCGCGAACAGCGCGATCGTCGTCTCCGGCGCCACCTCGGTGAGCGGCATGATCACCTTGCCGCCCTTCGCGGCGACCTTGTCGAGGGCGGCCTGCGGGTTCTCGGTGTGGACGTAGAACGTGACGTGGCCGATCGACCCGTCCTGCGACGCGCCGATCCCGCCGCTGACGCCGCTGTCCTGACGGACCATCCCGTACCCGCCGGGATTGTTCCTGTCGAGGTCCCAGCCGAAGATGTCCTCGTAGAAGGACTGGAGTGCGGCTCCGTCCTTGCCCCGGACCTCGACGTGCACGATCTGGGCACCCATGGCACAACCTCCTCGATGTCGTTGGGCGGCCCGGTCGGGTCCGCCCCGTCAACTCCACGACGAACGACGCCACCGCGAATCGACAGGACCTCGCACCACCCCGAAGAACCGATCCGAGGCCGGCGACGTTGCCGGGAGTGACGAGCGATGCGCAGACGAACCTGATCAACCGCGGGTGTTCAACGGCGTTACACTCGTCGCAGCGGACCCCGGACGGATCGCGCGCACCACGGACGCCACCTGCGACCCCATCCGCCGGCCCGATCGTCGACATCAGACAGCTCGTCGCGAGGGGAGCGGGACGAGCCGGTGAGCGCCCCCATCGCGGGGTGGAGGAGGACGGTCGCGCATGATTCCGGCACCCTTCGACTATGTCCGGCCACCGGACCTGGACGGCGCCCTGAAGATCCTCGCCGACCGCGAGGGCGAGGCGAAGATCCTGTCCGGCGGCTACAGCCTCCTGCCCCTTCTGAAGCTGCGCCTGGCCCAGCCGGGGCTGCTCGTCGACCTCCGCGATGTCGCCGGGCTCGACGCCATCACCGAGACCGACGACGAGCTCCGGATCGGCGCCCGCGCCACCCATCGCCAGATCCACGAGGACGCGATCGTCGCCCGGTACCCGCTCCTGCACGACGTGTCGGGCGGCATCGGCGACCCGCAGGTCCGGAACTGGGGAACGATCGGGGGCTCCGTCGCCCACGCCGACCCAGCCTCGGACTGGCCGGCGGCGCTCCTCGCGGCACAGGCCACGGTGGTCTGCCGCGGCCAGGGTGGCGAGCGAACGATCGCGGCCCGCGACTTCTTCATCGACACGTTCATGACCGCGATCGAGCCGACCGAGGTCCTGACCGAGATCCGCTTCCGCCGCCGGCCGCGCGGCCAGGGCGGGGCCTACGTGAAGCTCGAGCGTCGCGTCGGCGACTTCGCCACGGCCGGCGTGGCCACGGTCATTCGGCTGGGCGATGGCGGATCGATCGGTTACGCCGGCGTCGGCGTCACGGGCGTCTCCGGATCGCCGTTCGCGGCGACCGACGCCGAGGCCGCCCTGACCGGCCAGCAGCCGTCGGAGGCCCTGTTCCATGCCGCTGGACAGGCCGCCGCCGCGATGAGCGACCCGTCCGACGACACCCGCGGGCCGGTCGCGTACAAGCGAGCGATGGTCGCCGAGCTCACCCTCCGATCGCTCCGCAAGGCGGTCGAGCGGGCGCTCGCGTACGCGTGACGGAGGACGACACGATGACCACCCAGCACATCACCGTCACCGTCAACGGCGAGGCCCGCGAGGCCGACGTCGAGCCACGGCTCCTCCTCGTCCACCTGCTCCGCGACGTCTTCGGGCTGACCGGGACGCACATCGGCTGCGACACGAGCAACTGCGGAGCGTGCACGGTCCACGTCAACGGGCGGAGCGCGAAGTCGTGCACGATGCTCGCGGTCCAGGCCGATGGCGCCGAGGTGAAGACGATCGAGGGGATGGTCGACGGGGCCAACCTGCATCCCCTGCAGCAGGCCTTCTGGGACCAGCACGGTCTCCAGTGCGGCTTCTGCACCCCCGGGATGATCATGCAGGCCGCCTGGCTGCTCGACGACAACCCGAGCCCGTCGGAGGCGGAGATCCGCGAGGGGATCAGCGGCAATCTCTGTCGCTGCACCGGCTACGTGAACATCGTGAAGGCGATCCAGCAGGCGGCCGACGAGCTCAGCGCGAGCGAGTCGGCGCCCGTCGTGGCCGCCACGACCACCGAAGGCCAGGCCGTCTCGGCCGAGCCGGCCGCGGCCGGCTGAGCGGGGAGACACGACGATGACGACAGACGCACCCCTCCAGACGACCCCCGAGGTCGGGGGCATGGGTCACTCCGTCAAGCGCAAGGAAGACCCCCGATTCATCCGGGGCAAGGGCGAGTACATCGACGACGTCAACCTGCCCGGCCAACTCTGGCTCGACATCGTTCGCAGCCCGTACGCCCACGCCACGATCAAGGGCATCGACGCCAGCGAGGCGCTCAAGGTCCCGGGCGTTGCCGCCGTCATCACCGGAGCGGACCTCGAGAAGGCAGGCCTCCACTGGATGCCGACCCTCGCCGGGGACAAGCAGATGGTCCTGCCGACGACCACGGTCATGTACCAGGCGCAGGAGGTCGCGGCGGTCGTCGCCACGTCCCGCTACGCGGCCGCCGACGGCGTGGCTGCCGTGCTGGTCGACTACGAGCCGCTCCCGGTCATCGTCGACCCGCACAAGGCGCTCGAGCCGGATGCGTTCGTCCTGCGCCCCGACCGCGGCGAGGACAAGCAGACCAACCGGATCTGGCACTGGGAGTCCGGCGACAGGGCGAAGGCCGACGCCGCGATGGCCGCGGCCGAGGTCAAGATCGAAGAGGACATCTACATCCCCAGGATCCACGTCGCCTCGATCGAGACGTGCGGCTGCGTCGCCGACTGGGACGCGGTCCGCGGTCAGCTGACGCTGCACATGACGAGCCAGGCGCCGCACGCGATCCGGACGGTCCTGGCCCTCGTCAGCGGCCTCCCGGAGCAGAACATCCGGGTGAAGACCCACGACATCGGCGGTGGCTTCGGCGGCAAGGTCCCGGTCTACCCGGGCTACGTCCTTGCGGTCGTCGCGAGCCTGACCGTCGGCAAGCCCATCAAGTGGATCGAGGACCGCTCGGAGAACCTCCAGGCGGACTCGTTCGCCCGGGACTACCACATCCACGCCGAGATGAGCGCGACCAAAGCCGGCAAGATCACGGGTCTCAAGGTCCGGACGATCGCCGATCATGGCTATACCGATGCCGCGGCGGACCCGTCGAAGTTTCCGGCCGGCCTGTTCAACGTGATCACCGGCTCCTACGACTTCCAGAACGCGTTCGTCGAGGTCGACGGCGTGTATACGAACAAGCCGCCCGGCGGCGTGGCCTACCGCTGCTCGTTCCGGGTCACGGAGGCCGTCCACGCGATCGAGCGGATGGTCGACATCCTCGCCCACGACATCGGCAAGGACCCGGCCCAGCTCCGGATGGAGAATTTCATCCAGCCCGAGCAGTTCCCCTACGCCACGCCGACCGGCTGGTCGTACGACTCGGGCAACTACCCGGCCGCCCTCCAGAAGGCCATGGACCTCATCGACTACGCCGGCCTCCGCAGGGAGCAGGCGGAGAAGCGCGCCCGGGGCGAGCTGATGGGAATCGGGATCAGCAGCTTCACCGAGATCGTCGGCGCGGGGCCGTCCCACGACTTCGACATCCTCGGGATCAAGATGTTCGACTCGTGCGAGATCCGGGTCCACCCGACGGGCAAGGTCATCGCCCGGCTCGGCGTCCAGTCCCAGGGTCAGGGTCACGAGACGACGTTCGCCCAGATCATCGCCGAGGAGCTCGGGTTCCCGGTCGCGGACATCAAGATCGAGGAGGGCGACACCGATACCGCTCCCTACGGGCTCGGGACCTACGCGTCGCGGTCGACGCCGGTCGCCGGCGCCGCCACGGTCGTCGCCGCCCGCAAGATCAAGGAGAAGGCCCGGCACATCGCCGCGCACCTCCTCGAGGCGAGCGCCGACGACCTCGAGTGGACGAACGGGAAATGGAGCGTCAAGGGCTCGCCGGAGCGGTTCAAGACCATCCAGGAGATCTCGTTCGCGGCGTACACCAACCATCCCGCCGGGATGGAGGCAGGTCTCGAGGCGGTCGACTACTACGACCCGCCGAACCTGACCTTCCCGTTCGGCAGCTACATCTGCGTCATCGACATCGACAAGGGGACCGGCCAGGTCCACGTGCGACGATTCGTCGCCGTCGACGACTGCGGCAACATCATCAACCCGATGATCGTGGACGGCCAGATCCACGGCGGGCTCACGATGGGCCTCGCCCCGGCGCTGTACGAGTCGATCACCTACGACGAGAACGGCAACAACCTGGCCGGCACCTTCATGGACTACCTCCTCCCGACGGCCGTCGAAACGCCGGCCTGGGAGCTCGAGAAGACCGTCACCCCGTCGCCGCATCACCCGATCGGCGCGAAGGGTGTCGGGGAGTCGGCGACGGTCGGCGCCCCGCCGGCGATCGCGAACGCCGTCGTCGACGCCCTGTGGCATCTGGGCGTCCGCAACATCGACATCCCGATCACGCCCCAGAAGGTCTGGGCGATCCTCCACGAGAAGGGCATCAGCTAGGCTCCGGCCGGCGACCCGTTCTCACCGCGTCCATGACCCGCAGCATCTTCGTCCGGGCGGCTGAGCTCGAAGGAGCCGGCCGCCCGTTCGTCGTCGCGACCGTCGTCGCGGTCGCCCGGCCGACGTCCGCCCGACCCGGGGCGAGCGGGATCGTCCATCCGGACGGCACGATCGAGGGCTGGGTCGGGGGCAGCTGCGCCCAGCCGGTGGTCGTCCGGGAGGCGCTCCACGCAATGGCCGACGGCCAGCCTCGTCTGCTCCGCCTGTCGAAGGACGGGCCGGCGGAGGGCCGTCGCGCCGACGGCGTCGTCGAGCTCGTGATGACCTGTCACTCCGGTGGCACCCTGGAGATCTACGTGGAACCCCACCTGCCCGCGCCGCTCCTGTGGGTCGCCGGCACGACCCCGATCGCCGGCGCCCTCGCGACCCTTGGTTCAGCGGCCGGCTGGAACGTCACCGTCTTCGACCCGTTCGCCGCCGCGGAGGACTTCCCCGCGGCCGATGGCGTGAGCCAGGAGACCGCGCTGGGCCGGGTCGACCCGGAGGCGAGCCCCTACGTCGTCGTCGCCACCCAGGGCCAGTGGGACGAAGAGGCGCTCGCGGCGGCGCTGCGCCGGAACGCCTCGTACGTCGGCCTCGTCGCCTCGCCGACCCGGGCGAACGTCGTCCGCCAGTGGCTGCGCGACGAGACCGGCCTGGCGGAGGAGCGGCTCGCCGCCCTCCGCGCCCCGGCCGGCATGGATCTCGGTGCGGAGACGCCCGAGGAGATCGCGCTGTCGATCCTCGCCGAGCTCGTCCAGGTTCGCCGGGGACGCGCCCCGTTCGTCGCCGCGCCCGGCCCGGCGACCCTCAGCGGTGACGCGGCGCTGGCCGTCCAGCCGATCCAGCCCGTCGTCGACGACATCGTCCTCGAGGACCCGGTCTGCGGGATGATCGTCGACCGGGCGACGGCGCGCCATCTCGCCGAGCACGACGGCACGGTCTACGCGTTCTGCTCGATCGGCTGCCGAACTGCGGTTCATCAAGGAGCCGTCAGAGTATCTTTCGGCTCCCGGCACGCACCCCATGGAGGCCTCATGAAGTTCGAGGGCACCGTCGACATCGCCGCATCGCGCGACAAGGTGTGGGCCTTCGTCATCGACCCGAACGAGGTAGGCCAGTGCGGTCCCGGCGTCGAGTCGATCGAGGTCATCGACGACACCCACTTCAAGGCCACGGCCAAGGTCGGCATCGGATTCATCAGCGCCCGGTTCGTCGTGAACATGGAGATGGCCGAGCAAGCAGGCGCCTGACAAGGCGGTCATCAAGGCGCATGGCCAGGCCCCTGGCAGCGCGGTCGACGCGACCGCCCAGATGACGCTCAGCGACGGCGACGCCGGCGGGACGCGGATGGACTGGAATGCCGACGTCGCGATCTCCGGCAGCCTCGCGTCGCTCGGCGCGCGGCTGATCGACGGCACGGCGAACAAGATGATCGGCCAGACCTTCGACTGCATGAAGCAGAAGCTCGAGGGCTAGCAGCCGGCCCGCGTGGAGCGCATCAGCCGGGTCGTCGGCCCGGTGGCGACGAACGTCCACATCCTCGCCGACCCGCGGTCGCGGGAGGCGATCGCGATCGACGCAGCCATCCCGTCGCTGGCCTGGATCGCCGACGAGCTGGCGGCCCGCGAGTGGACGCTGCGTCTGATCGTTTCCACGCACGGTCACTGGGACCACATCGGGGACAATGCCGCGGTCTCCGCCTCGACGGGCGCCGAGATCGCCGTCCACGCCCTCGATCGCGACGCGCTCCTCCACCCGGCGCCGCTCTGGGCGCCGTTCGAGATCCCGCCGTCGGTGCCTGCGGTCGAGCTCGCCGAGGGCGGCGAGATCCGGTTCGGCGAGATCCGGCTTCGGGTGCTGCACACGCCCGGTCACACGCCTGGCTCAGTGTGCCTGCTCGCGAGCGACGAGGGCCTGCTCCTCAGCGGCGACACGCTGTTCGCGAGCGGCTGGGGCCGGACCGACCTGCCCGGCGGCTCGGACGAGGCGATCGTCGAGTCGTTGATCCGGCTCTCGGAGCTGGAGTCGCCGATCGGGGTCCTGCCCGGGCACGGCCCCGAGACGACGATCGGGCGCGAGCGACCGTGGCTGGAGCTGGTCCGCGAGTCCCATCGCCTGCCGATCTAGCCCGACGCGCCGCCGGGGTCTTCCAGGCGTGGCTCACCCACGCGCAACGAGGCTCGCCCATTCCAGTCGGGGCGGACTCCCGCGTTGAGAACGAGACGAGATGGCGTCCACGCTCCGCCCGTGCGGCCCGGGATATCCTCGCGTGGGCCACGCCCACGCGCGGCATGATCCTCAGCCATGTAGGGGCGCCCCGCGGGCGATGTCCGTCTCAGCCATGGCGCATGCGCATGCGCAGGACGAGGATCACGCTCGCAAGTTGGCGATCGCCTCACCTCGCGTGTCGTTCGATGGCCCATCGACATTCGCCGGACGATCGGCGCGGACCGGGCGGACCGGGCGGACCGGGCGGACCGGGCCGTCCGAGCGGTCCGCGGCACGATGGCGGCGGCGATGGCCGGCGATCAGCCGTTGACGAAGCCCGTTGTGTTCACGACCTCGAACATCGAGCCGGTGATGCCGTGCAGACCGTGGAGATCGTCGTCGTTCCAGCGCGGATCGGACGCGCCGGAGACGTAATAAGCCGAGCCGTTGTCGGCCAGGATCATCCCGTATCGCTTCAGCGCGGTCAGGATCACCCGGCTCTGCGGCCCGTAGCCGCTGATGTCGACGCTCGCCTTCAGGCGGAGTCGCAGGCCCATCGGCGGCAGGCTGACGTCGGGTCCGTCCCCGGCGTCGTGGCGGGCGGGATAGATGTGCGCGTCGCGGGTCGTCGGCACCGTGAACCGAAGCGCGTGGGCGATCACCCCGGAGGCGACCTCGTCGTACCGGGCGAGTCCCGGGTAGATGGGGAGGCCTGCGGCGTCGGCGGAGGTCCAGCCATCCGGTCGAAGCGCGTTCGACAGGAGATCCCACGTGGCGCCGGACCCCGCGGTCCAGCTGCCGTTCACCTTCGCGGCCGCGAACAGCTCCCATAGCCGGCACGCCTTGCTGTCGATCATCAGGATGTGGCGATCGCCGCCGGCTCCGTTGCCCTCGATCTTCGGCACGGCCGGGATCGGGTAGCCGACCAGGTCCGACTCGCCCGGCCACTGGAACGAGACGGTGGAGCGCGGCGTGGCCGAGCTGACGACGTTGAACGGGATGCCGTAGCCGGCGAACGTCCCGAAGTCCGGGTGGACGTACCTGGTCGTGCCCATGGTCCCGATCAGGGTCGCGGAGTCGGTCCGGACCGGAAGCGTGTCGACCCGGCGGTTCCAGACGTTCGACGCCGGAAAGGGCAAGGGACAGCCGGTCCGAGCCCTGAAGCGGCTGATGTTCGGGGTCGCCGAGACCGACCCGCCGCCGACGGAGACGGCGAGGATCGCGACGACGAAGGCGAGACCGACCGGTCGACGGGCGCGCATTCCGCCATCCTCGGGCGCCGGCGCCAGGACGACGCTGATCCGATGGTCCCGGACGGTGCCGAGCAGCACCGCCCGATTGGGTAGCGCGGCTCGGGCCCGGGCTGTCGCGCCTGAAGGACGCTGGGCTGCGTTGCCGGCTGCGCTGCTCGCTCACGCACCCTGAAGTGCGCTCGCTCCGCTCTCGCCGGCGCCTTGCCAGCCTCCCCCATCCGCGACGAACGCAGTCAGTCCGAGGTGAATTCCTTGCGGTAGGACACGCTGGTCCGGTGGCGGCGGAAGCCCATCGACTCGTACACCCTGAGCGCGCCCGAGATGTTGTCGGCGTCGACGCCCAGCGCCGCCTGCGTGAGGCCCCGCTCCCGGAGCGCGACGAGCGATCGGGCGATCAACGCCGACGCCAGCCCGCGCCGACGCCAGGCCCGGCGCACGCTGATGTGCTCGAGCCAGCCGCGCTGGACGCCCAGCTCCGCGTTCTCGTTGGCGAAGACGGACGGCATCACCGAGCCGGCGACCTCGTCGCCGTCCCAGGCGACCTGCCAGAGCGACGTGTCGAGCTCCGGGCTGGCGTACCAGCGCTCGAAGTCGGCGTCGGTCCGCTCGCCATGGTTCCAGTGGTCCACGAACGCCTCGACGTCCGCGTCCCAGATCCGGCGATGGTCGGCGGGGTCCACCGGACGGACCTCGAGACCCTCCGGCAGGGAGCGGTCCGGAATCGGCTCGGTCAGGTCGCGGACCATCATGAATCCGTACCGGACGATGCGGTAGCCGGCGCTCTCGTACAGGGCGACCGCTCCAACCTGGGCCTCGTCCGGCCACGCCGAGAGGACCCGCTCGCGAGGCCGGCCGTCGACGCGCGCGACCTCCTCCGCGCGGGCTTCCGTCCAACCGAGGAGCGCGCGCCCGAGGCCGCGACGTCGCCACGGCGGCCGGACCCAGCCCTCCATCTGGTGGTGGCCGCGGCCATCGTCGCGGGTCCGGACGTCGGTCCAGCCCGCAGCCACGATGACCTCGTCGATCTCGGCAAGGAGCACGTCACGGCGCGGGTCGAACTCGTGAGTGTGCTCGTAGTCGAGCCGCAGCTGGTCGACCGTCGGCAGCCAGTCGATCCCGTCCTCCAGATGCGCCTCCCGGATCAGGTCGACGAGGCCCTCGTAGTCCCGCTGCGGGTCGAACGGCCGGAACCGCAGCCCGGCGATTGCCGGCGCGTTGGGCAGCACGATCTCGGTGTCGATCATGGCGAGCCCTCCTCGTTGGTCGGACGTGTCGTGGCATGGGAGTCCGGGAACGGCTTGCGGAATGCCGTGGTGCTTGCCGCGACCCGGAAGCCGCACGACTCGTACAGCCCCAGTGCGTCGTTCGCGTTCGCCGCATCGACCCCGAGCGCGGCCGTCTCCAGCCCCCGGTCGCGCAGGGCGACGAGGCTTCGGGCGATCAGCGCCCGCGCGAGGCCGCGCCTGCGCCACGGTCGGCGGGTGAAGACCGAGTCGAGCCAGCCGACCTGGATGTCGTCATGGTCCCTGTGGATCCCGTTCAGCGCGGCGCCCGCGATCTCGCCGCCGTCGAACGCAACCATCCACAGGGACGTGTCGGTGTCCGGGTCGGCGATGATCTGGCTGGTGATGCTCTCGTCGTCGGCGACCGACCCGAAGTGATCGCGGAACGCCTCGTTGTCGGCGTGGATCACCGCCCGGATCGCCTCGGGCTCGAACGGGATCGGACGGAGCTCGAGGCCGTCGGGGAGCGGCAGCTCCGGGATCCCTTCGTAGTCGGGCCGGCGCATGGCGTGGAACCGCCGGAACGGCGCGTAGCCGGCGCCACGGAGCAGGACGTCGCCCCCGACGTCGCCGTCGTGGTTGAACGTCACGAGCCAGCGCTGCCGATCCGGCGACAGGCCGGCGGCAACGTCCGAGGCCGCCATGTCGATCCGGCGCGCCTCGGCCCAGGCCAGCAGGCGTGCCCCGACGCCCTGCCGTCGCACGTCCGGGTCGACGAAGCAGGCCGACTCGTACCAGCGGTCACCGTCGTTCGCGTCACTCCACTGCACCCGGGCGTACCCGGCGACGTCGGCGGCGCGCCGGACGATCACCAGGTCCGTTGCCGGCGCGAAGTGCTCGAGCGTCCCGTAGTACGCCCGCATCGCCTCGAACGACCCTCGCTCGATCTCGCCGTCGGCGCGACGAGCTCGGTCAGCGACCGCGTACATGCCCGGGAGCTCGGCCTCGACGTCGACCGACGGCTCGATCCGGACATCGCCGTCGAGCGTCGCCGCCATCGAGGCCGAGAGCCCGCTCCGAACGGTCGTCATCGCCAGCCCTCGGACCCGTACTTCGCATCCATGTGGCGGCTGACCGACTTGCCGATCTGCTTCCACTTCCGTCGCTCCTCGTGCCGGGCGAGCGCGTCGACGCGGCGCTCGTGATGGGCGGCCTCGCGCTGGAGCTTCCGCCAGCTCGCGTGCCGGTCGCCATCGAGCCGTCCGTCCTCGAGCGCTGCCGCGATCTGGCAGCCGGGTTCGCCGTTGTGCGAGCAGTTCCGGAACCGGCACGACGCGGCGATCTCGTCGACATCGCCGAACGATTGCCCGAGGCCGTCGCCGTCCCAGAGCGCAAGCTCGCGCATCCCGGGCGTGTCGAGGACGAGCCCGCCACCGGGGAGGAGATGGAGCTGTCGGCGCGTCGTCGTGTGACGTCCGCGGCCATCGTCCTCGCGGATCTCCTTCGTGGCGGCCACGTCGGAACCGGCCAGCCGGTTCAGCAGGGTCGACTTGCCGACGCCGGACGAGCCGACGAACGCCACCGTCCGCCCGAGTCCGATCCGCCCGCGGATCGCCTCCACTCCCCGACCGTCGATTGCGCTGACCGCGATGACCGTCGCACCGGCCGCGACGCCTTCGACCTCGGCGAGGGCCGCGTCGATCTCGTCGTCGCTGTCGAGGTCGGCCTTCGACAGGAGGACGACCGGCTCTGCCCCGCTGTCCCACGCCGCGGCCAGGTAGCGCTCGAGCCGGCGAACGTTGAGGTCGGCGTTGAGCGACGCCATGACGAAGACGATGTCGAGGTTGGCCCCGATGACCTGCGCCACGGTCCGGTTGCCCGGCGCCTGGCGGATCAGGGCCGATCGCCGCGGGAGCAGGGCATGGATCACGGTCTCGCCCGCCATGCCGCCCTCGACCGACACCCAGTCGCCGACCGCGGGGAACGCGGCCGGATCGTCGGCGGCGTCGAACCGGAACCGTCCGCTGACGGCCGCACGCAGCTCGCCGGCGGCGCCGGCGAGCTGGTACGAACCCCGATCCTCGGCGACGACGCGGGCGGGCTCGCGCCCGAGGCCTGCGTGCGCCAGGTGGGCATCGGCAAGGGCGCCGGTCCAGCCGAGCGCGTCGAGGGTCGTCGGTTCGATCACGGTCGGGCCTCCGCCCGGGCGACGAGGTCATCGTCCGCGCGCAGCTCCGCCTTGATCTCGGGCATGCCCGCCACGGCGTCGAGGGATGCGGTCCGCGGTGACGACGGCGACAGGGATCGCTCGCTCGGAGCAATCTCGTCGGTCGACGCCGTGTTGGGCTCGCCCTCAGCCAGCTCCAGGACGATCGACGGACCCAGCTGGCAGTACATGTTCATCCGACACGCTTCAGCTTTCCGGTCCGCTTGGCGTAGCGCTCGGCACGGCCGAACGCCCACAGCCCGAACGGGATGAGGAAGGCGCCCATGACGATCAGGGGCCAGACGTCGTACAGGAGCTCGTTGACGGGCGTCCCGTCGACGACGCCCTTGCGGACGCCATCCAGGACGTAGGTCGCCGGCGAGAACTTCGAGAGCACCTGCATCCACTGGGGCAGGACCTCGACCGAGTAGTACACGCCGCTGACGAGCAGCAGGCATGACTGCAGGACGAACGTCATCTGCGCCCCGCGCTCCACGTAGAGGAGCGGCAGGATCGCGGCGATCATCCCGATCCCGACGATGCTGAACGACCCGAGCAGGACGAACGTCAGGACGGTCACCGGGTTGGCCCCGACGATGTCGAGCTCCGGGAAGAACAGGACCATCACGACGAGGATCGCGGCGGTGTGGATCAGCCCGTACACCATCGCGTACAGGACCGAGCCGAGCAGCTGCGACCAGCGCCGGATCGGCGCCATCATCGTGTACTCGAGCGTGCCCTCCCAGCGCTCGACGCTGATCGTCTCCGCGATCCAGCTGAAGACCACCGACAGGTAGTTCCAGAAGATCGCCCCGATCATCAGGTAGAGGATCAGCTCGGGGTCACCCTGCTGGGCCCCGATCAACGAGATGCTGAGCGCGCCCGCGACGGAGTAGACCAGGAAGGCGATCTCCCAGCCCCAGTAGCGGCGCGTGAGGAAGAAGTTGCGCTCCATGAAGGCGTACGAGGCCTTCAATTCGTGAGCGAACGTGGTCATGACGGGTCTCCGGGTGGGGGAGCCGACCCGGCCGCTCAACGCGACCGGGCCAGCTCGTAAGTCGGCTCACCCGCCAGGCGGGTACCGAAGCGGACGATCGTGGTGCCGATGGCACGGCGGATCGACCTCGCGGGCCGCTGGGACCGACGGGCGTTCTGCGCCCGCTGGATCTCCTCGGCCTTCAGCGCGTTGATCAGCCACAGCCGATCGTTCGGAAAGCTCTGCATCTCGTTCTCACCTCCTTTCATTCGGATTCGTCGTCGCCGTCCTCGTCCTCGACGTCGTCGTCGAGCGAGCGGCCGGTGTGTGTCATGAAGACGTCGTGGAGGGTCGCGTCTCGACCCGTTCGGTCTGCCTCGGCCGCGATCAGCCCGGCCGGTGTGTCCTCGACGACGACGTGGCCGCCGGCGAGAACCGTGATCGAGTTGCACAGTCGCTCCGCTTCGGCCAGGTCGTGCGTCGTGAGGACGATCGACGCGTCGTGCGTCTCGCGGAGCTCCTCGATGAACGACTGGACGTCGAGCTTCGACCGTGGATCGAGACCCGTCGTCGGCTCGTCGAGGAGGAGGAGCGAGGGGCTCGTCAGCAGGGCTCGCGCGATCGCGACCTTCTGCTGCATGCCCCGGCTCATCTGCTCGATGGGCCGACCCACCCGCTTCTCGGCGATCCCGAGACGGCCGAGGATCTCGACTGCCGCCGGCTTCGCCGCCTTCGCTTCCAGGCCGTACAGCCGGGCGGCGAAGAGGAGGTTCTCCATCGGGCTGAGCTTCTTGAAGAAGGCGGCGTCGACGCTGACCCGGTTGATCAGTCGCTTGACCTCCATCTCCTCTCGCTCGATGTCGTAGCCGAAGACCGAGACCCGACCCTCGTCCAGGGTCAACAGGCCCGAGACGAGGCGGATGAGGGTGGACTTGCCCGACCCGTTGGCACCGAGGATCCCGACGATGTCGCCCCGCTCGAGGCGGAGGGACACGTTCGAGATCGCGATCACGGGCTTGCGCTTCCGACCGACGACGAACCGCTTCGTGACGCCCTCGACGAGGAGAGCCGGCACGGCCGTGTCGACCGTCCGCGCAGCGCCGATGGCACCGCCGGGGCGGGCGATCTTCTGTTGTCCGAGGACGGTTGCGGTCACAGCACTGGGCTCCTGGTGGTTTCGCGCGGCAATGGGTTCGTCGGGTGGTACCCGTTCGCGGGATCCGGTGACCGGGAATCGATCGAGCCGCGGACCCGCTTCGATGCTCCGGCGCATCGGGTGGGCTCGCGGCTCGGGGGATGGCTCTCCTCGGAGAGGCATCAAAAAAGCCGGGGGCCCGATCTGGCCCACGGCTCGTGGTTCGTCTGGAGGGCGGCCTTGCCGCCTCAGGCTAGCTCGAGATGGGCACAGATCTCCCGCTCGCGTCGACGCCGAGAGGCGCAGACGTGGGCCGGAAGAGCAGGTGGTTCATCTTCATTCGGAGTGACCTCCGCGAGCTGGATGAGGGCGGGCGATCTGCACGCCGGCGGGCAGTCTACGCGCGTCGGAGACGGCACGTCAACCCGGCGGAATGACGGTGTCGGCGACGCGACAGATGACGTAGTCGCGGAGGGTGTGTGCGCCCGGCGACGGGCGGGATCTCATCCCCGCGATGCCGGTCCGGCATGGATTCGTGGCCCGCCACGGTCGGTCCGCTGCGCCCGCGCGCCGTGTCATCTGCAGTCGCGCGAGATTCCAGGCCGCCTGGGCATCGACCGGGTCAGAGCTCCAGGCGGACGATCGGCCGGGGCCAGCGGGTCCGACCGGCCAGCCGCTCGCCGACGAACCGGAACCCGGCGTCGGTGAAGATGTCGAGAGGCCCGGAATAGGCGACGGGGTTGGGGACTCGCTCGCCGCTCGGATCGATCGGGTACGCCTCGATCGCGGTGGCGCCGCCGGCCCGGGCATGGTCGACCGCGGCGGCGAGCATCGCCCGGGCGAGACCCCGGCCGCGCTTCCGCGGGTCGACGACGAAGCAGACGATCGACCAGACACCGTCGCCCGCCCGATCGTCCGGGTAATCGGAGCGGGCGAGCTTCAGGAAGCTCTCCCGCGGCCCGACGCTCACCCATGCCACCACCCGTCCGTCGCGATCGCCGAGGAGGCCCGGTGACGGGCCGGAGACCGTGCGCTCGGTGAGCAGCTCGCGGTTCAGGTCGGGCGGGCGCGCCTTGACCGAGCCCCGGATGTGAAACGAGGCACACCAGCACCACCTTGGATCGCCCGGTTGATCGAACAGGACCGCCAGGTCGTCGAGCCGGTCGGGGGTCAGGACCATGACGTCGAGGTCGGACTCGACGATCGAGGTTGTGCGGGCCTGTTCCGTCATCCGTCGATGGTGCGCCGGACGACCACTCGGCGGACCTTCGACTGGGGCGAGTCGATGTCGCGGACCACCTCGAAGCCGGCCGCTTCGAACGTCGAAAGGAGGCCGGTGTAGCCGAGCGCGGCCGGGACCCGCCCGTCGCCGGGATCGACCGGGTACGCCTCGAGCGCCGGCGCACCGTGCGCCCGGGCGTAGTCCGTGGCCGCGTCGAGGAGCCGGCTGGTCAGGCCCTCGCCACGGGCGGCCTTCGAGACCACGAAGCAGACGACCGACCAGACCGGCGTATCGTCGATCTTCGGCCGGACCCGGGAGTTCGTCAGGCGCTCGTAGTCCTCGCGCGGAGCGACGCTGACCCAGGCGATCGCCCGTCCGTCCCGGTACCCGAGCAGCCCGGGCGCCGGGTCGCGATCCTCGTCGACCAGGCGGTGCATGCCCTCCCGGAGCTCGGCGGTGTTCGCGAACGACCAGTCCTTCGAGCGGATGCGCCAGAACATGCACCAGCAGGTCTTCGGGTCGCCACCTTCGCCAAAGAGCGCGGCGACATCGTCCCAGCGGTCGGGGGTCAGCGGGACGATCTCGAGCGGTGGCTCGGCCATCGCCGCATCGTAGATCGTCGATCCGTCAGGCCCTGTCATCATCGGGCGATGGACGACGATCGACTGGCGTGGCTCCGGTCCGCCATCGCGCCGCCCCGGCGCTCGATCGTCGAACTGATCGGGGGCGGCGTCCTCGACGCGGAGCTCGCGGGTCTGGCCTGGCTGCTCGTCGAGGCACGCCAGCCGCTCATCGTCGCCGGTCTGGCGCAGGGTGCCGGCAAGACCACGCTGTTCGACGCCCTGCTCGACTTCCTGCCGCCGACCATCCGGCGGGTCGACCTGGCTGGCGTCGAGGAGGACTTCGCGTGGTTGCCCGAGGCCCCGGCCCTCGGCTGGCCGGCGGACCCCTCGGCGATCGGCCCGGCAGACGCCCTGCCGGTCACGCCGGCCTCGGCCTACCTCGTCGCCGCGGAGCTGTCGGCCCACCTGCCGCTCTACACCTGGGGCCCCGCCGCCCGGACCCTGGTCCGGGCGGCGTCGCTCGGCTACGGCATCGGAGCGACGATCCACGCTGACCGGCTGGAGGACGTCCACGAGGCCCTCCGGACGGTCGGGCTGACCGAGGACGAGCTGTCGTACCTGGGTCTCGTGGTCGTGATCCGGGCGGAACGCGGTCCCGACGGGCATGTCCGACGACGCGTCGTCGCGGCCCATTACGAGCGGCCCGTCGGCCGGGACGAGCACGGCCACGTCCAGCGGCTGCCGCCCGCGGTCGTCGCGGCCCGCGACGAGCGGAACGACCGGCTCGAGCATTTCGCCTGGGGGATCATGCCGGAGCTGGCGATCCGGCTCGGACGCAAGGCCGGCGACCTGGAGCGGGACCAGGCGGAGCGGGCGGCGGTCCTCCGGGGCCTGGCGACGGCCGGCGTCGTCGACGTGGAATCGGTCCGGGCGGCGATCACCGACCGACGCAATGCGTCCACCACCGGGCCGCGCATCAACTGACCCGGACGCACCCCATGGCCCGGGTGCAAGATGACGATTCCATGGGTCTCCCGACCGGTCCGGCCGTCACGTTCCTGTTCACCGACATCGAGGGCTCGACCCGCCACGAGCGGGCCGTCGGCACGGCCGCGTGGGCGACGATCGTGGCCAGGCACGACGCCCTGCTGCGGGCGGCCGTCGACGGGTCCGGCGGCGTCGTCGTCAAGACCGAGGGTGACGCCGTCTTCGCCTCGTTCGACCAGCCGCTGGCGGCCGTCGCCGCGGCGGTCACTGCCCAGCGGGCGATCGCCGCCGAGACGTGGCCCAAGGCCGTAGCCATCCGGGTCCGGATGGGCCTCCACCTCGGCGAGGGCCGTCTCCGCGACGGTGGCCGGCCCGGCGACCCCGAGGACTACGTCGGGATCGACGTGAACTACGCCGCCCGGATCGCGGCGGCCGGCAACGGCGGCCAGATCGTCCTGTCCGACGCGTTCGTCACGGCCCTCGGCGCGGACGCGGCCGCGACCGAGGCGCTCCGTGACGCCGAGCTCGTCGACGACGGCCTGCGGACCGTGAAGGACTTCGAGGAGCCGGCGCGGCTGCATCGGCTCGTCGTCCCCGGCGCCGCCGACGATCCACGGCGCCTCCGGACGATCGACGCGCCATCGAACCTGCCGGGCGACGTGACGACGCTCGTCGGGCGCGATGAGGACATTGAGCGCGTCCGGGACGCGCTCTCGGCCAGTCGGATCGTGACATTGACCGGCCCGGGCGGCAGCGGCAAGACGCGGCTCGCGCTCGGCGCCGCGAGGACGATCGTCGAGCGGTTCCCGCACGGCTCGTGGTTCGTCGACCTGGCCGCCTTGCGCGACCCTGCGCTCCTCGAACCGGCGATCGCCGAGGCGTTGGGGATCCGCGAATCCAAGGACGCGGCGATCGCCGAGGTGCTCCGCGCTCACCTCCGCGACCGGACGCTCCTCCTCGTCCTTGACAACCTCGAGCAGCTGCTGCCTGCCGGCGCCGATGTCGTCTCGAACCTCGTCCGCGGTGCTCCCGGGCTCCGCGTCCTCGTCACGAGCCGGGAGCTCCTCCGGATCGCCGGGGAGCGGGGCTATTCCGTCCCCCCGCTCGGGGTCGCCGCCGGCGTCGCCCTCTTCGAGGATCGGGCGCTGACGCACCGCCCGGACCTCGTCCTGAGCGACGAGTCGCGGACCGCGATCCGGGCGATCTGCGAACGGCTCGGTGGTCTGCCTCTCGCGATCGAGCTTGCGGCCGCGCGGGTGCGGTCGCTGAGCCCGGCTCAGATCCTCGACCGGCTCGGTCGCAGCCTGGACCTGGCCGGTGGAGCACGGGACGTGCCCGAGCGACAGCGGACGCTGCGCGGCGCCATTGCCTGGAGCCATGACCTCCTGTCCGATGATGAACGGCGCCTGTTCCGGCGGCTGGCGGTCTTTGCCGGCGGCTGGACGATCGACGAGGCAGAGGCCGTGACCGACGCCGACCACGATCTCGGGATCGACCTCCTGGCCGGGCTCGAGTCCCTCGCCGACAAGAGCCTCGTCCGGACCCAGGTGTCGGACGACGATGCCTCCCGCGGCGGCGACGAGGCCCGGTTCGGCCTCCATCCGCTCCTGCGCGAGTACGCCTTCGAGCGTCTCGAAGAAAGCGGCGAGCGGCCGACGATCGAGGCCCGCCACGCCATCGTGATGACCGACCTCGCCGAGTCGGTCGGCGCCGGGATCCTCGGATCGACCGATGAAGCGAGCATGCGGCGCCTCGACCGAGAGGCCTGGAATCTGCGGGCGGCCGTCGACTGGGCCACGACGAACGAACGGTTCGACCTGGGCCTCCGCCAGATGGGCGCGACGTGGCGCTGGTATCAGCAACGGGGCCGGCTCCGCGACGGTCGTGCGCTGCTCGCCGGCCTCCTCGGCGGCGCGGCCCACGTCGACGTTCGGATCCGGATCTCCGGCCTGGCCGCCGAGGGCGGCCTGGCCTACTGGATGGACGACGCGCCGGGGGCCCGGATCGCGTACGAGGAGCGCCTGGCCCTCGCCGACTCGACCGGCGACCCGGCCCTGATCGCCGACGCCCACTACGACCTCGGCTTCCTCTCGATGGTCGAGCAGGACGGCGTCGCGCTCCGTCGCCACGAGCAGCAGGCGCTCGACCTCTATCTCGCGGCCGGCCTGGAGGACGGCGTCATCCGGGCGCGCCAGGCCCTCGTGCTCGCCGTGTTCCTGGGCGGCGACTACGCCACCGCCCGGGGCCTGGAGGAGGAGAACCTCGCGGCCTTCCGCGAGCGGGATTCGCCGAGCGAGGTGGCCGATTCGTCGACCCTGATGTCCGCGATCCTGTTCAGGCTGGCGGAGCCGGCCGAGGCGTGGACGCGGATGACCGACGGCCTCCGGGTCTTCGCCGCCACCGACCTTTCGTCGGGGATCGCCCGAAACCTCGTCATGGCGGCGATGATCCAGCTCGCCCACGGCGACCAGGAGTTCGGTGCGCGCGTGGCCGGGACCGCCTACGAGCTCGCCCGCGTGCAGCACGTGATGCTCGCCCCCGTGAAGGTCCTCCATCTTCCGGACCCAGCGGAGCTCGCCGTTGAAAGGCTCGGCCCGGAACGGGCCGAGGAGCTCCTTCGAGAGGGCGCCTCGACGCCACTCGACGGCGTCATCGACGAGGTGCTCAGGACCGACGTGTCGGCACTCGCCCCACCCGCCGACGCCACCGTTTGACGGTCCACGGGCCCGGTCGTACGCTCGCCGCCCGTGCCTGCCACCCTCGACCCCGCCAACCAACCGCAGACCCTCGGCGAGCTGCGTGCCGCCGGCTGGGTCGGCCGGACGGTCAAGGAAGAGCTCCGGGCCAACCTCCTCGAGCGGCTCGCCCTCGGCCGGCCCGTCGTGTCCGGCATCGTCGGCTACGACGAGACCGTCCTCCCGGCGATCGAGAACGCGATCATCGCCGGGCAGGACCTCGTCTTCCTCGGCGAGCGAGGTCAGGCGAAGACCCGTCTGGCCCGGCTCCTCGTCGGACTACTGGACGACGAGATCCCGGTCGTCCGTGGTGGCGAGCTCAACGACGACCCGCTCGCCCCGATCTCGCCGAGCGCCGTCGCGATCGTCGCCGAGCACGGCGACGACACCCCGATCGACTGGCTGCCCCGTGACCGCCGCTACGCCGAGAAGCTCGCCACGCCCGACATCACGATCGCCGACCTGATCGGCGAGGTCGACCCGATCCGCGTCGCGGAGGGCCGCTACCTGAGCGACGAGCTGACCCTCCACTACGGCCTCATCCCTCGCTCGAACCGCGGCATCTTCGCGATCAACGAGCTGCCGGACCTCGCCGAGCGGATCCAGGTCGGCCTCCTGAACATCCTCGAGGAGCGCGACGTCCAGATCCGCGGCTTCCAGGTGCGCCTGCCGCTCGATCTCTTCGTCATCGCGAGCGCGAACCCCGAGGACTACACGAGCCGCGGCCGGATCATCACCCCGTTGAAGGACCGGCTCGGGTCGCAGATCCGGACCCATTACCCGCGGACGCTCGACCACGAGCTCGCGATCGTCCGGCAGGAGAAGCAGCGCTTCGTCGGCGCCGCGGACGAGCCGGCGATCGCGGTCCCGGGCTTCATGGAGGAGCTCCTGGCGGAGCTGACCCATCTCGCCCGGCGCTCCCCGGAGATCAGCCAGCGGTCCGGCGTCAGCGTCCGGGTCACCGTCGCGAACGCCGAGGTCCTCGAGGCGGCCGCCCTTCGACGGGCCGTCCGCATCGGCGAGACCGTCGCGGCGCCACGGGTCTCGGACCTCGGCGCGGTCATCGCCAGCACGGTCGGCAAGATCGAGCTGGAGTCCGTCGGCGACGACGCGCCCGAGGAGCGGATCGTCGAACGGCTGATCACCAAGGCGCTGTTCACGACGTTCGGCCGGCTGGTCGACCTCGACGACCTAGACGACGTCGTCCTCTCGTTCGAGGACGGCCTCGTCATCGAGACCGGGGACCGGGTCCCGTCGCGCGAGTACGTCCACTGGATGGGCGAGGTGCCCGGCATGCACGAGGCCGTCCGCCGGCTCGGCACGTTCGACGTGACGGACGGGGCGGAGGAGCCGGCGGTCGTCGCGTCGGCGGTCGAGTTCCTGCTCGAGGGCCTCCACCTGTCCCGGCGGATCAACAAGGATCGCTCGGGCTCGGGCGGGATCGTCTACCGGCGATGAGCGGGTCCCGTGGCGCCCACGTGCGGCGGGGTTTCCGCGTGCGGCGGGGTCGGCGAGCATGACCGCGTCGTACTCGCCGGATCCGCGCGATCTCGAGGCGCCCGGCGCCGCCGCCACCGGCCGAGATCCGCTGCTCGCGCGGGCCGCCCGGTATGCCCGCTGGGACGGCACACAGACGATCCCCGCGCTCGACGCCGACGAGATCCTCGACGCGATGGCCGACGACGTCATGGCCGAGGGCGACCTGTCCGAGGCGCTGCGCCGGCTCATGGAGCGGGGCTGGCGGACCGCGGATCCGACCCGCCGCGACCTCGCGGGCCTCAACGAGCTCCAGGAGCGGCTCCGACGGCGTCGCGAGGAGCTCCAGGAGCGGTACCAGCTGCGCGACGTGCTCGCCGACGTCCGCCAGGAGCTCGACGACATCGTGGCCCAGGAGCGGGCCGGGATCGAACGGCGGCTGGACGAGGCCGCCACCCCGCCGGACGGCTCGCCGGCGGACCCCGCGCTCCGGGCGATGCTCCGCGACGCCGCCGCCCGACGGATCGACCAGCTCGATGCGCTCCCGCGCGACGTCGGCGGCCGGATCCGCCGGCTCGAGGAGTACGACTTCATGGAGCCGGAGGCGCGGGACCGGTTCAACGCGCTGGCCGAGCGGCTGCGGAAGCAGACGCTCGACCGGTTCGTCGGGGGCCTGTCGGAGGCGATCCAGGGCACGACCCCGGAGGACCTCGCGGCGAACCGGGAGATGGTCCGCGACCTGAACGCGCTTCTCGAGGAACGGCTCGACGGGCGCGAGCCGAGCCAGGACCAGGTCGACGACTTCCTCGCCCAGCACGGCCGGTTCTTCCCCGGCGCGCAGACGCTCGACGACATCGTCGAGCAGCTCACCCAGCGGATGGCCGCCATGGCCTCGCTGCTTCGGTCGATGACGCCGCAGCAGCGGGCGGAGCTCCAATCGATGATGGACGCGCTGCTCCGCGACGACCGCCTGCGCTGGGACCTCGCCCGGCTCGCCTCGAACATGGACCAGCTGATGCCCGACGGCCTCGGCGAGGGCTACGAGTTCAGCGGCGAGCAGCCGCTCGGCCTCGAGCCGGCGCTCGAGCGGATCGGCCAGCTCCAGTCCCTCGACCGCCTCGAGGATCAGCTGAACGCGATCGAGGAGCCGGCGGACCTCGGGGGCCTCGATCGCGACGAGGTTCGCGAGCTGCTCGGACCCGACAGCGCCCGCGACCTCGAGGCGCTCGACGAGCTCGCCCGCCGTCTCGAGGAGGCGGGTTACCTGTCCCGGAACGGCGACCGGCTCGAGCTCACCCCGCGCGGCAGCCGGCGGATCGGCCAGAAGGTCCTCGACGACCTGTTCGCCCGGCTGTCGCGGGACGCGTTCGGCGGCCACCGGATCGACCGGGCGGGCCGGGGAGGGGAGCGCGAGGAGACGACGAAGCCGTACGAGTTCGGCGACCCGTTCCACCTCGACATCCGCGGCACGATCGAGAACTCGCTGCGCCGTCCGGAGAACGCCCCGGCCGAGCGGCTCGCTCGCGGCGAGCCCGGCGTCCGCCTCTCGCCTGCCGACTTCGAGGTGTTCCGGACCGAGCAGACGACCCGGACCTCGACGGTCCTCCTCGTCGACATGAGCCGATCGATGCTCCTCCGTGGCTGCTTCGTCGCCGCGAAGAAGGTCGCGGTGGCCCTCGACACGCTGATCCGGACGCAGTTTCCGCACGACGACCTGTCGGTCATCGGCTTCGCCTATTACGCCCGGGAGCTGCGCCCCGAGGCCCTCGCCGAGCTCACCTGGCACGGCTACGAGTACGGCACGAACCTCCAGCACGGGCTGATGCTCGCCCGCCGGATCCTGAACCGGCAGCGCGGCGGCGACCGCCAGATCGTCGTCATCACCGACGGCGAGCCGACCGCCCACTTCGAGAACGGCCAGGTCGAGTTCAGCTACCCGCCGACGCGCCGGACGATCCAGGAGACACTTCGCGAGGTCCAGCGCTGCACCCGCGACGGGATCACGATCAACACGTTCATGCTCGAGCGGTCGCGGGCGCTCGCGGAGTTCGTCGCCCTCGTGACCCGGATGAACCGCGGCCGGGCGTTCTACGCGACTCCGGAACGCCTCGGCGAGTACGTCCTCGTCGACTTCGTCGCGAACCGGACCCGCGGAATCGGCTAGCGCGGACGGGTCACGGGACCCGGTTCACCCGTCTATGCTCCGTCGGTCGCGGCCGTCACCGCGCCGAGCCGGGGCTAGAGGGAGCACATGACCATCTGGATCGCGATCTTCCTGTTCCTGCACGTCATGGGCGCGATCATCGCGTTCGGTCCGGGGTTCTCGGCGCCGATCATCGGCAGTGCAACCGCCGAAGCGCCGCAGCACGCGGGACTTCGCGGCCACGATCAACGACCGGATCACCGACCAGCGGGTCCTGCCGCTCGCGATCTTCCAGGGGGTCACCGGCCTGGTCCTGATCTGGCTGACCGGAATCAACCCGTTCTCGACCCTGTGGCTGGGCCTCGGGATCGTCCTCTACGTGATCGCGATCGGGTACTCGTTGTTCGTCCAGCGGCCGACGATCAAGAAGATCGTCGTGCTGACATCCACGCCCCCGCCTGCGGGCGCGTCCGGCCCGCCGCCCGAGCTCATGGCTGCCGTCAAGCGGGCCCGGCAGGGCGGGACGTTCCTCGGGATCCTGATCGTCGTGATCGTCGTCCTCATGGTGACCAAGCCGACGCTCTGATCCCGGCGGTCGCCACCGGCCCGCAACCGGGACCGTGTCGGGCATCGGGCTACCATGGCCGTACTCGACAACGCCCGTCGCTGGAGTGGCCCGACCGATGCCGCATGTCGCCGAACGCATCCCCGACCTGATCGACCGCCTCGGCGGCGCGGCCCACCTCGACGGGGACCGGCTCGTCGTCGACGACGAGGCGGCCTTCCGCGGGCCGGTGATCCGCGATCTCGCCTGGACGGCGGCGTTCGCGTCCGACGAGGCGATCGTCGCGGCGGCCCAGTGGCTGATCCATGAGGCGGCTCGCGTCCTCGGCGCCCACAGCGCGAGCATCCACGAGCTGTACGTGGCCCGGGCCCGCGGCGAGGTGTCGGGGTTCACCGTCCCGGCGATCAACCTCCGCGCCCAGACGTTCGACATGGCCCGCACGATCTACGAGGCGGCCACGGCCGCGGACGTCGGAGCCGTGATCCTCGAGCTCGCCCGCAGCGAGCAGACCTACACCTTCCAGCGACCGATCGACTACTCGACGGCGGTGCTCGCCGGCGCGATCGCGGCGGGCTGGCGCGGGCCGGTCTTCATCCAGGGCGACCACTACCAGTTCAACGCGAAGAAGTACGGCGCGGACCCGGAGGCGATGACCGAGGAGATCCGCCGGGCGTGCCGCCTCGCGATCGAGGCCGGCTACCGGAACATCGACATCGACAGCTCGACCCTCGTCGATCTCTCGAAGCCGACGCGGGACGAGCAGCAGCGCGAGAACTACCTCCGCGCGGCGGAGCTGACGGCCCTCATCCGCTCGCTCGAGACCGATGGCGTGACGATCAGCGTGGGCGGCGAGATCGGCGAGGTCGGCAAGGAGAACTCGAACGAGGAGGAGCTGGTCGCCTACCTCGAGGGGTATCGGGCGGAGCTCGCCCGGCGCGATTCCGGCGCGATCGGGATCAGCAAGGTCAGCGTCCAGACCGGCACGTCGCACGGTGGCGTGCCGATGCCGGACGGGTCGGTCGCCGCGGTCAAGCTGGACTTCGACGTCCTCGGCCGGCTGGGCGAGGTCGCCCGCGCGTCCGGGCTCGCCGGCGCGGTCCAGCACGGGGCGTCCACCCTCCCGGACGAGCTGTTCCATCGCTTTCCGGCGGTCGAAACCGCCGAGATCCACCTCGCGACCGGGTTCCAGAACGCGCTCTACGAGCACCCGGCCTTCCCCGCGGAGCTCCACCGCGAGATCGAGACCTGGTGCTTCGCGAATGCGCTCGATGAGCGCAAACCGGACCAGACCGACCAGCAGTTCGTCTACACGACCCGGAAGAAGGCGCTCGGGCCGTTGAAGCGGCAGCTGTGGGATCTCCCGACGAAGGACGAGATCCTCGCCGCCCAGCGTCGCAAGGTCACCTTCCTCTTCACCGAGCTCGGGGTGAACGGGTCGCGGGACATGGTCGACCGGTGGATCCACCCGGTCGAGCAGCGGCGGCCGGTTCCGGATGCCCTGCGCGAGGCCACGGCCGGAGCCGCGGGCTGAGCGAACGGACGCCACCGCCCGGGCTCCGGATCCGACCGGAGACGCCGGCCGACTTCGGCGCGATCGACAGCCTCCAGCTCGCCGCGTTCGACGACCCGCAGATCCCGCCGCTCATCGCCGCGATCCGGGCCGGCACGGGCTATCTGCCCGAGCTCGCGCTCGTCGCGGAGGTGCCCGACGGGGCCGCGTTCCGCGTCGTCGGCGGGATCCTCGTCAGCGGCACCGTCCTCGAGACGGACGCCGGCGCGCGGCTGGCGGTCCTGCTCCTGTCGCCGCTCGGCATCGACCCCCGTGATCAGGGCCGGGGGATCGGCGCGGCGCTGACTCGGGCAGCGCTCGCGATCGCGGATCGGCGCCCGGAGCCCCTGATGGTCGTCCAGGGCCACCCCGACTACTACCCGCGCTTCGGGTTCGTCCGCGGACGGACGATCGGGATCCTGCCGCCGGAGCACCTCGGCGCGATCGACAGGGCATGGATGGCCTGCCGGTCGCCGCCGTGGACGCCCGAAGTCCGTGGGCGAGTGGTCTATCCCCAGCACTTCCTCGACCTGGACTGACCGCAAGCACCTCCTCGTTCGATCGTGGTCCGCCTCACGGACCAACGGGCCCGCGAGCGGGGCAGCGAGTGGCGCCGAACAGCTCCGAAGGCCATCAGAGGGTCACGCGGTCCGCCTCCTGGACCACGCGAGCGATGGACCAAGCCGCGGGGGAACCCCGCCCGCCTGAGCGGTCCGTTGGTCCGCCACCAGGACCGTGGGCGCGCCACCGTGCCGCGGCAGCCGGGACTGCGTTGACTCGCCCTCGGGCGGTGCCTATCCTCGGCCGCAGTCTCGTCGCCCGGAGGGAGCGGCGACCCTCGGTGCCCGGCGTCCTCGCGTTCCACTCCAGAGGTCAGTCTCGCGCCCAACGAGCGCGGCGGTAGGAGGAGGAAACCGTGACGGAATCGGTCCACGATCAGGCCGCGCGCGACGACGCGCACCTGCATTCGCTCGGGATCAAGCCAGAGCTGAGACGGACGCTGGGGTTCCTGTCGAACTTCGCCGTGGCGTTCAGCTACATCAGTGTTTCCACCGGGACGTTCACGAACCAGGCAGTCGCGTTCGGCGTCGGCGGGCCGGCGATCTTCTGGGCCTGGCCGCTGGTCATCCTCGGTCAGACGTTCGTTGCCCTGAACTTTGCGGAGCTGTCGAGCCACTTCCCGGTCGCTGGTTCGATCTACCAATGGTCGAAGCGACTATCGAACCGAACGCTCGGCTGGTTCACAGGCTGGATCTACTTCTGGGCCGGCGTGATCACGGTGACTGCCGTCGCCGCGACCGTGCCGCTGGTCCTGTCGACGATCTTCCCCGACGCGATCAAACTCGGCGACCCGTCGCCGCTGCCGTTCCTCGACATGCAGTCGTTCATCGGGCTGATCGCCTTGCTCACGACGACGTTGATCAACGTACTCGGCGTCCGACTCCTGGCAATCATCAACAACATCGGGGTCGGCGCCGAGATCCTCGGGATGCTCGTGTTCGCGCTGATTCTCCTGTTCTTCGCGAACCACCAGTCGCCCGCCGTCCTGTTCGACACGTCCTACACGACCGATCTGGCCGACGGCCAGTATCTGCCGGTGTTCCTCGTTGGAATGTTCATGGCCCTCTTCGTCGTCTATGGGTTCGACACGGCCGGCACCTTCGGCGAGGAGACACTCGACCCGAGCCGCCAGGCGCCGCGAGGCGTGCTCGCCGCGATCTGGTTGTCGGGCATCGTCGGGGCCATCTTCCTCCTCGCCGTGACGCTGTCGTTCCAGGACATGGGCGTCGCCGTCAAGACCGGTCAGGAATTCGGTTTCCCAATCGCGGACACGATCAAGCAGAACCTGACGTTCTCCATCGCCGGGGTCACGCTCGGCGACCTCTATTTGTTCGTGATCCTGATCGCCGTGTACGTCTGCACGCTCGCCATCCAGGGAGCGACAGTGCGGCTGATGTTCTCGATGGGTCGGGACGGGCGACTGCCGCTCGGCGCGACCTGGGGAACGGTCAATCACACGTTCCGGACGCCGGCGAACGCTTCGATCGCCGTCGGCATTCTCGCGGCCATCCCATTCTTCGTTACCGGTGCCGGCGCAGCGATCTACATCGCGGTCGGGGCGACCGGGATGATCTACATCTCGTACTTCCTGTGCAACCTCGGCGTACTGGCCGCCCGGACCCGGGGCTGGCCGCACAGGGGCGCGTGGTTCTCACTTGGAAGCTGGGGGACGATCATCAACATCGCGGCGCTCGCGTGGGGCGCAGTAATGATCGTGAACATCGCCATATGGACGGATCCGAACCTGTTCGGGATCTTCGGAAACGATCTCCGGAACACCTGGTCCAACCCGTTCATCAACACGTTCATCAAGATCGGTGGGACGCTCCAGGAAGGGCTGCCGCCGTGGCCGATCTTCGAGACGCTGGTCGGATCGGTCGTGATCATCGGCGCCGTGTACTACGTGGTAGCGCAGCGCGGCAAGCAGGACACTGTCCAGTTCCAGGCGGACACCGTCACCGGCGAGGCGGTGATCGGCTGACGTCGATCTCGATCCGGACCGATCGCGGCGGCGCGTCGAGCCCTCGGCGCGCCGCCGCTTCACGTCGCGTGGGCCGGTGATGACCGAGCCAGCGGAGCCGGTCCTCCACGGCGAGCTCCGCGATGAGCTGGTCCGGGCCATGCAGCGCGTCCCGGAGCTGGCGGGCCACGAGCTCTCCCTGACGGCGCTGTCGGGCGGGATCACGAACCGCAACTTCCTCGTGGCGCTCGGCGGCTCGCCCGACCGATACGTGATCCGCCTGGCCGGCAACGACACGCATCTTCTGGGCATCTCCCGCGAGGTCGAGCACGCGGCGACGGTCGCCGCGGCGGGCGTCGGGGTCGGACCCGAGGTCACCGCGTTCATCCGGCCGGAGGGCTACCTCGTCACCCGGTTCATCGAGGGCTCGCCCGTGTCCGACGAGGCCGTCCACCAGCCCGAAACGATCCGACGCGTGGCAACGTCGCTCCGGCGGATCCACGACGGGCCGCCGATCCCGGGCCTGTTCGTCCCCCTCCGCATCGTGGAGGCATACCGGGCCCTCGCGCTTGCCCGGGGGGTGCGGATCCCGCCGGAGTACGACCTGGCGGCCTCGATCGGCCGGCGGATCGAGCTGGCCTGCCTGGCGAACCCGATCGAGCTCCGGCCTTGCCACAACGACCTCCTGAACGCGAACTTCATCGACGACGGGGTCCGGATCCGGATCGTCGACTGGGAGTACGCTGGGATGGGCGACCCGTTCTTCGATCTCGGCAACTTCAGCATCAACCACGAGCTGACGGCCGACGAGGACGCCTACCTGCTCACGACGTACGACGGACCCGACCACGCCGCCGATCGCGCGGCGCGCCTCGCGCGCCTGACGCTGATGCGGACGGTGTCCGACTTCCGCGAGGCGATGTGGGGCGTCCTCCAGCAGGGAGTCAGCACGCTCGACGTGGACTTCGTCGCGTACGCCGGCGATCACTTCGAGCGGCTGCTCGAGGGGGCGACGACACCGCGGTTCGAGCGGGCCCTTCGCGAGGCGGAGGGTTAGGACCGGTCCCTCCGACATCCCGGCCGCGACCCACGATCGGCGGCTACGCTTCCCGCGATGGACGACCGGCGCTCGACCGCACGCCAGGCGACGTTGCTCGTCGTCGTCTTCGTCGCGACGCTCGTCCTGCTCGCGGGCGGCCTGGCCGTCTTCAGCCGATCGGGCACCACCGGCGCGAGCCCGTCGAGCCGACCGACGGCACCAATCGCTTCCGTGCCGGGACCGACCGCCTCGGTCGTCGGTCCGTCGGCGAGCACGATCGGGCCGGACCCGTCGGGGACGGTCGTGATCACCGGAGCAGGCGACATCGCCGTCTGCGGCTCCGCCGGCGCGATGCAGACGTCGGACCTCCTGCTCGGGCAACAGGGTGGTGTCTTCACCGCCGGCGACAACGCCTACGAGACGGGCAGCCAGGGGGACTTCGCCGGCTGCTACGCCCCGACGTGGGGCCGGGTCAAGGAGCGGACGATTCTGCCCGCCGCCGGCAACCACGACTGGCTCACCGCCGGCGCGGCCGGCTACCTCGGCTACTTCGGGACGGTGGCGGCGCCGCAGGGCGTGACCTGGTACTCGACGGACATGGGGGCGTGGCACGTCGTCGTCCTGGATTCCGACTGCGACCAGGTCGGCGGGTGTGCCGCGACCTCACCGCAGGGTCGCTGGTTGGCGGCCGACCTCGCGGCGAGCAGCGCCCGCTGCACACTCGCGATCTGGCACCACCCGCGGTTCAGCTCCGGAGAGCACGGCAACGACGACCAGGTCGCCCCGTTCTGGCGGCTCCTCCACCAGGACGGCGCCGAGCTGATCGTCAACGGCCACGACCACGACTACGAGCGGTTTGCGCCGCAGGACCCGAGCGGCAAGGAGGAGCGGCCAGGCGGGATCCGCGAGATCGTCGTCGGCACCGGCGGCGCGGAGCTGCGGACGTTCGCGACGACCGCCGCGAACAGCGAGTTCCGCCTTTCGGGCACGTTCGGCGTCCTCCGGCTGACGCTCCACCCGGCGAACTACGACTGGGAGTTCCTGCCTGCCAGCGGCGACGTCGCCGACGCCGGCAGCACGATCTGCCACTGAGGCCCTCGGGTGTGTCCCGGGCCCACGTCGACCGGGAACGCCCGATAGGCTGATCGCATGGCAGACCACGCCCGGGTCGTGATCATCGGCGGAGGCGTCGGCGGGACGTCGATCGCCTACCACCTGGCGGAGCGCGGTTGGACCGACGTCGTCCTCGTCGACCGGGCGGAGCTGACCTCCGGCTCGACCTTCCACTCGGCCGGGCTCGTCGGCCAGCTCCGTGGCTCGGTGACCCTGACCACGATGATGATGTACGGCGCGGCGCTGTATCGCCGCCTCCGCGACGAGACGGGCGTCGACCCCTCGTGGCACGAGGTCGGATCGCTCCGACTCGCGTCGACCCGGGCACGGTTCGAGGAGCTCCAGCGCCAGGCAGGCTGGGCGAAGACGTTCGGGCTGCCGCTCGAGCTGATCACGGCCGCCGAGGCCCAGGATCGCTTTCCGCTCATGTCGACCGACGGCGTCCTCGGTGCCGTCTGGCTTCCGACCGACGGCTGGCTGGATCCATCCGGGCTGGCCATGGCGCTCGCCGCCGGCGCCCGCCGGAAGGGCGTCACGGTTCGGACCAACACCCGCGTCGTCGGGATCGGGGTCGAGCGCGGTCATGTGACCGACGTCACCGTCGAGCTGCGCGATGGCTCGCGCGAGACGATCGGGGCCGACGTCGTCGTCAACGCGGGCGGGATGTTCGCGCCGGAGATCGGACGCCTCGCGGGCGTGACGATCCCGATCATCCCGATGGCTCACCAGTACCTCTTCACCGAGGCGATCGAGGGCGTCCACGCCGGCCTGCCCCAGCTCCGCGACCCGGACAACCTCGTCTACTTCCGCGAGGAGGTCGGCGGGCTGTGTATGGGCGGCTACGAGCGCGACCCGGCGCCGTGGTCGCTTGACGGCGCGCCGCCGGACTTCAACGGCAAGCTCCTCGCGCCCGACTGGCCGCGCTTCGAGGAGATCATGGCCGGCGCCGTCCGGCGGGTCCCCGCGATCGCGAATGCGGGTGTCTCGCGAATGATCAACGGACCGGAGGGCTTCACCCCGGACAACGAGTTCATCCTCGGCGAGAGCGACGTCCGTGGATTCTTCGTCGCGGCCGGTTTCTGCGCCCACGGGATCGCCGGTGCGGGCGGGATCGGTCGCCAGGTCGCGAGCTGGATCGTCGACGGCGAGCCCGAGCTCGACCTGTGGCACATGGACATCCGGCGCTTCGGCGGGCAGCACTGGCGGTCGCGGGAGTGGACCCTCGCCCGGACGACCGAGGTCTACGCGACCTACTACGACATCCACTACCCGAACGAGGAGCGGCAGGCGGGCCGGCCCCTCCGGATGGCGCCGACCTATGAGCGGCTGCGGGCGCTCGGCGCGGCGTTCGGCGAGAAGTCTGGCTGGGAGCGGCCGAACTGGTTCGAGCCGACGGCCGACGACGAGCGGTTCGGCGGGCGGGCCGCACTCGAGCGGCTCCGGCCGCGCGGCTGGGCCGGCCAGCACTGGAGCCCCGCGATCGCGGCCGAGGCGATCGCGACCCGGATCGATGCCGGGCTGTTCGACGAGACGAGCTTCGCGAAGCTCGAGGTGGTCGGGCCCGGAGCGGTGACCTTCCTGGACCGGATGGCGGCCAACGAGGTCGACGTCCCCGTCGGCCGAATCGTCTACACGTCCCTTCTCAACACCCGCGGCGGGATCGAGTGCGACCTCACGATCACCCGGATCGCGGCCGATCGCTTCTTCCTCGTGACCGGGACGGCGGTCGGCCAGCACGACCTGGCCTGGCTGCGGACCCACCTGCCGGACGACGGCACGGTCCAGCTGAACGACCTGACGTCGGGCCGCGCCTGCTACGGGATCTGGGGCCCGCGAGCCCGCGACATCCTCGCCCCGCTCACGACCGACGACCTCTCGAACGCCGCGTTCCCGTACCTGACGGCGCGGCCGATCACGATCGGCCGCATCCCGGTCCTCGCCCTGCGGGTCACCTACGTGGGCGAGCTCGGCTGGGAGCTGTACGCCCACATGGAGTTCGGCGGCGCGCTGTGGGACACGCTGATCGAGGCCGGTCGGCCGCACGGCCTGACGCCGGCGGGCTATCGGGCGATCGACGCGCTCCGTCTCGAGAAGGGCTATCGCGTCTGGTCGACCGACATCACGCCGGACGAGACGCCGTTCGAGGCCGGCCTCGGGTTTGCCGTCGCCCTGGACAAGCCCGGCGGGTTCATCGGCCAGGAGGCGCTCCGGGCCGCGAAGGCCGCCGGCCCGCGCAAGCGCCTGCGCTGCCTCGTCCTCGACGACCCGCGCTCGGTCTGCCTCGGCAACGAGCCGGTCCGGGTCGACGGCCGGATCGTCGGCCGGGTCACATCGGGCGGGTTCGGGCACGGCGTCGAGTGCTCGATCGCCTATGCCTACCTCCCGCCGGACGCGCCGATCGGGACACGCGGAGAGATCGACGTGTTCGGCGAGTGGATCGGCTTCGAGGCGGTCCGCGAGCCGCTCTGGGACCCGACGAACGAGCGAATCCGGGCGTGAGCTCCGGGCTCCGGGATCAGTCCGGGCGCAACGGGCCCGACTGGAGCGCGTCGCTGCGTGCCGGATCCGAGCACGAGCTCGACGCCTGGCTCGCCCTCGCCCAGGCAGCCTGTGACGAGGCGGACGCGATCGCCCGATCGGTGTTCCGGCGGGATCTCGAGATCGCGACGAAGCCCGATCGGACGTTCGTGACCCAGGCCGACACGGGGATCGAGCGGGCCGTCCGGGCGCGGATCCACGCGGCGTACCCGGATCACGGGCTCGTCGGCGAGGAATTCGGCACCGAGTACGGCACGGAAGCCGGTGCGGCCACGACCCGCTGGTACATCGACCCCATCGACGCGACCCACAACTTCATCCGCGGCATCCCCCTGTTCGGGACGCTCCTCGCGGTCGAACGCGACGGCGAGCTCCAGGTCGGGGTGATCTCCGCGCCGGCCCTCCACGAGCGCTGGTGGGCGCGGCGCGGCGGGGGAGCGTGGGCCCGCAGCGTGGACGACGGGGCACCGCGCCGGATCCACGTCTCCGCCGTGCGCGCGCTCGACGACGCGCAGGTCCTGTACGGCGCAGGCCACGACATCGACGTGTCCGGGCTCGCGCCGGGCTTCCGCGCCCTGCTCGGCGCCGTGTGGCGCGAACGCGGGTTCGGCGACTTCTGGGGCTACGCCCTGCTCGCCGAGGGCGCGGCCGAGGCGATGGTCGAGGTCGACCTGTCGTCCTGGGACATGGCCGCGCCGATGATCCTGATCGAGGAGGCCGGCGGCCGCGTCACCGACTTCGACGGGCGCCGATCGTTCGAGACCGGCTCGTTCCTCGCCACGAACGGCCTCCTCCACGACGAGGTGCTGGGCCGCCTCCGAGGCGGCGCCGAGGCCTGAGCTACGCGGAGTCGGCCTCGACGACGGTCGAGCCACGGCGTGCGGCGGCCCCGATCGAGACGCAGGCAGGGCAGCACGCGTCCGCCCAGGCGGCGATCGTCTCCAGCAGCGGCGGCTTGCCCGCCTCACGACGGCGCCGGATCAGGAGCCAGCCGCCAAGGCCCAGGATCGCGAGCACGACCCCGGCGACCGCGATCGGCAGGGCTGCTCGCCCGATCAGGGCGATCGCCGGCTCTCCGAGGACGTACCCGATCCCGAAGTGGGCCGAGATGAAGACCGCGTTGCCGACCGAGAGACCACCGACGAACGCGGACGCGGGCACGGCGGCGAGCGCGCTCGCCGCGACCGTGACGGTGCGGAAGCCGGGCGTCATCCGCCCGACCGCGATCGCCGGTGCTCCGTTCCGGCGGAGGCGCTCGGTCTGACTCTCGATCCGTTCCGGCGAGGTGAACCGGCTGAGAACGAGGAGGATCGCGGGCCGGGCGACGGATCGCAGCGCCACGAACTGGATCAGACCGCCGGCGATGCTCGCGAGGATCAGGGCGACCAGCGTCAGCCTCGGGTCGAGATCGCCCCGTGCCGCGGCGATGCCCGCGCCGAGCAGGACGAGATCGCCGGGCACCGGGATGGGCACCCCGGCCTCCTTGACGAGGACGAGGCCGACGAGCCCGACGAGGGGCGCGATCTGGTCAGCGTTCATCGTCGACCCGTTCGTTCCGACCGAGCCGGCGGATCACCGATCGCCCGGCGTCTGGCGCGGGAAGCGGGCCATCTGCTCCCGGGCATGGTCGAGGTCGTCCGCGGTGAGGAGGGTCGCGCCGCCCATCTGCTCCGCGCGCCAGCCGAGCGTCGCCAGCTCCTCGACCCGCTCCGCGCGCGCGAACGCCCCGGCGATGGTTCGCGAAACCGCGATCGCCCCGTGGTTGGCGATCAGGCAGGCGTTGTCGGGCCCCAGCGTCGCGACCACGTTCGTTGCCAGCTCCTCGGTCCCGAACGTCGCGTACGACGCGACCCGCAGCGTGTCGCGACCGGCCGCGACGAGCGGGGCGAGGACGTAGTGGACGGCCGCGATCTCCCGGCGGGCCACCGAGAAGGTCGTCGCGAATGGCGAGTGGGTGTGGACGATCGCGTGGACATCCGCCCGGGCGGCGAACACGGCGAGATGCAGCGGCAGTTCGGAGCTGGGCCGACGCCGGCCCTCCGACGGCGACCCGTCCGGCAGGACGATGACGACGTCCTCGACCGTGATCTCGTCGTACTCCATCGTCGAGGGCGTGATCGCGATCCGTCCGTCGTCGAGCCGCGCACCGACGTTGCCCGATGTCCCGACCGCCAGCCCACGGGCCTGGAGGAGACGGGCGATTCGGACGATCTCGCCGCGCGCCTCGCGGACCGAGTGGCTCACCGGGCGCCGGCCTCCGCCACGGCTACGGCAGGAGCCGGGCCCACAGCCCCAGCAGCTCGGCGTGATCGTCGGGATCGAGGCGGTCGCCGAGGACGGTCGCGCTCACGGCGTCCCCGAGCGATTCGAGCATCCGCATTCGATCCTCGTCCGTGCCCGGCGGCGGGGCGATGTTCATGCCCATGATCGAGCCCCGCATCTGGGAGGACCCGTACATCTCGATGACACCGTCGGCCATCGCGCGCTGCGCCGCCACGATGCCGGCCGTCAGCCCGGCCTCATCGGCGACGGCCTTCGCCCGGTCGACGGCCGCGACGTGCTCGTCGTCGAATCCGCGATCCGCATACAGCGGAAGCTCGTCCATCGGAACCCGCTCGATGGCTTGTGCCAGCTCGTCGAGCCGCTTCCGGGCGTCGGGCGGGAGGCGGTCGATCGCAGAGGCGTCGTCGCTCACGCGCCGGCCGCGGCAAGGCTCTCGTCGAGGGTCCGCAGCGCGAGGTCGACCTCGTCGGCGGTGGTCACGAGGGGCGGGATGATCCGGACGACGTTCACGTAGGTGCCTGCGGTCAGGATGATCAGCTTCCGGGCCAGCGCCTCGGCCTGGACCCGCTTCGTCACGTCCGGATCGGGGACCCGGCCGTCTCCCTCGCCCGGCTTCACGAACTCGAGCGCGAGCATCAGCCCGAGCCCGCGGACGTCGCCGATCGACCGATAGCGTGGCGCCATCGCCCGGAGGCCCGCCAGGAACTGGGTGCCACGCTCCCGGGCGTTCGCGACGAGCCCCTCGTCCTCGATCACGTCGAGCGTCGCGTTCGCGGCGGCGCAGGCGACGACGTTGCCGCCGTAGGTCCCGCCGTGCGACCCGGGCGGCAGGAGGTCGATTGTCGATCGCTTCGCCACGATCCCGCTCAGCGGCAGCCCCGACGCGATCCCCTTCGCCATGACGAGGATGTCGGGCTCGACGTCCCAGTGCCGGACCGCGAACAGCTCGCCGGTCCGGCCGAAGCCGGTCTGGACCTCGTCGGCGATCAGCAGGATCCCGTGCTGCCGAGTGATCTCGCGGAGCCGCGGCAGGAAGGCCGGCGGTGGGACGAGGTAGCCGCCCTCGCCGATGACCGGCTCGACGATGATCGCAGCCACGTGCTCGGGGTAGACGTACTGGTGGAACGTCAGGTCGAGCTGGGCCTCCCAGTCGCAGACGCAGTGCTCGTCGGGCGCGTGGGCACCGCCCGACCAGCGATAGCAATACGGGTAAGCGGTGTGGTAGACGCTCCCGGGGAGCGGCTCGAAGTGACCCCGGTAGACGTCCTTGGCGGTCGTCAGGGCCATCGTCTGGCCGGTCCGGCCGTGGTAGCCATAGCGGAATCCGAGGATCACCGGCCGGCCGGTCGCGATCCGGGCGAGCTTCACCGACGCCTCGACCGCCTCGGCGCCGCTGTTCGAGAGGAACGCCCCCCAGTCGTCGCCGGGAAGGACGTGGCGGAGGCGCTCGTACAGCCGCAGCCCCGGCTCGTGGTAGGTGATGTTCTGCTGGGCGTGAAGGATCTTCGCCGCCTGGGCCTGGATCGCCGCGACGACCCGCGGATGGGCATGACCGGTGTTCGTCACGCCGATCCCGGACGAGTAGTCGAGGTACCGCTCGCCGTCGGTCGTGATCAGCCACGAACCCTCGCCGCGGTCGACGAGGAGGTTCGTGATGCGGCCCCAGACCGGCGGGATGACCGACCGATCGGGCAGGCCATCGGCCCCATCGGCGGCAAGGGTCACGTGGTCGGCGATCGAGGTCATCGCCGGCGCGCCGAGATGATGTTCGAGGAGAGGACGAACAGGACCGCACCCAGGAACACCATCGAGCCGATCACGTTGATCTGGACCGGCAGGGCGTTCTTCTGGATCCCGTAGACCCAGATCGGGAAGGTGTTCGTCGTGGCGCCGGAGACGAGGTTGGTGATGATGAAGTCGTCGATCGACAGCGAGAAGGCGAGCAGTGACGCGGCGATGATCCCGGGCAGGATCAGCGGAAACGTCACCCGCCAGAACGTCGACCACTCGTTCGCGCCGAGGTCCATCGCCGCTTCCTCGAGGCGGCGGTCGAAGCCCGCCAGCCGGGCCTTCACCGTGACGACCACGAAGCTGATGTTGAACATGATGTGGGCGATCAGGATCGTCTGGATTCCGAGCGGATAGAGCGACCCGCGCGGGAAGATGGCGTTGTACGGCCACTGGGTCGCCGAGGCGACGAACAGGGTCAGCAGGCTCGCCCCCATGACGATCTCCGGCGTCGCCATCGGGAGGAAGATCAGGGCGTTGACCGCGCCCCGGCCGCGAAACGGGTAGCGGGTCAGGGCCAGCCCGATGAGCGTCCCGAGGATCGCCGAGACGATCGTCGCGATGACGGCGATGAAGATGCTCGTCCGGATGGCCTGGGGCAGGCCCTGCCAGTCGAACGGATGGAGCCAGCCGTTGAGCGAGAACCCGTGCCAGGCGAAGTTGAACTTGCCCTGGTAGTCGTTGAAGCTGAAGACGATCATCACGAGGATCGGCAGCAGCAGGTAGAACAGCGCGATCGCGGTGAACGCGGGCAGGGCCAGGTTCGCCAGCCGCGGGCCGAGCCGGCGCGGCGCCCGCGCGACGGCGGCGGGACGTTCGAGGGTGGTCGCGGTCGTCGCCATCGCCGTCAGCCCGTCAGCCGTTCGGTGCCGAGGAACCTGCCGTACACGAGCACGGCGACGAGGATCCCGGCCATGAGGATGAACGACAGGGCTGCAGCCGTCGGGTAGTCACCCTGGCTGATGAAGCGGTCCTGGATGACGTTGCCGATCATCTTCGTCTGGGTGTTGCCGAGGAGCTCGGCGTTCACCCAGTCGCCGAGGGCGGGGATGAACGTCAGGATCGTCCCCGCGAAGACACCGGGCAATGCGAGCGGGAACGTGACCCGGCGGAAGGCGCCCCAGTTCGAGGCGAACAGGTCCTTGGCCGCCTCGATCAGCCGCGGGTCGATCTTCTCGAGCGCGACGTACAGGGGCAGCACCATGAACGGCAGGAAGTTGTACGTGATCCCGGCGACGACGGCGATCGGCGTGTAGAGGAGCCCGAAGCTGTCGGGCACCATGTGGAACTCCTTGAGCGGACCGAGGAGCGGGCCCGTGTCGTTCAGGAGGATCTTCCAGCTGATCGTCCGGATCAGGAAGCTCGTGAAGAACGGCGCGATCACGAGGAACAGCAGGATGCTCTTGTAACGTCCGCCGCGGAACGCGATCGTGTACGCGACCGGGAAGCCGACCAGGAAGGTCAGGAGGGTCGCGAGGCCGCCGTACAGCAGCGAGTTGATCAGCTGCCGCGGGAACCGGGTGAACGCCGTCTCGTAGGCCTTGGTCGACCAGGTGACCTTGAACCCGGAGTCGACCGAGCCCGTCGACACCGACGTCAGGAACATCTGGATCGTCGGGACGACGAAGAAGACGAGGAGCCAGAGGATCCCCGGCGCCAACAGCAGGTACGGCGTGGCGCGCTTGAGTCGCTGACGCCAGCCCGGCCCGGGCGCGGGCTTCGCCGGGGCCGGTGCCGTGGTCGCCGTCATCGAGTCGCTGCTCCCCGCCCGGCCCGGATCAGGTGCCGGCCAGGTCGGCGTAGAGCTCGTTCATCTTCGCCTCGAGCTCGTCGGACAGGAACTGGAAGTTCTTCTGCTTCGCGACGACCTCCGGCGGCGGGAACAGGAGGGGGTTCTTCGCCGCCTCCGGGTCCAGCTTGGCGATCTCCGCCTCGGCGCCCTCGACCGGTGACACGTAGTAGACGTAGTTCGCGATCTGGGCGGCGATCGTCGGGTCGTAGACGAAGTTCATCATCAGCTCGGCGGTGAACTTGTGCTCGGCGCCCTTCGGAATGACCATGTTGTCGGTCCAGATCATCGAGCCCTCGGTCGGGGCAACCCAGACGTCGTCCTCGGCGCCCGACGAGGCCAGGTCGCCGGACCAGGTCATCGCCGCCCAGGTCTTCTTCGACGCGAAGTCTTGGAGGTACTCGTTGCCGGTGAAGCGCAGGCCCTTGTCGGTCAGCGGCTTCATGTCGTCGTGGACCTTCTGGAGGTCGTCGTCGGTGACTGTCGCGGGGTTCGGATCGATCCCGAGCTTCAGCAGGCCCAGGCCGAACGTGTCGCGCTTCTCGTTCAGGAACGTCAGCCGGTCCGGCTGGACGGCGAAGAGCTCGGTCAGAGACTTCGGCTCGGGGATCTTGGCCTTCGCCAGCGACGCCTTGTTGTAGCCGATCCCGGTCATCCCGGACTGCCACGGGTAGTGGAAGTTCTGGTCGGGATCCCAGGCCTGGCCCTTGAGCGGCGCTCGCAGGTTCTTCACGGCGTTCGGGACGTTGCCCTGGTCGATCTGCTCCGCCCAGCCCTTGCTGATGATCCTGGCGGCGAGCCAGTCGGTGACGGTGATCATGTCCCAGCCGGTGGGCAGGCCGGCCACGAGCTGCTGCTGGATCGTGGCGTAGAAGTCCTCGTTCGCCTCGATCTTCTCCTCGTAGTTGACGTCGACGCCGTACTTCTTCTTGAAGGCCTCGAGGGTCGGCGAGGAGCCCGGCGCGTAGACGCCGTCCTCGCCGGCCTTGCCGGCGAGGTCGATGTAGGCCGGCCATTGCGCCCAGTGGAGCGGGCCCGTCGGGCTCGGCTGCGGGGTCGGGGAACCAGCCGGCGTGGCCGACGGGACGGGCGGCGGCGTCGGCACGTTCGCGTTGCCGGATCCGGCCGGTGCGCCGGAGTCCTCGGCTCCGCCGCCCGTGCACGCGGCGAGGAACGCGGCGACGCCGGCGAGCGCCGTTCCCTGGAGGAACCGGCGACGGGTCAGGTCGGGGTTGAGGCGGCTTGGTTGCTCGGCCATCGAAGTCTCCTCGTGGGGTGCGGTCAGTCGCTCGTGGCTGCGGCCGGCGCCCCCACGCCGGTGGACTCGGTGTCGTCGTTGCCGGCGGGCACGACGAAGCTGTGATCCGGGGACCAGGTCAGCTGGACCTGGTCGCCCCGGGCCCAGAGCTCCGCACGGGTCGCCCGCTCGACGTTCTGCTCGTAGACCGTCAGGGTCCCGCTGCGGGCCTCGACCTGGTACTGGGTGCTGACGCCGATGTACGAGGCGTCGCGGACCACGCCGGTCAGCCGGTTGTATCCCGCCTGGCCCTCGGCCGTGGTCTCGCTGAGCCGGATCTTCTCCGGCCGGACGCCGATCCGGACGTTCGACTCGCCGTTCACGAAGCTGCTCGGGATGCGAATCGTCGTGTCATCGCCGAGCTTCGCGCTGGCATACGAGCCATCGGTGCCGACGATCGTGGCCGCCAGCAGGTTGCTGACCCCGAGGAAGCCCGCGACGAAGCGGGTGGTCGGTCGCTCGTACAGCGCCTCGGGGTCGCCGAGCTGCTCGTACCGGCCCCGGTTCATCACGGCGATGCGATCGGACATCGTCATCGCCTCCTCCTGGTCGTGGGTCACGTAGATGAACGTGATCCCGACCTCCTGCTGGATCCGCTTCAGCTCGACCTGCATCTGCTTTCGGAGCTTCAGGTCCAGCGCGCCCAGCGGCTCGTCGAGGAGCAGGACGGCGGGTCGGTTGATCAGCGCCCGCGCCAGCGCGACGCGCTGCGCCTGGCCGCCGGAGATCTGGGTGGGCTTGCGGTTCTCGAAGCCGGGCAGCTCGACGAGCTTGAGCATGTCGGTGACCCGGCTCTTCACCTCGGGTCCCTTGATGCCCTTGCGACGCAGCCCGAAGGCGACGTTCTCGAAGATCGTGAGATGCGGGAAGAGAGCGTAGTTCTGGAAGACGGTGTTGACGTTCCGCTTGAACGGCGGCAGCCAGGTGACGTCCTGACCCTGGAGCTCGATCAGTCCGGAGGTGGGCTGCTCGAACCCGCCGATCATCCGGAGGGTCGTCGTCTTGCCGCAGCCGGACGGGCCGAGCAGGCTGAAGAACTCCCCGTCGCGAACCTCGAGGTCGATGTGGTCGACGGCGACCGCTTCGCCGAACTTCTTGACGACATCGACGAGGCGGACGTCGACCTCAGGCAACGTGTGCTCTCCCCAGAGGCCGGAACGCCTCGACCGGCCGCAGGCGACCGATTGCGCGTCCGGGGACACCGACCCGGCGGACCTCCTCCGACCGCCGTCGGCAGGCCGAGGATAGGTGTCGCCGGACAGGGGTGTCAAGAACGCGAAGGTCGACCGCGGAGGTGTGCGGACACCACGAGATTCGAATCACTCTTGGCCGATCGCTCGGTGATTCGTGGCCGGCCGGCGGGTGCCGTCCTCCACCGCCGCGGCTCGCCGACCGGGCGGTGCCGGGTCGCAACCCGCCTCGATCGACGAACCGGTCGCGGAGAGGATCGGTCCGGCGCTCGCCGGCCGATCCCGCGGTAGGATGTGGATATCGACGCGCCACCCGTCAGAAGGCCGTCTCGAACCCGTTCCGCTCCCGAGGTCCCGCCCAGCATGTCCACGCTGACAGAAAGCGCCATCATCGAAGCGCTCCGCCAGGTCCAGGAGCCGGAGCTCGGCCGCGACATCGTGACGCTCGAGATGGTCAAGGCGATCGCGATCGACGGGACCGACGTCGCCTTCACGATCGAGCTGACGACGCCGGCCTGTCCCCTGAAGGACGAGATCGAGTCGAACGCCCGCGCGGCCCTCGAGACGCTCGGGGCGACGTCGGTCGCGATCACGTGGGGTGCGATGGTCCGGCGGGCCGCGCCGCGAACCGCCGAGCAGCTCCTGCCGAACGTGAAGAACATCATCGCGGTCGGGTCCGGGAAGGGCGGCGTCGGGAAGAGCACCGTGAGCGTCAACCTTGCGGTGGCCCTCGCGCAGGCGGGCGCCGCGGTCGGTCTTCTCGACGCGGATATCACCGGCCCCAACATTCCGATGATGCTCGGCGTCGATGGCCAGCCGAAGGCGAGCGAGAACAACAAGATCACGCCCCTCGAGCGCCACGGCGTCAAGTGCATTTCGATCCAGTTCTTCGTGCCGGAGGGCCAGCCGATCGTCTGGCGCGGACCGCTCGTCGGTGGCGCGATCCAGCAGTTCCTCCGCGACGTGGAGTGGGGCGACCTCGACTACCTCGTCGTCGACCTGCCGCCGGGCACATCGGACGCGCAGCTGACGCTGGCCCAGTCGGTGCCGCTCGGCGGCGCGGTCCTCGTGACCACCCCCCAGGAGGTCGCGCTCAGCGACGTCGGCAAGGCGCTGGCCATGTTCAAGCGGCTGTCGGTCCCGATCCTCGGCCTCGTCGAGAACATGACTGCCTTCGCCTGCCCTCACTGCGGCGAGCTGACGGAGATCTTCGGGCGGGGCGGTGGCGAGCGGTTCTGCCAGACCCACGGCATCGACTTCCTCGGCGGCGTGCCGCTCGACGTCACGGTTCGCCAGGGCGGCGACGTCGGCGTGCCCGCGGTGGCCCAGCGCGAGCCGGGACCCGCGGCGCGGGCCCTGACGGCGGTCGCGGGTGCCGTGGCCGCGAGGATGAGCGTTCGCGCGGCCGGCGCCGACCAGCAGCCCCTTCTTTCGATCAGCTAGAAGTACCGATCGGAGCGCTCGGGAGCGCACCGGACCCAACCGGACCGCACCTCGCCCGGCGCAGACCCGCACCACGTCCCTCCGTCGACCGCATCGACCGGGGGTAGACTCGGGCACCGGGCAGGCCGGACACCGGCTGCCCACGAGCGATGAGGGAGGCCGCCCGGGTGCGCTGTCCGGCGTGCGGTGCCGCGGTGGGACCGAAGGCTCGCTTCTGCGAGCAGTGCGGAACGCGGCTGCGCCCGTCCCGTTCCCCGGTCGGGGTCGGTCCCGGGACGACCGGCGGCCGTCCCGTCGCGCGGAGGTGGCGCGTCGTCACCGGCGCGGAGCGTGATCGGCGCGTCGTCACCGGCGCGGAGGGTGATCGGCGCGTCGTCACCGCCCTCTTCGCCGACCTCGTCGACTACGTCCGGCTGGTCGCCGAGCACGATCCCGAGGAGGTCCGGCGGCGGGTCGGGGCGGCGCTGGCCTCGATGGGCGAGGCGATCGAGCGGTTCGAGGGAACGCGCGAGAAGTTCATCGGGGACGCCGTCTTCGCGGTGTTCGGCTGGCCGATCGCCCACGACGACGACGCCCTCCGGGCGACCCACTGCGCGCTCGCGATCCGCGACGGCCTGGCCCATCTGGACGATCCGTCCGGTGAGGCCCTCGAGGTCCGGATCGGGCTGGCGACCGGCGAGGTCGTCGCCGCGCCGCGTGGCGTGCCTGGCGAGATGGACTGGTCGCTGACGGGTCCCGCGGTGACGACCGCAGCACGGATCCAGGGTCTCGCCGGCCCCGGCGAGATCCTCCTCGACGAGCCGACGCGCCGCGCCGCCCGGAAGCGACTGACCGTCGAGGACCTCGGCGAACGCGTCCTGCGCGGTCAGACCCGCCCGGTCCGGATCGGTCGACTCCTCGAGGACACCGGGTTCCAGCCATGGCGGCCGCCGGCCGGCCGGTTCGTGGGCCGGGTCGCGGAGCGGGAGGGCCTGAAGCGGCTCCTCGACGCGCTGCAGGCCGATCGTCACGGCGGCGTCGCGCTCGTCGAGGGCGAGGCCGGGATCGGCAAGTCCCGGCTGCTGGCCGACCTCGAGGCGTCGGCACGCTCTGCCGGGGTGGCCTGGACATGGGTCGACAACGTCTCGTACGGGAAGGCGGACCCGTATCGCTTCGGCCGGTCCCTTGCCCAGGCGGTCGCCGATGAGCACGGCATCGACTCCGGATCGTTCGTCCGCCGGCTGCTGTTCACCGACGACGTCGACCCGCGCGACGTCCGGCGTTGGGCCGGCGCGATCGCCGCGATCGCGCGGGAGGCGGCATTCTCGGGCTGGGAGGCCGAGGCGGAGCTCGTCCCGCCGGATCCCGTGGAGGTCGCGTCGGCGGTCCGCTCGCTCACCCGCGCGTATCTCGAGCGCCTCCTCGAGCAGGATGGACCGCGGGTCCTCGTGATCGATGACCTGCACTGGCTCGACGCGTCGAGCGGCGGCATCTTCGAGGAGGTCGTCACCGTCGCCCGCCGCGGCCCCCTCCTGGTCCTCGTGGGGAGCCGCCCGGAAGGGCTCAGCCACCCGACCCTCGACGAACCGGGTGTGCTTCGGATCCGGCTGACCGGCCTCGACGAGCCGGAGACCGGCGAGCTCGCCCGCGCCGTTGCCGGCGCCGAGGTCGATGCGGACGACGCGCGGCGGCTCCACGAGCGGACGTCCGGGAACCCGCTGTTCATCGGCGAGGTCGTGCGGGCCATCGTCGACGAAGGTGCGATCAGCGACGACGGCCGGCTCGAGGTCGGCGGCGCCGCGGCAGCCGAGCTGCCCGTCACGCTCCGGGCTCTCCTCGGCAGCCGGATCGACGCCCTGTCCGAGGCGAGCCGGACCGTGCTCCGGGTCGGCGCCGTGATCGGGATGACCTTCCGTGAGCCGTTGGTCGGCGACGTGCTCGGAGAACCGGTCGATGCGGCGCTCTACGAGCGACTCGCGGAAGCCGCGATGATCGTCCCGGTCAATGCCGCGGACGGCTGGCGCTTCTGTCACCCGATGATCCACGACGCCGCCTATCGCAGCCTCCTGGCGACCGAGCGGGCGACCCTCCACACCCGCGTCGCCGATCGGCTGGAGGCGCGGCAGCCGGATGGCCCCGTCGCGACGATCGCCCGTCACCGGGCCGCGGCGGGGGACGCGGAGCGGGCGATCCCGCTCCTGATCAAGGCCGCCGAGCAGGCCGTCAGCCTGGCCGCTCCGACGGAGGCCGCGGGCTATCTCGAGACGGCCGCCGGCCTGGAGGCCGATCCGGATGTCGCCGCAGAGCTCTGGCGGCGGGCCGCGGAGGCCCGCGGGGTTTCGCTCGTCAGCTGACGAGGACGCTCGTGACCGCTGCCCCGGCTCAGGGTGAGGTGAGCGGGGCCTGGGCGAGACCGGCGCCGGCCGCCGTGGCCTGCCCACCGCTCGAGGCATCCGCGTCCCTGTCGGGATCCATGGACGGCGGTTTCGACGACCCGTGCGGACCATCCCGCTGCGTCGCGGCCCGGTTGACCTCGATCTGCAGGCCCGGCCGTCCGGCGACGGCACCCGTGCGGCCGGCGCACGCGCCCTCGATCCGGTCGCGCAGCTCCGCCCGGAAATGGACGAGGACCACCTGGGCGGCTCCCGATCGGTCGGCCATGTCGAGCGCCTCCTCGGGGGTGAGGTGGCCGCGGCGGGGGTCGTCGAACTCGGCATTCGAGAGCGTGGCCTCGGCTACGAAGAGATCGGCCCCGTGGGCGGCCTCGACGAACACGTCGCTGGGACCGGTGTCGCCGGAGATCGCGATGACAGTCCCGTCGGGGTCGGTGATCACGCATCCCCACGCCGGCACGTAGTGCTGGCCCTCGACGAACGACATCGTCAGGTCGCCGACGTGGAGGCGGTGGGCGGGGTCGTACTCGAGGACGCTGAACGCGTCGTCGAAGAAGTGCGGCCGCTCACTGATCGCGATCGCGAGGGCGTCGAGACGCGCCTTGCCGCCGGGCGGGAGGAGCAGGGGAACGTGGGCACCGGCGACGCCCTCCCAGGGCAGGAGATACCGCAGGGACACGATGTCGATGTAGTGGTCGGCGTGCATATGGCCGATGACGATCGCGTCGAGCTCGCGTGGATCCCGGATCGACATCAGCTCGCGGATGATCCCCTGGCCGCAGTCGACCAGGAGGGCCGTCTGATCGGTCTCGATCAGGAGTCCCGAGGCGGGGGTCTCGGGCTGCGGCTGTGATGTGCCGCTCCCGACGACGGTCAGCCGCACGAATACGTCCCGAGATCGATCGGCATGGGGCGGATCGTACGCATCGCCGTCGCGCTTCGTCGAGTCGAAACGGCACCCGCGGCGTGTCATGGGGCCGACAGGCGCGCCGCCAATGGCGCGGTCCGTCACCGCCGTCGCCGCCCGACAAACCTGCGCGGACCCGAAGGATCGCACGGACCCGACGCGGTACGATCCGGGGCGACATGGTCGAGATCCAGTCGATGAGCGAGACCCTCGCCGCCGTGCCGCTCTTCGCCGGACTCGACGACGACGGGCTGGCCGGCCTGATGCGGGGAATGCGGATCCGCAAATTCCGCCGCGGCGAGACCGTGTTCCATGTCGGCGATCCGGGCGACGCGCTGTTCATCGTGGTCTCGGGTTCGATCAAGATCACGCTGCCTGCCGACTCCGGCGACGAGGCCATCCTCGCGACGCTCCGGCCCGGCGACTTCTTCGGCGAGCTGGCCCTGCTCGACGGCGCGCCGCGATCGGCGACCGCGATCGCGATCGAGGCGACCGAGACCTACATCCTCGCTCGGGACCGGTTCCGCGAGCTGATCTCGACCGATCCGATCATGCGCGAGACGGTGCTCGCGACGCTGGCGGCGGAGGTTCGCCGGCTCACCCACCACGTCGAGGAGCTGCACTTCCTCGACATCACGGGCCGGCTCGCCTCGCGGCTCGCGCGGATGGCGAACGAGGGCGGGGCGACCCGCCTGGCGGACGGATCGGTCCGGCTGGCGGGTCCGCTGACGCAGGGCGACCTCGCGGCGATGATCGGCTGCACGCGCCAGAGCGTGAACAAGCTCCTGGGGATGTTCACCGATGACGGGCTGATCCGGCTCGAGCGCGACCGGATCGTCGTCCTCGACCTCGACGGGCTGCAGAACGCCGCCCACCGCTGACCCGGGCCGGCCGACCGGTCAGTGATCCCGGATCGCGGTCAGCGCGACGTGGACGGCCGCGAGGGCCGCCCGGGTCCGCCCGTTGGACCCGCCGAGGAAGACGATCCGTCGTTCGCGATGGACCCAGTCCGGTCCGACGACGACGACCGAGACGGCCGTGTCCGCGCCGCGTGCCCTGGCCCGGACGGCGATGGCGTGGGATGCATCGCCGAGCTCGCGGCCGCGTCGCGCCAGATGCTCCAGCGCCGCCGGCGTCCCGTGTGCCCGGGCCGTGTCGGTGGTCGCGCCGAGCGCCTCGCTGAACGTCAGCCAGTCGCGATCGCCAAGGAGGGCGGCCAGCGAGCCGGCGGTGCCGACCTCGACCACGGCCAGCGTTCCACGCCGCTCCTCGAGCGCAGCCCCGATCGCCTCGGCCCACGAGGTGGATCCCTCGCCCCAGACGTGCCCTGCCAGCAGCGCGGCCACGCGGTCGGTCATCGTCGCGACCCGTGTGCCGGGCGTGGAACCGTCCGGCCCCGGGCCGCGCGCCGAGATCCGGACGTCGACGGCATCGGCGCGGGCATACGTTGCGACGATCGGGTCGGTCGCCCGCAGGAGCGCCTCGCCGAGCAGATCGGCGAGCTGTGACTCGCCGATCCCGGCCGTCCGGAGGGTCCGCATCGCGACCTCCGCGCCCACGCCGCGACCGGTGAGCCTCGGGACGACCTCGCCGGACCACATCGGGTGCATCTCACGCGGCGGGCCGGGCAGGGCGACGATCAGACCGCCGTCCGGCCGGTCGACCCACCAGCCGGGTGCGGTTCCGTTGGGGTTGGGCAGGGGTGACGCTGATGGGAGGAGCCACGCCTGCTTGAGGTTCATCTCGGGGAACGGCATTCCGCGTCGCGCCCAGAGCTCGCGCAGCCAGCGCTCCAGCGCCGGATCGACGACCGGCGTCTGACCGATCGCACCGGCGATCGCCTCACGGGTCAGGTCGTCCGGGGTGGGACCGAGGCCGCCGGTCGACACGACGAGATCGGAGTGCTCGATGGCGCCACGGATGGCGTCGAGGACGGTGCCGAGGTCATCGGGCAGCGCAACGATCCGGTGAACAGCGACGCCCATCGCCGTGAGGTCGCGGGCAAGGTCGCCGGCGTTCGTGTCCCGCGTCTCACCGACCGTCAGCTCGGTGCCGATGCTCAGCAGCTCGGCGGTCAGGATCGCTCGGTCGACGGCTGGCGTGGCCACGTCCGGAGCCTAGCGCGCTCGGCGGTGGGCGTGTCCGAGGGCCCGCGAACCCGCGGTCCGACGCTCGCGTCGGACGACGATCGGGCAACGCGAGACCGCGGTCACCTGAGTACCATCGAGCCGGGTCGTCATGGACCTTCGCGTCGTGCCGCGTCGCCGCATCACGAACGAATGTCCGGACACGGGCGCCGGCCTCGTCAAGGTCCACGTCAGAGGTGGCCGATGAGCGACATCGAGCGAAGCGGGTTTTCCGAGTTCGATCGCTGGCTGGGGCTGGCGAAACGGACACGAGAGCTGCTCGATGCCGCGCTCGGCGACGGCGAGCTGCCGGCCGGCGGCGCCGACTACCTGTCGGACCGGACCCTGCCGCACCTCGAGAGCGTCCAGGCCGGCTTCGTCGGCTGGCTTCGATCGGACGCGGCCGGCGTCGACGAGCTGCGCTACCTGCTGCGTCGCGTCGCCGCGATCCGCGTCGACGCCCCGACCGGCGAAGCCGAACGTCGGGCCGCCGAGCTCGAGTCTGCCGCCGAGCAGACACTCGTCCGTCGCGGAGAGCGCCAACCGGTCGCCTTGCGCGCCGCCGAGCCATGGAGCCTCGCTGCCCTCGCCCATACCCGGGTCGTCCTGGCGATGCTGCCGAGAATCTCGAACGACGACGTCCGCTACCCGGCAGGTCGACGGACCTACGCCGACATCGCCGCGCCGCGCGGTCCGGCGGAGCTGTCGGACCGGATCGAGGAGCTCGAGCGGTCGCTCTGGCATATCGCAACCGGCCGTCGCCCAGATCCCGCGGACCCGGCGTTCCGACGGTCGTACGGGTTCTTCGACGCCGCCGATCGGCTGGGCCGGTCCGCATTCGGGCTCGCTGCCTGACGGTCGGACCATCCGGCCGGATGGCGGGTTATCATCCCGGGGTTCCCCTGAACTGCCCAACGGGAGCCTCCTCTGGACGATCCGCAGATCCGACCCGCTGCGTCCGACGTGCCCCCAGGACCGGAGCCGGCGACGGAGCCCTCGACCACCTCGACGCCCGAGGCGACGCCGCGCGCCGCGGCTTCGAGCCCGCCGCCGCCCGCAGGGCCGCCGCCGGCGGGGCCGGCGCCCGGTTCCCCGCCGCCGCCCGCAGGGCCGCCGGCCGGTTCCCCGCCGCCCCCGAGAGGAGGCCCGCCGCCGCCCGCAGGGCCGCCGGCCGGTTCCCCGCCGCCCCCGAGAGGAGGCCCGCCGCCGCCCGGTCCAGAGCCGGCACCGGGCCTCGGTGAGCAGTTCGGGGCGACGCGCAAGGCCGCCTTGCGACTGGTCAACGCCCATGTCGAGCTCGCCCGGGCCGAGTTCGAGGAGATCGGCGAAGCCGCGAAGCGGGCGTCGACCTACGTCGGCATCGCGATCGGCACGGCGATCTTGGCTGCCCTGCTGCTCGGCGTCGGCCTGCCTCTCTTCCTGGGCGAGTGGATCTTCGGCTCGATCGGCTGGGGGATCCTGCTCGGGATCCTGCTCCTGGTCTCGGCGGCGCTGGCCGGCACCCTGCTGGCTCTCGAGCCCGCGATCGACGCTCACGTCGGCCGATCGTTCGCCTTCGGCCTGTTCATTGCGATCGTCGTCGCGCTGATCTTCGGCGGCAACCTGACGAACCTCGCCTGGACGGTCCTTGCCGACAATGTGGCGGGCAACCTTGCCGCGGACTCGCGTCCGCTCGTCGTGGCGATCCTCTCGCTGAGTGCGATCGGCGCGGTCATCGGCCTCGTCGTCGGGCTCGCGAACGGCCTCGGCGTCCGGTCGCTCGGCACCCTCGTCCTCGGCGCGCTCGCCGGGTTGGGGTTCGGCTACCTCACCGCCGCCGCGCCCGGTCTCCGCGTCGGCATCGCGATCGCGATCGCGGTCGGCCTGGCCACGTGGATCGCGTTCATGGTTCGCGCCCTCTCGGGCGTCGAATTCGACACCGAAGCGCTCAAGGACCGGTATCTCCCGGTCCGGACGATCCAGGCAACGAAGGAGACGATGGAGTGGGCTCGCGAACGGATGCCGCTCTCGAAGCGGTCGTAGCTGCCCGGGCCGACTTCGGCGACGAGGTTGATCGGCTCGAGGCGGCCGGACGAACGGCGGTCGACATCCCCGCCAAGGTCCGGGCGAACCCGGCCAAGGCGGCGGGCATCGCGGCCGGCGGGGCGTTCCTGGCGCTCGGTGGACCGAAGCGCGTCTTCCGCCGCGCCAAACGCACCTTCACGGGCAAGGAAGAAGAGCTGCCGTCGGAGCTCCTGCCGAAGGAGATCGAGGAAGCCCTCCGCAAGATCGGCACCGACGGCAAGGCCGTCCGTGGAACGCTCGAGCGCGATTTCGCGAGGTATCTCGACGTGCGCCGGAACGAACGGAGGCAGGAGGGCTTGATCGCCGCGATCTCCGGCCTCGCCGTGACGACGCTGCGACCGCTCGCCCTGCGCGGTGGCATCCGACTCGCCCAGCGGGCCTTCGACCCCAACCGGCCGGTCTTCAACGACCAGCTTGCGCGGATCCGCGAACGGGCACGCGACGCGGCCGGGACGAAGACGGGCGACAAGGGAGCCCCGAAGGACGCCGGCCTCTAGCTCCCTGAGCCTCGCGCAATGCCAGAGTGACGATTGCCCCGGGTCTGAAGGCTAGACTCGGGGAGTGGGACCGCTACCCCTGATTGTCCTGGCCTGGGCCACGTTCTTCGCGCTGTTCCTCGTCGCGTTGGGGTGGCTGATCCAACCGCCCAAACGCCGCCGGATGCGAATGAACGTTGCGGTGGCAGGGTTGGCCGTCCTGCTCGGAGGTGAACTGCTGCTCCTCTCGCAGGCGGTCTGGACGCCCGACATCGCCGAGCCCGGGCCATCGATCCCGCCTCGAGATGACAGCGTGCGGGTTGCCCTGGCTCGATGGCCGGTGGCCTCGGCCGTACTCCCGCTAGACTCGACCGACGGGCGAGTGGCGGAATGGCAGACGCGCCGGCCTTAGGAGCCGGTGTCGCGTGAGCGACGTGGAGGTTCGACCCCTCTCTCGCCCACCAGCTCGAGGATCGACGTTGGTGGGTCAGGCCGCCGTCCCGCGTGCCGGACTCCCGACTGTATAGTCCGCCGCGGAGGCGATCCATGCTGACGATGGCGGTCGGACACAGCGACGACGTCGACGCGAACGACGCAGTCGCGATCGCGATCGCCGAGTGCCGGGCACAGCTCGACGGGCTGACACCCCAGGCTGGCATCCTCGTCGTCACGTTCGAGAGCTTCGACGCGGCGATCGTCGCAGCCGTGCGCGACGCGTTTCCGGGCACCTCGATCATGGGTGCGACGTCGTCGGCCGAGATGTCGTCGACGAGCGGCTTCCTCGAGGACAGCGTCTCGCTAGCGTTGTTCGCGTCGGACGAGATCGACATCACCGCCGGTCTCGGCGTGGGACTGGGTGGCGACGTCGACGCGGCGTGTCGAGCGGCCGTCGCGGAGGCGCGGTCGACGACCGAGCGCGACCCGAAGGTCTGCGTCGTGTTCGCCGACGGCTTCGTCGCCGAACCGCAGAAGACGCTCGATGCCCTGGCCCGCGCCCTTCCCGATGAGGTTGTCGTCGTCGGGGGAGGCTCGGCCCGCCGGGATCTCGGCGCGGGCGCACCGTCGTGGCAGTTCTGCGGCGACCGCGTGGCCAGCGAAGGCGTCGCCGTCCTGCTGTTCTCCGGACCACTGGCGTTCTCCATCGCGGTCGGGACGGGCTGGCGCTCGCTCGGGGCGAGCGGCGTCGTCTCCCGCTCGGGCCCCGGTGTCGTCAACGAGATCGACGGGCGTCCGGCGATGGAGTACGTGGCGCGTTTCCTCGACGTGACAGGCCCGGCATCGTTCGGGAACCCGCTGGCGGTCCGCGAGATCGGGGCCGATCGGACCTATCTTCGTGCCGTCGTCGGGCACGACCCTGACTCGGGCTCCCTCCGGCTGTTCGGCTCGATCCCCGCCGGCGCCACCGTCCAGCTCACGACCGCGACGACCGAGGACATCCTCGCCGGCACACGGCAGTCGCTGGCCGATGCATCCTCCGCCTTCCCGTCCGGCACCCGACCGGAGGCGGCCTTGATGTTCTCGTGCGCGGTACGGCGGCTGTTGCTCGGATCTCGTGCGGACACCGAGGTGGAGCTGGCCCGGGCCGAGCTCGGCCCGTCCGTGCCGCTCGCAGGTCTCTACTGCTACGGCGAGATCGGTCCCGTGGCGGGCTCGACCGCCAGCCGGTTCCTCAACGACACGTTCGTGACCCTCCTCCTCGGCACGTGACGGAATCCGGCCCGGCCGAGCCCGAGCCCTCCGCGGAGGCGGTTCGCAAGGAGACGATCCGACTGGCCCGCCGCGTCGGTCAGCTCGAGGCGACCCTCCGCCAGGTGGAGCTCGCTCGTGACACGAACACACGACTCCTCGACCGGATCATGGCCGAGCTGGAGGTCGAGCGGGCAAGGTCACGGGATCTCCTGCTCAACATCCTCCCGCAGCCGATCATCGATCGGCTCAACGGCGGGGAGCGGCTGATCGCGGACCGGTACGACGACGTCGCCGTGGTCTTCAGCGACTTCGTCGGATTCACCGAGATCTCCGGCCGGACGCCTGTGGACAGGGTCGTTTCGTCCCTCAACGAGATGTTCTCGAAGTTCGATGCCGCGTGTGCGGCCTTGGGCGTCGAGAAGATCAAGACGATCGGCGACGCGTATCTCGCCGCGGCCGGCTTGTCGGGCTCCGGAACGGGTACGACGAGCCACGTCCATGCGGCGGCGAATCTCGCGTTCGCGATGCTGACGGCCGTCGACGAGGCCGGGCCGCCGTGGCAGGTCCGGATCGGGATCCATCGAGGCCCTGTCGTCGCCGGCGTCATCGGGTCGACCAAGTACGTCTACGACGTCTGGGGCGACGCAGTCAACGTCGCAAGTCGACTGGAGGCGACCAGCGAGCCCGGCCGGATCCAGGTCTCGGAGGCCGTCGCGACGGCCGCGGGCGATGCGTTCGGCCTCGATCCTCGTGGCGTCGTCGAGCTGAAGGGCAAGGGCTCGGTCAACACCTACTTCCTGACGGGGCTGACGCGGTCATTCTGACCGCCGTCGCCCGTGCCTCCTCCGCGGTTCACCCATCGCGCCGGTTGAACCGGTCGAGGGGCGACGGCTCCGTTCCACCCGCTTCCCTATACTTCGCGGGCGATGCAGATCACCACGACCCCCGCTGCCAAGAGCACGGTCATCGTCGAGGTCGAGGTCCCGGCCGACAAGCTGGCTACGGCCGTCGGCGAAGCGACCCGAGCCCTCTCCCGCCGAACCCGCGTTCCCGGCTTCCGGCCGGGCAAGGCCCCGCGCGGCGTGCTCGAGGCCGTCCTTGGCCACGGCGCCGTCCTCGACGAAGCCGTCGACCGGCTCGTCCAGTCGGCCTACCGCGACGCGCTGATCGAGAAGGAGATCCTGCCCCTCACGAACGCCGACGTGGAGATCGTCCAGGCGGAGGAGGGCAAGCCGCTGATCTTCAAAGCCACGGTTCCGGTTCGGCCGGAGGTCGAGCTCGGCGACTACAAGAACTTCAACTTCCGGCCCGACATCGAGACGATCGACGACTCCCGGGTCGACAAGGTCATCGAGGAGCTCCGCGACCAGAACGCGACGCTCGCGCCGGTCGAGGACCGGAAGGCGCAGAAGGGCGACTACGCGGTCATCAAGTACGACGGCACCCGGGACGGCGTGGCGTTCGAGGGCGGCAGCGCGGAGCGGATGCCGCTCATCATCGGCGAGGACCGCCTGATCCCGGGCTTCGAGGACGAGCTCGTCGGCCTGGCCGTCGGCGACACGAAGGGCTTCGACATCACCTTCCCCGCGGACTACGGCGAGGAGACCCTGGCCGGCCAGCAGGCCCACTTCGAGGTGGAGCTGCGCGAGCTCCGCGAGAAGGTGCTGCCGGAGCTCGACGACGACTTCGTCCAGTCGATGGGCGACTTCGCCGACGTGGCCGAGCTCCGGAGCGAGGTCGGCAAGCGCCTCGAGCGGAACGCGCTCGACAAGGCCCGCCACACGTTCTCCGACCGGATCATCGAGTACGCCGTCGCGAACGCGACGATCGACCTGCCCGACATCCTCGTCGAGCAAGAAGTCGAGGTCATGCACGACGAGTTCCGCGGCGCGATGGCCCGCCAGGGGATCACCGAGGAAGCCTACGAGAAGGTCTCGGGCAAGACCCACGAGGACCTCCACAACGACTTCCGGCCCGACGCGGAGAAGCGCGTCCGGGTCCTGCTCGTCCTGAGCAGGATCGCCGAGGTCGAGGGCCTCGACATCTCCGATCCCGACGTCGATGCCGAGATCGACAAGGCGCGCGCTCGCTACGCCGGCGACCAGAAAACGCTCCGCTACTTCGAGAGCGACCGGGGCCGAAACTACATCCGCTCCACCCTGCGCCGCAGCCGCGTCGTCGAGCAGCTCGTCGACGAGTGGCTCGCCGCCCATCCGGACCACCCGTCGATCCCGCACATCGAGGACGGCCCGGCCGAGAGCGTCGACGAGGACCAGGCCCGCTCCGTCGCGGCGGTCGACGCGACCGACCCGGGCTCGATCCTGGAGTCCGACAGCGTCGAGGTGCCGGCCCCCGAGCCGGAACGTGTCGAGACTCCGACCGACGAGCCGGCACCCGCCGGTTGACCAACCCGTCCAGCTCCGCCACCGAGCCAGTTCCACCGCAACCCGGGAGACCCCAGATGCTCGTTCCGATGGTCATCGAGTCCAGCAGCCGTGGTGAGCGCGCCTACGACATCTACTCGCGGCTGCTCCGGGAGCGGATCATCTTCCTCGGCGACCAGATCGAGGACCACGTCGCGAACCTGATCATCGCCCAGCTCCTCTTCCTCGACTCCGAGGACCCGGAGAAGGACATCAGCCTCTACATCAACTCGCCCGGCGGCGTGGTGACGAGCGGGCTCGCGATCTACGACACGATGCAGTACGTCCGGGCGCCCGTCGCGACGATCTGCCTCGGCATGGCGGCGTCGATGGCAGCCGTGCTGCTGGCGGCCGGGGCCGAGGGCAAGCGCTACGCCCTGCCGAACAGCCGGGTCATGATCCATCAGGGGTCCGGCGGCTTCCGCGGCGCGGCGCCTGACGCCGTGATCCAGATGAAGGAGTGGGAGTACCTCGTCCAGCGCAACAACGAGATCCTCGCGAAGCACACGAACCAGCCGCTGGACAAGGTGACCGCGGATACGAATCGGGACTTTTTCATGTCTCCCGACGCGGCCAAGGACTATGGCATCATCGATTACGTCTACACCGCCACCGGGGATTCCCTCATCGCTCGAGCGCACGATCTCGGTCTGGCCGGCGGGGAAGGGGGCTCGATCCCCAACGCAGCCACCGAAGAGGAAGCCAAGTCCGACGGCGACAAGAAGACGAAGTAATCAGCGGAGCGAACGAACTCGGTGACCACCAGCGGCACGTCCAAGGGACCCAAGGTTCCCTATCGCTGCTCCTTCTGCGGCAAGAGCCAGGAGCAGGTACGGAAGCTCATCGCGGGCCAGGGCGTCTACATCTGCGACGAGTGCATCAACCTCTGCCAGGAGATCATCGAAGAGGAGATGCTCGAGGCGCCCAAGGCCAAGCCGGCGGTCGCCAAGCTCCCCAACCCCCGCCAGATCAAGTTCGCGCTCGATCAGTACGTGATCAGCCAGGAGCGGGCCAAGAAGGTCCTCTCGGTGGCGGTCTACAACCACTACAAGCGGGTCAACGCCGGCCACGCGGTCGACGAGGTGGAGCTCCAGAAGTCGAACGTCCTGCTCGTCGGGCCGACGGGCTCCGGCAAGACGCTCCTCGCCCAGACGCTGGCACGGGTCCTCGACGTCCCGTTCTGCATCGCCGACGCGACCTCGCTGACGGAGGCCGGCTACGTCGGTGAGGACGTCGAGAACATCCTCCTCCGGCTCATCCAGGCCGCCGACTTCGATGTCGCCCGGGCCCAGCGCGGGATCATCTACATCGACGAGATCGACAAGATCGCCCGCAAGGCCGACAACCCCTCGATCACCCGAGACGTGTCGGGCGAGGGCGTCCAGCAGGCCCTCCTGAAGATCCTCGAGGGCACCGTCGCGAACGTCCCGCCCCAGGGCGGCCGGAAGCATCCCCACCAGGACTTCATCCAGATCGACACGACGAACGTGCTGTTCGTCTGCGGAGGCGCGTTCGACGGCCTCGAGAAGATCGTCGAGGAGCGGGTCGGCCGGCGGTCGATCGGGTTCGGTGCCGACGGGGGCGTCGCGAAGGCGGATCGCGGCAAGATCCTCGAGCGGCTCATGCCGGAGGACCTCCTGAAGTTCGGCCTGATCCCGGAGTTCATCGGCCGCCTGCCGGTCATCGTCACGCTGACCACGCTGACGGCGGAGGACCTGGTCCGCGTCCTGACGGAACCGAAGAACGCGGTCACCCGCCAGTTCCAGAAGTTCCTCGGGCTCGACAAGGTGGAGCTCGTCTTCACCGACGGAGCACTCAAGGCCGCGGCCGACGTGGCGCTCGAGCGGAAGACCGGCGCCCGCGCCCTGCGGTCGATCGTCGAGGAGGCACTCCTCGAGGTGATGTACGACATCCCGGAGCGATCCGACGTCCGCAAGTGCATCATCACCGAGGAGACGATCCGCGAGGGTCGCCTGCCCCTCCTCCTGACGAAGACCGAGGTCGAGCGCGGCGTCGACGAGACGAACTACGAGGAGTGGCTCGCGGCTCGCGGCGAGACCGCCTGATCCCGCGGTCGTCGCGCAGTCGAGAGCCGGACGCCCCAGGTCCCACGCCACCAGCCCGGCATCGCCGGCGGCCCGCCATCTGCGCCGCCGGGCACGATCGCTCTCGCGGCCGCGCCTGCGCGGCGCCCCCGCGTTGTTCGACCGACCGATGCCCGCTGGGTGTTCATTCCCGACGTTGTCCGGATCCAAGCCTTCCGCGCCAGGATCCGCCGGAGGCATTGAGACAGGCGATGCACAGCGGGTGATCACGTCGCGTGCCATGGCGGCCGCTACGGCCGGGCCCAGCGGACGACACTCGAGTAATCGCCGGTGAAGGGTCGGGAATGAACATGTGGCGATCATGCCGGGCGTCAGGCGACCAACGATCAAGATCGAGGCGGACCGCCGCGGGCGCGAGATGCGAGCCCGGATCGGGGTCGACATCCAGGGCATGCGCGAGCGGCGCGGTTGGACCCGGAGGGAGCTTGCGGCTCGAGCGGGCCTTGGTCGGATGGTCGAGAGCCGGATCGAGCGTGGCGTGGCCAATCCGGATCTGGATGCGCTCCAGCGGCTCGCAACAGCGCTCGGCCGTCCGCTGATCGTCTCGTTCGGGAGCCGCGATCCGGCGGAGTTGACAGCCGACTCGGGGCATCTCGCCATCCGGGAGCTCGTCCTCCGACTTGGTCGCGCGGCCGGGTACACGGGCTCCTTCGAACTGCCGACGAAGCCAGCGGAGCCGTGGCGCTCGGCGGACGTCGGTCTGGCGGCGACCACGGAACGCAGGCTCATCCATGTCGAGTGTTGGAACACCATCGGCGACATCGGTGCAGCCGCTCGATCCAGCGCGCGCAAGCAGGCGGAGCTGGCCGATCTAGCGGTCGCCAGGTGGAGCGTCGACGGAGCAAGCTCCCTCGTCTGGATCGTCCGCGCGACGGCGCGGAACCGGGCCCTGATCGCTCGTTACCCGGAGGTCTTCGCGAGCCGCTTTCCGGGCTCCTCGCGCGGCTGGGTCGAGGCGCTGACGCGGGGGACGAGACCACCCAGGGAGCCCGGCCTCCTGTGGTGCGATGTCGGCGCGACGCGCGTGTTCGCCTGGCGGCGCCGCCGCAGCAGCTAGGCTCGAGACGTGAACCACGAGGACCATGTCCGCCTGATCCGTCCCGGTGTCGAGGGCGCCGGGCCGCGCTGGCTGGAGCTCGGGGCAGGGGAGGGCGCCTTCACCCTCGCGCTCGCCGATGTCCTCGGACCCGGCGGCCAGATCGTCGCCGTCGACCGGAATGCGCGGGCCCTCGCGACCCTCCGCGACCGCGTCGGCAGCTCGTTCCCCGCGACCACGGTCGACGTCGTCGTCGGCGACATCCGCGAACCACTCCCGGACGGACCGTTCGATGGCCTGCTCGCCGCGAACAGCCTCCACTTCACGACCGATCCCGCCGCAGTCCTGCGAACGGCCGCAGAGCGGGTGAGAGCAGGAGGGCCGATGGTGGTGGTCGAGTACGACGCTGACCGCGGCAACCCATGGGTGCCACATCCGTTCTCGAGCCGCCGGTTCATGCAGATCGCCGCTGCAGCCGGACTCAAGGACCCCCGCGAGATCGGCCGAGTCCCGAGCAGGTTCCTCGGCGCGATCTACGCGGCCGTGGCAGGGCGCCCCTGACCGCGTGGTAGACTCCGCGCCTCACGGTGACGACCGAGAGGAGTAGGCCCGGAACGGCCACGAAGCGAGCGCGGGACGGTGTGAGCCGCGCGGGACCGCCGGGACCGAAGTCGCTCGCGAGCCGTGCGGTCGGCGCCCGATAGCGCGCCACGAGGCAGACCGGATCCGGTGCCCGCGATGAGCGGTGCATCCCGGGCGGCGAACCAGCAGGTGGTACCACGACCCCGATCGTCCGCTGGACGAGCGGGGCGTTCTGATTCCAGGGGCGAACACATGACCGAGACCGCACGCGACCGACCGACGCCGACGACAGACCTTCCCAGGGCCTATCGCCCGGATGAGGTCGAAGACGCCGTCTACGAGCGCTGGCTGGCCGCGGACGTGTTCGCGCCCGACGGTTCCGGTTCGCGCGCCGAACCCGGCGCGGAGCCGTTCACGATCATCCAGCCGCCGCCGAACGTCACGGGCTCGCTCCATCTCGGCCACGCCCAGCGGGCGACCGTCGAGGACCTGATGATCCGGCACGCCCGGATGACGGGCCGGCCGACCTTGTTCCTGCCCGGCCTCGACCACGCCTCGATCGCGGCCCAGTTCGTGCTCGACCGGATCCTCGCCGGCGAGGGCGAGAGCCGCCAGAGCCTCGGCCGCGAGCGGTACCTCGAGCGGATGCATCGGTTCGTCGCGGAGACGCGCGAGACGATCCTCGGCCAGGAGCGCCGGCTCGGGGCGTCCTACGACTGGAGCCGGCTCCGCTTCACGATGGACGAGGGCTCGGCGAGGGCCGTCCGGGTCGCGTTCAAGGCCCTGTACGACCGCGACCTCGCCTACCGAACCGAGGCGCTCGTCAACTGGTGCCCGGGCTGCCGCACGAGCGTGAGCGACCTCGAGGTGATCTCGACGCCCGAGACGGGAACCCTCTGGTCGATCCGCTACCACCTCGTCGACGAGGCGACCGGAGAACCCGACCCGGACCGGACGATCACGGTCGCGACGACCCGACCCGAGACGATCCTCGGCGACACCGCGGTCGCCGTCCATCCCGGCGACGAGCGGTACGCCGCCCTCGTCGGGCGAACCGTGCGCATCCCGTTCGTCGAGCGGGACGTGCCGGTGATCGCCGACGAGGTGGTCGACGCGGCATTCGGGACCGGCGCGGTCAAGATCACGCCCGCCCACGACCACGACGACCACGCGACGGGGCTACGCCACGGCCTGCCGATGCCGACGATCCTCGACGACGCGGCGGCGATCACGGGCACCGGAACGGCCTACGACGGGCTGGACCGGTACGCGGCGCGTGACGCCATCGTCGCCGACCTGCGGGCCCGAGGCGACCTCGCCGGGGAGCGGCCGCACGAGATGGTGATCGGTCGCTGCCAGCGCTCCGACGACGTCATCGAGCCGCGACTCAAGACGCAGTGGTTCATCCGGACGGCGCCGCTCGCGGCCGCTGCCCTCGAGGCGACCCGGAGCGGCCGGACCCGGATCGTGCCGGCGATGTTCGAGAAGACCTGGGAGCACTGGCTGACGACGATCCGCGACTGGAACGTCTCCCGCCAGCTCTGGTGGGGCCACCGGATCCCGGCCTGGTACTGCCCGGACGGCCACGTCACGGTCAGCGCCGACGAGGCCGGCCCGACCGCCTGCGAGGCCTGCGGTCGACCCGCCGCCGAGCTCCGCCAGGACCCGGACATCTTCGACACGTGGTTCAGCTCGGGGCTGTGGCCGTTCTCGACGCTCGGCTGGCCCGACGCCACCGACGACTACCGCCGGTTCTACCCGACGTCGGTCATGGAGACCGGCTACGACATCATCTTCTTCTGGGTCGCCCGGATGATGATGCTCGGGATCGAGCTGACCGGCGAGGCGCCGTTCCAGACGATCGTCCTGTCCGGACTGATCCGCGACCCGTTCGGCAAGAAGATGTCGAAGACGACAGGCAACGTCGTCGACCCGCTCGCGGTCATGGCCGAGTCGGGCGCCGACGCCCTCCGGTTCGCCCTGATCCACGGGGCGACCCCCGGCCAGGACCAGCGGTTCGGCCCGCAGAAGCTCGAGAATGCCCGGAACTTCGCGAACAAGCTCTGGAATGCGGCCCGGTTCGTCATCGGCGCGCGGCCCTCCTCCGTCCCGGCGAATGCCGTCCGACTCGAGGTCCTCGACGAGGCCCTGCTCGGCCCGACCGAGCGCTGGATTCGGTCGCGGGCCGCGGCGACGACGTCGGCCGTCGACCGCGGCCTCGGCGATTGCCTGTTCGCCGAGATCACCCGCGCCCTCTACGAGGGGATCTGGTCGGGGTTCTGCGACTGGGGAATCGAGCTGGCCAAGGTCCGCCTCGCCGACGAGACGATCGGCGAGGCCGAGCGGGCCGCCACGTGGTGGACGCTCGTCGATGCCCTCGACACGTACCTCCGGCTGCTCCATCCGGTGATGCCGTTCGTGACCGAGGCGATCTGGACGACACTGCCGCGTCGGGCCGGCGACCCGGACCTGCTGATGGTCGCCCGCTGGCCGGACGCCGCCGGCGACGCCGACCCGGCCATCGACGACCGTTTCGCCGAGATCATCGAGACGATCGTCGCGATCCGGAACGCCCGCGCCACCGCCGACGCGCCCGCGGGCGCCTGGCTCGAGACACATCTGGCGTTGCCGGTCGACGCGTTCGACGGGTTCGAGGCCGTGGCGCCGGCGATCGGACGGCTGGCCCGCGCCCGACCGTTGACCCTCCACCGCGACGCCGCCGAGCTGCCACGCCCGGACGGTGCGCTCGAGGTCGTCCTGCCATCCGGAGACGTCGAGGCGACGGTGATCCTGGCCGCGGCGCCGGATGCCGTGGCGGTCGACCGAACGCGGCTGGAGAGGGAGCTGGTGGACGCGGAGGGCCACCTTGCGGCGGCCCGAGCCCGGCTGGCCAACACGTCGTTCACAGAACGGGCGCCCGCCGCGGTCGTCGAGGGTGCGCGGACACGCGAGGCCGAGCTGTCGGAACAGGTCGACCGACTGCGGGCGCGCCTCGGTCGCTAGGGGGGCGGAGGTCCGCGACGACGGGCCAGTGATCCGACAGGTCGCCCGCATGGCGGGCCACGTGGCAGTCGACCACCTCGAGGCCGCGTACGAACACGTGGTCGATCGCGACCGCGCCGGATGTCCGGCGCCGGTCGTCCCCCGCGGACACCGCGACCGCGGCGAACGCGTCGTTCAGGCTTCCCGCCAGGGGTGCCATCTCGGCGGCCTCGGCCGGCGCGTTGAGATCGCCGGTCACGACGATCGGTCCGTCCGTGTCGTTCGCGACCGCGGCGAGCGCCTCGACCTGGCGGCGCCGCTGCTCGCGCCCGATGTATGTCAGGTGGGTGGTCGCGATCGTCATGCCGCCCACCGCCCCACCCACCGCGCACCGCGGCTCGCGATGGCCGGGCTCGACATCGCCGTACCGCGCGCCGGCAAGCGAGTGGCCGGAGCCGAGTGGCTCGACGAGGTCGTCGTCGGCGGCGCGCGGCAGGCCCCGGGTGAAGCCGCCGGCGAGGGGCTGCCGGGTCAGGATCGCGTTGCCCCACGACGCGGACCCGATGGCCCGACCCGTCTCCGGCTCGACGAGCGGGAACGGATGGACGGCGCCGTAGCGGACGTGCCGGCCGGTGAGGCGGGCGAGCTCCGCGGGCTGGTCGACGACGGCGCCGTCGGCGTTCAGCATGGTGACTTCCTGGAGGGTGAGCACGTCGGCATTGAGGCCGGCCAGGAACGCCGCGATCCGCTCGAGGCGATCCGGTCGGACGTGGCGCCACCAGGCCGGCGGAAACGGCTCCCCGGGACCGATCGCCGCCCGGATGTTCCAGGTGACGACGCGGATGCGGCCGGTCCAGGCGGGCGGGCTGGCCGCCACCGCGCTACTTGACCGAGCCCGCCAGGAGGCCCTGGACGAAGTACCGCTGCAGGCTGAAGAACACGAGCAGGGGCACCGCCATCAGGAGGAATGCCGACGCGGCCAGGAGATGCCACTCGGTGCCGTACGTCCCGAGCAGCGTGGTGACCTGGATCGTCATCGGGTAGTTGGAGTTCTTTCCGACGAAGATCAGCGCCATCAGCAGGTCGTTCCAGACCCACAGGAACTGGAAGATCCCGTAGGCCGCGAGCGCCGGCACCGACAGCGGGATCACGATGGTCCGGAACACGCCGAATGTCGACGACCCGTCGATCCGGGCCGCCTCGATCAGGTCCTTCGGCAGCGTGATGAAGAAGTTCCGCAACAGGAAGATGCCGAACGGCAGGGCGAAGGCCGTGTGCGCCAGCCAGATCCCGACGAAGCCCTGGGTGAGCTGCAACGGGCGGAACAGCTGGAGGACCGGAAGGAACGCGACCTGCACCGGCACCATCATCAACGCGATGATGATGAGGAAGATCGTGTCGCGGAACGGGAACCGGAGCCACGAGAATGCGTACGCCGCAAGGGAGCAGACGACGAGCGGCAGGAGCGTCGCTGGCACCGCGATGATCAGGCTGTTGATGAACGCCTGGCCCATGCCCTGCGCCTGGAGGACCTGCTGGTAGTTCTCGGTCGTCAGTTGGAAGCTGCCGAAGGTCGTCCACCAGCCGGACGACTGGATCTCCGTCCGTGGGCGGAACGACGTGACGAGCAGGCCGATCGTCGGGACCAGCCAGATCACCGCGATCAGGCCGAGCGAGATGTGGATCGGCGCTCGGTTGAGCGCTCGGAGGATCCGGGCCGAGGTGGTCTCGTTCGCCGGAGCGACGACGGTTTCGGTGGCGGCAGTCGTGCTCATGTCAGACCACCGACCCGCTTCGGAAGCGGCGGACGTTGAAGATCATCACCGGGATGAGGAGGACCAACATCACGACGGCCACGGCGGCGGCCTTGCCGAACTGGCCCGACGAGAAGTCCTGCTTGTAGAACTCGAATGCGATCACGCGGCTGGCGTTGCCCGGACCACCGCCTGTCATCACGTACGGGATGTCGAACAGCTTGACGACGTTGACGATCAGGGTGACCGCGAGCACCGACACCGGAAGGCTCACCATCGGCAGGATGATCCGCCAGAAGATCTGGAACTCGTTCGCACCGTCGGTTCTCGCGGCCTCGAGGATCTCGGGCGAGATCCCTTTCAGCGCGGCAGACAGGATGACCGTCGCGAACCCCACGGATCCCCAGATGCCGACCGCGATCAGCGACGCGTTGACCCAGGCCGGGTCCCCGAGCCACGACACCGGTCCCAGCCCGAAGATGCCGATGAGAGCGTTCATGAACCCGACGTTCGGGTTGAGCTGGTACATGAACGTCCAGATCACGCCGAGCGCCGTCGCGGCGATGGCCATCGGCAGGAAGACGATCGCCTTGATGAGGGATTCGTAGCTGACCCGCATCGCGACCACCGCGATGATGAGGCCGATGAAGATGACGAACCCCGTGTAGAAGATCAGCCAGAGGACGTTGTTGATGATCGACTGGATGAACGACGGGGTGTTGAACAGGGCGATGTAGTTGTCGAGCCCGACGAACCGGGTGAAGTTCCCGCCGAGCCCGCGGTCGACGCTCATCCGAAGCGTCGAGAGCACCGGATAGACGAGGAAGACGAGCAGCAGGATCAGGGCCGGCGCGAGGAAGAGCAGGGCGGTCAGGCTGCCCGGGACACCCCTGCGCGGACTCGTCGGCGCCGCGGTTGCGGCGATAGGCTGCGGTACGGTCGCCACTCCGGATCCTCCGATCGGAAACGAGCGACGCGGACGGGCTTGCGCCCGTCCGCGTCAGGGAACCTCCTAGGTGGTCGAGATCACTTCTCGCCTGCCCAGGCGTCCTTCACACCGGTGTTGAACGTCCCCAGGAGTCCGGCAACGTCCTTGCCCTGGATGACGTCCTGGAGCATCGCCCCCATGTCCGGAGCGCCGGCCGGCAGCGTGTCGGAGCCGTCGTAGACGACCGCCGACGCGCCCGCGACCTGGGCCGCTTCCTTCTTCGCCAGCTCGTTCGGGTAGGCGTCGGCCCCGACTGCCTTGACCGGCGAGATGATCGCGCCCGTCTTGGCCCACGTCGTCCCGGAGTCGACGGTGGTCATGTACTGGATGAACTCCTTGACGCCGGGGTTGGTCGTCAATGCCGCGATCTCGTCGCCGCCGATCTCTGCCGCGGTGTCACCGGAGCCGCCGAAGGTCGGGAAATCGAACCAGTCGATGGTCTCGCCGATCTTCAGCGCCTTGTTCGTCTGGCCCGTGGCGATGCCGCCGACGAAGCCGCCTTCGTAGTACAGGTCCGACACGGGCTTCTCGCCGAAGGCCTGCGCGATCCCGTCGGTGAACGCGACGCCCAGGGCGCCCGTGATGCCGCCGGGGACGTTGGCGTTCGTGAGGACTTCCTTCATCGTGTCGAGCGCCTTCGTGACGGTCGCGTCGGTCCAGTCGCCATCCGGGCTGAACAGCTTCTTGTAGGCGTCAGCGCCGTTCTGGCGGAGGTAGACCTCCTCGAACCAGTCGGTCAGGGTCCACGAGTCCTTCGCGCCGAGCGCGAGCGGCGTGGCCGATCCCTTGCCCTGGAGCGTCGTGATCAGGGCCTTGAGGTCGTCCCAGCTCTTCGGCACGGTTGCGCCGGCGGCCGTCAGCTTGTCCGGCCGGAACCAGAACGTGCTCTTGCTGTTGAACTTGACCATGAGCCCGTAGAGCTCACCGTCGACCTTGCCCGGATCGAGGATGCCGGGCGGGTAGTTCGCCTCGAGGCTCGCGGGATCGATGCCCAGGTCGCTGATCTTCTTGATGCCACCGGAGCGGGCGAACTGCCGGAGGAACCCGAGTCCCGGCATGATCGCGACGTCCGGCGGGCTGCCGCTCGTGATCTTGCTCTGGAGGACCGTCGCGTAGTCGGTCCGCTGAGCCTGATACGTGGCGGTGATCCCGGTCTTCGCCTTGAAGTCGTCCAGAACCTTCTGGAACGCCTCCTGCTCGCTGCCGCCCCACAGCGATGTCACGGTGATCTCCCCGGCTGCGGCGGCAGAGCCGCCGGGCGCCGTGGAGCCACCGGGCTCCGTGGAGCCGCCCGGTGCGGTGCTCGATCCGCCTCCGGACGGCGACGGCGTCGCGCTGCTGCCGCACGCCGATACGATCATGACGGCCGCGATCGGCAACGCCATGAACCGCGGGAACTTGGCCATCGGCCTACTCCTCCTCGTGCCGATGAGCCGATCCGTCTCCCCGGAGCCCCCCAAGGCTTCCGGATGGGTCGACTCGTCGACGGTTACACCCGACTCGGGTGCCTGGCCCGGCTCAAGCCGGGTGAATGGTCGACGCCGACCGACCGAGCGCTGGCGCGACGTCGGCGAACGGTTCGCTGGGCCGTTCCACCGAGGAGCGTCAGTGAGTGGCCGGACGGGTCGCCGGGTGAGATCGTTGCATTGGGAGGCGAGACTAATCGTGGCCTCTCGACGATGTCAACGTTACATCGGCATCGCGAACAGGCCCCGAATCGGGCCGTCCCCGGGCGGCCGCGCCGCTCATCCTCGCCGGACGATCCGGATCGTCCGGATCTCCCACGGCCGGAGCGGAATGCGCGCGGTCCCATCGCCCTCGACGGCGATCTCGGCCCCGTCGCGGCCGAGCAGGTCCACGTCCCGGGCGGACGCGATCCCGCCCGGGAGGCGGATGGTCGCGATCGTGGCATCTGGCGACTCCGCGACGAGGCGGAGCTCCAGCTCCGTCCCGCGTCGTCGCAGCGCCGACAGGACGATCCCGCCGCCGTCGACGGTGAGCCCGGGCGTCGCCGCCGGCGTCGCGTCGGCCGGCCCCCGTCCCGGCGCCGTCACGGCCGGCAGGCGGAACCGGTCGGCCGCCCGAAGGGCATCGACCGCGACCCATGAGCCGGCATGCGGCATGACCGCGAAGCCGAAGCGCCACGGCCCGACGAGCTGGGCATCGGGGACCGGCACCTCGGGACCGGCGGGATCCTCTCGGTACGGGTTCTCGTTCCGGCTGATCAATCCGGTCGAGCGGAGGACCGTCAGGGCAAGCTCGCGTCCGTCGACGAGCTCGTACTCCGTCACGTGCTCGAGGAGGACGGTGACGCCGGCGGCGTGGACGAAGCCGGCCGCCGGGAACGTCGGCGTCGGGACCTCGCCGTGGCCGGCCTCCGCGGTCAGCCCCCGGTCGACGACCGCGAACTGCCCCTCGGCCGACGAGTGGTCGGTCGCGGTCGGGAGCGGGAGATGCGAGCGGACCCGGTGATCCCTTGACGGATTCGTGAAGGCGACCTCGACGCGGACGAACGGCTCCCCGGCGCGAAGCTCGAGGCGAGTCGTGATCTCGACCGGAGCGGTCACGTCGGATCTGGCGGCGCCGTCCGGCGTCAGCCCGACCGGCCAGTCGTAGCGGGACACGATGTCCAGCCTGCCCCGGATCGGGCCCCGCTCGATCGGCTGGACGACGACGACCGATGCCGACTCGACGAGCCGGTCGTCGGCGGGGGGTCCGTAGTTGTAGGTGTCGCCGAAGTCGCCGCCGTCGACGATCCGTCCGACACCGTCGAGGCGCGATCCGCCCCCGACGACCGCGTACGTGCCGTCGTCCGCGACGTCGATGCGGACGAGCCCGTTGTCGAGCGATCGCTCGTCGACCGCGACGACCTCACCGGCGTCGCGTTCGGCCGCGTCGCCTGCCGCGTCGCCGGTCGAATGCCCGGCCGGCACGGCCTCGACCGCCCGGACGACCGTGGCGCCAAGTGGCGGGAGCGGCACCGCCGCCGCCAACCGCCGCCGATCGCCCCGGACGACCGCGACGTCCCAGGCCTCGTCCGGGTCCTCGGCCGTCGCCGCCGCGACGCTGTCGAGGAGGGCATCGACGTCGAAGTCGGGCGCCGATGTCGGATCGTCCATCAGGAGGATCAGCTCGGGCGTCGGACCGTCACGCCGAATGAGGTGGCCATCGAGCGAATGACCGAACAGCTCGCGTCCGTGAAGGCGGCGGGCGAACAGCTCCGGTATCTGACGCCCGGTCAGGTGCAAGCGACGCAGGTCGGTCTCGGGCCGCTCCACGAGCTGGGTGCCGACGCGTCGACCGTCCGGGAGGGCCAGCTCGACGTCGTCCCACGCGGCGGGAACGTCCAGCTCGAGCTCGACGACGTCGGTCCGCTCGAACGGGGACGGATTCACGATCACGGCGGTGGTGCGGGGCGCCGCTTCCGCGAGCGGTCGGATCGCCGCCGAGACGATGCCGCGACCGATCTGCTCGGCCTCGGCGAACCGGATCAGGACCTGGTCGACCACGACGTCCTGCGAGCAGCCGCAGATCGAGTCATGGGCGGAGTTCTCGACGACGCGACGCCAGGCGAGCTCGAGCAGCCGCTCGGGCCACACGCCACCGTGGATCGCGGCCAGCGGCTCGGCGTACCGCTCCAGCGCCCGCTCGGCCTGGCCGGCCGCGGCCTTGAGGTCCACCCGGGCGGACGTGACGTTCATCAGCATGTTCGCTCGAGCCGCCGATCGAAGCTCGCCCGTCCAGACCGGCGCGACCGCGGGATCCGCAACGTCGGGGTCGGCGACCGCGGCGTCGAACGCCCGGATGTACTCGCTCAGCGTCTCGATCCGGACGACGATGTCGTCCCGCGCCGCATTGGCATCGGCGACGATCCGGGCGAGGTCGGGGGAGGGAACCGCGTGGTCGGTGCCGTACATCGCGAGGATCGACTGGTCGCCGTAGAAGGCCCGGCTGGCGTCGGCGAACCGGCCGACCTTCTCCCCGAGCCGGTCCGGGATCGCCAGCAGATAGGCGGCGTTGCCGTAGCCGCCGTGGAGGTATTCGGCCCGGACGGAGGAGCCGTCGGGCGATCGCCACGTGAACGCGTGCCGATCGATCGCCGCCGGCACCCCCCGCCACACGACGGCGTGTCGGATCCCCGCCCGGCGGAGCAGCTGCGGCATCTGGGCGATGTGCCCGAACATGTCCGGCAGGTAGCCGACGGGCATCGCCGCACCCAGCGCCTCGGCGGCGTGCCACCCGATCTCGAGGTTCCGGATCATCGTCTCGCCCGAGACGAGGAACTCGTCCATGAGGATCTGCCAGGGCCCGATCGCAAGCCGGCCCTCTGCGATCAGCCGCACGATCCGGGCGCGGCCCTCCGGCCGGACCTCGAGGTAGTCATCGACCGTCGCGACCTGCCCGTCGAGGGTGAACGCCAGCCGGTCGTCGGCCTCCATCGAGTCGAGGAGCTGGTCGACGAGCTCGACGAGCCGCATCCGGAAGACCTGGAACGGCTCGTACCACTCCCGGTCCCAGTGGGTGTGCGGGACGAGATGGATGACGGCACGAGCCTCGACTGCCATCAGCCTTCCTCCCGGAGGGTCGCAGCCTCGCCGCCGACCTTCACGCCACGCTGCGCGGCGAGGCGGGCGATCGCTCGCTGGCAGGTGACGATGTCCGTCCGGCCGTCGGCGATCCCGGTCTCCGGCGGGGTTCCCTGCCGGACGAGGTCGTGGAACGCGAGCAGCTCGCGTTCGAACGCTTCCTCGATCGAGTCGAAGACCACCCGCCGGCGCGTCTCGTCGAGTCCCGTCGAGACGACGAGCGACGTCGGCTCGTGCAGCCGGTACGGCGCCGGGAACGACAGCTCGACGGAACCTCCGACATGATGGAAGCGGACGTCCTCGCGGTAGGCCGGATAGCCGGCCAGGAAGTTCCAGCTGATCGTCGCCCGCGTCCCGTCGCCGAGTCGCGCGACGAGGAGAACGGATCCAGGCTCGCCGGGATCGCCGGCCCACGACTCCACGTGGTCGACGGCGACGATGTCGCCCGCCACCGCCCGGATCACCGAGAGCTCGTGGACGACGCTGCTCAGGAGGATGCCGCCGTACAGCTCGGCGAGGTCGGGGGTGGCGGGCCCGATCGCGGCCTCGACGAGCCGGTCGCTTGCCTCGCGCAGACCCGAGAGGACGGCCGGGTCGACATCAGCCGGCGGCGGGAGGAGATGGGCAAAGGCGAGCTGTGACGCACTGGTCGGATGGAGCACCGCGACCTCGATCGCGCGGAGCGCACCGAGTCCGGTCGCAGGGTCCGCGACGAGCCGGCGTGCCTCCCGGACCGCCGGATCGAACGCCTTCATGTAGCCGAGCAGGAGGCGGCCGGCGTTGGGCGAGGCGGCCAGGGCATCGGCTTCGGCGACCGTGAACGCGAGCGGCTTCTCGCACAGGACCGGCAGGCCCCGATCGAGGGCCGCGAGCGCGTCGCCGCCGTGCGAGCCCGACGTCAGGAGGATCACGCCCTCGAGGCCAGCGACGTCCAGGAGCGCGTCCACCGACGCCACCCGGTTGGCCGGCGCGACGCGATAGCGGTCGCCGAGCGCGTCGCGGAGCGACGGCGACAGGTCGCAGATCGCGGCGACCTCGAAGGCATCCGGCAGCCGGTCGAGCAGCGGGAGGTGGACGGCCTGGGCGACGGCGCCGAGTCCGGCGATTCCGACTCGAAGCGGCGGATCGCCGGAGGGCACGGTCGACGGTTCCATGGGCGGTCGAGTATAGGGGCGTGCCCACCCCGGTCATCCACGGGCGGGCCGTTTGACCGACCTCGGCGCCGTCGCCAGACTGGGCCGCCATGACCATCGATCCTTCGGTCGTCGCGATCGCCGACGGACCCGGTGACGACGACTGGCGCGACGGCGTCGTCTACCAGATCTACCCACGCAGCTTCGCCGACCACGACGGGAACGGGACGGGCGACCTGGCCGGGATCGCCGACCACCTCGACCACTTCGGGCCCGACGGGATCCCGATTGAGGCGATCTGGCTCTCCCCGATCTACCCGTCGCCGGGGCGGGACCTCGGCTATGACGTCACGGATCACACGTCGGTCGACCCGTTGCTCGGCACGGCCGCCGACTTCGATCGGCTCGTCGCCGCGTGTCATGCCCGGGGGATCCGCCTGATCCTCGACCTCGTGATGAACCACACGAGCGACGAGCACGCCTGGTTCCTTGCCTCGAAGGCATCGCGCGAGGGACCGTACGCCGACTACTACCTGTGGCGCGACCCGTCGGGCCATGACGCCGCCGGGAACCCGCTCCCGCCGAACAACTGGGTCTCCTTCTTCGGCGGATCCGGCTGGGAATGGGTCGCCGAGCGGGGCCAGTTCTACTACCACACGTTCCTCACCAGCCAGCCGGAGCTGAACTGGCGGAACCCGGCGGTCGAAGTCGCCCAGTGGGACATGGTCCGGGGCTGGCTTGCGCGCGGCGTCGACGGGTTCCGGCTCGACGTCTTCAACGCCTTCCTGAAGCATCCCGAGCTCCCCTCGAACCCGGTCCTGGAGGACGGCGACTCGCCCTGGAGCCGGCTCGACCATCAATACGACATCGATCAGCCGGACTTTCCGGAGCTGATCGAGCGGTTCCGCACGATCGTCGACGAGGCGCCGGGACGGATGACCGTCGGTGAGCTGTTCTCGCGCGAGACCGCGCTGGCGGCGAAGTACGCCCGCGATCGCCACGTCGTGTTCGACTGGTCGCTGATGGAGTCGCCCTGGACGGCGGCCGCGTTCGCTGCGGGCATGGACCTGCGCGAGACGATGTTCGGGGCGACGCTGCCGACGATCGCCTTGTCGAACCACGACCGAGAACGGCAGGCGACGCGGCTGTCGAGCTCGGTCGACCGCGATCGCGAGCCGGACCGCGATGCGATCGCGAGGGCGGCGGCGGTCGTGGTCCTTGCCTCGCGCGGGGCGCCGTTCCTGTACTACGGCGAGGAGATCGGGATGGTCGACGTCGACATCCCGCGCGACGAGATCGTCGATCCGCCGGCGCTGCGAGCGGGCCCGGACTTTCCCTGGTACGACCGGTCGCGCTGCCGGACACCGATGCAGTGGACGGCGGGGCAGGGGGCCGGCTTCACGACGGGGACACCGTGGCTGCGCGTCGCGCCTGATGCGGACCGACGAAACGTCGCGACGGAGGCCGCGGATCCGGATTCGGTCCTGGCCTGTTACCGCCGCCTGCTGATGTTCCGTCGCGGCTCGGCGGCCCTCCGACGGGGGACGATGGACCGGTTCGAGAGCGGCACGCCGGACGTCCTGACCTGGACGCGGGACGCCGATGGACAGCGGCTGCTCGTGGTCGTGAGCTTCGTCGGCGAGCCCCGGACGGTGGACCTGTCACACGGCGCTGGGGGAACGTCGACCTGGATCGCCCGCGTCGGCTCCCACCGAGTGCCCGCGGAGCCGGACGAGCTCGGGCGGCTTGCCCTCCGACCGGACGAGGCGGTGGTCCTCGAGGCCGTCGAGCCGTGACTGCGCGGTCCCGCGAGCCCGTGTGCGTCTGATCCGGCGCGGACGAACGACAAGCCGAACGTCATGGTGACGAAGCGGCGTTCGCCGCTGCTACCATTCGGCCAGCGTTCCCTGTCCCCACGGAGCCTGCCGTGCCGCTCGACTTCCTGAAGCGAAAGAACACCGATCCGAACGCCGCTCCGACCGCCTCGCCGGCCGGTCCGGTGATGGGTCCCAACGGGCCGATCACCCTGCCGGAGGAGGTCGTCGCGCAGGAGTACCAGCTCAAGCTGTACTACGCCGGCAAGACGAGCGAAGGCGTCCGGATGAAGGCGGGACCCAACGCACTCGCGGAGCTGCCGTCGATGCTCCACGGGCTGGGCAAGACCGAGATCGAGGTCGTCGAGCCGCTGCCGATCGAGTTCAGCCAGGCGACGCCCGTGATGGCCCGCCCGTCCGAGGCGATGCAGTGGCTGAACGCGCACCACATCCACTCGCCGGTGACCCGCCACGCGCTGGTCGTCCTCGAGTCGATCGACGCGATCGATCTCGCCTTCGACACGTTCGTGTGCACGCTTCTCGACGGCGAGGTCGACACGAGCGGCTACCCGGACTACTCGGCGATCGTCGGCGGCGTCGCGTCCCACTGGGACGAGGCGACCGGCGACATGATCGCCCGGGCGGTCGTCGGCTGGGGCGGCAAGGGCGTTCGCGGCGACACGGACCGGATCGCCGCCAAGCTCCTGTCCGGGATCCTGACGAACATCCTCGCCAACCAGTACGCCCTGGGCCTCACGCCGATCGATCGGCCGGTGCCGGCCGCCGGACGCGGCGGACTCGTCTGCGCCCATTGCGGGTTCGCCTCGGCGCACGAGCGGGCGTTCTATTGCCCGAAATGCGGCATGCGGCTCCTCCGCGGCTGAGGAAGTCGCGCTCGACCGAATGCCGACCTACGACTACATCTGTCATCACTGCGGTCATCGGTTCGAGGTGATCCACGGGGTCCACACCGACGGCCCGTCGACATGCCCCGTCTGCGGCAGCCACCAGGTCCTCAAGGCGGTCACCGCGCCGGCGGTCCACTACAAGGGATCCGGCTGGGCGAAGAAGGACCGCGGGGCGTCGGCACGGAAGTCGTCGAGCGGCACCGAGGAGAAGCCGGCAGCGGCGACGGCCGAGGGTGGCGTCGACCCGAAGTCGAAGCCCGCCGACGCATCGTCTGAGTCGAAGCCCTCCGATGCGTCGTCGGAGTCGAAGCCGTCGAAGACACCGACGTCCGACTCGTCGACACTCGCCGCGAAGAGCGGCTCGTCGTCCGACTGATGGCCGGCTCGGCGGCCGACTGGATCAGCCTGGCCGAAGCGGCGGAGATCCTGAGCGCGGCGAACGTCCACTTCCGGCCGTCGACGATCGGGAGCTGGGCCCGGACGGGCAAGCTCCAGAGCATCAAGCTCGGTGGCCGGCGGTTCGTCCGGCGGGGTGAGGTCCGCGCACTCGTCGCCGGCCCGCGGCGGGTTCGCGCCGCCGACCTCCAGCCCGGGCTCTTCGAGGAGATTCGCGACTGACCGGCGACGCGGGCGGCGACGAGCAGAGCGAGGTTCGCGTCGGCGTCCGCCAGCGACTCGAGACGATCGTCACGGCGGTGGTCGGGCTTCCGGCCGTCGACCTCGGCCGCCGGGTGATCGATCGGTTCGGGGCCGTCGACGGCGGCCTGCTGGCCGCCGGGATCGCGTTCAACGCGACCTTCGCGCTGATCCCCCTCGCCCTGTTCGCGAGCGGTCTCGCGGGGCTGTTCCTCACCGACCCAGCCGCCCGCGACGACATCATCACCGCCGTCGCCGAGGTGTTCCCACCACTGGCCGGCATCGTCGACCAGATCCTGACGGGGATGGCCCAGACGTCGCCGACCGCCTCGATCATCGGCCTGATCCTCGCGGGCTGGGGGACGTCGCGCCTGTTCGCCTCGCTCGAGTCCGCCGTGGCCCAGCTCGATGGAGCCGCGCCGCGCCGGGGGATCGTCCACACGACCGTCCGCCGGGTCCTCTTCGTCCTGATCGTCGCCGGGATCCTCGTGCTCGCCCTCGTCACCGGCCCGATCCTGTCGGTCGGCCGGGAGATGGTCGGGGAGGGGTCGGTGGCCTCGACGATCCTCAACGTCCTCCTCGCTGTGCTGCCGCCCGCGCTCACGGCCGTCGCGCTGGCGGTCATCTACCGGGTGCTGCCGCTCGTCCGCCCGAGCTGGCCGACGATCGCGGTGCCCGCCGTCGTCGGAGGCCTCGTCCTCGTCGTCCTGACGAGCGGGTTCGTGTTCCTCGCCCCGAGGCTCTTCGCCGGCAACGCGATCTACGGGACGCTCGGCGCGATCCTCGTCGGGCTGATCTGGCTGAATCTCGTGTTCACCGTGATCCTGATCGGGGCGGCCTGGGTGGTCGAGCGGCGTGGTACGCCGCCGATCCCGGTCGTTCGATCGATCCCACCGGCTCCGCCCGTTCCGCCGGCCTGAGCCGGCGGTCGCCTAGACCCCCTGGCGGGTCCCGCAGCGGCGGCAGAAGCGCGCGTTCGCCGACAGCGACAGGCCGCAGCTCGAGCAGGGCTGCACGCCGGCGACCGGCACGGTCATCCCCTTGGCCGGCGTCGCAAGGACCTCCTGCGCGGAGGCCGCCCACATGGCCTCGCTCGAGACGCGGGACCGGTTCGTGAGGAGAGCCATGCTCGGCGACTCCTCGGCGTCGGCGCGGACGGGCCACTGCGGGTCACCGGAGGCCTGGACTGGGAGGGGGACGGGGCTCGGGCCGGCCGGCGGCTGGGTGGCCGGTGGCGCCTCGACGGCCTGGTCCGGGGCGAAGATCTGCCACGTCGGCTGCTCGATCCGGTCCTCGCGTACGGGTGCGGGGATCGGGACTGGCTCGGCGGCGACGGGCTGCGGCTGGGGCTCCGGAACGGAGGGCACGGGTGCCGCCTCGGGCTCCGGCACGGGAGCGGCAGCGGCCGCGATCGGCTCCGCAGCGACCGGCTCGGCGGCGGCCGGCGCCTCTGCCGCCTCGGCGTCTGCCGGGCCGTCGACGACCACATCGGCGGCCAGCGCAGCGGCGACGGCGGCGATCGGGTGGCGGTCCGGCTCCGGTGCGACGACGGGCTCCGGTGCGACGACGGGCTCCGGTGCGACGACGGGCTCCGGGACGATGACGGGTGCGGCGACGACCGGCTCCGCGGCAACCGGCGGCTGCTCCGGCTCGACGGCCACCGGCTCCGGCGCCGGAGTGGGCGCGGGCTCGACGACCGGCTCCGGCTCGACGACCGGCTCGGCGACGACGAGCGGCTCGGCCTCCGGCTCTCGGACGATCGCGCCGGCGACTGCCAGTGCGGCGACGTCCACGAGCGGAGACGCAGGCTCCGGCTCGGCCGGCGCGGCGGCGGCAGCGGCAGCCGCGACGGCGGCGTCCTGGTCGGCCGCCGCGAGCTGCGCCTCGTATGCCTCCAGCTCGGCGTCGATGTTCTGGCCGGGGCGGAACCGCGCGAGCAGGTCCGCCGTGTGGGCGGCGCCCGCCGCGGCGATCTCTTCGACCTCGGGATCCGGCCCCACGACCGGGGCGATCGTCTCCGGAGCGTCCGCAGAAGCCATCTCGATCGGCTCCACGAAGGTCCCGGCCGCGACCACGAGCTCCGGATCGACCACGAGCTCCGGATCGACCACGAGCTCCGGCGTCGGTGGGACCACCGCATCGATCCGGGCGAGGATCTCGGCCGCCGCGAGCGTCTCGATCGCGGCATCGCGCTCGCCGGCTTCGTCGGGCACCGGCTCCGGCTCCGCCGAGACCTCGGCGACCGGGGGCTCGACCAGCTCGGGCTCGATCGGCGCCCCCGCCGCCGGCGACAGCGTCTCGCCGGAGAGGAACGCGAGCCGGGCGGCTGCGTCGAACTCCGGCATCTCGTCGTGGACGTGGCCGTTGCCGTCCGGCGCGCTGCCGTTGGAGCCGGCGTACATGCCGTTGGTGGGCAGGCCCTCGATGCCGAGGGCAGCCGCCGCCGCATCGGCAGGAGTCGACAGGTCGGCCTCGGGCCAGGCCTCAGCCTCGATCCGGACGGGCTCGAACGGCTGCAGGTCGGGGAACGGCGCCGGGAGGATCTCGTGACCGAGGTGCGGCGCGCAGGTCAGGCAGCGACCCTCGGACGTGTTCCAGCAGTTGCCGCACGTGTACTGGCGGCACGTCATGCAGAAGTTGAAAGTCGAGTGGAACGCGTCGAGCTGCTGGGTGGTGAGCGCCCGCTCCTCGTCGCTCCGCGCCTCGGCCAGGGCCTCGTCGAGCGACGAATTGTCGCTCATCACCCAGTTCTTGACGCCCTTGCCGAGCGTCTTGAACTGACCGAGCTTGCGGGTCTTGCGGGGCGCGGTCGACTCGAACGTATAGCGGGTGCCGCAGCGCTCGCAGAAGGACTCGGTGAGGATCTCGGGCATCGTGCCCTCGGTACGCGATGAACATCGGCGGGACGGACAGCCGATCCAAACGGGCCGAGAGTATATCGCAGGGGGTTCGGCCAGCCCCCATCGCTCGTACGGCCGCCGTTGGGACGATGGTCCCCCGCGGACGCCGGACCGATGCCGGGCGCTCCGGTGCACCACGGCCCGCCGAACCGGAATTCACAGGGTCGTCTGCTAGACTCCGCCCCCGACATGGGAGCCCTTGCCGCCGTCGAGCGGTTTCTCGAACGGCTCTTCGAGGGCCAATCCGCCCGACTCTTCCGGACCGGCCTCCGGCCGATCCAGGTCCAGCGGCGCCTCGAGCGCGCCATGGAATCGCACCGGATCCGCGACGGCCAGCGGACGATCGTGCCCCACCGGCTCGTGGTCCGGCTGTCCGCCGCCGACCTGACGGCCCTTCGCGAGGCCGAGCCCGGGCTCGCCGCGGAGCTCGCCGACGCCGCTCTCGCCTTCGCGCGGGCACACGCGTACACGCTGCTCGAGCGACCCACCGTGACGCTCCGTGCCGATCGGTCGGTCGAGGCCGGCGCCGTCGAGGTCGACGTGGCCGACGGCGGCCATCCGGCGGTTGCGGTCGCCGGGCCCGGGGTCGCCATTGCGACCGGCCCGGATGCCGCCGGCAGCGACGCACCGGGTGCCACCGCCGCCGCCGGATCGCCGCACGCCCCGGCCTCCACGACCCGCCCCGCCACCCCGGACCTGACGGCGGTCTTCGTCGTCCCGACCGCGGAGGGACCGCGCGCAACGATCCGCGAGATCCGCCCGGACCGGTCCAGCCGATCGTTCGAGTTCGACGGCCGGCCGTTGACGATCGGCCGGTCCCCGGAGAACGGCCTCGTGCTCCGCGACGGTCGAGCCTCTCGCCATCACGCGCGGATCGACGTCCGCCGCGGCACCCTCGTCCTGACCGACCTCGGCTCCACGAACGGGTCGTGGGTCAACGACCGCCGGGTCGAGTCGATCGCGCTCGGCGAGGGCGACCAGGTCCGGATCGGCCTGACGATCCTGATCATCGAGGCGGTCGAGTCGGTCGCCCGGCACCATCCGGAACGCCCGGTTGCCGCCAGTCCCGCCCCGGAGGCGATCCGCGCCGCCCAGGCTTCGACCGGGATGCCCGATGGCCCTGCCGCACACTGATGGACCCCTTCCTCCTGACGGTGTGGATCGTCCGTCTGCTGTTTCTCGCGCTGCTCTACGTCTTCCTCTTCCGGGTCGCCCGGGCGCTGGTCGGCGACCTCCGCGCTGCGGCCCGCGAGCCCGGGGCGGAGCTCGGCCGCCTCGTCGTGGTCGCGTCGCCGGGCGGTGAGCCCGAGGAGGGCACCTCGCTCGCCCTTGACGCCATCGCGACGCTCGGTCGCGACGTGAACAACGCGATCGTCGTCGAGGACCAGTTCGTCTCGGCCGAGCACGCGATCCTCACGTTCCGCGGGCGCGCCTGGTACATCGAGGACCTCGGGAGCACGAACGGCACCTTCGTGAACGGCGTCGCGGTGTCGGAGGTCACGCCGCTGGGGTTCGGCGACGTGGTCCAGCTCGGTCAGGTCCGGCTCCGCCTCGAGCGACCGCGGTCGGTCGGGAGCCACCGATGATCGCGACCTCGCCCAGCCTGCCGGCCATCCTCGGTCCGATCCGCCCGCGGATGCGCTGGCGCGAGACCCGCCTCCTCCTGATCGTCGCGGCGGCGATCGTCGTCGGGAGCTTCTCGCTCGCGCTCACGAGTCAGGTCGCGGATCCCGGCGAGTCGCACGGCCTGAGCCTCGCCAACCCGCTCCACATCCTGATCTATCTCGGGCTGCTGGCGATCGCCCACCTCACGTTGATCCTGTCCGGCCGGCGGGTCGACGAGATCCTCCTGCCGACGGCGGCGATGCTCGGCGGGATCAGCCTCCTCCTGATGGAGCGGCTGCCCCAGGACCAGGTCGTCCAGACCGTCGGTCCGTGGGTGCTCGGCCTCGGGGACGTCCAGCTCGCCTGGCTCGTCCTGTCGTTCGGTCTCGCGACCGTTCTCGCGGTGACGGTCCGGAGCGACGGCTGGCTGCGCCTCTACAAGTACACGTGGGCGGCCGCCGGGGTGGCCCTCCTCCTTGCCACGTTCGTCTTCGGTGACGACGTGAACGGCCAGCGGCTGAGCCTGACGATCGGGCCGGCGACCGGGCAGCCGGCGGAGCTCCTCAAGGTGATCCTCGTCGTGTTCCTCGCCGGATACCTGTCGGACAACCGGCCCCTGCTCGTGGAGGAGTCCACCCGGGTCGGTCCGATCTCGCTGCCGCCGCTGCCGTTCCTCGCGCCGATGGTGGCGATGTGGGCGATCGCCCTGTCGATCGTGGTCCTCCAGCGAGACCTCGGAGCAGCGCTCCTCTTCTTCACGGTCTTCCTGTGCCTGCTCTACATCGCGACCGGACGGCTCGGCTACGTCCTGGTCGGGATCCTCCTGTTCCTCGCGGGCGCATACCTCATGTACCTGATCTTCCCGACGGTCCGCGTCCGGGTCGACATCTGGCTCGACCCCTTTGCGAGCCCGACCGGCAACGGCTACCAGATCGTCCAGTCGCTCTTCGCCTTCGGGCGGGGCGGGCTCCTCGGAACGGGGCTGGGCGCCGGCCTCCCGACCGTCGACGGCAACCTCCCGATCCCAGCGGTCCACACGGACTTCCCACTCGCCGCGCTCGGCGAGGAGATGGGGATGGTGGGGATCACCGCGATCCTCGGGCTGTTCCTCGTCATGGTCGAGCGCGGGCTGCGGATCGCCGCCTCGGCCGTCGACGAGTTCCGGTCGCTCCTCGCCGCCGGGCTCGCGCTCGTGATCGGGACGCAGGCGTTCATCATCGCCGCGGGCAACCTGAAGCTGATCCCGCTGACCGGGATCACCCTCCCGTTCATCAGCTATGGCGGCTCGTCGCTGCTCGTGAACGGGATCATCATCGGCTTCCTCCTGGCGATCTCCGACCACGGTGTCGAGCCGCCACCGCCGCCGCGCCCGCGCGGCCGCCTCGCCCGCCTCACGGGGCGGGTCGCCCGACTCGAGACGCCCGCCGCGGGTCGCGCGCCGATCGCCCCGGGCCACGGGGGTGGATCGTGAAGCTCGCGACGGCCGGGGACGGGTCCCAGCGGCCGGCGCGACCGACGCCCCTCGGCCGGACGATCGGGCACGTCGGGCTGGCGCTCACGGTCGCGTTCGCCGGGCTCGCCCTCGGGGCGGGCTACTGGCAGGTCGTCCGGTCCGCGGAGCTGACGACCGATCCCGGCAACCCGCTCGTCATCGCGGCAGCCCGGAACGTCGTCCGCGGCACGATCGTCGACCGCGACGGGAAGGTCCTCGCGTCGAACGCCCGTGACAAGACGACCGGCCAGCCATACCGGGTGTACAGCAGCGATTCCTTCAGCGCCCTGATCGGCTACGCCTCGCGCCAGTTCGGGACCGCCGGCCTCGAGCGCGCCTACAACGCCGAGCTCACGGGCGTCTCGAACGGCAACCCGATCGGCGACGCCCTTCGCAAGTTCGAGCTCGACCCGTACGACCCGCAGAAGCTCCGGCTCAGCCTCTCCTCGAAGCTGCAGGAGGCGGCCGTCGACGGTCTCGGCGCCGATCGCGGCGCGGTCGTGATGCTCGACCCGCGGACCGGCGAGGTCCTTGCGATGGCGTCGACGCCGACCTTCGACAACGGCGCGGTCGCCAACCCGGCGACCGCCGACAAGGCGTTCGCGGCGCTGCGGGTGAACAAGGGCCAGCCGCTCCTGAACCGGGCGACCCAGGGCCTCTACGTGCCCGGATCGGTGTTCAAGATCGTCACCGCGATCGCCGGCCTCGGGTCGGGTCGCGTCCAGCCGGACACGACGTTCCCGGAGCAGCCGAAGGCGGAGAAGGACGGCCTCGTCGTGTCGGGGTTCCGGATCCGCGAGCACAAGGGCGTCCCGAGCCGGTCGTTCGACCTGTCCGCGGCGACCGAGTGGTCGTCGAACATCTGGTTCGCCCTCGCCGGGATGCGCACGGGGGGCCAGGACCTCGCCGACATCGCCGGCCGGATGGGCTTCGGGCAGGCACTCGACTTCGATCTCCCCACGGTTCGATCCCAGGTCAGCGGGGGCGGCCGCGGTCCCGGCGGCTTCGCCGACGAGGTCGAGCTGGCGAATGCCGCCTACGGCCAGGCGAAGACGCTCGTGACCCCGCTCCAGATGGCTCTCGTCGCGTCGACCGTGGCGAACGGCGGGGTCCTGATGCAGCCGCACCTCGTCACCGCGACGAGCGGCCGCGACGGGACGCATCCCGTCAGCCCGGCCGAGATGGCCCGGGTGATCACGCCGGATGACGCGATGGCGATCGGGGCGGCGATGCAGCGGGCGGTCGAGAGCTCGATCGGTCGCCAGTTCACGACCGGCGCGAAGGTTCGCGGCGTTCCCACGGCAGGCAAGTCGGGCACTGCCGAGCTCGGCGGCACCGGCGCTCCGCACTCGTGGTTCATCGGGTTCGCCCCGGTCGAGAACCCGCAGGTCGCGATCGCGGTGATCGTCGAGCGGGGCGGGCGCGGCGGCGCCCGGGCGGCGCCGCTGGCCGGCGACCTGCTCAGCCTCTACTTCGAGCTCAACAAGTGACCGACGCGTCGGACCGCGACGACGAGGCGGCGCCGGCTTCGACGCCGCCGATGCCGCCCGACCCTGCCCCGGAAGAAGCGGACGATGCCGGACCGCGACCCTGGCTCGAACGGATCGGGCTGGCCGGGATCGCGGTCGTGATGAGCGCGCTGTTCGCGGTGATGGCCTTGGCCGCCTGGGCGGGCGGCGAGTGGATCCTCGCGGCGATGAGCGCGGTCGGTGCGTTCGTCACGATCGCCGTCGGGCTCGCGACGCTCGTCCGCGGCTGACCGTTCCGTCAGCCGGGAGATTCAACCCCGCCGGCGAGGAACGTGAACGAACGCCGGCTCCGAGACGCCCGATAGACACAGGAGAGTGAGTCTGTCCGTCAACAGGTTGCGCTGAGGGGCGCCCGAACCTGATCCAGCCTCGCGACGTACTATCCGTCAAACCCCCGGCCCCCGACTACCCCGTCCGCCCATCCCCCGAGGAGCCCCATGACCAACCTCGAGCAGACCGGAGAGAAGGTCCAAGCCAACGTCCGGCGGGTGATCATCGGCAAGCACGACGAGGTCCGACTGGCCCTCGTTGCCCTGCTCTGCCGCGGCCACCTCCTCATCGAGGACGTCCCCGGCACCGGCAAGACGGTGCTCGCGAAGGCCATCGCCCGCAGCCTCGGCTGCACGTTCCGGCGGATCCAGTTCACGCCGGACCTCCTGCCGTCCGACGTCACCGGCCTCTCGATCTACAACCAGAAGACCCAGGAGTTCGAGTTCCGGCCGGGCCCGATCATGAGCCAGGTCGTCCTCGCCGACGAGATCAACCGGGCAACGCCGAAGACGCAGTCGAGCCTCCTCGAGTCGATGGAGGAGCGCCAGGCGACGGTCGACGGCACGACCTATGCGATGCCCGACCCCTTCCTGGTGATCGCGACCCAGAACCCGATCGAGTACGAGGGCACGTTCGCCCTGCCGGAGGCCCAGCTGGACCGGTTCATGCTCCGGATTCGCCTGGGCTACCCGCAGCCGCTCGAGGAGGTCGTGATCCTCGACGAGCAGAAGCGCCAGCACCCGCTCGACGAGCTCGAGGTCGTCTGCACGATCGACGAGCTCCGCGGGATGCAGTCGGCGATCCGCGACATCTACGTCGACCCGACCGTCGCCGACTACATCGTCAGGCTCGTCGGCGCGACCCGGTCGCATCCAGACGTCTACCTCGGCGCGTCGCCGCGCGGCTCGATCGCCCTCTACCGCTCCGGCCAGGCCCTGGCCGGGCTGCTCGGCCGCGACTACGTCATCCCGGACGACATCAAGGCCCTGGCCGAACCGGCGCTCGCCCACCGCCTGATCATCAAGACCAGCTCGACGATCCACGACGTCCAGTCCGGCAGCGTCGTCCGCGAGCTGCTCGACTCCACGCCGATCGACGGCGTCCGCCCGACCGGCGGCCCGAACGGACCGCGGGCGATCCGGCCGGCCGAGCAGGGCGCGCCGAGCGCCTGACGACGAGCGACCGCGAGGGACGACCGACGATCGCGACCCACCGGCGATGATCCGTCGATTCCAGCTGATCCTCATCGCGGCGATCCTCCTGATCGCCGCGTTCTCGACCGAGCTCGAGTTCCTCTTCTACCTCGTGTACCTGTCGATCCTCGTGATCGGCGGGTCGTACATCCTGACTCGCCTGGGCCTCGCCGACCTCGAGGCCGGTTACGCGGTCAGCCAGCTGACCGGACACGTCGGCGACCGCCTTCAGATCACCTACACCCTGCGGAACACGAGCCGGCTGCCGAAGCCGTGGCTCGAGGTCCACAACCCGACGACGCTTCCGGGGGGCCTGCCGGGTCGGGCGATCTCGCTCGGATCGCGGGCCGAGCGGTCGTGGCTCGTGCGGGCCCCGCTCGTGCGACGCGGCCACTTCCGGGTCGAGCCGCTCCAGATCCGGACCGGTGATCCGTTCGGCTTCTTCGAGGCATCGGCCGCGGTCGGGCAGGGGGTCGCGGTCGTCGTCTACCCGCGGATCGACAAGCTGCCCCTCTGGCGGCTGCCTGCGGCGAGCATCGAGGGCAGCCACTCCGCGCCCGAGCGGACCCTCCAGACGTCGCCGCTCGCGACCGCCGTCCGGCCGTACGCGCCGGGCGACAGCTTCAACCGGATCCACTGGCGCTCGACCGCCCGGCATGGCGAGATCCAGGTCAAGGAGTTCGAGCTCGAGCAGACAGCCGATGCCTGGATCTTCCTCGACCTCGAGCGGGCGGTCCAGGGCGGCCGGGGCGAGGAGTCGACGGTCGAGATGGCGGTCCGTGCCGCGGCGTCGATTGCCGACAAGGCGATCCTCGAGAACCGCGCGGTCGGGCTGACGGTCAACGGCCATCGCCAGGCGATGATCCCGGCGGACCGCGGCGGGCGCCAGCACCTGAAGATCATGCAGCTGCTCGCCGCCGTCGACGGCGACGGCACGACGCCCCTCGCCGAATCGCTCGTCGGGGCCGCCGGCCGGCTGCGGCGGGGGATGACGGCGATCATCATCACGCCGTCCCTCGACCGCGGCTGGATCCGCCCGATCGCCGCCCTTCGCACGCGTGGGATCGCGTCGGTCGTCGTGACCCTCGACGCCGCCGCCGCCGATCGCCTGGACCGCGAGGAACGCCGACGCGTCGGCGAAGCCGCGCCGGAGCCGACCGATGCGGCGGAGGAGCAGCGCGCCCAGCGCGCCCGTGCCCTCCGCCACGCGCTCGCGGAGTACGAGCTCCGGGTCCACGCATTGAGCCCGGGCCGCTCGCTCGCCGAGGCCCTCGGATGATCGAGACGATCCGCAGCCGCCTGTTCCGGAGCCCGCCGGAGGGCTGGCTCAGCCTGCTGCTCGTCGCGATCCTGGCCGTCACCGTGGCCTGGTCCCTCGACGACGCCGCCCTCGTCCTCGGTCAGCGCGACTGGACGGACTTCCTGCCGTGGGCGGCGCTCGGCGGCGTCGCGATGGGGTTCATCGGCGCCCGTGTCGGCTGGAACCGCCCGGTTGCGGCACTCGTCGGGGCGATGGTCGCGTCGCTCGCCGTGCCGCTGATGGTCGGGGCCGTCCTCGTGCCGCACGCATCCTGGTCCGTGGCCTACCGGGCGACGACCGATTCGGTCGTCAACGCCGTCATCGACTTCGCCGTCCTCAACCTGCCGGTGACTCGCGAGGCCGGGCACTACCTGCTCGTCCTCGGGCTCCTGTGCTGGGCGAACGGCATGTTCGCGGCATCGGCGGTGTTCCGCCACGGCCGGCCGGTCGGCCCGATCGTCGTCCTCGGCGCGGTCCTGGTCGCGAACATGTCGGCCACGCTCCACGACCAGATCTGGTTCCTGGTCCTCTTCTCGCTCGCCTCGCTCTTCCTTCTCATCCGGCTCCACGCGCTCGAGGAGCGGGCGACGTGGATCCGGCGCCGGATCGGCGATCCGACGGTCGTGGGATCGCTCTACCTCCGCGGTGGAACGGTCTTCATCATGATCGCGGTCTTCCTCGCGCTGACCCTGACCGCGAGCGCCCGGTCGGCGCCGCTCGCGGGCTTCTGGGAGGACGCCAAGCCCGCCCTCGTCGACATCAGCCAGTGGCTCCAGCGGATCATCCCGGCGGCGCCCGACAGCAAGACGATCGGCGTCCCGGCCTTCGGCGGCCAGGTCGTGATCGGCGGGCTCTGGTCGACCTCCGACGATCCTGCCCTCGAGATCTCCCGATCACCGGGCGACGATCGGAAGCTCTACTGGCGGGCGACGACGTACGACACGTTCACCTTGACCGGTTGGACGACCACCGCGCCGCAGAGCGACGCTCGACCGGCGAACACGCCGATCCTGGACGGCACGCTCGACGCGATCCCGGCCACCGCGGCCCGGACGGAGGCGACGTTCCGGGTCGCGCCGCAGTCGTCCCTGTTCCACGTTGCCTTCACCCCGGCCGATCCGGTCACGGTCGATCGGGACACCACCCTGAACACGGCCGGCGCCGACGGGTTCATGCAGTCGATCGCAATCGACGAGCGCGCTCCGTACACGGTGAAGGCGGCGATCCCGACGATCGCCGACGTCGCCGGCGGCCTGACCGAGAACCGCCTCCGGGCCGCGGGGACCGACTATCCGCCGAGCGTCCTGTCACGCTATCTCGCGATTCCCGCGAATGCGATGGGACCGGAGGCCACGCGCCTGGACAACGACCTGATGGCCAGGGTCAAGGCGAGCGGCCACACGACCCCGTTCGATGTCGCAACGTGCGATCGAGACCGAACTGCGGTCGCCGAAGTACAGCTACCAGACGAACGTCCTCGGGGTGTGCGATCGGGAGGTCAGCGTCGTCGAGTGCTTCGCCGCCCACAAGGTCGGCTTCTGCGAGCACTACGCGAGCACGATGACGATCCTCCTCCGGAAGGCGAGCATCCCGGCCCGCCTCGTCGAGGGCTTCCTGCCGGGCGACGTGGACCCGGTGACCGGCAAGGAGCAGGTCCGGACCGGCGCGGCGCACGCCTGGGTCGAGGTCTACTTCCCGGGCTACGGCTGGGAGATGTTCGACCCGACCGGCGGCGGCGTGGCACGGACCGAGACGTTGCCCGAGGGGACGGTCGTGCCGCTGGCATCGGCCAAGCCTCGTCCGTCGGTCGGGCTCCCGAGCGGCGATCCGCGTGACGGAGAGGAAGGGCCGAGCCGCCGTCCGGGCACGACAGGCGCTGCCGGGGCGACCGGCGGCGGTCCCGGCACGGGTGGGCTGATCGTCATCGCGTTCGTGCTTCTCGCGTCGGTCCTCCTGATCGGTTTTCTAGCCTGGCGTCGCGGGCCGCGGGGGACGACCACTCCAGAGGGTGTCTATGCGTCGGTCACGGGGCTCGCCCGGCGGTTCGGCTTCGGGCCACGCCCGACCGAGACCGCCTATGAGTACGCGATGGTTCTCGGCGATGTCCTGCCGAACGTCCGCCCCGAGCTCCAGACTGTCGCCGCGGCGAAGGTCGAGGTGGCGTACGGACGGCGCCAGCTGGGCGACGATCGGCTGACCGCCCTGACGGCGTCGTATCGCCGGCTCCGGGTCGGGCTCCTCCGACTCGCGTTCCGTCGCTCCGACCGCCGACGGATGCGCCGGGGCTAGAGCGCGCCGGAGCGGGCCCGCTCTTCGGTCGCCTCCTGGGCGGCCTCGTCGAGGAGGCCCGCGAGGTGCTCCGTCAGGTTCATCGCCCGGACGACGGGTCGCCCGGCGCGGACCTCGACGATCGAGATCCCGCAGAGGTCGCTCGACCACATCCAGAACCGTTCGAGCGGCAGGTCGAACAGGCTGAGCAGGGCCACCTTGAAGACCCCGTCGTGGGCGACGAGGATCGACCACGGGTGGGTCGCCGGTCCGTCGTGGTAGCCGCCGACCTGGGGTGCCATCAGGGTGCCGGGCCGCCCGGCGTCGGCGAGCCCGACGAGGAGGTCCTCCAGCCCGCCCGTGACGCGCGCCCGGACGTCGACGAGACGCTCGCCGCCCGGGGCCCACGTCTCGGTCGGGCGCTGCCGCCAGGCCTTCAGCCGCTCCCCGTCGGATTCGGCGATCTCGCTCGCGAGCCGGCCCTCCCAGTCGCCCTGGCCGATCTCGGCGAACCGCGGATCGGGTCGCTGGGCGACGGACGCACCCGGCTGGTCGGCGACGCCGCCCGGCGCCCGGAGCGCGCGCACGATGGCGGTCGCGGTATCGGCCGCACGGGCGAGCGGGGAGTGGACGACCGCGACGGGCGGTCCGACCGGGATCGGCAGCGCCGGCGCCTCGTGTGGCCTCGCGAGCCGGGTCGCGACCCGCTCCGCCTGGCGGACCCCGAGCGGGGAGAGCGGGGTCTCGAGCGAGCCCTGGAACCGACGCTGGACGATCAGCTCCGACTCGCCGTGGCGGACGAGGACGATGGTCGCGTCGAGCCGATCCGGGATCGCCAGCCGGGCCCGGATGTCGACGCCGCTCCGCGTCCCGTCGCCGGTCAGCGTTCGCCCCTCAGCCGGATCGTCCACAGCTCGACCACGGATTCCTGGTCCCGGATCGCCTCCTCGACCTCGGCCGGCACGTCATCGTCGAGGGCGAGGATCATCAGGGCGTCGGCACGCGGCGCGCTCCGTCCGACGTGCATCGCCGAGATGTTCACGTCCGCGGCTCCGAGGGTCTGGCCGATCCGCCCGATCATCCCCGGCCGGTCGCGATGGTTCGTGATCAGCATCACGTCGGTCGGCTCGATGTCGAGGCGGTACTCATTCAGGCGGGTCAGGCGGATCTCTCCGGCGGCCACGGTCCCGGCAACGGTCGTCGGGCCGGCGCCGCTGTCGCCCGACAGGCTCAGCTGGGTCGCGAACCCACCCGCGTCGGGGTTCTTCCGCTCGACGACCGTGATGCCGCGGGCCTTGGCGAGCGCCGCGGCGTTCACGAGGTTGACCCGCTGCGTCGTCGACGTCTCGATCATCCCGCGCAGCACCGCGGCGGTCAGGGGCGACGCGTCGACCGCGGCCAGCTCGCCCGAGATGTCGAGGGTGATCGTCCGGACCCCGCCATGCGCGAACTGGGCGAAGAACCGTCCGAGGAGCTCGGCGAGCGGCAGGTAGGGCGCGATCGCGCGCGCCGTCTCGGGGGTCAGGAGCGGCGCGTTGACGGCGTACCGGGCAGGCCGGCCGGCGAGGACGTCGAGGACCTGGTCGGCGACCTCCTCGGCGACGAGGACCTGGGCCTCCGCGGTCGACGCGCCGAGGTGCGGGGTCAGCAGGGTGTTCGGCGCGTCGAGGAGCGGCGACCCGACGGGCGGCTCGGCCTCGAAGACGTCGATCCCCGCGCCGCCGAGATGGCCGCTCGTCAGCGCCTCGGCGACGGCCGCCTCGTCGAGGATCCCGCCGCGCGCGACGTTGAGCAGGATCGTGCCCGGCTTCATCCTCGCGATCTGGTCGCGTCCGATCAGACCGCGGGTGGCCCGGGTCAGCGGGACGTGGACGGTGATCACGTCGGCCCGCTCGATCAGCGCCTCGAACGACACGAGCTCGACGCCGTGGAGCGCCGCCTGCTCGGCCGTCACGAACGGGTCCGACGCGAGCACGACCATCTCCATCGCGACCGCGCGGACCGCGATCGCCTGGCCGATCTTCCCAAGCCCGACGATGCCCAGCGTCCGGCCGCGCAGCTCCAGCCCCGTGAACTGGGCGCGCTTCCACTCGCCACGCCGGACCGACGCGTCGGCGGCCGCGATCCTCCGGGCCACGCCCGACATCAGGGCGAGGGTGTGCTCGGCCGCGGCGATCGTGTTGCCGGTCGGCGCGTTGACGACGGTGATCCCGGCCGCGGTCGCCGCGTCGAGGTCGACGTTGTCCACCCCGACCCCGGCCCGGCCGATCACCTGGAGCCGGCTGCCGGCCGCCGCGATCACGTCGCGGTCGACGTGGACCTGGCTGCGGACGACGAGCGCGTCGAACTCCGGGAGGATCGCGCACAGCTCGTCCCGGTCGATCCCCGGGCGCTCGACGACCTCGTGCTCGGCTCGGAGGCGGGCGATGCCCTCGGCGGCGATGGGCTCGACGACGAGGACCCTCACGCGGGAACCGCGGCGGCCTCGGCCGGCGCACCGGCGGTCGTGGTCCCGGTCGGGCCGCTCCCGGCGGTCTGGACGGCGAGGGCGGCGGCCTGGGCGGCGGCAACCGCCCGGCCCGGCTCGATCCCTCGTCCCTGCTCGATCGACACCCGCTCGAGGACGGCGATCGCGCCGAGGATCTCGTCGATCGTCACCGACCCGAGGTGGCCGAGGCGGAAGATCTTGCCGGTCAGCTTGCCCTGGCCGCCCGCGAGGACGACGCCGTGGGCCTTGATCGCGCTGTTGAACGGCTTCCATTCGTGGCCGTCGGGCAGCTTCGCGGCGGTCACCGTCTTCGAGGCGACGGCGTCGTCGGCCAGGAGCTCGAAGCCGAGCGCCCGGAGTCCCGCCCGGGATGCGGCGGCGCACGCCTCGTGCCGGGCGAAGACGTTCGCCTTGCCCTCGGCCTGCATCAGGCGCAGGCCCTCGTCGACCTGGTAGACCACGGCGATCGCCGGCGTGAAGGGGGTCTGGCCGGCCGCCGCCGACTCGCGATGCGAGCGGAGGTCGAGATAGAAGCGCGGCATCCGGGCGGTCTCTGTCGCGGCCCACCCCCGCTCCGACGCCGCGATCATCGCCAGCCCCGGCGCCGCCATCCAGGCCTTCTGCGAGCCGGTGACGACCAGATCGACGCCCCACTCGTCCATCTCGAACGGCACCGCGCCCAGGCCCGACACGCTGTCGACCAGGATCAGCGCATCCGGGGCCTCCTCCCGGATCGCGGCCGCGAGGGCCCCGATCGGGTTCATCACCCCGGTCGACGTCTCGTTGTGGGTAAGGAGGACGGCCCGGGCGTCGGGCATCGTGCGGAGGCGCTCGCGGACCTCGTCGGCGGCCGCCGCGTAGCCCCACTCCGCGTCGAGCTTCGTGACCTCCGCGCCGTAGATCGAGGCGATCTTGGCGAAGCGATCGCCGAAGCTGCCGATCGACACGCCGAGGACGCGGTCGCCGGGCGACAGGGTGTTGACGACCGCCGCCTCGAGGCCGCCCGAGCCGGCGCAGGTGAGCATCGCCACGTCGCTCGTCGTGCCGAAGAACGGCTTCATCCCCTCGAGGATCCGGGCGAGCATCGCGGCGAACTCGGGCCCGCGGTGGTTGATCATCTGGCGTGCCCCGGCCTCGCGGACCGACGGCGGCAGCGAGGTCGGTCCGGGGATCCGGAGGTTGGGCTCGAAGCGGTCCACGGAAGGTCTCCTGGCGGCTGGGCGCGGGCTGACGCGCGGGGATGGCGACGGTTCCCCGATGGTCGCAGAAGCGCGCCGTTCGTGCCACCGCGCGCGGTCCGCTCGACGGCCGTGTCCGGGCGCCGACTCGCAACAACGTGAGGAGCCGGGGCCGCCTCCTCGTGCGGCCCCGGCAGGAACGATCGCCGCTCGGACCGGCACTCCTTCTGCCGGCGTCCCGACGAGACGCGATACGCTGTGGCTCGCCGCGTCGGTTTCCGCCGGGAGCCCGGTGCGCGTCGCAGACCCGGCGCCCGGATCGTCAGTTCACGGTCCGCGCCCGAACGGAGCTGCCATTCCCGTGCCCGCCGATCTCGTCCGCGTCGAGCCGACGCCGCCGCGACTCCGCCGCCGCCTGGTTCCGCATCGCGCCCGAACCTGGCTCCTCCTGCTCCTCGTCGCGGCCCTCGTCGTCGGCGCCCTTGGCGTTGGGGCCGTCGCCGTCAACGCGTTCGGCATGGGGACGCTGTTCGAGCGGCTCCAGTCGAAGGTCGAGCGGCTGATCGCGGGACCCCCGCCGGATCGAGCGACCCTGCCGACCGTCGAGGTCACGGAGCCGCCCGAAGACACGCCCACGCCGGAGCCGACTCCGTCCACGGTGGCGAGCCGTGAACCCGGATCGAGCGCCACGCCGCGCCCGACGCCGAAGCCGACGCCCGTTCCTCGCGTGGCCGTCGACGTCGACATCGTCGCGAAGCACGGACCGGAGTTCGCCCACGAGCTCCGGGACGACTGGTGCTCGCCGGCGGGCGTGACGACGGCCCTCGCGATCCTCGGGCTCGGCGCGCCGAGCGACGACCGCCAGCGCGAGGTCGCGCGGCGCGTTCGCGAGTGGGAGAGCTACGCCGACAGCCACAACGGCGAATGGGGCCCGGCCGCGATGGCGCTCGCGCTCGATGCGTACGGCGCGAAGGGCTACCAGGTCGTCGCCTACCAGACGCAGGCGTCAGCCCTCCGCAATGCCGCGAAGGCGATCCTGAAGACGAACTCGCCGGCGCTCCTGCTTGCGTGGAAAGGCGCACACACCTGGGTGATGACCGGGTTCCGGGCCGACGCCGACCCCCGGGTCTTCAACGACGCGAAGGTCACCGGGGCCTACATCGACGACCCGTGGTACCCATGGAACTCGTCGATCTGGGGCCAATCGGATGCGCCGGGAACCTTCCAGAACAAGGCCGAAATGACCCGGAACTTCCTGCCATGGAAGCGACCCGAGGGCCACTACGCGGATCGCGACGGCAAGTTCATCGTCCTGATCCCGACGGTTCGACGGCACTGACGGGGCCCGTCGGGGCCGTCGCCGGCTGAGCCCCGATCGCGCGGATGCGCGGCACGAGCGCCGCCGCCAGGATGACCAGCTTGACTGCGCCGCCGGTCGCATACGCGAGCGCGATCCCGGTGGCCCCGAGCGCCGGCACGAAGACCTGGGCGGCTCCGATCAGCGTCCCGAGCCCGACGAGCGACGCGATCACCTGCCAGATCGTGTTGTGGGTCGCGTACAGGGCCCGCGACAGGGGATAGGACAGGCTGTCGATCGGGATCGTGATCGCGAAGGCGAGGAGCAGGCTCGAGGTGAGGGCGACGGCGTTCGCGTCGAACCGGCCCACCCCAAGCAGCGTCGAGACGAGGGGCCGGGCGAGGACGGCGAGGGCGATCGCCGCCAGCGTCGTCAGCCCGCCGATCACCAGGACATTCCGTCCGAAGACGCGCCGGAACCCCGGCCCGTCGCCCTCCGCCCACGCCGCCGACAGCACCGGGAAGGCGGCCAGCGAGAACGAGATCGCGATGACCTGGACCGGGACGAACTGGTAGTCGAGGACGAACGACAGGGAGGATGCCGTCCCCGTCCCGATCCCGACCGCGAGTACCGTCAGGAACGAGACGACGATCGGATCGATCGGGTAGCTCAGCATCCGCGGCAGCATCAGCCGGAAGAACTCGCGGAACTCCGCCGTCCGGACATCGAACCGCGGCCGGATGTGGAAGCCGGCCCGACGCGCCCCGATCGCGCGGATGGCGAAGTGGGCGACCGCTCCGGCGACGGCGCCCCACGCGGCCCCGACGACGCCGAGCGACGGCCCGAGGACCACTGCCCCGATGATGATCCCGGTCGTGTACAGGATCGGCGCGATCCCGTAGTACAGGAACCGGCGCCGGGCGACGAGGACCTCCCCAAGGGCGAAGGACGCAGCGAACATGATCTGTGCGAGGCAGTTGATCCGGAGCAGCTCGACGTAGAGGGCCCGGGTCTGGGCGTCGAACCCGCTCCAGACGGTGTCGGCGAGCCATGGCGCCGCCAGGAACAGGATGACCAGGGCGACCGACATCGCGGCGGTGGCGCCGGTCAGGACGGTCTGGCCGAACGCCTCGGCCCGGGCGCCGGCCCCGGCAGGGCCGAGGAGCAGCCGGCTGAAGATCGGGACGAATGGCGCCGACAGGCCGGCCCCGACGAGGATGTCGAGGGCGATCTCCGGCAGCCGGAACGCCGCGTTGTAGGCGTCGAGCTCGGCGCTCGTCCCGAACTCCGCGGCGAACACCCGGTTGCGGACGATGCCGGCCGCGAAGTAGCCCAGGGACAGGATCGACAGGGTCAGCGCGCCACGCGGCACGAACCGCACGAGGAGGTCGCGGAGGCGCCTCATCGGGGCGCGGGTCGTGATGGTCATCCTGCCCTCCAGGGCGATCGTACGGCGCCCTGACGTCCGATGCCCCGATCGTGCGACGTCGCGCCGTTCCCTCCGGGGGACACACTCCCCGGGCGCGGGTCGGCACCATCGCGCGCCGCCATCGGCGCACCGACAATCGCCGCGTTCCAATCGTGTCCGCTGGACCGACCACGCCACCTGCAAGGGGGACGTTCCGAATGAGACTCGCCGCGCCGTTCAGCATCGCCCTCGTGCTCGCCGCGTCGCTCCTCGCCGCCTGCAGCGCGGGATCGTCAGGACCATCGCTGACCGGCAAGCCATGGGCCCTGACCGCGGTCACCAGCAAGACCCCGGCGTTCCAGGGTGTGGTCCCGGCCGACCAGCAGTCGGACTACACGATCACGTTCAACACGGACGGCACGTACTCGGGCACCGCCGCGTGTAACCAGATCGCCGGGACCTACAAGACGAGCGGAAACACGCTGACGATCACCGCCGGCGCGTCGACGCTGGCGTTCTGTCCCGACAGCGACTTCGGATCGATCTTCGCCCACTCGCTGACGACCGCGTCGACCTACGCGGTGACGAGCAACACGCTGACGATCACGCTCAGCGACGGGGGGACGATGACGTTCGGCCCGCCGCCGGTCGTCCCCTCGAGCGCCCAGTCGAGCGCCCAGTCGAGCGCCGTCGCGTCGGCCGAGGTCGCCGCCAGCCCGCCCGCCGACCTCGTCGGCAAGGTCTGGAAGCTGACGGCCATCACCGAGCTGACCCCGGCCTTCCAGGGCGTCGTGCCGGCCGCCGAGCAGGCGAACTACACGATCGAGTTCCAGGCGGACGGGACGTTCGCCGCGAAGGCCGACTGCAACCAGGTCGCAGGCACCTACGAGGTCGGCGCGGGTGGCTCGATCTCGATCCTGCCCGGACCGTCGACGCTGGCCGCGTGCCCGCCGGGCTCGATGGGCGATCTCTATGTCGTCGGGCTCGGCAACGCGTCGAGCTACGCGATCGAGGGCGGTCAGCTCACCCTGACGCTCGGGGACGGCGGGACCCTCGTCTTCGCCGCATAGGCCTCGAGGGCGGGGGAGGCGACCGCGTATCCCTGCCACCCGCAGAGGCGAGCCCTGATCCGGTAGTGTCCGCGGCTGGAAGCCGGAGGCCGAGAAGGTCGCGGCGCCGCGAGCGGAGGTCGCCGGCGGCGGATCGTGACCGCCGCCCGACCAGCGGGCGGCCTGCGCGAGCAGGGTCGGGTCAGGCCGATCCGTTGCCCTCGTCGAGGCCGGTGGAAGCGTCGCGCTTCTCGGTCTCGGCGAGCTTCTTGCGGCTGGTCTCCCGGGTCCGCATCAGGTCGCTCCTGCCGACCTCGGGCATCGGGTTCGGGTCGCGCGGTGTCTTGCCGGTCTGCCTCGCGGCCGTCCGCGCCTCGGCTCGAGCGGCCTGTCGACCGCCGATCGTCGCCTCGTAGCCGTGGTCGGTCGGCAGGTAGTAGCGTCGATCGAGGAGCTCGTCCGGCAGGTACTGCTGGTCGACGTCGGAGCCCGCGAACTCGGCGGGGTAGCGATAGCCGACCCCGATCCCGTGGTGCTTCATCCGACGATCGCCTGCATTCCGGAGATGGAGCGGCACCGGGAGGGACCCTCGCGACTCGACGTCGGCGGCCGCCGCCCAATACGCAAGACCGGCCCGGTTCGACTTCGGGGCAGTCGCGAGATACGTCGTCGCCTGGGCGAGGGCGTACTGTGCCTCGGGCAGGCCGACGTGATCGAGCGCCTGCGCCGCCGCAACGGCGACCTGGAGGGCTCGAGGATCGGCGTTGCCGACGTCCTCGGACGCGCTGATGATCAGCCGGCGGGCGATGAACCGCGGGTCCTCGCCGGCGGCGATCATCGCGGCGAGCCAGTACAACGCCCCGTCCGGATCGTTGCCGCGCAGGCTCTTGATGAACGCGGACACGGTGTCGTAGTGGCCGTCCCCGGCCCGGTCGTAGGCGAGCACGCGTTGCTGGGCGGCCCCCTCGACGTCCTCGAGCCGGGGCGAGACCCGGCCCTCCGTGTCCCGGACGTCCTCCGCCTCGGCGAGGGCGACGGCGCCCTCGAGCACGTTCATCGCGGTCCGGGCATCGCCGCCGGCGAGCGAGATGAGATGGTCGAACGCTGCCGCCTCCAGCGCGACGCCGCCGTCCGGCCCGAGATCGCCGGCGAGTCCGCGCTCGGCGTCGTCGAGCGCCCGCCGGACGACCGTGGCAACGTCCTCGTCCGACAGGGTGTCGAGGCGCCAGACGCGCATCCGCGAGAGGAGCGCCGAATTGACCTCGAAGTAGGGGTTCTCGGTCGTGGCGCCGATCAGGGTGATCGTGCCGTCCTCGACGTGCGGCAGGAGCGCATCCTGCTGGGCCTTGTTGAAGCGGTGGATCTCGTCGAGGAAGAGGACGGTCCGCTGCTGGTTCAGGGCGAGCCGGTCCTGTGCCTCGGCAATCGTCGCCCGGACGTCGGCGACGCCGCTCATCACCGCCGAGAGGGTCACGAAATGGGCGCCGACCTCCTCGGCGAGGAGCCGCGCGAGGCTCGTCTTGCCGGAGCCGGGCGGGCCCCACAGCAGGGTCGACGAGAGATGCCCGCGGGCGACGCTGCGGCGAAGCGGGCCCCGCTCCCCGACGAGGTGTTCCTGCCCGACGAACTCGGCGAGGGTTCGCGGGCGCATCCGTGCCGCGAGGGGCTGCCGCTCGGGCGGCGGCTGGAACAGGCTTTCGGGGCGGGCCCCGCCGGAGCGGGCGGCCGGCGGTCGTCGGCTGGGCACGGCCCGATGGTACGCGCCGCGGCCGCGGCGCTCAGAGTGTGAACAGGTGGAGGCCGTTCACCATGACGTCGAGGATCGCGAGGATCAGGAGGAGGAAGCCACCGACGAGGACGATCCGCCGGACGTCGCGCTGGACATAGCGATACTCGGCGGCCTCCCGGACCGACAGCGGCACGGACGAGGACGTCACCCCGGCGGTCCCCTCGGAGCTTGCCTTGCGGCCGCGCTCACGCGCGTCACGGGCGGCTGTCGCGGCCTTCTCCTCCGCGACGATGGCCGCCTCGAGCTCCGCGGCACGCGCCTCCTCCTCCGGCGAGACGGACGTCACCGGCCGGGGAGCAGCCGCGCTGGCGGGCGGCCGCTGGAGCGGCCGGCGCTGGCCGGGCCGGGCGGCGAGACGGGAGCGCTTGGCCATGGCTGAGAGGGACTCCACGTTGGGTGTGCGATCGATCGCGCGGAGGATAGCATCCGGCCCGGCGGCGGCCGCCCGCGGTGATCGGCCGGGAAGGCGCGTTTGCTAGACTCGGGCCGCCCGCGTCCCCGCCTCGACCGCCTGTGGAGGATCCGTCCATCGACCTCAACGCCGCCGTCGCACCGTTCGTGGGCGCGGCGATCGTCGGGCTCGTCGTCGCTGTCGTCGTTCTCCTCGTCCTGGTCGTCTTCCTCGCGCGCCGGACGGGCCAGCTCCGGCGGCGCCTTGACGGGCTCACTCGCGGCGCGGACGGGCGCAGCCTGGACGCCGTCCTGGACGCCCACCTCGACAAGGTCTTCGCGGTCGCGCGCGAGCTCGATGAGCTGTCCGCTCGCTCCGCGGTGCTCGAGGCCTCGGGCCGGCGATCGATCCAGCGGGTCGGGATGGTCCGGTTCAATCCGTTCGAGGACACCGGCGGCAACCAGAGCTTCGCGCTGGCCCTCACCGACGCATTCGGTGACGGGTTCGTGATCAGCAGCCTGCACGCGCGGACCGGGACCCGCGTCTACGCCAAGGCGATCAGCGCCGGCCGGTCCGACGGGGCCCTGTCCGAGGAGGAGCAGGAAGCCCTCCGCCTTGCCCTCGCCGCGCCCGGGGCGGGAGCGTCCGATCCGGCTCGCGCCCGGGTTCGCGTGACCGGGTCGGTCTGACAGGCGAGCTGTCACAGGGTCGGGTGATGCTGCCGTCATGGCCCCCGATCCCATCTCCATCGGCGACGCCGTGAGCCGCTCACGGACGCGCCGCGAACCGGTTCCCCTCGAGCAGATCCCCGTCTGGGACGGGTTCGTCGCCGACGCACCGTCCCTCGGCGACGGCGACCCGCCGGCCGGGCTGGACGCCCTGCTCGGTGGGCTGAACCCGGACCAGCTCAAGGCCGTGACCCATGGCGACGGCCCGCTGCTGGTCGTCGCGGGGGCGGGGACGGGCAAGACCCAGGTCATCACGCGGCGGATCGCGTGGCTGATCGCGACGCGCCGGGCGAAGCCATCGGAGATCCTGGCCCTCACCTTCACGGAGAAGGCCGCCGCCGAGATGCAGGCGCGGGTCGACCAGCTCGTCCCGTACGGCTACACGGACACGACGATCGGCACGTTCCATGCCTTCGGCGACCGCCTCGTTCGCGAGTACGCACTGGAGCTCGGGCTGCCCTCCGACGTCCGCGTCCTCAGCCGTGCCGAGGCCGTGATCTTCATGCACGAGCACCTGTTCTCGTTCGAGCTCGACGAGTATCGCCCGCTCGGCGATCCGACGCGCTTCCTCGCCGCCCTCGCGGGCCTGTTCAGCCGGTGCAAGGACGAGGACGTGTCGCCGGCGGCGTACCGCGCCTGGGCCGACGGGCTGGTCGCCGCCGCGGCCGCCGACCCGACCGGCGCCGCCCTGGCGGAGCAGGCCCGGCGCCAGTCGGAGCTCGCCGCCGCCTACGCCCGCTACCAGGAGCTCCTCATCGCGAACGGCTGCATCGACTTCGGCGACCAGGTGGCGCTCGCGCTCCGCCTGGTTCGCGAGTCGGCGGCCGCCCGGGCGGACGTCCAGGGCCGGTTCCGTCACGTCCTCGTCGACGAGTTCCAGGACACGAACCGGTCCCAGTCGGAGCTCGTGGCGCTCGTCGCGGAGCCGCATCGGAACCTCACCGTCGTCGGCGACGACGATCAGTCGATCTACCGGTTCCGCGGCGCGGCGATCAGCAACATTCTCGGCTTCCGCGAGCGATACCCGTCGACGCGGACGATCGTGCTGCGCCGGAACTACCGGTCGCGGCCGGCGATCCTCGATGTCGCCCACCGCCTGATCCGGTTCAACGACCCGGATCGCCTCGAGGCGCGGGCCGGGATCGTCAAGCGGCTGACGGCGGAGCGCGGCGCGGACCCCGCCGGCCGGACGGTCCGCCACGAGACGCATCCGTCCGGAGGCGACGAGGCCGACCGGATCGCCGCCGAGATCGCCGACCGGATCCGGGGCGGCGTCCATCCCCGCGACATCGCCGTGCTCGTCCGGGCGAACGGGCACGCCGACCCGGTCCTGCGGAGTCTCGAGGCCGCGGGCGTGCCGTGGCGGTTCTCCGGCTCCGCCGGGCTCTACGCCCGCCCGGAGGTCCGGCGGCTGCTCGCGTTCCTGCGGGCGATCGCCGACCTGGGATCCTCGGTCGACGTCTACGCGGTCGCGACCGGCGAGCCGTACCGGCTGGGAGGCGAGGACCTGACCGCGATCGTCACGAGCGCGCGGCGACGGAACCGGACCGTATGGGAGGTCCTCGAGGAGCTCGTGCGGCAGCCCGGCATCCTCCGGATCGGGCCGGAGACGCGAGCGGGAGTCGAGCGGCTCGTCGGTGACCTGCGCGAGCTGTCCGCGCTCGCCCACGAGCGGCCGGCGGGCGAGGTGCTCTACGCGTTCCTGCGAAGGACCGGGACGCTCGGCCGGCTGGCGGCCGAGCCGTCGGTGGGAGCGGAGGAGGCCCTGCGGAACATCGCCCGGTTCTTCGAGATCGTCCGGTCCCAGTCGACCCTCGTGGCGGACGACCGGGCGACGTTCGTGGCGCGCCACCTCCAGACGCTGATCGAGGCCGGCGACGACCCGGCGACGGCGGATCTCGACCCGGACGCGGACGCCGTCGCGGTCCTGACGGTCCACAAGGCGAAGGGCCTGGAGTTCCCGGTCGTCTACCTGCCCGGGCTCGTCGCGGGCCGCTTCCCGACGCCGAACCGGCGGGAGTCGCTCGCGATGCCTCCGGAGCTCGTCGGCGAGCCGGCGACCGGTGACGATGACGTCCAGATCCGGGAGGAGCGACGGCTGTTCTACGTCGCCATGACGCGCGCCCGTGACGAGCTGGTCCTGTCGCATGCCGCCGACTACGGTGGCGGACCGCGCCGGGTCTCGCCGTTCGTCCTGGAGGCGCTCGACCTCCCACCGACCGCGGTCGATCCGGCGATCCGCCCGGCGACGGCCCTCGACCGGATCGACGCCATCGGCGAGCCGCGACCGGAGCCCGTCGCCGTCGCCCGGGGACCCGTCACCGAGCCATTGACCCTGTCCTTCTCCGGGATCGACGCCTACCTGAGCTGCCCGCTGAAGTACAAGCTCGGCCATGTCGTCCGCGTCCCCGTGCCGCCACACCACGCGATGATCTACGGCTCCGCTCTCCACCGGGCCGTGCAGGAGTTCCACCGCCGGCATGCCCGCGGCGACGTGATGACCGAGGCGGAGCTCGACGCGGCGTTCGAAGCCGCCTGGACGAACGAGGGGTTCCTGTCGCGCGACCACGAGGCGGCCCGACTCGCAGCGGGCCGCGCGACCCTGCGCCGGTTCCGCGCCGCGCAGCTCGAGCCCGGCGCGGTGATCCCCGCGTACGTCGAGCGGGAGTTCTCCTTCTCGCTCGGCGGTGACCGCGTCCGAGGTCGGTGGGATCGCGTCGACATCCAGCCGGCCGATCCCGCGGAGCCGGCCCCGGCCCCGGAGGCCGAGGAGGAATCCGCCGTCCAGCACGCCGACACCGTCGCGCCCACGCTCGGGCTGACGGGCCGGGAGCGGGTCACGATCACCGACTACAAGACGAGCGACGTCCGAGAGACGTCGCGTGCCCGGCAGCGGGCCAGGGACTCGCTCCAGCTCCAGATCTACGCTATGGCCTACGAAGCGGTCAGCGGCCGCCTGCCGGACGCGGTCCAGCTTCATTTCCTCGACACCGGGATCGTCGGGCGGGCCGAGGTCGACCCGCGCCGGCTCGCGAAGGGCCGCGAGCGGATCGCGGCCGCGGCGGCCGGGATGCGCGCCCGGGACTACACGCCGAAGCCGAGCCCGACGACGTGCGGCTACTGCCCGTTCCGGGCCATCTGCCCGTCGAGCGTCGCGACGTGACGCGGCCGCTGCGGGACGTCGCGGCGATCACGTTCGACTTCGGCAACACGCTCGTCCCGGTCGGGCGCACGGCCCTGCGGGGCGTCGTCGACCTGACCGCCGACGCGGTCGTCCGCGACCAGCCGGCCGTCGACCGCGAGGCATTCCTCACGGCCTGGGTCGAGGAACGCGAGCGGCAGTTCCGGGAGAACGTCCCGCAGTTCCGCGAGGTCGACCTGGCCGAGCGGCTCGTCCGGGTGTTCGCCCGGCTGCGCGGCATGCCGCCGCCCGCCGGGGACGAGTCGTGGGACCAGGCGCGGGCGGCGGCCTACAGCGAGCCCGGCGAGGTGAGCCGGACGGTCGAGGCGTACAGCCGGGCGTTCGTCGCCGGTCTGCCACCGGCTGACGGCGTCGACGACCTCCTCGCCCGTCTGGCCGCCGACGGCAGGGTGCTCGCGATCCTCTCGAACTGGCCGCTGGCGGCGACGATCGACCGTTACGCGGAGGCGCGCGGCTGGTTGCCGTTCCTGCAGGCGATCGTCGTGAGCGAGCGCGTCGGCGTGATCAAACCGCACCCCGCGATCTTCGCGGCGGCCGCGACGGCTCTCGGCGACCCGCCGACGGACCGGATCCTGCACGTCGGCGACGATTGGGCCGCGGACGTCGTCGGCGCGTCGGACGTCGGCTGGCGGACGGCGTGGGTGACCGATCGTCCTGCCGACACGCCCCTGCCGACGAGCGCCCCCGACGCGGGTCGCCGGGCGGACCTGGAGCTGGCGGCGGTTGCCGAGCTCGATCGCTGGCTCGACCCGATCGCCGGCGATCAGAGGACCGCGACCGGATAGGGCATTCGCCCGATTGGGCGCGACCGCGCCGCGGTGCGACGATGCGCCGCCGCGCGCGCGACCTCCCAGGCATTGGAGGACGGATCGGCGATGAGCGGCGACGAGCCGCAGGAGGAGACCGGCCGCCTCGTGCTCGTCGTCGACGCCGACGCGGTTGTCCGAGCCTGGGTCGCGCAGGTCCTCGAGACGTCAGGAATTGGCTCGATGGTGGCCGCCGATGGCGGGGCGGCGCTCCGCCTCGTCGCGGACGGCCACCTCCGGCCCGACGTCGTCGTCACCGAGATCGAGCTCCCGGGCATGAGCGGCGTCGAGCTGGCCGCGCGTCTCGCGGCAATGCGGCCGGGCCTCCGCGTCGTGATGATGACCGCCGATCCGGTTCGAGCCGAGGCGGCCCGCGACCACACGTCGCTGGTCGCGACCGTCCTGCTGAAGCCGCTCGCGGTCGACGACCTGGTCGTTGCGATCCGCGTCGATCCCGCCGCGACCGTCGCCTGACGCCACCGCGCGGCCGGGTCTCCGCCCGCGGCCCGTAGACTGCTCGGCGGATGGAAGCGCGCGATCGACTGACGAACCTCGGCTTCTTCGCCGCCGCCGGCGTCGTCTGGGTCCTCGTCGCGCTCGTGATCGCCACGCGCGATCCGAAGGTGGATTCGGCGGCCGGGTTCGTCGGCGCGGTTCTGATCGGCCTGGCCCTCGGCCTGACGACCATCCCGCTGTTCTGGCTCGCAGTGTTCGGCCGCCACCGCCGGATCGCCTATCGTGGCGACTGGACGCGCGCGATCCGCCGCGGCACGTGGGTCGCGATCGTCGCCACGGTCTTCGTGATCCTTCGCCTGCAACAGGTATTCCAGCCACCGATCGCGCTGTTCATCCTCGCCCTTGTCATCCTCGCGGAGGCGACGCTGTCGGTCGAGCGCTGACCCGACCGTCCACCCAATCCCCCCCGCCGAGCGCCCCAGAACACCGGAGGCCAGGTGACCCACTCGACCGCCGACGCCGCTGATCCCCGTCCGGACCCCGACCTCTCGACCGTCGAGCCCGCGGGTCCGCACGCCGACGCGAAGCGGCGGCTTGCCGCCGCGGTGCTGGATGCCCGCGATGAGATCGTCGGGCTGTCCCACCGGATCCACGCCCACCCGGAGACCGCGTTCGAGGAGCGTCAGGCGGCGACGTGGATCGCCGAGACCCTCCGCGCCCACGGCTTCGCGGTCGAGCACCCCGCGGGCTCGCTGGCGACCGCGATCCGCGCCACGATGCCGGGCGGCCGCGGAACCGACGGCGGCCCCGGATCGCGGTCCTGGCCGAATACGACGCGCTGCCCGGCCTCGGTCACGGCTGCGGCCACAACACGATGGCCGCCGCCGGCGTCGGAAGCGCGATCGCGCTGGCAGCCCACGCGTCCGAGCTGGCGGGCGAGATCGTGTTCCTCGGCACGCCGGCCGAGGAGCACGGCAGCGGCAAGGCCACGATGATCGCCGACGGCCTGTTCGAGCGCCTCGACGCGGCCCTGATGTTCCATCCCTGCGACCGCAGCCACGTCCTGTCGTTGCCGATGGCCTCCGAGGATATCCAGGTCGTGTTCCACGGCCTCCAGGCGCACGCCTCGTCGGATCCGTGGCGGGGCCGGAACGCCCTCGATGCGATGGTTCTGCTGTTCAGCTCGATCGGGCTGTGGCGGCAGCAGCTCAGCCCCGACGCGCGGATCCACGGGATCATCCAGGAGGGCGGAACGGCGGCGAACATCATCCCGGACCGGACCCGGGCCTGGTTCATGCTGCGCGGCTCGGACCAGGCGTCCTACGAGGCCTTGAAGCCGCGCTTCCGCTCGCTCGTCGAGGGCGCGGCGCTCGCCACGGAGACGACCTTCGACCTGACCTTCAGCGGCGGGTCGATGACGATGAAGGCCAACCCGACCCTCGAGGCCCTGTGGGTCGCGAACGCGGCGGCGTACGGCGTGGTCGACGAGGGACCCGACTCGAACTCCGGCAGCACCGACATGGGCAACGTGAGCTGGGTCTGCCCGACGATCCACCCGGAGCTGTCGATCGCGCCCGAGGGCACGCCGGGCCACTCGATCCTCTTCCGCGACGCGGCCGCGACCCCGGCCGCCGACCGCACGACGCTCCTCGCTGCGATCCTCGTCGCCCAGACGGCCTGGGAGCTCTTCGTCGACCCGGACCTGCGCGATGCCGCGTGGCGCGACTTCCGCGCCGCGGGCTGATCAGGCTGCCGCCTCAGGGCCTCGCCACCGCCGTGATCCGGTAGACCGCCCCGCCCGACAGGTCGCAGACATAGAGCTCGCCCGCGTCGTCCTCTCCGAACGAGCTGATCGAGATCGACGGTCGAGCGCTCGTGCTCCAGACCTGGACGGTGGACGTCGGGCTCGGCGCGGTCGAGGAGACCATCCACATCCGGCCGCTGCAGAAGTCGCCGAAGATGTAACCGCCCTGGAGGATCGGGTAGGCCGAGCCACGGTAGACGAAGCCGCCGGTTACGGCGCAATTGTCCGCGGCCGACGTGACGTGCGGATAGACGACCAAGGGCGAGACCTTGCCGGACGTCGAGCAACCCGACGACGGCCGGTAGCAGGCGCGGCCTTCGAGCGTCGGCCAGCCGTAGTTGGCACCGCGACCGGGCGCCGGGGCGCCGTTGCGGGTCATCCGGTCGACCTCCTCGTAGCGACCCTGGCCGACGTCGGCGATCCACAGGGCGCCCGTCAATCGGTCGAACGACCAGCGCCAGGGGTTGCGGAGACCGCGTGCCCAGATCTGGTCGAGACCCGTCCTGCCGACATAGGGATTGCTCGCCGGTGAACGGTAATGGACGGACCCGGACGTGTGATCGACGTCGATCCGGAGCAGCTTCCCGAGCAGGGAGTTGACGTTCTGCGCCCGGTTCTGCGGGTCTCCGGCACCGCCACCGTCGCCCATGCCGATGTAGAGGTAGCCGTCAGGGCCGAAGGCCAGGTTGCCGCCGTTGTGGTTCGAGTACGGCTGGCCGATCGTGATGATGTGGAAGGCACTTGACGGGATGGCAACGTCTGGGTTGGACCCAACCGTGTAGCGCCGGATCGAGGTGTTGCCGTTGACGTCGGTGTAGTTCACGTAGACGAACGGGTGCGAGGCGAAGTTCGGGTGGAAGGCGAGCCCGAGGAGGCCTCGCTCTCCGCCCGTCGTGATGAGGCTGTGCAGGTCGAGGAACGGCGTCGGCAACGTCGCCCCGTTCTTGATGATCTTGATCCGCCCGGTCTGCTCGACGACGAACAGCCGGCCGCTGCCATCACGCGGGCTCGTGACGAGGACCGGCGACGAGAAGCCGTTCTTGACGAGTGACAGGCCGATCGCGACCTTCCTGGCGTCGAAGGCGGCGGTCTCCACCGGCGCCACGGTCGACGGCCGACGGGCGACCGCCGGGGCCACGTCGCCATCGAGATCGACCGCGACGGGGTCCCCGGCGAGTGTCCCGGGGGCGACCGATCGATGGGCGACGCTCATGCCGAGCCCGGCCAGGAGCACCGCGAGGATGCCCGCGATCAGGACGGCGAGGGTGGTCGGGACGAGGCGGCGGGACGTTCGGATCAAGGACGATCTCCCCGTTTCGAGCGACCTGGGGGTGTCGCTGGCGCGGCCCCATCGTCCCACGGGCTGCGATCCGACGCCCGGAAGCCCGGTGCTAGGATGGCCGCGGCGCGCCCCGCTGGACGCTCGGTGGCGAACCGGCGGCGCCCCGCGCGAGACCACCACGCGATCGCCCGCCACGCGATGGGCGCGGCGACGGTGCGTCTCCGGAGGAGCAGTGGCCGAGCGCCCCGACGTTCCCCGTCCCGGGACCGAACCGCCCGACGGGGCCGGCGTCGACTTCGCCCGTCTCAACGGCTGGGACCGCGACTGGGAGGTCTTCGACGACTACGACCTCCCGACCTACGTCGGCCCGACGACGTTCATGAACCTGCCGTGGATCACCGATCCGGCCGAGCTCCGGGCCCGCAACGTGGACGTCGCGATCATCGGTGCGCCGTTCGACGACGCGGTCAGCCACCGGCCCGGCGCCCGCTTCGGGCCGCGGGCGATCCGTGAGGCGCAGTACACGTCCGGATCGATCCACTCGCTCCAGCTCGGGAACGAGCCGTTCGAGTTGCTCACCGTCGTCGATGCCGGTGACGCGAACATCATCCCGGCCTGGATCGAGCGCGGCCACGCGCTCATCCACCGCAAGGTTCGCGAGGTCGCCGAGACGGGTGCGATCCCGATCGTCCTCGGCGGCGACCACTCGATCACCTGGCCGAGCGCGACGGCCGTCGCCGAGGTCCGCCGGCCCGGCTCGATCGGCATCGTCCACTTCGATGCCCACGCCGACACGGCGAACGACGACTGGGGCGTGCTCGCGGGGCACGGAACGCCGATGCGCCGGCTGATCGAGTCCGGCGCCGTCGACGGCCGGAACTTCGTCCAGGTCGGCCTGCGCGGCTACTGGCCGCCGATGGACACGTTCGAGTGGATGCAGGCGCACGGCCTGCGGTACCACTTCATGAGCGAGGTCGAGGAGCGTGGTGCCGACGCCGTGATCGACGACGCCATCGCGGAGGCCCTCGACGGGCCCAATTCGATCTACCTGAGCGTCGACATCGACGTCGTCGATCCCGGGCTGGCGCCCGGCACCGGGACGCCGGAGCCGGGCGGCTTCCTGAGCCGCGAGCTGCTCCGGGCGATCCGCCGCATCGTCGGCCGGGTCGAGCTCGCCGGGATGGACATCGTCGAGGTGTCGCCGCCGTACGACCACGCCGAGGTCACCTCGATGGTGGCGAACCGCGCAGCGCTCGAGGCGATCAGTGCCCTCGCCGCGAAGCGTCAGGCCGGCCATCCGGTCCGCTGGGAGCGACGTGGCTGAGGCGAGGCCCGCCCCGCGGATCGCCGGGCACGCGCGCGCCCTGGCCCGGCTCTACGACGTCGACCTCGTCGAGGACCCCGGCGATCTCGATCTCTACCTGGCCCTGGCCCGCCGGACCGGTGGACCCATCCTCGAGCTCGGTGGCGGCACCGGCCGCCTCGCGATCCCGCTCGCCGCGGCCGGCCACGACGTCACCCTCGTCGACCTGGATCCGGCGATGCTCGAGCGGGCTTCCCGCCGGCGCGACGCGATGGCCGGGGGAAGACGCGGTCGGGTCGACCTGGTCGAGGCGGACCTGCTGGACCTCCGGCTCGACGGCGCTCGCCCGTTCGCCCTCGCCTTCATCGCCCTGAACACCCTGTTCCTGCTCGCCACCCGCGACCGCCAGCGCGCCGCCGTCCGGGTCCTCGCCGACCATCTCGCGCCTGCCGGTCTCGCGGTCATCGACATCTGGCTGCCGGAGACCGACGACCTCGCCCGGTTCGACGGCCGGATGATCCTCGAGTACGAGCGCGACGACCCGGAGACCGGTCTCCTCGTCACCAAGGTGGCCTCGGCGCGGCACGATCCGACGAGCGGCGTCGTCGACCTCACCTCGATCTTCGAGGAAGGCGAGCCCGGCGCACCGACTGTCCGCTGGATCCGGCGTGACGCGCTTCGTCTCGTCGGAGCCGACGAGCTGCGGGCGATGGCCGAGGACGCGGGCCTCGTCGTCGAGACCGTCGCCGGCGGCTACGACCTGGATCCGCTCCGGCCCGGCAGCGACCGGGCGATCCTCGTCGCCCGGCGGGCGTGACGCCGAACCGTGGAACCCGACCCCCATGTTCAGCCGGGTGGGAGCCGGACCCGGGACTTCCGGACCCCATGTGACGCCCGATCGGCTTGCTACACTCGGCCCCGATGGCATCCAGTGACCAGACGCGCCTTCTGCTCGTCGAAGACGTTCCGCAGGTGGCGCAGTACATCCGCGGGCTGCTCAACGCCCAGAACTCGGTGAAGCTGCTCGACGTCATGAGCGACGGGTCGAAGGTCCTGCCGCAGATCCAGCAGCTTCGACCCGACGTGGTGCTCGTCGACGCCCTGCTTCAGGGCAAGGTGAAGGGCCTCCAGCTCGCTCAGCAGATCGTGGACTCCGGCTACGGCGTCCCGGTCATCGTGCTGACCGTGCCCCAGAACCCCGTCGACGTCGCCCCGAGCGCCGGCATCCACGGCGTCCTGGCGATGCCGTTCTCCGGGTTCGACCTGATGAACCGGATCGCGGCCGTCCGCAAGGAGTTCGCCCAGCTGTCGACGACGGGCTCCTCGCGGATCTACTCGGTCTTCGCCCCGAAGGGCGGGGTCGGCAAGACGACGATCGCCTTCAACCTCGCCGTCGCGATGGCCCAGGCCGAGCAGCGGACCGTCCTCATCGACGGCAGCCTCCAGTTCGGCGACCTGCGCGCCCTCCTGAAGGTGCCGGTCGACGCCCCGTCGATCCTCGACCTGCCGACGGACCGGGTGGCCGAGTCGGATCTCGCCGACGTTCTCTGGCGCGACCCGTCCGGGATCGACATCCTCCTCGCGCCGCCGCGCGTCGAGATGGCCGAGATGGTCACCGCTCGCGACATCGACAAGATCATGTCGCTGCTCCGGCGGGTCTACGGCTCGATCGTGATCGACATGTCGTCGGCCCTGAGCGACATCAACCTCGCGTTCCTCGACCTGTCGGACACGATCGTCGAGATCGTGACCTACGACTCGACGACGATCCACAACACGATGGCCGTCGCCGACGCGTTCCGGATGATCGGCTATCCGGCCTCGAAGGTCCGCTACCTCGTCAACCGCGCCGACTCGTCGGGCGGCATCGAACCGATCGACCTCGAGCGGGCGCTCGGTCGCGTGCCCGAGCACCGCGTCGTGAGCGACGGGATGCTCGTCGTCACGTCGAACAACGAGGGCGTGCCGTTCGTCCTCGCCAACCCGGTCGCGCCGATCAGCATGGACCTCCACAAGGTCGCGGCCGACCTCCTTGCCGCGAGCGGGATCGTCCGACCGGCAGCGGCGGCCGGTCGGCGCTAGGCGGCCGGCCGGCGTGGATCCGCGGCCGATCGGGGTCTTCGACTCGGGCGTCGGCGGGCTGACCGTCCTCCGCGAGATCCTCCGCCGATCGCCACATGAATCGACGGTCTACCTCGGCGACAACCTGCGCGCTCCGTACGGCGTCCGACCCGACGCCGAGGTCCGGGCCTTCTCGATCGAGGCGCTCGACGAGCTGGCCGCCCGGGACGTCAAGGCGATCGTCGTCGCCTGCAACACCTCGACCGCCGTCGCCCTCGGTGACTTCCGCCGCCGCTACGACCTGCCGATCCTCGGCGTCGTCCGGCCCGGGGCGGTGACGGCGGCGTTGACGACCCGGAACCGCCGGGTCGGGGTGATCGCCACGCCGGCGACGGTCCGCTCGCACGCCTACTTCAACGCGATCAAGGACGAGAACCCTGCGGTCGAGGTGTACGAGCACGCCACGCCGGCGTTCGTGCCGCTCGTCGAGGCCGGACGGCTGGCCGGCGAGGACGTCGAGCGGATCGTCGCGGAGTCGCTGGCGGCGTTGCTCGGCGAGCGCGACGCCGCCGGCGAGTTCGTCTTCCCGCTTCCGCTGTCCGCGAGGATCGACACGCTCCTGCTCGGCTGCACCCACTACCCCTTGCTGCGAACCGTGATCGCCGGTGTCGCGGGGGAGGGGGTCGCGATCGTCGACTCGGCGACCGCGACCGCGTCCGCCCTGGTCGAGCTGCTCGCGATCAACGGGCTCGAGGCACCGGGGACCGGCGACGATGCGACTGCGGCTCTCGAGACGACGCACGTCCAGCTGACGACCGGCGACGTCGACGCGTTCCGGGTCGTGGCGGAGCGGATCTTCGGCGAGGCGTTTCCGGGCGTGGCGTCCGTCGAGGTCGCGGCCGTTCCCTCATGAGAGGCGGCGGGTCGCCCGCGCCACGCCGCGCCCGGACATGACACGATGTCGGGCATGACCCAGCATCGACGCACCGGAAGCAACGGCTCTGCCCGACCGGCCTGGCGCGACGATCGCGTCTGGCAGGCCGGGTTCCTCGTCGGCTCGGCGCTCGGCGCCGCGGCCACGGTGCTCGGACGACGCGCCGAGCGGGCGGCGCGCCAGGGGCTCGTCGACTGGCCCGCCGCGGAGCGGGTCGCAGTCGCCCGTCTTCGGGCGACACCGGGGACCCTGACTCCGTCCGAGCTCCGCGCCACCGAGCCGCTCTACGGCGAGGCGATGGAGCGGATCGTGCCTCGCCTGTCCGAGGCGCTCGGGGCCGAGCTGCCGGGCGTGGTCGAGCGATCGGCGGTCGTCGACCGGGCGGGCTGGGTCCACGCCAACATCGCGACGTTCGCCCAGCTCATCGGTCAGCTCGAGACGGAGCTCCTCGACCAGGTGATGCCCGCCGGTGGCGGGCTCGCGAAGGCGACGATGGCCCTCGCCAACCGCTGGGTGACGACCCGCCAGCTCGGCTTCCTGCTGGGGTTCATGGGCTCGAAGGTCCTCGGCCAGTACGACCTCGCCCTCCTCACTGCGGAGGCGACGCCGGGCAAGCTGCTGTTCGTCGAGGAGAACATCCGCCAGACCGCGAAGGTGCTCGACGTGCCCCTCGAGCCGTTCCGCACGTGGATCGCCCTCCACGAGACGACCCACGCGTTCGAGTTCGAGGCTCACCCGTGGCTCCGGCCGTACCTCGCGGAGCGTCTCGAGCGCCAGCTCCGGCTCTTCGGCCGCGAGGCGAGCGGGCTCGGCCGCGAGGCGCTGCGGAGCCTCGGTCGCGCGATCCGGGGCGACAGCGACGGTTCCGAGCACTGGCTCGAGCGACTGATGACCGAGGAGCAGCGGATCCTGTTCCGCGAGACGCAGGCCGTGATGAGCCTGCTCGAGGGGTTCAGCGACTACGTGATGGACGAGGTCGGGCGCGATCTCGTGCCCGGCGTCGAGCGGATCAGCGCGAAGTTCCACGAACGGCGCCAGGCAAAGAAGACGCCGTTCGAGCGCGCGATCATGCGGCTCACCGGCATGGACGTGAAGATGGAGCAATACCGGAAGGGCGAGCAGTTCGTCTCGGCGATCGCGGCGGCCGGCGGCCCGCCCGCGCTGAACCTCCTGTGGTCCGGACCGGAGGCCCTGCCGCAGCACGGCGAGATCGACGACCCCTCGGCGTGGTTGCGACGGATGGGGGCCGCGGCGAGCGCGTGACGGCTGACGAGCTCCGCCGGACGGCCGGGCCCGGCTCCGGTCCCGGCGGCGCCCCGACCGCGATCGCGCTGTCGCCGATCCTGTCGGCCCGGTATCGCGCCCAGGACCTCGAGCGGATCCGCGCGGCCGCGCCCGGCGCCAGGATCGTGACGCTCTCGCGCGAGGGGCTGACCGACGAGCCCGTCGATGACGTCGAGGTCCTCCTCCGGGGCTGGCTGTCCTCCGACGCGTTCGACCGGCTGGTCGCCCGTGCGCCGCGGCTCACCTGGGTCCACTCCGCGTCGGCCGGCGTCGAGCGGGCCCTGACGCCCGCCGCGCGGGAGCGCGGGCTCGTGATCACGAACGCGCGCGGGGTGTTCTCGCGGCCGATCGCCGAGTACGTCCTGATGATGATCCTCGCGGTGAGCCGCCGGCTGCCGGGCCTCCTCGAGCTCCAGCGGGAGCGGACGTGGCAGCCGCTCGAGGGCGTGGAGCTCCGCGACGTCACGGTCGGGATCGTGGGGCTCGGCTCGATCGGCCGGGCGGTCGGCGCCCTGGCCACCGCCTTCGGCTGCCGGGTGGTGGCCGTCCGGCGACGGGCGGGCGAGGGATCGGCGGCAACCGCGGTGGACGAGGAGTCGCGCTCGTTCGGCGAGGTGATGCTGGACCGCGTGGGTGGCCCCGAGCAGCTGCCGGAGCTGCTCGCCGAGTCGGACTTCGTCGTCCTGGCGGCGCCGCTGACCGCGGAGACCCAGAACATGATCGACGCGACGGCCCTCGCCGCGATGAAGCCCGGTGCCTGGCTGATCAACGTCGCGCGCGGCGCCCTCGTCGACGACCGGGCGCTCCTGAACGCCCTTCGCGACGGGCAGATCGGCGGAGCCGTGCTCGACGCCTTCCGCGACGAACCGCTACCGCCCACATCGCCGTTCTACGACCTGCCGAACGTGATCGTCACGCCCCACACGTCGTGGTCGAGCGGCCGCGTCCTCGACCGGAGTGTCGAGCTCTTCTCCGACAACCTCCGGCGGTTCGCACGCGGGGAGCCGCTCCTCAACGTCGTGGACCCGGCCGCCGGGTACTGACCCGCGGTCGCCGGGCGGCCGGTAGGATCGCTCGATGCAGATCGCGATCGTCGGGCTTGCCGGATCGGGCAAGACCACCGTCTTCAACACCCTGACCCGGGGCCACGCCGAGACGGGCGGGTTCGGCGGGATGGAGCTCCATGTCGGCGTCGTCAAGGTGCCCGACGAGCGGCTCGACCGGCTCGCCGAGATCTTCAAGCCGAAGAAGGTGGTGCAGGCCGACGTCACGTACGTGGACCTGCCGGCGCCGCCGGCGTCGTCCGAGGGCCACGTCGGGACCGAGGACCTGCCCGCGGAGCATCTCGCGCGGCTGCGTGACTCCGACGCGCTGCTCCATGTCGTCCGCGCGTTCGAGGATCCGTCGAACCCGCATCCCGAAGGGTCCGTCGACCCGGCTCGCGACGTCGACCGGCTCGACACGGAGTTCCTCCTCGCCGACCTCGCGCTCGTCGACCGCCGGCTCGAGCGACTGAAGACGTCCGGTCGTCACGGCACGGCCGCCGAGCGCGAGTCGAACGAACGCGAGGAGGCCGTTCTCGTCCGCCTGAACGCCGCGCTCGAGACGGGCTCACCGATCCGCGACGTCGCCCTGGAGCCCGAGGAGGAGAAGGCGATCCGTGGCTTCCGGTTCCTGACCCAGAAGCCGGTCCTCGTCCTGATGAACGTCGGCGAGGGCGACATCGCGGCGGCCGGCGACCGAGTCGCCGCGCTGGCGGCGGCCTACCCGCACGAGCGGGCGATGGTCGATGCGCTCTCCGCCCGGATCGAGATGGAGCTCGGCGAGCTCGAGCCCGACGAGGCCGCGGTGTTCATGGAGGAGCTGGGGATCGCCGAATCCGGGCTCGACCGGGTGATCGCGCTGAGCTATCGGCTGCTCGGGCTCATCTCGTTCCTGACTGCGGGCCCCGACGAGGTCCGCGCCTGGCCGATCCGCGACGGGTCCAACGCGGTCGACGCGGCCGGGGCGATCCATACGGACCTCGCGAAGGGGTTCATCCGCGCGGAGACGATCGCCTACGACGACCTGCTCACGCTCGGGTCGATGGCCGAGGCGAAGAAGGCCGGCAAGCTCCGCTCGGAGGGCAAGACCTACCAGGTCCGCGACGGCGACGTCGTCGAGATCCTGTTCAGCCGGTAGCGCTCAGGTCGACCGCCGCGATCCGGGTTGCGGATCGGAGTGCGTCCTGCCAAGCGCCGCCGATCGTCGAATCGCGACCCGTTGAGTGTAGCGGAACCCGGATCGATCCCAGGCGCGGTCCAGGGAGGCGCTCGCGCTAGTTCGGCCGGTTCGGACCGCCCTCGGGGTCGAACTCCGCGACGACGGCCCGGAAGTCTGCCCCGCGCTCGTCATCGAGGTCGCCGTCGTCGGTGTCGATGTCGGCGAGGAAGTTCTCCTTCTCCTCGGTCGAGACGTTGACCGCGGCGGTCAGGCGCTCGTCGGAGATGAAGATGAAGCCGTGCTCCCGTTCCAGCTCGACGGCGATCGCCTCGATCAGCGTATCGTCGTCGTAGGAGTCCTGGACACGCCGACGGATCGACTGGACCAGCTCGAAGAAGTCATCGGGATCGATCTCGTCATCGCGGGCCAGGAGGACGTCGGAGAAGATCTCGTCGTCGCCCTCGTGGAGTTCGTAGAAGTACACGCCGGCTCCGGTCGGGGAGGGATTGGGATGGACGGTCAGTATCGCACGCGGCCTCCAGACCACGACGCGGGCGATCGATGACCGACGTCGTCGCGGCGCCGACCGTCGTCGTCGTCGGCTCCGCGGCGCGGGACCTCGCGGACGACGATCCGCGCGGCTGGCGGCTCGGGGGCGGCGTGTCCTATTCGGCGCTGACGTCGGCGCGGCTCGGCCTTGCGACCGGCGCGGTCATCGGCGTCGACGACGAGGCGGCTTTCTCGACGGAGATCGACCTGCTCCGCGAGGCAGGCGTGGATGTCCGGCTCGTCCGCCTGGAGCACGGGCCGATCTTCGTGAACATCGAACGGCCCGAGGGCCGGCTCCAGCTGTGCGAGGAGCGATCCGACCCGGTCCCGGTCGAGGCCGTGCCCGATGCGTGGCGTGACGCCCCGGGCTGGATCCTCGCCCCGGTTGCCGCCGAGCTGCCGCCCGCCTGGTCCGACCTTCCGCCCGCCGGCGCGTTCGTCGCGCTCGGCTGGCAGGGCCTCCTCCGCAAGCTCGTGCCGGGCGAGCCGACCCACCACCTGGAGCCGCACGCGGACCCGATCGTGCTGCGGGCGGACCTCGTCGGGCTGTCCCGGGACGACGTCGAGCGGGGCACGACGCTGGCCGACCTCTACCGGATGGTCGGCCACGGCAACCTCCTGGCGGTGACGCACGGTGACCAGGGCGGGCTGATCGTCCACGGCACGCACCGCGACGCGGCTGGCGAGAGCGTCCTCGAGCTCCGCCATTATCCGTCGATCCGGAGCGCGAACCCGGTCGACCCGACCGGCGCCGGCGACGTGTTCCTCGCCGCCCTCGCATCCGCCCGGATCGAGCCGCGGCTCGTGGGCGGCCGGATCGCCCAGGGCCTGGACCTCCTGCTCGCCGCATCGGCGGCGTCGCTCGTCCTCGAGGGACCGGGCCTGCTCGGCGTTCCGACGCGGACGGCGGTCCGCCGCCGGATGGCCGAGGGCCTCCAGCGGGCTGCCGCGGCGCCGGGGCCGATGCGGCACGGGACCGGAGCGGTCGCGCCGGCCGAATGACCGGTGCCGGCCTCAGTCTCGAGTCGTCGGCGGTGCAGCGGCAGTCGAGCCGCGAAGCTCCAGGTGGACGGGCAGGACAAGTCGCGGGGCTGTGGAGGGCGACGACGCGCCGGCGCCTCCCCCCGAGTCGGCGCCACCCGCCGCCAGCCGGTCGGTGAGCGTGGCGACGGCCCAGCGACCCATCTCGGCGGTCTCCTGCCGGATCGTCGTGAGGGCGGGCTCGGCGTAGGCGGCGAACGCCACGTCGTCGAAGCCGACGATGCTGATGTCGTGGGGCACGCCCAGGCCGCGACCGCGGATCGCGCGGAGGGCGCCGATCGCCATGAGGTCGTTGTAGGCGACGATGGCCGTCGGGCGACCGGACGAGGCGACGCCCTCGTCGCCTCCGGCGAGGATCGCGGCCATCGCCGACTCGCCGCCGGCGACGGTCGGCGCGCCGGTCCCGATGACGAGGCCGGGGCCATCCGGGTCGATCCCGGCCACTTCGAGCACGTCGCGGACGCCGGCCAGCCGCTCTGGCGCGTCGAGGTTCCGGGGCGGCGGCATCAGGTAGCCGAACCCGCGGTGCCCGAGCTCGAGCAGGTGGCGAGCGGCGATCCGCCCGCCGTCGCGGTTGTCCGACACGACCGAGGGAAGGTCCACGTTCGGCGCGGTGGTGTTGACGAGGACGACGGGCAGCGGCGCGCTCGCGAGCCACTCCCGCTGTCGCGTCCCGATCGTGCTCGCCGCCACGATCATCCCGTCGACCCGGCGCTCGACGAGGATGTCGAGGTACGACGCCTCGCGCTCCGGGTCCTCGTCGGCGTTGCAGAGGAGGATCGCGTAGCCCTCGGCGTTGGCGGCGTCCTCGACGGCCCGGACGAGCTGCGGGAAGTACGGGTTCTCGATGTCGGTGACGATCAGACCGAAGGTCAACGTCGCCCGGCGTTTCAGCGACCGGGCGACGAGGGACGGCCGGAACTCGAGCGCCCGGGCCGCGTCGAGGACGCGCTCCCTGGTCTCCGGCCGGGCCCGTCCGACGCCGGACAGGACCCGGCTGACCGTCGCCGTCGACACGCCGGCGCGGCGTGCGACGTCGGCGATCGTCGTCGCCATCGGTCGCTCAGGCGTCCGTGCTCGCGTCGACGATCGGGACGGCGTCCGGGTCCGTCCCGATCGGAACGGCGGGGACGTCCTCCCCGGCGGCCTCCCGCCGGGCGAGCATCTCCAGGTCGGCCTGGAGCTCCTCGAGCTCGGAGCCGCCGCCCATCATGGCGTGGAGCTGCTCCGCGTTGAGCTCGCCCCGGCGATACGTCCCACCCGAGCGTCCGCGGGTGAGGATCGTGAACGAGTCGCCGATCGGCAGCGCGTGCTGGACGTTGTGGGTGATGAACACCACCCCGAGGCCCTTGTTCCGAGCGGCGATCGCATGCCGAAGGACGATCGCGGACTCCTTGACGCCGAGCGCGGACGTCGGCTCGTCGAGGATCAGGACCTTCGCTCCGAAGTACTCCGCCCGGGCGATCGCCAGCGTCTGGCGCTCGCCGCCGGACAGCGTTCCGACGAGCTGCTCCGTATCGCGGACGTCGATCCCGATGTTGTGCATCTCCTCCTTGGCGATCGTGGCCGCCTTGTCGGCGTCGAACTGGCGGAACGGGCCCCAGCCTCGCGTCGGCTCGTTGCCGAGGAAGAAGTTCCGGCTGATGCTCATCAGCGGCATGACCGACAGGTCCTGGTAGACCGTCGCGATCCCGGCGTTCAGGGCATCGCGCGGCGAGCTGAAGACCACCGGCTCGCCGTCGATCGCGAGCGTCCCGGTATCGGGCGGATGGACGCCGGAGAGCGTCTTGATCAGCGTCGACTTGCCCGCGCCGTTGTCGCCGAGCAGGCAGGTGATCTGGCCCGCCCGGACCTCGATCGAGACGCCCTCGAGCGCGACGACCGCGCCGAAGTACTTCGAGATGTCGCGCGCCTCGAGCAGCGGCGGTCGGGCGGCAGAGCCGGATGCCGCGGCGGGCGTCGGGGTGGCGGCCGGGGCCGTCGGGTTCAGCGTCATCACTGGCCTCCGCTACCGCAGGCCGGCGAACCGGCGCCGGATCCAGTTGTTGAGGACGACCGCCGTGAGGAGCAGGGTGCCCGTGGCGATCTTGTTCCAGTCGGCGTTGATGTTGGCGAAGACGATGCCGATCTGGGCCATCCCGAGGGCGAGCGCCCCGAGGGCCGTCCCGATCACGGACCCGTAACCGCCGGTCAGGAGGCAGCCGCCGATGACGGCGGTGGTGATCGCGGTCAGCTCGAGGCCGCCGCCGCGGAGGATGTCCGCGGAGCTGAACCGCATCGACTGGATCGCCGCAAGGATCGAGGCCGACAGGGCGGTGAGGGCGAAGAGCGAGATCTTCACCCGCGCGACCGGGACGCCGAGGTTGCGGGCGGCCGCCGGCGAGCCGCCGACGCCGGCGATCCAGTTGCCGTACTTGCGCCGGCCCAGGATGTAGGTCCCGATCAGGGCGATGACGATCCAGAACACGATCGAGGCCTGGAAGTCGACGGTCTGACCGTCGATGACGAACGACAGCTTCCACTTGAAGACGGCGGCGAGGGGGTCCGCGGCGATCAGGGCCGGATCGATCGGGATGTAGGTGATGTTGGTGACGATCGAGGTCAGCACGGACGACAGCCCGGCGATGATGAACAGGGTCGCCAGCGTGACGATGAACGACGGCAGTCCGGTCCGCACGACGATGATGCCGTTGATCACGCCGAGACCGGTGGCAGCGGCCATCGCGACGATGATCGCGAGCCAGATCGGCAGGCCCCAGATCGTCGTCCCGATCCCGATCAGGATCCCGGCGAAGCCGACGATCGAGCCGACCGACAGGTCGAACTCGCCGGCGATCATCAGGAGCGCGACGGCCGTGCCGACGACGCCGGCCTGCGCCGCGACGTCGAGATAGCCGAGCGTGCCCTGGATGCTGTAGAACGCGCTGGTCCCGCGCAGGATCGAAAGGACGAAGAAGACCAGCCAGACGAACACGACGATGACGAGGGCACCCGCCGCCGGCCGGGCGAGGAGCCGTTGCGCGAGCGAGACCCGGCGCAGTCGCGTTGGGGCCGGCGCCGGGCCGGCGTCGGCGGTGGGCATCGCCATCGAAGCCTCCGGAGTGGTGGAGGGGCCGGGCGAGCCCGACCCCTCCGGACGGCGTCGGTCAGCCGACGCCGTGAGGTCGGGTCAGCGCAGGCCCTTCGCCGCGAGGGCGATGACGTTGGCCGCGTTGTCCTTCGTGACGAAGCCCGGTCCGGTCATGATCAGGCCGGTCCCGTCGCCCGTCGGCAGGTTCCCCGTCTCCGCGTAGTTCGTGAGGATCACGATCGGCAGATACCCCTGGAGGAACTGCTGCTGGTCGATGGCGAAGTCCATCTTGCCGTCCTTGATCGCCGTCAGGACGTCGGCGCTCAGGTCGAAGGTCGCAAGATGGATCGGCTTGCCGGACGCCGCGACGGCGTCGAGCGCCGGCTTCGCGACGGACGGGCCCAGGGTCAGCACGCCGTCGATCGTCGGGTCGGCCTGGAGGGCCGCCGCGATGGTCGCCTGCATGCCGGCCGGATCGGAGATCTTGCCGGTCAGGACCTTGCCCTGGCTCGGGTCGGTCAGGCCGAGGCCCTGGAAGAACCCGTTGCAGCGGAGGGTCAGCGCCTGGTTGCCGACCTCCTGGTTGAAGCAGACGGCGTTCTTCACGCCGGCTGCCTTGAACCGTGCGCCGGCGCCGATGCCGGCCTGCAGCTCCGTCTGGCCGACGTGGGCCAGGATCCCGAGGTCCTTGAAGACGTCGGAGCCGGAGTTCATCGACACGACCGGGATCCCGGCGTCGACGGCCTTCTTGATCGACGGGCTGAGCGCCTCGGCGTTCGGGATCGAGACGACGATGCCGGTCGGCTTCTTCGCGACGGCCGCGTCGATCAGGGCCGACATGCCGGGCATGTCGCTCTCGGCGCCGGGCGCGCTGTAGTTGGCGGTGACGCCCATGTCGGCGGCACCCGCCTTGACGCCGTTCCGGACGACGCCCCAGAACCCGTCCTGGGCCTGGCCGTGGGTCACGACCTCGATCTTGATGTCGCCGCGCTTGACGAGGGCGCCGTCGGGTCCCTTCGCCGTCCCGCCGCCCGATGGCGACGCCGTGGCGTTGCAGGCCGAGAGGACGATCGCGAAGCCCGCGACGAGCCCAAGCACCTTGCGTGTGTCCATGCGGTTGTCTCCTCCATGGAGCTGACTGGGTGGGCGACCGATCGGTCGGCGACCGATGTCGGGCCCTGCGTTCGTCAGTTCTTCCTGCTGCGCCCCGGGCCTCCTCGACCCGCCGGCGACCGCACCTCCTTCCACCGACCTCGGTCGGTCGATCAGCTGTCGGGGATCTCCTCGAGTCGCACCGGTCGGTGCTCGTGGAGCGAGCGAGTGGCGGCCTCCGCGATCCGGATGGCCTGGACGCCGTCGCGCGCCGTGCACGGGCTCGGCACCTCGCCGGCGGCCACCTGCACGAACGTGGCGAGCTCCGCCGCGTAGGCGGTGCGGAAGCGATCCATGAACTGGGCCCACGCGGGGCCCGTTGGCGGTGGGACGCCCGGCTCGACCGAGCGCATCGGCGTCCGCGGGCCGAGGCCGACGCTCACGGAGTCCTGCGAGCCGAAGAACTCGGCCCGGATGTCGTAGCCGAGCGGGTCGTGGCGGCTCGTCGTGAGCACGCCGAGCGATCCGTCGTCCATCCGCAGCGTCGCGACGGCCGTGTCGACGTCGCCGTACTTCGCGAACATCGGGAACGCGCGGATCCCACCGTCGGCGTAGACCTCGACCACCTCGTGCCCGGTCACCCAGCGGAGCGCGTCGAAGTCATGGATGCCGAAATCGCGGAACAGCCCGCCCGACTGCGGGATGTACGACTCGTGGGGCGGCTCCGGGTCGTGGCCGATGAGGGTGAACGTGTAGAGCGTGCCGAGCTCGCCGGACTCGACCAGCCGATGGGCCTCGCCGTAGCCGTCGTCGAACCGCCGCTGGAAGCCGAGCTGGAACGGGATCCCCGCCTCGTCGACGGTCCGCGCGACCTCGATCGAGGCGGCGACGTCGAGCGCCAGCGGCTTTTCGCAGAACGTCGGCAGGCCGCGGCGCGCGGCGGTCGTGATGAGCGCCGCGTGGGCGGACGTCGCGGCGGCGATCACCACCGCGTCGGCCCCGTCGAGCGCCGCGTCGACGCTCGGCGCCGCGGTCGCGCCGACCGCGCCCGCGGCCGCGCCGGCCGCCTCGACCTGCTCGTCGGCGATCACGAGCGCATCCACTCCGGGGGTGCCCGACAACAGCTCCGCGTGGAGCCGCCCGATCCGTCCAGCGCCGATCAGCGCGATCCTCACGCCGGGTCCCCGGTCCGGGCGGTCCGTCCGCCGGACACCCGACGGAGCGCGGCCGCCAGGACGCGCCGGCCGATCGCCGCGCTCTCCGCGGGCGGCGGCCAGCCGCTGTCCTGCTCGACCATCAGCCAGCCGTCGTAGGAGCGCTCCGCGAGGATCGCGAGGATGCCGTCGAGGTCGAGGCTGCCTGCGCCAAGCTCCGTGAAGAGCCGTGCCCGGATCCCCGCGCCGAAGCCGCCGATCGTCCCGGCCCGGAGCCCGGCCAGGACCTCCGGGTCGACGTCCTTGAGGTGGAGGTGACTGACGCGCGTCCCGTACCGGCGGAGGGCGGCGATCGGATCGCCACCGCCGACCGTGTAGTGCCCGACGTCGAGGCAGAAGGGCAGGACGTCGGGGCCGATCGAGTCGGCCAGCCGATCGACCTCCTCGGGCGTCTCGACGAACGTGCCCGCGTGGGGATGGAACGCGATCCGGGCACCGGCGACCCGGGTCTCCTCGGAGATCCGGGTCAGCAGCTCGACGGTCCGTCCCCAGCCATCGTCCGTCAGGCGCGGCGCGTCGCGATCGCCCGCATGACCGGCGAACGCGTCGCGGTCCTCTGTGCCGTCGAACGCGATGCAGAGGACCTCGCCGCCGCCGTCGCGCAGCAGCCGGATTCGCTCGCGAACCTGGTCCAGCGATCCATCGACCGGTCCGTCGACACTCGCCCCGAACCACGCGTAGACCTCGGCGAGCCGCAGCCCTCGGGCGGCCAGGACGCCGCGCAGCGCGTCGCCCTCCGGGAACCCGAGACCGAGCTGCGTCCCGTCGTAGCCGGTCCGGGCGATGTCGTCGAGGACCGTCTCGGCCGAGGCGTTCAGCCGGAGCTCCGGGACGTCGACGTTGTTCCAGAGGATCGGGACCGTCCCGATCGGCGCTCGCCCGAGCGGCCCGTCGACGGCCAGCCGCCGCCGCAGCCGGTCCGCCTGCTCGACGATGGCGGGCGGCGGCGAGGCGACGGTCATCGGTGCTGTTCCTCGGCTCGTCCGGCGAGCCAGCGCGCGTGTTGCTCCGGATGGTTCGGCGGACTCGGGGCGTCCCACCAGCCCGTCTTGTCGGGCCCGGCGACCTCGAGATCACGGTCGACCTTGACGTGGACGAGGGAGGGACCGCCGGACGCGAGCGCCTGGCGAACGGCCGGCTCGACCTCGTCGGGGTGGCTCGCTGCCTGGCTGTGGATTCCGAAGGCCGCGCCGATCGCCGCGAAGTCCGGCGAGTAGACCGACCCGTCGGGGGTGAGGAAGTCAGTCCACGCGGTTCGGCCGAAGAAGGTCTGCTGCCCGCCCTTGATGCTGATCCAGCCCGAGTTGTCGAGGACGATCGTGCAGACCGCGGCGCCGGCGAGGACCGCCGCCTGGAGCTCCTGCATCGTCTGGAGGAAGTCGCCGTCACCGCAGATCGCGAGGACCTGGCGCTCAGGTCGGGCGAGCTGGGCGCCGATCGCCGCGGGGAGGGTGAATCCCATCGTCGAGAAGCCGCCGGACGTGAGGTGGGTCCGGGCCTGCCGGGTGACCCAGCGCTGTTTGACCATGCCCTGGGGCAGCCCGGCCCCGGTCACGACGATCGCGTCCTCGGTCGTCGCCCGTTGGACCTCGCGGACCGCCCGGGCCATCGTCATCGGCGTCGCGTCCGAGCCGGACTTCTCCTCGACCTGCGCAAACCAGTCGCGCTTGAGCCGCTGGATCTCGGCGAAGTACGGCGTGTCGCGATACAGCGTCGGGCCGCCGCCCGAACCGAGCGCCGCGAGGAGGTCGCCGACGGCGGCCTTCGCATCGCCGACGAGGGCGACGTCGACCGGGTAGTTCTTGCCGATCTCGCGCGGATCGATGTCGACCTGGATCAGGCGGGACGGCGGGATCGAGAAGGTGACGCCCTTCCGATAGGACGACGCCGACCAGTCGGTGAAGCGGTTGCCGACCGAGACGACGACGTCGGCCGAGGCGGTGAGGAAGTTGCCGCAGGTCGACGCGGTGTCGCCGATCGTCTGGGCGGCGAGCTCGTGGGTCTCGTCGATCGCACCCTTGCCGTTCCAGGTCGTGACGACCGGCGCGCCGAGCCGCTCGGCGAGGGCGACGACCTCGGTCCACGCCTCGGCGAGGATCACCCCGCCGCCGGCGACGATGACCGGCCGCCGCGCTTCGCGCAGGGTGGCCGCCGCCCGCTCGACGTCATCCGCCGCGGGGCGGACCCGGCCGCGTGCCCGACGCGTCGTCGGGTCCGGCAGCTGGACGTCGGCCGCCTCGGCCTGGATGTCCATCGCCAGGTCGAGCAGGACCGGACCCGGGCGTCCGCTCGTCATCGCGTTCCACGCGCGGTGGAGGACGAACGGGAGGTCATCCACCCGGGAGGGTTGCCACCACTCCTTCACGAGCGGCTCGAACACCCGCGGGTTGTCCGCGTGATGCCGGCGCTCGAGCTCCTGGAACAGGCCGTGGCCGCGCATGTAGGTGTGGGGCGAGCCGGTCGCGAGGGCGACCGCGGTCGAGTCGACGTACGCCGTTCCCATCCCGATCACGGTGTTCATCGCGCCGGGCCCGATGCTCGTGAAGGCGAGCATCGGTCGCCCGGTCGCCCGGTAGTAGCCGTCGGCCAGATGCACCGCCGATTGCTCGTGCATGACCTGGATCGTCCGGATCGCGTCACGGCGATCGAGGAGGGCGTCCGTGATCGCCCAGGAGCCGTGACCGGGGATGCCCGCGGCGAACGGCACGCCCTCGTTGACGAGGTGCTCGACGAGGATCTGGGCGCCGGTGAGCCGGGAGCGCGTCACAACAGGATCGGTCAACTGGGGCGGCCCCTGCGGTACGATGTAATCGTTTACACGCGCGGTCCGAGGAGAGTAGACATCGGGGTTGCCGGATGTCAACGCTCCGGTTGCGGTCCGGGTTCGGCGGCGACCGCTGACGCGACCGGGGAGCGGTTCGCGTTTCGCCTGCGCGACCCCGTTGCGGTTCGTGGCTCCGCCGTGACGATGGCGGTAAGGTGTGAGGAGAGGCATCCGGACCGTCGGGTGCGGCGGCGCGGATGGCGCGAAAGGGCAGGGCCGAGACGATGACGCAGGTGGCCGAGCCGGGCAGCGCCCGGTCGGAAACGCAGGGGGGCGCGGCCGTCGGAGCCGTCCATCACTGGATCGGCGGTCACGTCGTCGAGGGCACGTCCGGCCGGCGCGGTCCGGTCTACGACCCGGCGACGGGCCTGATCGCCCGCGAGGTCGACTTCGCCAGCGTCGACGAGGTCGGTGCCGCCGTTGCGGTCGCGAAGGCGGCGTTCCCCGGCTGGCGTGCGACGTCGCTCTCGAAGCGGACCGAGATCCTGTTCCGGATCCGGAACCTGGTGGAGACCCACCGCCGTGAGCTCGCCGCGCACCTGACCGCGGAGCACGGCAAGGTCCCGTCCGACGCGCTCGGCGAGATCGCCCGCGGTCTCGAGAACCTCGAGTTCGCGTGTGGGATCCCGAACCTCCTGAAGGGCGGGTTCACGGAGCAGGCGTCGACCGGCGTCGACGTCTTCCAGATCCGCCAGCCGCTGGGCGTCGTTGCCGGGATCACCCCGTTCAACTTCCCGGCGATGGTCCCGATGTGGATGTTCGGGAACGCGATCGCCTGCGGCAACACGTTCGTCCTGAAGCCGTCCGAGAAGGACCCGTCGGCCTCGATGTTCCTCGCCGAGCTCCTCCACGAGGCGGGCGTTCCCGACGGCGTCTTCAACGTCGTCCACGGCGACAAGGTCGCGGTCGACGCGATCCTCGAGCATCCCGACATCGCCGCGGTCTCGTTCGTCGGCTCGACCCCGATCGCCCGCTACATCTACGAGACCGGCACGCGCAACGACAAGCGCGTCCAGGCGCTGGGCGGCGCCAAGAACCACATGATCGTCCTGCCCGACGCCGACATCGACATGGCCGCCGACGCCGCGGTCTCCGCGGGATACGGCTCGGCGGGCGAGCGCTGCATGGCGGTCGCGACGGTCGTCGCGGTCGGCTCGGTCGGGGACCCGCTCGTCGACGCGATCAGGGCCCGCCTGCCGAAGATCAAGGTGGGGCCGGGCTCGGATCCCGAGGCAGAGATGGGGCCGCTCGTCACCCGTCAGCACCGCGACAAGGTCGCCTCCTATCTCGAGTCAGGACCGGCCCAGGGCGCCACCCTCGTGGCCGACGGCCGCGACCACCCGCTCTACGACGAGTCCGACGGCGGGTTCTTCCTCGGCGTCTCGCTGATCGACCACGTGACGACCGAGATGGACGCCTACCGCGACGAGATCTTCGGCCCGGTCCTGACCGTCATCCGGGTCGACACCTACGAGGAGGCCGTCAAGCTCGTCAACGACAACCCGTACGGCAACGGGACGGCGATCTTCACCCGCGACGGCGGCGCTGCCCGCCAGTTCCAGTTCGAGGCCCAGGCCGGGATGGTCGGGATCAACGTCCCGATCCCCGTGCCGGTCGCGTACTACAGCTTCGGCGGCTGGAAGCACTCGCTCTTCGGCGATCTCCACATGTACGGCCCCGAGGGGATCCAGTTCTATACGCGGGCGAAGATCGTGACCCAGCGCTGGCCGGACCCCGGCACGTCGAAGATCGACCTTGGGTTCCCGCGGACACGCTGATGGTCGACCAGCTCGCCGGTCGGGACGGCGACGTCTTCATCGCCAGGACGATCACGTGACGCTCACCCGGCTCCCGGCGCCACCCCTGGCGGACACGCCTCTCGGCCGCACGATCGCGACGACGGCGACTGACATCTGGAACGACTCGTGCGCGCTGGACGAGCTCGCCTACGCGATCTCGTTCGGTGCCGTCGGGGCGACCGCCAACCCGACGATCGTGACCGACGTCTGGAAGCAGGAGCCGGCCTTGTGGCGGGGCCGGGTGCGGGAGCTCGCAGCCGAGCGCCCGGACGCGTCGGAGGTGGCTCTCGCCTGGACGATCGTCGACGAGATGTCGGTGCGGGCGGCGCCGCTGTTGCTGCCGGCGTTCGAGGCCCACGAGGGCCGGCAGGGCCGACTGTCGACCCAGACGGATCCGACGTTCCATCGCGCAGCCGAGCGGATGGTCGCGCAGGGGCTGCACTTCACCGCCCTCGCGCCGAACATCATCGTGAAGTTCCCGGCGACGGCGGCCGGGATCGCGGCGATGGAGGAGGCCAGCGCCGCCGGGATCAGCGTCAACACGACGGTCTGTTTCTCGGTCGCCCAGGCGGTGGCGGCCGCGGAGGCAATCGATCGGGGTCTGCGTCGCCGCGAGGCTGCCGGCGAATCGACCGCCGAGATGGGTCCGGTCGTCACGATCATGATGGGCCGGATCGAGGACTGGCTCCGGGTCCAGACCGAGCGCGACGGGATCATCGCGGACCCGACCGCGCTTCCCTGGTCGGGGGTGGCCGTCTTCAAGCGGGCGTACGGCATCTTCGTGGAGCGCGGGTTCCGCGCTCGCCTCCTCGGGGCGGCGATCCGGCACCAGCTCCACTGGTCGGAGCTGATCGGTGGCGACGTCGTCATCACGATGCCCGCCACCTGGCAGCGCCGGTTCAACGCGTCGGGCGTCGAGGTCCGGCCGCGGATGGACGATCCGGTCGACCCGGCGATCGTCGCCGAGCTCGTGGCGCACTATCCCGACTTCATCCGGGCATTCGAGCCGGACGGTCTCGCCGTCGCCGAGTTCGACGCGTTCCCGCCGACCGCCCGGACCCTTCGCGCGTTCATCGCCTCGTATCACGAGCTGCTCCACCAGGTGACCGACGCGATGATCCCGAACCCCGACCTCGGCGCCCCGGGCTGACCGGATGGCCGACTCGGACCCCCCGGCCCGCGCCCTGCCGAACCATCTCCCCCCCGCCGACCTGCTGATCCGGCCCGGCGACGGGGACGGCCACGTCGCGTTCGGGCCAGAGCGAGCGGGCTGGCGCTATCTGTCCTACGCGGTGCACGAATCCCAGGCCACGCGGTGGTCGATCGCCGGCGCACCGGACCAGGAGACGTGCCTGGTCGTTCAGGCCGGGACGGACGTGACGATCTCCGACGGTGAAGGATCGCGATGGACCCTGCCCGGCCGGGAATCGGTCTTCACGGACCTGCCGTCCGCCCTGTGGTTGCCCGACGGCCGGCCGCTCTCCGTCGACGTCGGGCGGATGCCGGAGGCGGAGGCCGCGATCGTGGTCGTGGCCCGCGCGCCCCGGTCGGGCCGTGACGGTGTCGCCACCGCGCCGATCCCCGTCGTCCCGGACGACGTCGTGGTCGAGACGCGCGGCGCCGGGAACGCAACCCGCCAGATCAACCACGTCGTCGCCCCGGCATTCCCGGCCGACCGCCTGGAGGTCGTGGAGGTCCTCACCCCGTCTGGCAACTGGTCGAGCTGGCCACCGCACAAGCACGACATCGACGACATGCCGACCGAGGCGGTCCTCGAGGAGATCTACCACTACCGGTTCCGCCGACCCGCAGCCTGGGCGATCCAGCGCGTCTACCGCCCCGATCGGTCCCGGGACGCGATCTTCGAGGTCCGCGACGGCGATGTCGTGCTCGTCACCGACGGCTACCACCCGTTCGCCGCGGCTCACGGCGACGACGCCTACTACCTGAACGCCCTGGCCGGCGACCGGCGGACAATGGCCTGCTCGTTCGATCCCGATCTCGACTGGGTCCGCGACACCTGGCCGGTGATGGATCCCGACCCGCGCATCCCGCTCGTTCCGCCCGCCGCGGGGGTCGCCGCCGGCTGAGCGCGGCGAAGCAGGCGGTCCAACCGACCGGCGAGCAGCCGCTCGACGAGCGGGTCACCCATCCCGACGCGCCGTCGACGGTCCGCCAGCTCGATCGCGCGGCGCGTCGCTTCGAGCGCCCCGGCCGGGTCGCCGAGCCGGTGCTCGCGGAGCTTCGCGATCTCGATCCAGGCCTGGATGCCGACGGTTCCGCCCCGACCGGTGAGGTCGCGCCACGCGGCGACGGCGTCGTCGTATCGACCCATCCGCAGGAGCAGCCTGGCCCGCTCGATCGCGACGCGCTCCGGGGTCCAGGGGGAGTCGAGCCGTCCCTCCACGATGCGGGTCCAGCCGGGACGCGGCCGCGATCCGCCGACGTCTGCGACCCGGTGAGGGTGCCACCAGGGACGCACCGGGTCGTCGCCGGGCTCGTCGAGGTCGCCGGCCACCGCCGGCTGCCTCTCGTCGGCCGCCGGCCGGTCCATCGCAGCGTCGAGGCAGTCGAGGGCCTCGCCGAGCCGGCGATCCCGGGCGAACGCCCGGGCCAGCCCCGCAAGGTCGCCGCTCGGCGCCGTTCGACGTGTCGTCGGGTCGGCGTAGTCGGTATCCATGAGCCCGAGAAGGCGGGCCAGCGACCGGACGTCCTCGCGGTTGTGGCGGACGACCTCCATCAGCGGCTCCGCCGGGGCGCCCCGGAGGAAGTCGAGGAATCGGCCCGGGATCTGCCAACCCTCGACGTCTTCGTGGCGGAACGTCCCGAGCAGCTCGGTCTCGACCGAGCGCAAACGGGCGTCGCCCATCCGGTGGCGGAACACGCGTCGCACGAACGGGAGCAGGTCGAGATGTCCCGCGAGCACGGGTGCCGGCGAGCGGGACATCCGGTAGCGGGCCACGAGCAGCGGCCAGTCGAAGCCGCGCCCGTTGTACGTCACGAGCCAGCCGTCCGCCGGCAGGTGACCGGCGACACGCGCGAGCAGGCCGGGTTCGGCCGGATGGTCCGGCAGAAGCAGCTGGACCTGCCGGAACCGGTCCGCCTCCCACCAGCCGAGCCCGATGAGGAACGCCACGGTCCCCGACGCGGTCGCGAGCCCGGTCGTCTCCGTATCGAGACAGACGAGCGGCACATCCGGTGGCGGGAGACCCGGGAGGCCGGCCAGACGCTCACGGTCGATCGGGAGGATCACCGTCGCCGGCTCGCAGCGCACGATCGGACCCGCGGGATCGAGCAGCAGCTCGCCGTCGACGGCCGCGGCGAGCCGGCGGCCGAGTTCGATCGAGCCCCGGCCGACCCCGCCGTCGCGTCGATCGCCCGGCTCGCGCCCCGCGGCGGCGAGGGTCGCCCGGTAGTTGGCCAGTCGCCGTTCGAGGGTCGCGCCGCTCATCGGGTGGCCGCGGCGACCGGCTCGGGCTCGGCGGCGACGCCTCGATCGGGCGACAGCTGGCCGAGGAGCCGGAGGGCCAGGGCCCGCGCGTCGATCTCGGGCTCCGGGCGTGGTCCCGTGCAGGCGGGGCAGCCGCTGTCGCAGTCGCAGCCGCGGATCAGGTCTGATGCCGCCGCGATCAGCTCGTCGTGCCGGTCCCAGAGCCTAGGGCTCAGCCCGATGCCGCCAGGGACTGCCTCGTAGAGATAGATCGTCGGCGCCTCGTGATGCGGCGACCGCACCTGGGTCACGAGGCCGAGATCGCGGGGATCGACCATCAGCAGCACCGCCGCCACCGTCTGGATCGCCCGGCCCGCGCCCATCAGCGCGATGTCCAGCTCGTTGCGTCGCCAGCCGCCGGCCGCGCCCTCGGCGGTCAGCCAGTACGCCGTCGTCTGGAGCTCGAGCTCCGGCAGGTCGATCGGGCCCCAGCCGACGTTCTCGTCCGTCCCGAACTTCAGCTTCTTGAAGAGGGTGACGAGGCTCGCGACCATCACCTCGCCGTGAACCCGCCGCCCGCCCGGAGCCGGCGCCTCGCCGAACACGTCGAGCGGCTTCAACGTCACGGCCCGGTTCGCGTACGTGTAGTGGTCGGCATCGATCCGGTGGACGTAGGCCTTGCGCTCGCCCCACTCGAGCCGGTCCACGTAGAACTGGACCGACTCGTGCATGTAGATCGCCCGTTCGTGGACGAGGACCTGGGCCGAGAACAGGTCGACCTCGCCGAGGACGCGCGGCCGGTCCGGCGTTGTATCGATGATCACGACGTTCTCCGGTGCGGCGCTCCGCAACGACACCTCGGACGCGGGGAAGTTCTCCGAGCTCCAGTACCAGCGGCCGTCGTCGGCCTGGCGGACGTGGCCGGATTCCGCGACGAACGCGAGCAGCTCGTCGGCCGGGGCCGGTCCGAACACCTCGCCCGGCTCGAACGGCAGCTCGAACGTCGCACAGCGGAGATGGGCGATCAGGATGTGGAGGTTGTCCGGATCGAGCCGCGCCTCCTCCGAGCGACCGTCGAGGAGGAACTCCGGGTGATGGACGACGTAGCGGTCGACCGGCGCGCCGGACGCCACCAGGATCCCGACGCTCGTCTCGCCACGTCGGCCGGCCCGACCGATCTGCTGCCAGGTTGCCGCGACCGATCCCGGGTAGCCCGCGAGGACCGACACGTCCAGTCGACCGATGTCCACGCCCAGCTCGAGGGCGTTCGTCGCGACGACTCCGAGGATCTCTCCGTCGCGCAGCCCGCGTTCGATCGAACGGCGCTCGAGCGGCAGGTACCCGCCTCGATAGCCACGCACTCGCGACCGCGGCCCGAGATCCTGGCGGAGGGCCTCGCGAAGCGTGGACAGCATGAGCTCGACGGTCGTCCGGCTCCGGCCGAATACGACGGTCTGGCGGCCCGCCCGGAGGAACGGCATCGCCCAGCGATGTGCGACCGCCTCGGCCGAGCCCCGCGTGCCGGTCGAAGGGTCCCGGAGCGGCGGCTCCACGAGCAGGACGTGGCGCTCGCCACTCGGGGCGCCATTGTTGTCCACGAGGACCGGCGCGCGACCCGTCAGCATCGAGGCCAGCTCGGCCGGGTTCGCGATCGTCGCGGAACAGCAGACGATCACCGGGTGGCTGCCGTAGTGGGCGCACAGCCGGAGCAACCGCCGGATCACGTTCGCCACGTGGCTGCCGAACACGCCGCGATACGTGTGGAGCTCGTCGATGACGATGAGCCGGAGCTGTTCGAACAGCTGGAACCACTTGGTGTGGTGGGGGAGGATCGCCGAGTGGAGCATGTCCGGGTTGGTCACGACGACCTGGCCCGCCCCGCGGATGGCTGACCGGATCGGCGCCGGCGTGTCCCCGTCGTAGGTCGCGGCCGAGATCGTCAAGCCGGCGGCACGGGACAGCTCCCCGAGCTCCGCGACCTGGTCCTGCCCGAGAGCCTTCGTGGGGAAGAGGTACAGGGCCCGGGCGGCCGGATCGTCCGCGACGGCCTGGAGTGTCGGCAGCATGTAACAGAGCGATTTGCCGGACGCCGTCGGGGTCACCACCACCGTGTCCCGGCCGGCCCGAACCGCCTCGATCGCCCGGGATTGGTGCGAATACGGTCGCTCGATCCCGCGGCCGGCGAGACCGGCTGCGAATCCGCGGATCCAGCCAGTCCGGGAAGTCGTCCCAGACAGCGCTCCGGGCCGGCAGGACCGCGTGATGCGTCACGCCGCCCGCGATCGACGGCTCTTCGAGGACCCGCTCCAGGACGACGTCCGTGGCGGCCGGGGCGTACGTGCGCATGACGACCTCGAATTGGAACAGACGTGCGATTTGGCGGAGTGTAGCAGCAGGCTCGGCCACGCTCGTGACAGGTTGGCTGTCACGACCGGCCGCGAGTTGACATGTCAGCTACCGGCAGCTACGCTCCCGGGAACCGTGGACGACCAGAGCGCGCCCCCGTCCCGTCACCGTCGCCGACCCGAGACGCCGACAGAACCCGACGAGGCCCCGTCGGCGACGCCGGAGTCGACCGCTGACCCGGACGCCCCCGATACCGGCGGCGTCGACCTCACCGGCCTCTCGGTCGCCGGCATCACCCGCCGTCGCGTCGGCTGGGCGTCCGCAGGTCTAGTGGCCGCCTGGATCGTTATCCTCTTTGCTCGACAGGTCGGCGACGCCCAGACTGCCTCGGCCCAGGCCGCCCAGCTTGCGACCGACAACGCGGCCCTCGCCGACGAGGTCGACGCCCTCCAGAATGAGCTCGACCTGATCGTCCGGCCGCAGTACGTCGGGCTCGAGGCGCGCGCCCACCGGTTCGGCAGCCCGCGCGAGATCCCGTTCTCCCTCGACCCGTCCGTTGCGGCCCCGGTCGACGGCGCACCCGGATCGACGTCGGTCCGTCTCGGCGCGGCAAAGGATCGTCAGACGCCACTCGAATCCTGGCTCTCGCTGCTCTTCGGCCCGGCCGGCTGACGCCTCCCTCGCCGACGACCCGCATGAACCCGACCCAGCGGCTGGACGAGCCAGTCGACATCGACGGCCCCGCCGGCTCAGGGCTCTCCCGGATCCTCGCCGCCAACCGCCGCCACGTGGAGACGTTCGACGGCTCGGAGCTCCAGGCCGAGCCGCGGGCCGGGCTGGCGATCCTCACCTGCATCGATGCTCGGCTCGACGTGAAGGCCGCGCTCGGCCTGCGGACGAGCGATGCCCACATCGTTCGCAACGCCGGAGCCATCGCGACCGACGACGCAATCCGCTCGATCGTCATCAGCCAGGAGCTGTTCGGCACGGACCGGATCCTCGTCCTCGGCCACACCCGATGCGGGCTCCAGGGCCGGACCGGCGCCGACATCCGTCAGCGCCTCGTCGAGCGGACGGGCGTGGACCTCGCCATCGACTTCGGGACGTTCCCGGACCTCGATGCATCCGTCCGGACCCAGGTCGAGCGGCTCCGCGGCCATCCCTGGATCCGCCCGGTTCCGATCCACGGCCTGATCTATGACGTCGACACGGGAGCACTCAGCGAGGTCGTCTGACGACCTCCCGGCGGTCGGGCGATCCGACGGATCGAGAGTGGTCGCCGGCACGCGCCGCCAGTTGGGCAACGGCGCGCGCCGGCGATGGACGGTCAGGCGACGCTGGCCTCGCCGACCGGGGTGAGATGGCGGGTGACCGCGGTACCGGAAGGCCGCGAGCGGCGGATCGGCGTGGCGGGTTTGGTGACGACCGGCGCGATCGCGTCGGCCGGCATCGGCCGGGCGAAGTAGTAGCCCTGCCCGAACGTGCAGCCGAGGTCGCGCATCCGGGCGGCCTGGTCGGCGTCCTCGATCCCTTCCGCGACGGTCGAGATCCGGAGCGAGTCGCTCATCGCGACGATCGCGCCGGCGAGGGCAGCTGACTTCGGGTCGCCCGGCGTCTGGACGAACTCGGAAGCGATCTTCAGGGTGTCGACGGGGAACTGGCGGAGGTGGCTCAACGAGAAGTAGCCGGTCCCGAAATCGTCGATGACGACGTGGACGCCGAGCTCCCGGAGCGACTCGAGGGTCGCGATCGTCGTGGGGGTCGCCTTGAGGAGCGCGGTCTCGGTGATCTCGAGGCGGAGCCGGTGCGGGTCGAGCTGGGCTCCGGCGAGTGTCGAGGCGACCGACTCCACGAAGTCGACTTGCTGGATCTCGCGGGCGGAGACGTTGACGGCCAGGAACAGAGGCTCGGCCGACACGTCCGGCGACCAGGCGGTGGCCTGACGGCAGGCCTCGCGGAGGACCCAGCGCCCGATCGGGAGGATCGCGCCGTTCTCCTCGGCGATCTCGATGAAGTCGCCGGGCGGCACGATGCCGCGCTCCGGGTGGTCCCAGCGGACGAGGGCCTCGACGCCGGCCATCGTGCCGGTCGCCAGCGACACGATCGGCTGGTAGACGACGCGCAGCTGGCCGAGCTCGACGGCGGTCTGGAGCTCGGCGCCGAGCTCGTGCCGCTCGCGGATCGCGGCGTGCATCCCCGGATCGAACATCGCGAACCCGGCCTTGCCGTTCGCCTTCGCGAGGTACATCGCAACGTCGGCGTTCCGGACGAGATCGGCGGCGCTCTCCGTGCCTTCGAGCGCACTCGCGATGCCGATGCTCGCTGTCACGGAGACGTGGTGATTGTCGATTAGGTACGGCGCACGGAGCTCGCGGACGAGGCGCTCGGCCATCGCGGTCGACCGCTTCAGATCCGGCGAATCGTCGGTCAGGATCGCGAACTCGTCACCACCGAGCCGGGCCACGAGGTCGCCTGAGCGGACGGAGCCCGAGATCCGCTCGATCACGGCCACGAGCAGTGCGTCGCCGGCCGAGTGGCCGAGTGTGTCGTTGACGATCTTGAAGTCGTCGAGGTCGATGAAGAGGACGGTGCTGACCGACGGCCGCGAGGCCGGATCCGGTGGCGTGACCAGCACCCGCTCGAGGCTCGCCTGGAACATCCGGCGGTTGGCGGCGCCGGTCAGGGAGTCGCGCTCGGCGAGGTCCTGGACGCTCCGCAGCAGCACGGCGTTCCGGAGATTGAGGGCCGCGATCGCGCCGAGCTGGCCCAGGATCGAGGCGAGCCGCCGCGAGATGCCCGGCAGAATCCGGCCGCCCAGCTCGACCACGATCGCACCGACGGGCTGGCCGTCCGCGATCATCGGTGAGACCAATACCCGTCGGGCCTCAGGGAGGATCCCGGTCAGCATCGGGTTGGCGGACGCGTCGAGCCGGCCGAACGCGAGCGGCTCGCGTCGTTGCCACGACATCGTCACCACCTGGTCCGGCGGCGCCGTCGCGGTCGGGACGGCGGCGGCGCCGTGGGCGGCGAGGACCAGCGCCCGCCCGTCGCTCGCACCAAGGACGACCCCGCGCCGGAAGCCGAACCGCTCGACGACACCGTCGAGCACGATCCGCGCCTGACGGACCGGATCGACGACCGCGTCGAGCTGGGCACCGAGATCGACGAGAGCCTCCATGTCGGCGCGTCGGAGGCGCAGCTCGCGCTCATTCAGGGCGGAGAAGGCGCACGTCGCGAGCGCGAACAGCCAGAAGCTCGTGACGTTCAGGACGGGCATCCGCTCGAACTCGATGCCCTGCCCCGGGACGACGTCGACGGGCGGGACGAGCTGCGCCGCCTGGGCGTAGAGGACCACGAAGAGCAGGAGCGAGTGCCAGAGGGCGATCTTCAACCCCGTCCGATAGGAGCACAGGAGCGACACGCCGACCAGGTCCAGGAACACGAGGAACCGGAGCGGGCTCTGGGCCGCGCCAGTGGCGTACATCGCGAACGCGAGGTAGACGCCGTCGAGCAGGAGCATCGCGCTGAGCACGACGAAGCTTCGTGACCCGGTTGCTCGTCGCAGCCACTCCCCACCGATCGCGACGGCGACGTAGGCGAGGCTGACGAGGGCCATCGTCTGGAACGGGATGCCGAGGAGCTCGGGCCGGACCGCCGCCCAGGCGACGACGATCGCGGCGAACAAGAGGCGGAGGGCGAGGAGCTGGGCCATCCGCTCGCTCAGGGCGGCGAACTCGCTTCCTTCCTCGGCGATGAAGCGGGCCCGGGCCACGGTCATGGCCGCTCCTCGTCGATGTAGGGCAGGACGGTCTCAGCGGCCGTCATCGGGGCCGACCGGAGCTTGGGGTCGCGACCGTCGAACCGCGACTGGACGATCACGAACAGGAGCACGGCGACCATCAGCGCCAGCGGGAAGCCGAACGTCGAGGCGACGGCCGCCGCGGCAGCCGGTTGGACGGTCGGGGCGATCCGGTCGGCGACGCTCCGGACGAGGCCGCCGACGAACTCCACAGGCCCCGACGGACGCTGGGCGCTCGGCACGAGGGCCTTGGCCGCGGTCGCGAGGGGGCGGCTGCCGCTGTCGGAACCGCCGCTGCCCGAGCCACCGGCGCTCGACGACCCGCCCGATCCGGTCGGGTCGTTCGAGCTACCGGTGCCGCCCGTGGTCGGGCCGAGGCCCGTCGGGGCGCTGGTTCCATCGCCCATCCACGGAAGCCCGCCGGGAAGCTCCGACGAGGACGGTTCCGGGTCCGCGCTTGGCACGGACGACGGCACGTCGGAAGCCGACGGCGTCGGCGATGGGGTGGGAGTCGAGGTGGGGGAAGGCTTGGGATCCGGCGTCGGCGCTGCGGCCGGAGCGGGGGTCGGCGTTGGCGTCGGCGTGTGGCTGGGCGTGGGCGTCGGCGTTGGCGTCGGCGTGTGGCTGGGCGTGGGCGTCGGCGTGTGGCTGGGCGTGGGCGTGGGCGTGGGTGTTGGCGTGTGGCTGGGCGTGGGCGTTGGCGTCGGGCTTGGCGTGGGCGTTGGCGTCGGGCTTGGCGTGGGCGTTGGCGTCGGGCTTGGCGTGGGCGTTGGCGTCGGGCTTGGCGTGGGCGTTGGCGTCGGGCTTGGCGTGGGCGTTGGCGTCGGGCTTGGCGTGGGCGTCGGCGTTGAGCTCGGCTCGGGTGTGGGGGTAGGTTCGGGCGTCGGCGTGGGCGTTGGCTCGGGCGTCGGGCTCGGCGCGGGGCTGATCGTCCGATGGACGACGTCGGCCAGGCTCCCGAGACCCGGCAGCTCCCACGAGTCGTTGTCCCAGTCGAGTGCGTCGGCGTCGAAGCCGAGGATCCGATCCTCGCCGGCGTGTTCGGCCACGTAGCTGACCGAGCACACGCCGGCGCCGTCCGTCGCGCACGTCAGATCGGCGTGGAGCCACGATCCGCCCGGGTCGTTGTCGCTCCCTGAGAGGAAGTAGAAGCGGATCGAGTGACCAGAGGGATCCGGCTCGCCATGGGCGTCGAAGATCGCCGCTTCGAGGACGACCGTGTCGCCCTGCGCGGTCGTTCCGTCCTCGGGCGTGACGTCCAGACGAGCCGTCGATGCGGCGACCGCGGTGAGTGGCGCGGCGATCGGAACGGACACGGACGCGACAAGCAGGAACCCGGACACGAGCGCGACCCCGGAGGCGCGGCGGATGGTTCGCGACGAGCGGTCCACGGGTCACCTCCCTTCGGGTGTCCCGATCCCGGCTGGTGAGCGGAGCCCCCGTGGTTCCGTCGGCCGTGACACCCGACCGGACGTCGAGCGCTCGAACCGTATGGGCCCGGATGGGCCGGGTGGAGAGAGGAAGTGGTACCCCGAGTCCGGCCTCGATCACGCGCCGTTGCGCGGGGGCCACGGTGCACCGGTGCACGTCCCACGCGGACGGGGGCTCGATCGTCCTGTCGAGTGGCCGGTCAGGACCCGTCGAGGGCGGTCCGGACCGATCCCCGCTCGACGTTCCGCGACCGCGACAACCGGCTCGGAACTGGCGACTTCGTTGACGGAGCGATAGAATCCCGGGCCGTGGCGGAGTAGCTCAGTGGTAGAGCAGGGGACTCATAAGCCCTTGGTCGGTGGTTCAAATCCGCCCTCCGCTACCACTTCGACCCGAACCTGACCCTGCGTCGCGCCGTGTCTGCCCCCGCCGCCGAACGGGGCAGGCATCCGGCGAGCCGGTCCGGACGAATCTCGAAGGGGCGGCTGACACCCTGGACCTTGGTCTCATGGGAACGTCACATTGCGACGCTATACTCGATCGGCTGGCTGCCGCGCGGCGGCGCCACACATCCCCCGGAGGCTCCGTTGAATTCCAGGTTCTTCCGCAACGGCGTGGTGATGCTGGCCCTCGTGGTCGTCGCCCTTGCCGTTGTCTTCACGGTCGTGAACAACACGTCCCCGAGCGCCAACACCGACTATTCCGTCTTCCTCGACAAGGTCGCCCAGGGTCAGGTCGCGAAGGTCGAGCAGGAAGGCTCGACCCTGACCGTCACCCCCAAGGACGGCGGCGCCCAGTACACCGTGGTCGTCCCGGGTCTCCTCGCCGACCAGGTGCTGCCCGACATGCAGCGCGCAGTGGGTGAGGGCAAGCCCGTTCCGCAGTTCGGTGCGAAGCCGGCTCCCGACAACGGCTGGATCAGCATCCTGATCACCGGCCTGCTGCCGATCCTGATCATCGGCGGCTTCATCTTCTTCATGATGAGACAGGCCCAGGGCACCAACAACCAGGCCCTGAGCTTCGGCAAGAGCCGCGCACGGATGTTCCTCGGCAACAAGACGGTCGTCACGTTCGCCGACGTCGCGGGCGTCGACGAGGCGAAGACCGAGCTCCAGGAAGTCGTCGAGTTCCTGAAGTACCCCGAGAAGTTCAACTCGCTCGGCGCGCGGATCCCGCGCGGTGTGCTTCTCGTCGGCCCTCCGGGAACGGGCAAGACGCTGATGGCACGGGCCGTTGCCGGTGAGGCCGGGGTCCCGTTCTTCAGCATCTCGGGCTCCGAGTTCGTCGAGATGTTCGTCGGTGTCGGCGCCAGCCGCGTCCGCGACCTGTTCGATCAGGCCAAGCGCAACTCGCCGTGCATCGTCTTCGTCGACGAGATCGACGCGGTCGGCCGCCAGCGCGGCGCCGGCCTCGGCGGCTCCCACGACGAGCGCGAGCAGACCCTGAACCAGATCCTCGTCGAGATGGACGGGTTCGACACGAACACGAATGTGATCGTCGTCGCTGCCACGAACCGGCCCGACGTCCTCGACCCGGCGCTCCTCCGCCCGGGCCGCTTCGACCGCCAGGTGATCCTCGACCGCCCGGACATGAAGGGCCGCGTCGCGATCCTCAAGGTCCACACCAAGGGCAAGCCGCTCGACAAGGCCGTCGACGTCGAAGGCGTCGCGCGGCTGTCGCCCGGTTTCTCCGGGGCCGATCTCGCCAACCTCGTCAACGAGGCCGCGATCCTGTCAGCGCGCCGAAACAAGAAGGTCATCGGGATGACCGAGTTCACCGAGGCGCTCGAGCGGATCGTCGCCGGCCCGGAGCGGAAGTCGCGGATCATCTCGGACGCCGAGAAGGCGATCATCGCCTACCACGAGGGCGGTCACGCCGTCGTCCAGCGGATCCTCCCCAAGTGCGACCCCGTCGCCAAGGTCACGATCATCAGCCGCGGCATGGCCCTCGGCTACACGATGGCCCTGCCGACCGAGGACCGCTATCTCCAGTCCAAGACCGAGTTCGAGGACAAGATCGCGGGCCTGCTTGGCGGCAACGCCGCGGAGCGTCTCGTCTTCGGCGACACGACCACGGGCGCCAGCAACGACATCGAGAAGGCGACCGACCTGGCTCGCCGGATGGTGACCGAGTTCGGGATGAGCGATCGCCTCGGGCCGTTGTCGTTCGGCAAGCGTGACGAGCTGGTGTTCCTCGGCCGCGAGATCGGGGAGCAGCGGAACTACTCCGACGAGGTCGCGAAGCAGATCGACGAGGAGGTCCGGGCGATCATCGACCACGCGTACGAGCGGGCGATGGACGTCCTGGTCACCCATCGGGAGCGGCTGAACGCCCTGGCCGAGAAGCTCGTCGCCGAGGAGACGGTCGACTCCGAGGGCTTCGAGGCTCTCTTCAGCGACCTGCCGCCGAAGTCGGGTCTTCGCGACACGCCGCCGACCGTGGTCGGCCCGAACCAGCCGACCCCCGGCACCCCCGGCGCCCAGCCGACGCCGAGCCCGTCCCCGACGCCCTCCCCATCCCCGGCCTGACCGCCGGGCCGCGGCCGCGGCCCTCACGCCACCACCGATCCCGGGCCAACGGCCCGGGATCGTCATGTCCGGCCATGCCGTCGCGGTTGGCCGGGCTCACATACCATTCGCGGCCATGACGACCACCAACCCAGCCGCCACCGATCCCGCCGTCGATGCCTGGCTCGTCGACCACGCAGATGAGCGCCTCGACTCGTATCGAGCGTTCCTGCGGATCCCGAGCATCTCGGCGCTGCCGGAGCATGCCGACGACTGCCGCCGGGCCGCGGAGTGGATCGCCGACGACCTCCGCCGGATCGGCATCGAGCACGTCGAGGTGGCGAAGACCGACGGCCATCCCATCGTCTACGGCGACTGGCTCCACGCGCCGGGGGCGCCGACGGCGCTGGTCTACTGCCACTACGACGTCCAGCCGGTCGACCCGGTCGAGCTGTGGGACTCGCCGCCGTTCGAGCCGGTCGTCGTCGACGGCCGGATCCTCGCCCGCGGCGCATCGGACGACAAGGGCCAGATCCACATGCATCTCCGCGCCGCGGAGGCGCTCCTGGCGACCCGCGACGCGCTCCCGATCAACCTGAAGTTCGTCTTCGAGGGCGAGGAGGAATCGAGCAGCGTCCACCTCGACCCGTGGCTCGAGGCGAACCGCGACAAGGTCGCCGCGGACGTCGCGATCATCAGCGACACCGGGTTCTTCGAAGGCAACGTGCCCGCGATCACGGTCGGGCTGCGCGGGCTGATGTACGCCCAGATCGACGTGGTCGGGACCGCGGTCGACCTCCACTCGGGCGGCTTCGGTGGAGCGGTCCAGAACCCGGCCAACGCCCTTGCCACGATCGTCGCCGCCCTCAAGGACCCGGACGGCCGGATCGCCGTGCCCGGCTTCTACGACGACGTCCTGCCGCTGTCGGACGAGGACCGCGCCAACTTCGCGGCGCTGCCGTTCGACGAGGACACCTATCGCGACCATCTCGGGCTGCCCGAGCTGTTCGGCGAGCCCGGCTATACGACGCTCGAGCGGCGCGGCGGCCGCCCGACCCTCGACGTCAACGGGATGTGGAGCGGCTTCCAGGGCGAAGGCTCGAAGACGATCATCCCGGCCCACGCCCACGCCAAGATCAGCTGCCGGCTCGTCCCAGACCAGGACCCGCAGGGGATCTTCGAGTGCCTCCGGGTCTTCGTCGAGCAGATCGCCCCGCCCGGCGTCACGACGACGGTCCGTTCGCTCGGTGGCGGCCGGCCGAGCGTGACGCCGGTCGACCACCCGGTCACGCAGGCCGCCGCGCGGTCGCTCGAGGCGACGTTCGGGCGGGCGCCCGTGTTCATCCGCGAGGGCGGCTCGATCCCGGTCTGCGCGTCCTTCGAATCGATCCTCGACGAGCCGGTCGTGCTGATCGGCTTCGCCCCGGCCGACGGCCACGCCCACGCCCCGAACGAGTGGATGGACCTCGGCAACTACGAGACCGGGATTCGCACGATCGTCCGCCTGTGGGACGAGATCGCCGCTCTGCCGACGCTCGAGGCATAGGACCTTCGGGCCCCCATCGGGACCGCTTTCGGGCGGCTGTGCTGCGAAATCCCGGTGCTACGATGCACCCACTTCGAACTCCGGGAGGACGACTCAGCGTGACCGATACCGTCGATTCCACCGCCGCCGTACCGAGCTGGCGGCTGGACGCCGACACCGGCAGCATGGCGCCGCGCTCGGCGCTCGACGTCCTCGTCGACCTGAACGACAAGGTCGTATCGGGCAAGGTCTCTGAATACCAGCCCGTCCCCCTCGGCTTCACCCCGCTCGACAAGACGATCGGTGCCGGCCTCCGGGCCGGTGAGCTCCTCCTGATCGGCGGGGCCCAGGGCACCGGCAAGACGACGATGGCTCTGCAGATGGCGCGCAACGTCGCGTCCGGCGGCCAGGCGAACGTCCTCTACATCTGCTTCGAACACGACGAGCAGTACCTGCTCAACCGGCTGATCGCGATGGAATCGGCCCTCGCCCACCTCCCCCACAAGACTGGCGCGATCAAGATCCAGGACGTCCGCAAGGAGATCCTCGGGACCTGGATGGCGGAAGGCGGCGGCGTCGCCCAGCTCGCGTCGAACCCGCGGCTCCGACCGTCGCTCGACCGGATCGCCCGTTACGGGCAGAACCTGTTCCTCCTCCGCGGCTCGCAGACGGCGTCGACCGTCGAGAACATCCGCAAGCTCGTCCAGCAGCACCGGCAGCTGAGCGGCGACCGCCGCCTCGTCGTGTTCGTGGACTACCTTCAGAAGGTCCCCCAGATCCCGGAGCCGAACACGGAGACCGAGAAGGTCACGTACGTCGTGAACGGCCTCAAGGACGTCGCCCTCTCCGAGGACGTCCCGATGATCAGCATCGTGGCCGCGGACAAGGAGGGCCTGAAGGCGTCGCGCCTCCGGAACTTCCACCTGCGCGGCTCGTCGGCCATCAACTACGAGGCCGACATCATCCTGATCCTCAACGAGAAGTACCACATCGTCGCCAAGGTCAACATCGAGTTCAACCCGTACCAGGCGCAGCGCTTCCGCGACTGGGTCGTGGTGTCCGTCGAGAAGAACCGTGGCGGCCAGGACAACGTCGACCTCGAGTTCGAGAAGCACTTCGAGTTCTCCTGCTTCGACCCGAACGGTCGGACGGTCCAGGAGAAGCTCATCGAGGAGCGCCTCTACAACGACTGAGGCGGTCGCGGACCGCATCTGATCCGTCGCGAACCCGACACTGGTCAAACCCGCGAGGCTGCGTTACTCTCCAGCCATTCATCGCGCCCGCGGGGTCGCAATCGTCATCCTTCGGCCCGGTCGTCATGACCGGGTCGCCGGATTCCCGGGCCTGGTATCACACCCGGTCCGCGGTGTCTTCCACATTTCGTCCACAGCCGTCCGTGATTCGTGGACGACCGCGGGCGACGACCCGCGAAACTCGTGGATAAGGCACTTCCCACGGCCCTGGTGCCCGCATATGGTTCGTCTTGCCCGAAGGGGCCATCGCAAACGGACAGGCGAGGCGGGGAGTGATCCACGCAGCGCCGCCGGTCCGGACGGACGAGCCGCAAGGCGCGCCCGGACGTGACCGCCGATCCGGGAGCCGACCGGCCGAGATCACATCAAGGCTCGTCGCTTCCAGGGTCGCCACCGGGCGGGCTGGTTCCTTCGGGCGTTCTCGTGTTCCCGTCGCGGCGTGCGCCGGGGTCGCGGTCCACGCTCCCGCAATGGGAGCCCGGCGGCCAGCACGGGGGTTGGAGCGTCGCCGATGAGCCCGTCCCATGCCGACTTTCCCGCGATCGTCGAGGTCGTCGTCGAGATCCCGCGCGGCAGTCGAAACAAGTACGAATACGACGAGGCCGCCGGCGTCTTCCGCCTCGATCGCGTCCTCGCGTCCGCCGTCCACTACAACTTCGACTACGGGTTCATCAGCGACACCCGGGCCGGCGACGGCGACCACACCGACGCCCTCCTCCTGATCGACGAGCCGACGTTCCCGGGCTGTCGTGTCTGGGCCCGCCCGATCGGCGGGCTGGAGATGCGCGACGACAAGGGCGAGGACTTCAAGGTTCTGTGCGTCGCCGTCGCCGACCCGCACCAGGCGCACGTCGAGGACCTCGACCAGGTCCGGCCGCATCGCCTCGTCGAGATCGAGCACTTCTTCAACACGTACAAGCTGCTCGAGGCCAAGGAGACCGACGTAGTCGGCTGGCGCGACGCACCCCGGGCGCGGGAGGTCCTCGTCGCGGACCGCGCAACGTGGCTGGCGGAGCAGGCGCCGGACGCCGGCGCTGCGACGCGTTGACGGAGGAGCCTCGTCTCTTCGTCGCCGTTCCGCTCGACGAGCCCGCCCGGGCGGCGGTCGAGGCGGTCGTGGAGACCGTGCGGGCCGGCGAGCCCGAGGGCCGCGGCGTCCGCTGGGTCCGCCTCGAGGGCCTCCACATCACGCTGCGGTTCCTCGGACCGACGCCCGAGACGCGGGTCGACGACCTCGCCGCCGCGATCCGCGTCGCGGCCGAGGGCGAGACGTCCTTCCAGATCGTCATCTCCGGCGCCGGCGCATTCCCGCCGCACGGCGCGCCGCGGACCCTGTGGCTCGCGATGACCGAGGGGGTCGGTCGTCTCACGGCTCTCGCCACACGTCTGGACGACGCCCTGGCCGGTGCCGGCTGGGAGCGCGAGCAGCGGCCGTTCCGGGCGCATCTGACCCTCGCCCGGGCCGACGGCGTCCGGGCCGGCTCGGCGACGGCGGCGGCGCTCAAGGCGGCGGCGAGCACCATCGCGATCGAGGCGACGCTCGATCGGATCGTGCTGTTCGAGAGCATCACCGGGTCCGGACGGGCCCGGTATCTCGCCCGGGCGGAGTCGGTCCTCGGATGACCGGCGACTTGTCGCGAACCCGGTCCGGAGGCCGGCGCGAGGCGCCCGGGTGCGACGATCGAGACCTCGGCGGAGCGGACTCCCTTGACGGCCCGAAGGAGCCCCTCGTCACCCCGTGACCTCTGTCCAGCGTGCCCGATTGGTCGTCGCGATGGGGGTCCTCAATCTCGTCCTCGCCAGCATCGCGCTGACGGCCGGACTGTTCGCGCCGCGTCCCGACGAAGGAATCGCGATCGTCACGGGGAGCCCCGGACCGACCTCGTCGGGCCTGGCGCCCGGTCCGGACATCGCTGCGTCCGGTGGGCCGTCCGCGAGCATCCCGACTGCCTCCATCCAGCCATCCGAGTCCGCCGCGCCGAGCGGGTCACCGGCCGCGGGTGCCTCGTCGTCGCCGACCGATCAGATCGCCGTGGGCCCGACGCCGACGGCCGCGCCCGCCGGACCGACGCCGAGCGGGTCCGTCCCGCCGACGGGCGTCCCACCGACAGCCGCACCGAGGTCGACCGCCGCACCGACACCGAGTCGCTCGCCGGCTCGGACCCAGACACCGCGCCCGACCGCGACGCCGCGACCGACGGCGACGGCCAGGAGCGCCCCGACACCGACCCGAGCGCCGACACCGACCGTCGCCCCGACACCGACCGTCGCCCCGACACCGACCGTCGCCCCGACCGAGGCCCCGCCCGGCGGGCCTACCGCCACGCCGACGACATCGCCCGCCCCGACGCCATCGGTGATCCCGTCGGGCGAACCGGAACCGACACCGACCCAGTCCCCGACCGCGACGCCGTCCGGCGGGTCGCCGACGCCCTCGACGGAGCCGACGGCGCAGCCGTCCGACACGAGCGAGCCGACCGACACGAGCGCGCCCAGCGAGACGACCGAGCCCACGGCGACATCGGAGCCCACGACAACCGCCAAGCCGACCGCGACGGAGGAGCCCACCGCCACCTCGACCCGGAGGCCGCCGACCGAGGCGCCATCCAGCCACCCGCCACACGATCGCCCGCCGTGCCCGGGCGACGTCGACGGAGCGCCCGGCCACAACAAGACGAACGACCCGTCGCCGCGTCCGTGCTCCGACGGCGACAGCGACGGCTCCGCGGGCCACGGGATCGTCCTGCTGCCGCTGGCGCTCGGCGGGACGCTCCTGACCCTGACCGGCCGGATCCGCCGACGAGCGGTCCGGATCGGGCGCGCGCGCGAGGACTGATCGACCGAGCTGATCGGGAGGGAGGGCGGTCGGCTCCGGCGTCGCGTCGGAGCGAGGGAGTGGGCCGCTCCGGGGGGAGCGGAGCGGCCCACTGGGCGGTCACCTGCCCGAGTGACCGGCCGGTCGCCCAAGGGCGAACCCGGCGGAATTCTTCCCCGAGGGCATGCCGTCTGGCATCACGCATGTGACGTAAATCTGCGGCGATCCGGTCGGGCCACCGGGACCGGGCGGCGCCTCCGCTACGATGCGCGGATGCCGAGGCTTGCGTGCTGGTCTTGCGGTCGTCAGATCTACACCGTCGCGCCGCTCGAATCGCTGTTTGCGGAGGAGCGCCGCTGTCCGCGCTGTGGCGCGTTCCTTAACCAGGAGCGGCGGGACACCGAGCGTCGCTCGTACAACCGCCGGCAGAATCCGCAGGATCAACCCGGCCCGCCCGACGACGGCGTGGAGCGCCGCGTCGAGGATCGCCGGAAGGCTCGGCGCCGACGGGTCGTCGGCACCTGATCGGTCAGGTCGGGATCGCCGTCGTCGGTCGTGGCGGCTCGACGAGCCGGTAGCGCAGGGCGAACGCAACGGCCTCGAGCTTCGAGTGGACCCGGAGCTTGCCCATGATGTTCTGGACGTGGGTCCGGAGCGTGTTCGGGGCGATGTACAGCCGCTCGCAGATCTCGGGCGTCGAAAGGCCCTCGGTGAGTGCCCGGAGGACCTCCAGCTCCCGCGGCGTCAGCGGCTCGATGACACGCCGCTCCTCGTCACGCTCCCGGGCGGCGGCCACCCGCCGGGCGATCTCCTGGATCACCGAGCGCGGCAGCAGCGTCTCGCCGGCGTCGGCGGCCCGGACGGCCAGGACGACCTCCTCGGCGGCTCGATCCTTCGTGAGATAGCCGTCGGCGCCGGCCTGGATCGACTCGAGGACCGTCTCGTCGTCGCTGAGGGCCGTCACCATCACGACGCGGGCACCCGGCCAGCGGGCCTTGATCGCGCGCGTCGCCTCGGCACCGGTGCCGTCGGGCAGGTGGTAGTCCATGAGGACGACATCGAGCCGCTCGCGGGCCATCTCCTTCGCCTCGGCCACGGTTCCGGCGATCCCGACGACCTCGATGTCGGGCTCGCGGGCGAGCATCGCCGAGAGGGAGTCGGCCAGGAGCCGGTGGTCCTCGACGAACAGCACGCGGATGCGACGTCCCTCGGCCGTCACGGGCAACGCCTCTGCTCCGGCGACACGTCCCCCTCCATGCTCGGTGATGCCGGACGCGCGTCACGGGGACCGGCAGGTCGTTCTCGAGGATACCAGCGAGGCAGCGGCTGACATACTCCCGGTGTGCGGGTCGCCATGCTGGGTCTCGGGATGATCGGGGGGTCCGTGGCACGCGCGGCGGTCTCGAGCGGGATGGCGGTGCGAGCGTGGACGCCGCGGGGCGTCGGGCCTGGACGCGCGGCCGACGACGGGATCACCCCCGCGGCGACCCTCGACGACGCCGTCGCCGATGCCGAGCTCGTCGTCCTGGCCGCCCCGCCGATTGCCTGTCTCGAGCTGATCGACGACCTGGGAGCCGCCGGGAGCCGTGTTCCGTCCGACGCGGTGGTGACCGACGTCGCCAGCACGAAGGTGATGATCGTGGAGCGAGCCTCGAGGGCAGGTCTGCGGTTCGTCGGGGGGCACCCGATGGCAGGCCGGGAAGCGTCCGGCTACGAGGCCTCGGACCCGCGGATCCTCGTCGACCGACCGTGGGTGATCGTCCCACCTGAGCCGTCGGACGACGCCGCCGAGGCATGCGTGGCGCGTCTCGTGGCGGCCTGTGGCGCGCGACCGGTCCGGATGCGGGCCGAGGTCCACGACCGGGCGGTCGCTGCGATCAGCCACCTCCCGCTGGTGCTGTCCGCGGCCCTGACGGAGTCGGTCGCCGGGTCCGGCGACTGGGCGGCCGCCCGGTCCCTCGCGGCCGGCGGCTGGGCGAGCATGACCCGGCTTGCCCGCGGCGACCCGGCGATGGGCGCCGGGATCCTCGCGACGAACGCGGGCGAGGTGATGGCGCGGTTGCGAGAGCTCCAGGCGATCCTTGCGGAGTGGTCGTCGGAGCTCGAGACCGCGGACGCGGAGGGACTCGAGGCGCGGCTCGCTGGCGCGCGAGCTGCCCTCGCGGACGGCGACGGGTGACCGCACGGCACGCCGCTCCGCCCACGGGCCCGCTGGCGGACGAGGACGTCCTCGTCGTCCCGACGGCTGATCTCCTCGACGAGATCGCCGGCGGCTCCTCGTGGCTCGGGATCCGGGCCGCCGGCGAGGACCTCCTGGGCGATCTCGTCCGACGCCGCGGCGCCTTCCGTCCGCGGGCGGCGATGGAGTCCGACGAGTCCTGGAAGCAGGTCATCCCGTATCCGGTCCTCCGCGACGGCGATGCCTGGTTCCTGATGCGACGGACGAAGGCCGGCGGCGACGCCCGCCTCCACGATCGCTTCTCGATCGGCGTCGGGGGCCACGTCAACCCGGCCGACGGCGGGCTCGACGGCGATCTCTCCACCGCGCTCCGCAGGGAATGGCTCGAGGAGCTCGACGTCGACTTCGTGCCCGCCTTCCGGTTCGTCGGACTGCTCAATGACGACACGACGCCCGTCGGGCGAGTTCATGTCGGGCTGGTCTACGAGGCTGACGCGGCCGGCCGCCCCGTCGCGATCCGGGAGACCGAGAAGCTCAGCGGCTCATTCGTCGCGGCGGACGAGGTCGAGGCAGTCGCCGACCGGCTCGAGACGTGGAGCCGGATCGCGTTCGAATTCCTCGCGGCGCGTCCAGCGCTACGATGATCCGCGGAGGATCCAGCTGAGCCACCGTCTCGCTCTTCGTCGGTTCGCGACGTCGGCGCTCTTCGCCGGCGTGGGCCTCCTCGCGATCGTTTCGTCCTCGGCCGGCGCGGCCACGACCGGCGCGGTCATCGTTCTGCCGACGACCGGCGAGGTCGACGCGACGATGGCGACGAACATCCGGAACGCGCTGAGCAGCGCCGCGGACAACCACGCGGCCGCGCTCGTCATCAAGCTGAACACGCCCGGCGGCCAGCTCGACTCGACGATGAACATCGTGTCGTCGATCCTCGAGGCGCCCGTCCCGGTCATCGTCTGGGTCGCCCCGTCGGGCGGATTCGCGGCCAGCGCCGGGACGTTCATCACCCTCTCGGCGAACCTCTCCTACATGGCACCCGGGACACGGATCGGGGCGGCCTCGCCGATCGACGCGAACGGCCAGGACATCCCGGGCACCCTCGGCGAGAAGGTCAAGAACGACGCGATCGCCTTCATCCGATCGATCGCGGAGACTCGCGGCCGGCCCGTCGACTGGGCGGCGGCCACGGTGAGCGAGGCGCGCTCGTCATCGGCCGTGGAGGCCGTGTCTCTCGGCGTGGTCGACGGGATCGCGGCGACGATCGACGAGGTCGTGGCCCAGGCGAACGGCAAGGTCGTCACCGTCGGGGGTCAGCCCGTCACCCTGGCTCTGACCGGCGCCCCGATCGAGGAGGTCGGCTCGAACCCGCTCGGCGGGCTCGTCGGCATCCTCGCCAACCCGAACGTCGCCTTCCTGCTCTTCACCGCCGGCGTCCTGGCGCTGATCTTCGAGGCCCAGAACCCGAGCGTCCTCGTCGGGATCTTCGGTGTGATCGCGCTGCTCCTGTCGTTCGTGGGCTTCGCCAACCTCCCGACGAACATCGTCGGACTCCTGCTGCTCGGGATCGGGCTCGCCCTCTTCGCGCTCGAGCCATTCGTGCCGAGCCATGGCCTGCTGACGGCGGCCGGGCTGCTGGCGTTCGTGGTCGGCGGATCGGTCCTCTACAACCAGGCCGGTCCCGGCGCGCCCGACGTTCGCGTCGCGCTGCCGATCCTCGTCACCGCAGGGGTCGCCGGGGCCGCGTTCGGGCTGCTGATCACGACGGTGGCGATCCGCACCCGCCGGATGGCGAATCCGCGGGGCTCTCCGCCGGCATTCGTCCCGATCGGGACCGTCGGCGAGGTTCGCCGGCCGCTGAGACCGCTCGGATCGATCCGGGCCCTCGACGAGGAATGGTCCGCCCGAACTGCCGACGAGCGGCCGCTCGAGCGGGGAACGCCGGTTCGCGTCGTCGGGTCCGACGGCCTGACCGTGGTCGTCGAACCCGATCTCGGCGCACTACCCTGATCGCAACACCGCAGGAGGCACCCACGTGGAGCTCGCCATCTTCCTCGCGACCCTGGCGGTCATCGTCATCATCGTGCTGCTCATCCTGTACCTGTCGGTCCGGGTGGTGCAGCAGTACGAGCAGATGGTCGTCTTCCGGCTGGGCGGACGAACGAATCGATGGTCCGCGAGCCGGGCCTCCGGTTCCTCATCCCGATCATCGACCGACCGGTCAAGGTCGACGTCCGCGAGCAGTTCATCGAGGTCCCGAGCCAGACGACGATCACGAAGGACAACGCCCCGATCAACGTCGACTTCCTCGATCTACTGGCGGATCGCCGATCCGCTCAAGAGCGTCGTCAACGTCGCGAACTTCCCGGGCGCGCTGCAGGGCGTCGCGACGACGACCCTCCGCGCGGTCATCGGCGACATCCTCCTCGACGAGGTCCTCTCCAAGCGCGAGCAGATCAACGAGGTCCTGCGGGTCAAGCTCGACGAGGTCACCGAGCGCTGGGGCGGCAAGGTGACGACCGTCGAGATCCGCGAGATCACCCCGCCGCGCGACGTCCAGGACGCGATGAACCGGCAGCTCTCCGCGGAGCGGACGCGGCGCGCCGTCATCACCGAGTCGGAGGGCAACCGACAGGCCGCGATCAACGTCGCCGAGGGCCAGAAGCAGGCCGAGATCCTGAAGGCCGAGGGCGATCGCCAGGCGGCGATCCTCCGCGCGGAGGGCTTCAGCCAGGCGCTCGACCCGGATCTTCGGGGCGGCCGCGGGGATCGACGAGAAGACGATGGCGCTCCAGTACCTCGAGGCGCTCAAGGCGCTCGGGGCGAGCCCGTCGACGAAGTTCATCATCCCGACCGAGTTCACCCGGCTCGCTCGAGCCGATCGCGCGACTACGTCCAGGTGGGGATGGCGCCCGGGGCCGAGTCGGCGGCGGCGGGAGCGTGACGGCGGGCACCGGCACGGGCTCCGGAACGCCCGGCTCGTGACGGTCGGGCACTCGCCGGATCGATCCGCGATCGGTTCGTGACCCGCCGGTGACGGACGCGTGATCGGCCCGTCGCCCTCGCGGATCCTCGACGCGCCGCGGTACGGGCCCGACGAGGCGGGGCTGAAGCCGGCGCTCGACGCGCCTCGGCGGCGAGGTCGTGCGCCTCCGCTCGCGCGACGGCGTTCGCCTCCAGGCCCGGTGGCTGCCCGCGGAGGCACGCGACGACTGGCGACCCGACCCGCACGAGGCGATCCTCCTCCTCCACGGCTGGACCGGCTCGGTCGCGCCGGACCTCGTCGAGCTCGGACCGTACGCTCCGGCGCACCGCCGGCGTCCTCGGCCTCGACTTCCGCGGGCACGGCGGCTCCGACGACGCCCGGACGACGTTCGGGCTGCTCGAGATCGAGGACGTCGCGGGCGCGCTCGACTGGCTCGGCGAGCGCGGGATCCGGCGCGTGGCGCTCGTTGGGTCGTCGATGGGCGGGATCGTCGCGATCGCCGCGGTCGTCGTCCTCGGCGACGGCTCGCCTGGCGGCCGCCGACCACGATCCCCGACGGACCGGCCGCGACCGTCGACGCGCCGCGTCCGCGGATCGTCGCCGTCGTGGCGGACTCGGTGGCACCGGACCTCGGATCCCGGTCGCGAACCGGATCCCGATGCCGATCGGCGGCCCGTTCCGGCGGCTGGTCGCCGGGCGGATGCTTCGGCCGCGTCGCGGCGAGCGTCGGGGGCGATACCCGCGGCGACGGAGCCGGTCCGCGTGATCGCGCTCGTCGAGCCGGTCCCGCTGCTGCTCATCCACGGCGGCGCGGACCGGACCGTCCGTCCGGCCGACGCGACGGCGCCTCGCCGCCGCTGGCCGGACCGTCCGCGGTGCACTGGGAGGTCCCTGGCGCAGATCACGGCCGATCACACCGGACCGCACCAGGCGGCAATGGGACGATCGGGTGGCGCGGCTTTCCTCCGTCAGGCGTTCTTCGGGGCGCGCGGCGACTCCGTATACTGCATCGCCACGCCGGTCGACCGCGGCCGACTCCCGTCGGGTCGAGGGGCGCAGTGACAGGAGATCTGATGGCGGCCAAGATCCTCGTCGTCGACGACGACCCGAACGTCCAGCGCCTGCTTCAGTACACCCTCAAGCAGGAGGGCTACGAGGTCGTCATCGCCGCGGACGGCGCCGAGGGCTTCCGCCTGTGGGGCTCCGAGGCGCCCGACCTGATCCTCCTCGACGTCATGCTGCCCAAGCTCGACGGCTACCAGGTCGCGACGAAGATCCGGACCGAGGAAGGGACGACGGGCGCACGTCCCGATCATCATGCTCACGGCCGAGCGCGAGGTGGAGCAGAAGGTCCGCGGCGCTGCGCGCCGGCGCGGACGACTACCTGATCAAGCCGTTCCACCCGGCCGAGCTGCTGGCCCGGATCAAGAGCCTGCTCGCCCGGTTCGCGCCGCAGCGAGACGCTGGTCGGCCGCCCGCCGCTCGGGCGCGTCCTCGCGCTCTACGGGGCCAAGGGCGGCGTGGGGACGACGACGATCGCGATCAACGCCGCGATCGCGCTCCATCGCGAGCTCGGCCGGAAGGTCTGCCTGGTCGACGGCAACCTCCAGTTCGGCGACCACCGGGTCTTCCTCGACCTCGGCCTCGACAGGAAGTGCGATCGTCGACATCGTGACCGCCCCGACCATCGACCGGACCTGGTCCGGCAGGTCATGGTCAAGCACGACTCCGGGGTCGACCTGCTCCTCGCCCCGCCGTCGCCCGAGACGGCCGAGCTGGTCACCCAGGAGCACATGCCGATCATCCTCGACCTGCTCCGCGGGCTCTACGACTACGTCGTCGTCGACATCGACAAGCGCCTCGACGACATCAACCTCGGCGTCCTCGAGGCGGCCGACACGATGTTCGTCGTGATGACCGCCGACCTGTCCTGCCTGAAGAACGTCCGTCTCGTGCTCGAGACGATCGGCCACCTCGGCTACGAGGCCGGCAAGGTCCAGCTCGTGCTCAACCGCTCGAACGCGTTCACCGGCATCAACGTGAAGAACGCCGAGGGCGCGCTGAAGCGGACGATCGACCACCAGATCGTGAACGAGTACCGCGGCGCGATCAGCGCGCTGAACTCGGGCGCGCCGTTCATGTTCACGAAGGCGGACTCGCTCCTCGGCCGGTCGATGCTCGACTTCGCCCGTGTCGTCGACAAGGCGCCCGCGATGGCAGCGGCCGCCCAGGCCGCGCTCGCCCGAGGCTAGCGACCGACGTTCGGGCAGACGGCGGGTGATCCGCTGTCGAGTCGTGGTCGACTCACGGTGCAGCCTGCGGTGAGCGTCGCCCGGTAGGGTCCGGCGCGTGCTCGCAACGCTGCTCTCATCCACGATCGTCGGCCTCGACGGTCGAGTCATCCGGGTCGAGGTCGACGTCGCGCCGGGACTGCCCGGGTTCACGATCGTCGGCCTCGCCGACGCCGCGCTCCAGGAGGCACGGGAGCGGGTCCGCGGCGCGATCCGCAACGCCGGGTTCAGCCACCCGCCGCGCCGGATCACGGTCAACCTCGCCCCCGCGGAGCTGCGCAAGACCGGCGCGTCGCTCGACCTGGCGATCGCGATCGGGATCCTCCTCGGGTCCGAGCAGGTCCGGGCGCGGCGGCTCGCGCGTCGCGCTGATCGGCGAGCTGTCGCTCGGCGGCGACGTCCGGTCCGTGCCGGGCGTCCTGCCGATGGTCGCCGCACTTCGGCGGCATGGCGTCCGGCGGGCGATCGTGCCGGCCGAGACGACCGCTGAGGCGCGTCTGGTCGACGATATCGAGGTGGTCGGCGTCGACACGCTCCGGGACGCAGTCGACGCGATCCGGCTGCGAGCGGGTCGCGGTCGGCGGTCGCCGCCGCCGCGCCTCGAGCTCGCCGGCGCCGGGGGAGGGCGAGCGGTCGCTCGATCCGCCACCGGTCGAGGACGTCGGGCGAATCGACGACGAGGCCCCTGACCTGGCCGAGGTCCGCGGCCAGCTGGAGGCGCGGCGAGCCCTCGAGGTCGCGCTCGCCGGCGGCCACGGTTTGCTCCTCATCGGGTCCGCCCGGCTCCGGCAAGACGCTTCTGGCCAGGACGATCCCGCGTCTGCTGCCGCCCCTCGACGACGCCGAGGCCCTCGCGGCGACGATCGTCGCCTCGGTGGCCGGCGAGGGAGCGGATCGAGCGGCTTCGTCGCCGGGCGCCGGTGCGAGCACCCCATCACACGCTGTCCTACGCCGCGATGGTCGGTGGCGGTCCGCGCATGTCGCCCGGCGAGGTCACGCTCGCGACCAACGGCGTCCTGTTCCTCGACGAGCTGCCGGAGTTCTCGCGGGACGTCCTGGAGGCGCTCCGCCAGCCGCTCGAGGACGGCCACGTCTCGATCGCCCGCGTCGGCCGGGCGACACGGTTCCCCGCCCGGTTCCAGCTCGTCGCCGCGATGAACCCGTGCCCGTGCGGGATGGCGGGCGACCCGGACGGCTCCTGCACGTGCGCCCCGGGTCTGCCGGACCGCTACACCGGCGCGCATCTCCGGCCCGCTCCGCGACCGGATCGACCTGTGGGTCACGATGCCGCGGGTGCCTCCTGCCTCGGTCGTGACAGGCCGCGAGCCGGAGGGCTCCGTGACGGTCGCCGCCCGGATCGCGGCCGCCCGACGCGTGCAGCACGAGCGGTCCGGGCGGCTCAACGGCCGGCTCGCGGGACGCTCCCTTCGCGTGGCGTGCGACCTCTCGCCGGCGGCGCGCAACCGGGCTGTCGCACTCGCGACGGTCGAGGCGCTCTCCGGGCGGGGCACGGAGCGCCTGCTCCGCGTCGCGCGGACGATTGCAGATCTCGCCGGATCGGCGGCGGTCGAGGAGAGTCACCTCGACGAAGCGTCGCGGTTCCGGACGCCGGCCGCCCGACGACAGAGTCGCGAGGCCAGCTGAGTGGTCGATCCGCCGACCGAGCGCGAGGCCTGGGCTCTCCTCCTGTCGGTCGAGGGCCTCGGACCGGCCGCATTCGGCGGCCTGCTGGCCGCGTACGGGAGCGGGCTCGGGATCCTTGCCACGGCGTCGCGCCGGGGTGCCGGTCGGGCCTTCGCCGCGATCGCCTCGGCGGCTCAGGGCCGGATCGCCACCGATGACGGGCTCGGGGCTCGGATCGTCGACCTGGCGTCCGCGCCGGGTCCGGCCCTGGCGGTCCTCCGCGCGTCCGGCGTCGGGATCCTGACCCTCGACGACCAGGCCTACCCGGCGAGGCTCCGGGCAATCGACCTGCCGCCGCCCGTTCTGCTCATCCGCGGCGACGTCGCGGCGCTCGCCGCGCCGAGGATGATCGCGATCGTGGGGACGCGTCGCCCGTCCGAGCGCGGCCGGCTCGTGGCTGCCCGGATCGCGGCGGCCGTCAGCCGATCCGGTGCCGTCGTGGTGTCCGGACTGGCGGTCGGCATCGACGGCGCGGCGCACGCGGCCGCGACCGCGGAGCGGCTCGCGACCGTCGCGGTCCTCGGCTCCGGCCACGATCGGCTCTACCCGCCCGTCCATCGCCGTCTCGGAGCGGAGATCGTGGCGACCGGCGGCGCCCTCGTCTCGGAACGGTTCCCCGACCGGCACCCGAGCAAGGGGACCTTCCCGCAGCGCAACCGGGTGATCAGCGGCCTCGCCGACGCGACGATCGTCGTCGAGGCCGGCGTCCGGAGCGGCGCGCTGATCACGGCCGACTGGGCCCTCGGCCAGGGGCGCGACTGCTACATCGTGCCGGGTCCGATCGACGAGCCGCGCTCGGCGGGCGGCCTCGGGCTGTTCCGCGAGTTCCCCGGGGTCGTGAAGCTCGTCACCGGCATCCCGGAGCTGCTCGCCGACCTCGGTCTGGACGCGGACGAGTCGCCGGGCCGCGCGGGACCGGTCCGCCGGCCGTCGCTCGCCGCGGAGCTCGTCGAGCTCGGTGGCACGGCGCAGGACATCGCCCGCGCGCTCGTCGCGGGCCATGGCTCGATCGACGAGCTCGTGACCGTGACCGGGCACGAGCCCGCCACGGTCCTCGCGGCCATCACCCTCCTGGAGATGCGCGGTCTCGCGACGTCGACCTATGGCCGCTACCGGGCAGCCGGCAGGCTCGCATCGGCCACGCCCGGGAGCACGGATCGGCCCTGCGTCCGCGGCGCGCGACGGCTCGTGCGGCCGGGTGCGCGGCGATCGCCGACGGCCCCGTGAGTTGCCGCTCTCCGCGACCCCGTGCTAGGGTGACGGCGGTCGCACCCCCCACGTGCCGGCCGACAGCCCCCCGAGACGGTGTCTCGTCCCCCAGCGAACCGAGCAGGAGACTGTCGTATTGCGAAAGGTCGCCGCGGCGGTCCTGGCCGTCCCCATCCTCGCGATCCTCTACCTGCCGGTGTTGGCACGTAGGTCGATCGCCGCCAGGGTCGTCCTCGTCGGAACCGTCGGGATCGTCGTCGCCGTCGCGGCACTCGGACTGTCCCACCCCGCTCCCATCACGGCGACCCCACAAGCGCCACCGATCAGCGCCGTCCCTGACGAGGCTTTCCGATCGATCTCGGCCGGGACCGAGCTCCAGACCGGCGTCGCCATCCACTTCAGCGAGGCGATGGACCCGACGAGCGTCGCCTCGGCGCTGACCGTCGAGCCGGCCACGGCCGTGAAGCTCGCCTGGAGTGCCGACGGGAAGACCGTCACGGTGAAGCCCGTGAGCCACTGGTCGGCGGGCACGTACCACGTCGTCACGGTGGCGCCGGGCGCCCTTGCCGCGTCGGGTCGCCCGATGTCGGCGGTCGCCCGGGCGGCCTTCGTCACACGAACGGCGACGACCGGCCGGATCGAGGCGACGACGACCAGCGGAGATGCCGCATCGGTCGCGACTGCGTTCCGCCTGACCTTCGATCGGCCGGTGACCCCTAGCGCCGTCTCCGCGGCAATCCAGGTGACGCCCGCCGTCCCGGGCACGCTCACCCCGGTCGCCGGCCGGTCCGACACCTCGATGGCCGCCCCGCTCGCCTTCCTGTTCACGCCGAGCGCCCCGCTCGCAGCGGGAGCCGACTACCGGATCTCTCTCGACGGCCTGACCGATCTCGACGGCTCGCCGGTCCTGATCGCCGACGAGCTGTCGCTGACGACGACGCCGGCCCCGGCCGTCGTCCGGTTCCGGCCGGCTGGCGGCACACAGCACGTCGACCGACGGGCGGCGCTGTCCGTCCGGTTCACGACCTCGATGGATCACAGGACCACGAAGGCCGCGGTCCGCGTCACGGCGAACGGCAGGCCGGTTGCCGGAACGATCTCGTTCGCGGAGTCGAGCAAGGTGCTCGTGTTCCGCCCGAGCCAGGCGTATCCGGCTTCCGCCAAGGTCGTGATGACCGTGGGGATCGGGGCGACATCGCTCCTCGACGTACCGCTCGCAACGCCGGCCAAGGTCGCGGTCCGCATCGTTGCGGCCCCGAAGCCCGCGCCGAAGGCCAAGCCTCGTCCGGCGACCGTCCGGGTCACCGGCGGCGGGGGCGGCGGAGGCGGTGGCGGGGCCGTCGGCGGCGGCAGCTGGGGAGCGGTCGAGACGTACTACCTCCGGCTGATGAACTGCACGCGGACCGGCGGCTGGGTCAGCTCGAGCGGGAGCTGCACGAGCCCCGGTGGCCGGAACGTCGCGGCGCTCAGGCTCGACAGCGGAATCTCGTCGAAGGTCTCGCGGCCGTACGCGAAGAAGCTCGCCGTCGGCAACGACTGCAGCCACTTCATCGGCGGGAACCCGGGCAACCGCCTGAGTGCGGCCGGCTACCACAGCTACCGCTGGGCCGAGAACATCGGCTGCCGTTCGGCTGGCAGCGCGTACTCGGCGGTCCTCGGGTCGCACCTCTTCTTCCAGTCCGAGAAGTCGTCCAATGGCGGCCACTACGTGAACCTGATGAACTCGGCCTACGACCGGTGCGGGATCGGGGTCTGGGTGGCCAGTGGACGCGTCCGCCTCGTCATCGACTTCTACCACCCGTGACGGCTGCCGGCGGGCGTTGACCGCCGGAACCATCGTCGTCCGGGACCTTCGGGCGGGAGACAGGACGGGGCACCGCGGGGACGATCCCGCCCGTGATCCGCAACGCCGTCATCCACATCAACAACGAGCAGCCGCTGCTCGCCGATCTCTACGAGATGCCCACGCCCGGCGACGCCAGCCTCGTCTGCACGAACGTCCGGATGCTCGACGGGAAGAAGCCGATCTTTGTCGACCGCTCGAACTCGGTGTTCGTCTTCCCGTACCTCCACATCCGGTTCATCGAGATCATGGCAAGCTCCGCGGTCGGCTACGAGACGCCCCCTGAGGATGGCGTGGCCGTCGCTTCGTCCGCCAATGGCGGCGGTGCCGAGGCCGAGGTCGATCTCGAGCTCGACGAGGAGTTCCTCCGCCGGATTCGCGACGTCTGAGGCGCTGCCGAGCGGCGTTGCAGGCCTGACCCGGCCCTGGCCCGCCCTGCGGGCCGGGCGTCGGGAACGCCCCGCCGGACGATCCCGCGGCAAAGACGGGGGTGGCCGGGCGCGAAGGAGCCGGTGCTAGACTCCGCCGCGATGTCCAAGAACCTCGTGATCGTCGAGAGCCCTGCCAAGGCCCGGACGATCGAGCGCTACCTGGGCCCGGACTACCGGGTCCTCGCCTCCTACGGTCATGTCCGCGACCTCCCCGAGAACCCCGGCAAGGGCAAGTTCGGGGTCGACGTGGACCATGACTTCGCCCCTGAATACGTCATCTCGGACGATCGCCGCAAGCAGGTCGCCGAGATCACGAAGGCCGCCAAGGCGGCCGATCAGGTCTACCTTGCCACCGACCTCGACCGTGAGGGCGAGGCGATCGCCTGGCACGTCGCAGAGGCGGCCAACGTGCCGCCGGACAAGACCCAGCGGGTGACCTTCAACGAGATCACCGAGGGAGCGATCCGGGAGGCGTTCGCCCATCCCCGTGGGATCGACACGAACCTCGTCGACGCCCAGCAGACCCGCCGGATCGTCGACCGCCTTGTCGGCTATACCCTCAGCCCGCTCCTGAGCCGGAAGATCCGCTCGGGCCTCTCGGCCGGCCGCGTCCAGTCGGTCGCTGTCCGCCTCGTCGTCGAGCGCGAGCGGGAGATCACCGCGTTCACCGCCCGCGAGTACTGGACGCTCGAGGCCCTCCTCGCCACGACCAGCGGCGAGACGTTCGCCGCGGAGCTCGTCCGGATCGACGGGGCGGCCCTCGAGATCGGCGACGGCGAGACGGCAGATCGCCACGCCGCCGCGCTGCGCGAGCTCCGACCGCGCGTGACGAAGGTCGGGACACGCAAGCAGAGCCGCAGTCCCGCGCCGCCGTTCACGACCTCCACGCTCCAGCAGGAGGCGAGCCGGAAGCTCGGCTACAGCCCGAAGCGGACGATGTCGGTCGCCCAGCGGCTGTACGAGGGCGTCGACACGCCGGACGGCCATGTCGGCCTCATCACGTACATGCGGACGGACTCGACCGCGATCGCCGGCGTGGCGATGGGCGAGGCTCGGGACGTGATCCGGTCGCGGTTCGGCGAGCCGTACACGATGCCGAAGGGACGCGTGTACAAGACGAAGACGAAGGGTGCCCAGGAGGCCCACGAGTCGATCCGCCCGACGGCCTTCCAGCGCGATCCGGATTCGCTGGCGGGGTCACTCGCCGCCGACGAGCTTCGTCTCTACCGGCTGATCTGGCAGCGCGCGATCGCCTCCCAGATGGCTGCCAAGGAGCTGGAGACGACGACGATCGACCTGGCCGACGGGGCCTACGAGCTGCGTGCGAGCGCCACCAGGACGCTGTTCGACGGGTTCGCGGCGGTCTACACCGAGGGCCGGGACGACGGTGAGGACGACGAGGCCGAGCGGACGCTGCCCCGCCTCGTCGACGGCGACGTCACGAGCGTGCGCGACGTGACGCCCACCCAGCACTTCACGGAGCCGCCGCCGCGCTTCACCGAGGCGACCCTGATCAAGGCGCTCGAGGAGCACGGGATCGGGCGGCCGTCGACGTACGCGGCGACGATCTCGACGATCCTCGACCGGGGCTACGTGCGGGTCGAGGAGCGACGTCTCCATCCGGAGCTGATCGGCGAGATCGTCACGGACCTCCTCGTCGAGCACTTCGGGGACTATGTCGACCTCGCCTTCACCGCGCGGATGGAGGAGGAGCTCGACGAGGTCGCCCGTGGCGAGCGCGCCTGGGTGCCCCTCCTGCGCGAGTTCTACGGCCCGCTGGCCGAGCGCGTCGCCGAGAAGCGCCGCGAGCTGAAGCGCCGCGACTTCACGACCGAGGCGACCGACGAGGTCTGCTCCGAGGGCCACCCGATGGTGATCCGGCTCGGCCGGAACGGTCGGTTCCTTGCCTGCTCACTCTTCCCCGAGCACAAGGAATCTCGCCCGCTCCCGGGCGACGAGGCACCGCCGCAGGCCGGCGAGGGCGAGGTCTGCCCGCAGTGCGGCGAGGGCACGCTCGTCGGCAAGAACGGACGGTTCGGTCCGTTCGTCGGTTGCTCGCGCTACCCGGACTGCACGTTCATCAAGAAGGAGGGCCCGCCGCCGCCGGAGCCGCTCGGCTTCGAGGTCCCGTGCCCCAAGAACAACGACGGCCACCTCGTGCCCCGCCGAGCCCGGCGAACGGGCAACGTCTTCTACGGCTGCTCGAACTACCCGAAGTGCGACTTCACCACGAACTTCGAACCCGTCGGCGCGCTCCACGACACGGATGACGGACCCGTCGCCAGGCACGGCGAGACGGGGATCTGCCTGCGCTGCGGGGCGGACGTGCCCTTGCCCGCCGACGAGGATCTCGTCGGCCGGCGCCTGGAGGGCGGGCCGCCGAATCCGGCAGCCCTCGCGAAACCGGCCCGTGGTGGCGGCCGGCGTGGTGCGGCCGGCGGTGGCGGAGGCCGCGGCGGACGCGGGAGCCGGCCATCGAGCGGCCGGGCCGGTGGCTCCCCGCGCGGCGGACGCCGGACGACGACCCGTCCGACCGGGGCCGCCCCGGACGCGTGACCGAGGGGTGACGGCCGTCCCGGCCGATTCGGCGCTGCGGGACTTCCTCGGGTCCCTCGCTGCGCGCGACACCTCCGAGCACACCCAACGCTCCTACGCCCGGACGCTCCGGTCCTACCTGGACTGGCTCATCGACCGCGGCGTGGACTGGCGGACCCCCGGGCGAGGTGACCTCCGGGCCTATCTCGCGGTCCTCGGGATGGGCCGGGCCCGGAGCTCGACCGCCCAGCGACTCGCCGCGATCCGGTCGTTCCATCGGTTCGCGGCGCGCGAGGGGCTCGCTCCCGGCGATCCGTGGGGCGCGATCGCCACGCCACGGCTTCCACGCCGGCTGCCACGCGTCCTCGAGGTCGAGGAGGTGGAGCGGCTGCTCGCCGCGGTCGACGACTCGATCGGGGACGACGGGCACGCCGGCGATCTCGCGGTGGCGATCGCGATCCGCGATCGGGCGATCGTCGAGACGGCGTACGCCGCCGGGCTCCGGATCAGCGAGCTGGCGGCCGCGGAGCTGTCGTCGCTCGAGCTCCGCCGCGGCGAGATCCGGGTCCTCGGCAAAGGGCGCAAGGAGCGCATCGGGTTGCTCGGGCGTCCCGCGAGGCAGGCGCTGGAGGGATATCTCGTCGACGGTCGTCCTGCCCTGGCCGAGCGCCGAACGGTCAACGACGGCGAGGGCCAGCCGACGGCGCTCTTCCTGAACCACCACGGCGAGGCGCTCGGGGTCCGCGGTCTGCGCTACCGGCTGGACCTCCTCCGCCGGCGGGCCGGGCTCCCGATCGGGGTGTCCCCGCACACCCTCCGCCACTCGTTCGCGACGCATCTGCTCGAGGGCGGCGCCGATCTTCGCGTCGTCCAGGAGCTGCTCGGTCACGAGAGCCTCGCGACCACCCAGATCTACACGCACGTCTCGCCCGCCCGGCTGCGAGCGGCCTATCGAGGCGCCCATCCCCGCGCATCCCGCCCGGCGGCCGACGCCGTCACCGTCACCGAACCCGCCGACCGCCGCCCGGCGTGACCTCGTCGCGCGCCCTCGCCCGGGCGGGGCTGATCGTCTCGGGGGCGTTCCTCGTCTCGCGTGTCCTCGGCTGGGTCCGGGTCGTGGTCATCGTCAACGGCGGCCTCTCGGGCTCCGAGCTCGACACGTTCTTCGCCGCCTTCCGGCTGCCCGACCTCGTCTTCCAGCTCGTCGCCGCGGGTGCGCTCTCGTCGGCCGTGATCCCGATCGTCTCGAGCCTCATCGCGACCGACGAGACCGCCCGCGCCTGGCGGGTCGTGTCGACGATCGCGAACCTGATGCTGGCCGCGCTCCTCGTGTTAGCGGTGATTGTGTTCGTGGCCGCGCCGGTGATCATCCCGGCAATCACCCCGGGCTTCAGCCAGGAGCAATGGGACCGGACCGTCGAGCTGACCCGGATCATGATCCTGAGCCCGATCTTCCTCGCCGTCGGCTCGCTGATGACCAGTGTCCTGAACGCGCGGGGTCGGTTCGCCGCGGCCGCGATCGCACCGATCGTCTACAACCTCGCGATCATCGGGGCGGCGTGGCTGCTCGTCCCGGTGTATGGCGTGACCGGTCTGGCCGTCGGGGTCGTCCTGGGCGCGATCGGACACGTGCTCGTCCAGATCCGGCCGGTGCGCGCCCTCGGGTTCCACTACGACCGGAACATCGACCTGTCCGACCCCGAGGCCGGCAAGGCGCTGCGGCTGATGGCCCCGCGGGCCCTCGGCCTGGGTGTGACCCAGATCACGTTCGTCGTCCTGACGTCGCTGGCCTCGACGATGGTCACCGGCTCCGTCACCGCCTTCAACGTCGCGTTCACGCTCCTCCAGATCCCGATCGGCCTGATCGGGGTGCCGCTCGGCGTCGTCGTCCTGCCGTCGCTCTCGCGCGAGGCGGCGGTCGGTCATATCGACGTGTTCGCGGGCCTCGTCTCCCGGGCGATCCGGCTGATCGTGTTCGTGATGATCCCGATCACCGGCATCTCGATCGTCCTCCGCACGGAGATCGTCGACCTGCTCTTCGGCTACGGCCAGTTCGACCAGACAGCGCTCGACCTGACCGCCACGACGTTCGCCGCCCTGCTGCTCGGGCTGACCGCGCACTCGCTGATCGCGGTCCTCGCTCGCGCCTTCTACGCCCGGCAGGACACCCGGACGCCGGTCGCGGCCGCGATCCTCGCGGTTGTCGTCAACACGTCGCTCGCGATCGTGTTCGCCGGGCCGCTCGGGCTGCCGGGCCTCGGGCTGGCGATCGCGATCGCGGCATGGCTGGAAACGATCGTCCTCGTCATCCTCCTGAAGCGGTCGCTCCCGCAGCTGGCCATCCGTCCGATTCTGTCGCTCGCGTGGAAATCGCTCGTGGTGGCGATCGGCGGCTCGCTGGCGGCCGGCGGGGTCGCGGCGGGCCTCGCCCTCGCCCTCGGCTCGGATCCCTCGCGGGGAGGGCTGATCCTGCGGATGACGATCGTCTCGGTTGTCTGGCTCCTGACATCCGCTGGCATCGCCTCCGTGTTGCGGATCACCGAGCTCCCCGCGATCATCGCCCTCATGCTCGACCTCGTCCGGCGGCCCCGCGGCGCATGACGGCCACGACCGTCGGCCGGGACGAGGACGCGGCGGCCTGGCCGTTCGATCACGGTCGGTGGGACCCGTTCGTCGAGACCGCCGAACACGGGTCCTATCTCCAGATGACCGGCTGGGCCCGGGTGAAGGCCGTCAACGGCTGGGTCGACGTCGGCGTCCTCCACGAGGATCCGTCGAACCCGGACCAGACCGTCGGCGCCCAGCTCCTCATCCGGCGACCGCGGCCCTTGCCCTGGGGGTTTGCCTACGCCCCGCGTGGCCCGGTGACGGGTCGCTGGACGCCGGAGACGATCGGTCGCTTCACGGACGCGGTGCGGGCGATGCGACCGCGACTGCCGACGCGGATCTCTCACCTCCGGATCGACCCGGAGATCGAGGCGGACGGGCCGCTCGACCCCGGCGGCTCGATCCGGACGGCCTTCCACGCGGCGGGCTGGCGGCCCGCGTCGCCGATCCAGCCGAACGCGACGCGGATCATCGACCTCGCCGCCGATGAGGAGGCGCTCTGGGGCGACCTCCGGAAGAAATGGCGGCAGTACGTCAACAAGGCGCGTCATGCGGGCATCGTCGTGACCGACGCCGATGGATCCGCGCTGCCGGAGTTCTATCGGGTCTACCGCGAGACCGCCGATCGGGCCGGCTTCCTGATCCGGACCGAGCAGGCCTACCGGGACGTCTGGGAGGCCTTCGCGCCGACGGGCAATGCCCGGCTGCTGTTCGCCCGCCGATCCGACGGAGCGGCGCTGGCGACGCTCTTGCTCGTCCGCTGCGGGAATCGCGTCGTCGAGCCGTACGGCGGGATGACCCTCGAGGGCGGCGAGTCGCGGGCGAACTACCTCCTGAAGTGGGAGGCGATCCGGTCGTCGAAGGAGCGCGGTGCCGCGGCCTACGACCTGTGGGGCCTCGCCACCGGCGGGATCGCCCACTTCAAGACCGGCTTCGGCGGCCGCGAGGTCCGCTACATCGGGGCGTGGGACCTCGTGCTGGATCCCCTCGGGCGGCAGGCGTACGAGCGCGCGCAGCGGACGCGTGTCTGGTGGGCTCGTCGACGGGGTGGGCTGGGGCGAGGCGGGAACGCCAGCGCGTTCACCGGGAGCGACGCCGGTTGACCTCGATCCGGACGGCCACGCCGGCCGAGCTGGCCGACTGGGACGAGCGGACGGTCGACGTCCGCGGCGGGCACGTCCTCCAGTCCCGCGCCTGGGCTGAACATCGCATCCGGACCGGCTGGGTTGCCGATCATCTCGTCTTCGACGATGGGTTCGCCGTCCTCGCGCTCCGCCGGCGGCTGCCGGCGGTGGGCGGCTGGAGCGCCTACGTGCCGCGCGGGCCGATCAGCGCCGGCGAAGCCCCGGAGCGGACCGCCGAGCGGCTCGGGGCGCTCGCGGACCACCTGGCGGCGCAGTCGGTGGCCGTGCTGGCGAGCGACGCCGAGATCCCGGCCGCCACCGCGTATCCGGCCCGGCTCGCGGCGCTCGGCTTCCGTCCGATCGAGGAGATCCAGCCGTCCCGGCACCGGGTGAGCGTGCTCCTCGAGGGCCGCGACGAGGACGCGGCGTTCGCGGGTCTCGACAAGTCCACCCGCCAGCGGGTCCGGAAGGCCGAGGCCGAGGGAATCGCCGTCGTCCGGCATGACGGGCGGCTGCCGCCGGGCGGGGTGGGGGAGGGCTTCGTCGCCCCGACCGAGCCGACGGAGGTCGCACTGGACCGCTTCTACGACCTGCTCCTCGAGACCGGCGAGCGACGCCAGTTCACCTTTGGGCCCCGCGACGCCTATCTCGACTGGTGGCGGTCCGCGCACCGGGCCGGGCATCTCGTGCTCCTCGAGGCCAGGGATCCGACGGGCACGCCCCTCGCCGGCCTGGTCGTGTACCGCCACGGCGAGCGGCTCTCGACCGTCCACTCGGGCGATCACGCCGCTGCCCGGTCCGAGCATCCGGGTGGCCTCCATCTCCTCCGATGGCGGGCGATCCAGCTCGCGATCCGGGAGGCACGGGCCGAGATGGACCTGGGCGGCGTCGACGTCGCCGGGAGCCGGCGCGAACCACGCGAGGGTGAGCCGATGTGGGGCCTCTACCAGCACAAGCGCTCCTTCGGTGGGGAGTGGCTGGAGCTGACCGGCGCCCACGAGCGGGTGATCGACGCGCGCCGCTATGGGCTCGGCCGGATCGCCGCCCGCGTGTCGCGGCTGGCCGGCCGGCGATGACCGTGGGTGGCACCACGATCGAGGCGCTGCTGGCCGCGGCGGAGCCGGATGAGCCGCGCCCCCTCCGCGAGCTGATCGCGCGGCTGACGGCCGCCGGCCGGCTGCACGGGGCCCGGGACGGCGGCCGGGCCATCGGGCCGGCGGCGCTCTCTGGGATCGACGTCCGCGGCGTGACCGACGACTCGCGCGCCGTCGGTCCGGGCTCCCTGTTCGTCGCGATCCCGGGCCTCCACGTTGACGGCCATGAGTTCGTCGCGGCGGCGGCGGCCGCAGGTGCCGCGGCCGCGCTCGTCGAGCGGCCGCTGCCCGAGGTCGAGCTGCCCCAGCTCGTCGTCGGGCGGACGAGCGCCGCGCTCGCCGACGCCGCGGCGTGGTGGTACGGCGACCCATCGCGGCGGCTCGGTGTCGTCGGCATCACGGGCACGGACGGCAAGACGACGACGTCGTTCCTGGCCGCAGCCGGGCTCGAGGCGGGCGGGCTGTCGTCGGGCCTGATCGGGACCGTCGCGACGCAGATCGGCTCGGTCCGGGCGGCGAACCCGGAGCACACGACGACCCCCGGCGCCCCTGCGCTCCAGCGCGTCCTCCGGGCGATGGCCGACCAGCGCAACGACGTCGCCGTCGTCGAGACGACGTCCCACGGCCTCGCCGCCGACCGCGTGCTCGGGATCGCCTACGACGTCGCGATCATGACGAACCTCACCCACGAGCACCTCGAGTTCCACGGCACGTGGGCGGCCTATCGAGACGCGAAGCTGTCGCTGTTCGAGCGGCTGGCGGTCGGGCCCGCCAACCCGGCGAAGACGATCGACGGGCGAACCTGGCCGAAGGCCGCGATCGTCAACGCCGACGATCCGAACGTCGGGGCATTCGTCGGCGTGGCCCAGGAGGCGGGCGCCCGGGTCCTGACCTACGGCACGGATCCGACGGCCGATGTCCGGGCGACCCGGGTCGAGGAGGATGCCACGGGCCTCCGGATGGAGGTTGCGGCGCCGTCCGGCACCGGCTCGATCGCGCTCGCCCTGACCGGCCGGTTCAACGTCCACAACGCGCTTGCGGCCGTCGCGCTCGGCGAGGCCCTGGATCTCGACCCTGCCGCGGTCCGGTCCGGGCTGGCGTCCGTCCGCGGCGTGCCCGGGCGGATGGAGCAGCTCGATGCCGGCCAGCCGTTCGGCGTGGTCATCGACTACGCGCACAGCCCGGCGTCGCTCGAGAAGGTGCTCGGCCTGCTCGCGCCGCTCGCCGCCGCCCGAGGCGGGGACCTGATCGCGGTGTTCGGCTCGGCGGGGGAACGCGACGTCGACAAGCGCCGGATGATGGGCCGGATCGCCGGCCGTGTCGCCCGCCTCGTGGTCGCGACGGACGAGGACCCACGTGGCGAGGACCCGCAGGCGATCCTCGACGAGATCGCCCGGGGCGCCGAGGACGCCGGGCTCCAGCGCGATCGCGACCTGTTCCTGATCCGCGATCGACCCGCCGCGATTGCCGCCGCCTTCGAGCGGGCCCGTCCCGGCGACATCGTCCTGCTCGCGGGCAAGGGCCACGAGCAGTCGATCATCGGACCCGCCGGTCCGGTTGCCTACGACGAGAGAAGGACGGCCGAGGCGGTGCTCGCCGCGATGGGCTTCGTCGGCACCGCGGATCCGCGCTGAGCGATGCGCGGCTGTCTCTTCGTCCTCCTGTTCGCCGCCGTCCTCATCGGCGGGATCGCCTGGTTCGCGTCCGGGCCGATCGTCGCTGCCGCGATCGGCGTCGGGCTCCAGGGGTCCGGCTACAAGGCGGCCTCGACCACGATCCACGCGACTGCCGATCCGCCGCCGCGGCTCCTCCTCGGCCAGGCGGACCGCGTATCGATCTCGGGTGAGGACGTTGTCTGGCGGGCGCTCCACGCCGACCACCTCGATCTCGCCCTCGACGGCGTCGACCTCGTCGCCCGGACGGCGGACACGATCCGCGGCTCGATCGAGGGTGCCGCGCTCGACGACGGCCACGGCGGCAGCGCAGCGGTGACCTCGATCAAGCTCTCCGGGCCGTCCGATGCCGCCGTGGCGACGATCACCATCGACCCGGAAGCGGTCCGTGCCGCCGTGACGGCCGCGGTCGCCTCGAAGTTCGGGGTCACGCCCACCGACGTCCAGCTCGTCGGTCCCGACCGGCTGCGGCTCGTGACGCCCAACGCGACGATCGAGGGCCGGCTGGACATCGATCCGTCCGGCGCCCTCGCGTTCTCGACGCCGCTGGGCTCCGCGACGCTGGTCTCGATCGATCCGACGATCCCGCTCCGTCTCCAGACCGTCCGGGTCGTGAACGGCGCCCTCCAGCTGTCGGGCCGGCTTGACGTGACGTCCCTGCTCGGCGGCTGATCGGGCCGAGGCGCGTGCCGCTCGGCGGTTCCGATCACGCTCGGCTGTATCCTTCGGCCGATGGCGCAACCCGGGACGACCCCCGACGACACGGATGCCGCGCCGCGCGGCACCCGCCGGTCAGGCGCGGCATCCGCGTCGACTGCGAGCCGCTCCACGGCTGCTGCGCCCGCCCCCGCCGCGCCAAAGGCCCGAAACGGCGCCCCGAAGAAGGCGGCCAAGGCAACGGGTCCGAGCCGGACGCCGAGTCGGCCCGCGTCGTCGACGACGCCCGCCCAGGAGCCGGATCTCGCGGCCCTTCGCACGCAGCTCGTCGAGACCGTTCGACAGCACTATCCCCAGGCGGACCTGACATCCGTCGAGGGCGCCTTCGACCTCGCCGTGGAGGCCCACCAGAACCAGCGTCGGGCGACCGGCGAGCCCTACGTCACCCACCCGATCGCATCGGCCCAGATCACCGCGGAGCTCGGGATCGACCCGGTCGCGGTGACCGCCGCGCTCCTCCACGACGTCCCGGAGGACACCGAGTACGGCCTCCAGGACATCGAGGAGCGGTTCGGGGCGGAGGTCGCCCGACTGGTCGACGGCGTGACGAAGCTGTCGAAGTTCAGCACCCACAGCCACGAGCAGCAGCAGGCCGAGAACATCCGCAAGATGCTCCTGGCGATGGCCGAGGACATCCGGGTCGTCCTCATCAAGCTCGCGGACCGGCTCCACAACATGCGGACCCTCTACGGCCTGCCGTCGGAGAAGCAGCTCCGGATCGCTCGCCAGACCCAGGAGATCTACGCGCCGCTCGCGGAGCGGCTCGGGATCTGGCAGATCAAGTGGGAGCTCGAGGATCTCGCCTTCAAGGTGCTCGAGCCCGAGCGGTTCCGCGAGCTCGCGAAGCTCCTCGACACCCGTCGGAAGGGCCGTGAGGACTACATCTCCCGGGCGATCGCCGAGCTCGAGCCGCGGCTGAAGGACGCCGGGATCGAGGCCGACCTCCAGGGCCGCCCGAAGCACATCTACAGCATCGACAAGAAGATGCAGCGCAAGTCGGCCGAGTTCGCCGAGATCTACGACGTCTACGCGATCCGGATCCTCGTCGACGACGTCCGCGACTGCTACGCCGCCCTCGGCATCGTCCATGCCCTGTGGCGCCCGATCCCAGGTCAGTTCGACGACTACATCGCGAACCCGAAGAACAACCTCTACCAGTCGCTCCACACCGCCGTGATCGCCCTCGACGGCAAGCCGCTCGAGATCCAGATCCGGACCCACGCGATGCACCAGGTCAGCGAGGTCGGGATCGCCGCCCACTGGCGGTACAAGGAGGGCTCGAAGAGCGACCGCGAGTACGACGCGAAGCTCGCCTGGCTGCGCCAGCTCATGGAGTGGCAGCGCGACGTCTCGGATTCCGACGCGACGGAGTTCGTCGAGGGGATCAAGCTCGACATCTTCCAGGACCAGGTGTTCGTCTTCACCCCGAAGGGCGACATCAAGGACCTGCCGGCCGGCGCGACGCCGCTCGACTTCGCCTACCGGATCCACACCGACGTCGGCCACCGGACGATCGGGGCGAAGGTCAACAACCGCCTCGTCCCGCTCGACTACCGGCTGAAGAACGGCGACATCGTCGAGATCGTCACCACGAAGGGCGAGCACGGCCCGTCACGCGACTGGCTGAACCTCGTCCGGACCTCCCATGCCCGGGAGAAGATCCGCCAATGGTTCAAGAAGAAGGATCGTGCCGAGAACATCGTTCACGGCCGTAAATCGCTCGAGCGGGAGCTCCGGCGGCTGGCCCGCAAGACGATCCAGGCGGTCGGCAACGACAAGATCGCCGAGGTCGGCAAGCAGTACAACCAGGAGACGCTCGACGACTTCTATGCGGCGATCGGCTACGGGGCGATCAGCGCCCAGCAGGTGGTCGCCAGGCTTGGCGTCGTCGACGACACCGAGGTCGGCCTGCCGACCGTCGCGCCGCAGAACCTGCCCGCGCGGACCGGCGGCGTCCGGGTCAAGGGCGTCGGGGACCTGCTCGTCCGGTTCGCGAAGTGCTGCCACCCGATCCCCGGCGATCCGATCGTCGGGTTCATCACCCGTGGCAAGGGCGTGACCGTCCATCTCCGGTCGTGCCCGACGGTCCTCAACGAGAAGGAGGTCCCGCGCCTGATCGACGTCGAGTGGGAGGCCGCGCCGACCCAGACGTACCCGATCGCGATCCGGGTCGAGGCCTACGACCGGACGGGCCTGCTCAACGACATCACCCAGGTCGTCGCCGAGAACAAGGTGAACATCGTCGCGGCCGCGGTCCAGGTGAACCCGGACCACACGGCGCTCGTCACCGCCACGCTCCAGGTGGCCTCGGTCTCGCAGCTTGCCCGGGTCATGGGCCGCATCGAGGGGCTCAAGGACGTCATCAACGTCCAGCGCGACCTGAGCTGACGCGGGCGTCGGCGGCGTCTCGCCGGCCGGCCGATCCCGGCCGCTAGACTCTGCCGACGATGCCGACGTTTCGTGCTCCCCGCGGCACCCGCGACCTCCTGCCTGCCGAACGTTCGGCGATGCTCCGGCTGGAGTCGATCGCCGCCGGTCTGGCCACCCGCTACGGCTACCGGCCGATCGAGACCCCGCTGTTCGAGCAGACGGCCGTCTTCGAGCGTGGGATCGGCAACGCGACCGACGTCGTCGAGAAGGAGCTGTTCCGGATCGCGCCACGGACCGACGAGGGCGAGTCGTGGTCGCTCCGCCCGGAGCCGACGGCCGGGATCGTCCGGGCATACGTCCAGCACGGGATGCAGACGCTGCCGCAGCCCGTGAAGCTGATGCTGACCGGGCCGATGTTCCGCTACGATCGGCCCCAGGCCGGGCGGTACCGGGAGTTCTGGCAGTTCGACGTCGAGGCGATCGGCGATCCGGGTCCGGCCGTGGACGCGGAGATCATCGAGCTCGCTGGTCGGTTCTACCGCGAGGCAGGCATCGACGATCCGGAGATCCTCCTGAACTCGATCGGGGATCGCGAGTGCCGGCCCGCGTACGTCGCGGAGCTGGCCGCGTTCTATCGTGCCCACCTGGACACGCTCCCGCCACTGGAGCGGGACCGCCTCGAGCGGGCGCCGCTCCGCCTCCTCGACTCGAAGGAGCCGGCGATGGTCGAGCTCAACGCCTCGGCCCCGATCATCACCGACCACCTGTGCGATGCCTGTGCCACCCACTTCGCAGGCGTCCGCAGCCACCTCGATGCGCTCGGCGTTGCCCATCGCCTGGACCCCCGGCTCGTCCGTGGCCTCGACTACTACACGCGGACCGCCTTCGAGGTCTATCCCCGCGGCGTGGCCGGCCAGCAGTCGGCGCTCGGTGGCGGCGGTCGCTACGACGGCCTGGTCGAGCTGCTCGGCGGCAAGCCGACACCCGGGATCGGGTTCGGGCTGGGCCTGGACCGGGTCCTGCTCGCGCTCGACGCGCAGGGCGGCCCGCGCGTCGCCGATCCGGCGGCACCCGTGGCGGTCGTCGTCGGAGCGGATCCGGCCGCGACGGCGGAGCGGCTCCGGCTCGCCACCGTCCTACGCGCCGCGGGCATCGCCGCCCGGGCCGAGCTGGCCCCCCGCAAGCTCGGCAAGCAGCTCGAGGCCGCGGCCCGCGACCGGGCCCACTTCGCGGTCATCATCGGCGACGAGCTCGCGGATGGGCAGGTCCAGCTCAAGGACCTCGATGCCGGCTCGCAGAAGCTCGTCGCGGTCGACGACCTCGCCCGGGAGGTCGGCCGGGCGCACGCCAGCCACCGGCACGGGGCTGCCGGCGAGTCATGAGCAGGGACCGTTGGGCAGGCGGACCGGCCTACGAGTCGTACATCGGCCGCTGGAGCCGGCGCGTCGCCCCTGAGCTCGTCGCCTGGCTCAACCTCCCGGCGGGGGGCGACTGGCTCGACGTCGGCTGCGGGACGGGCTCGCTCAGCGCGACGATCCTGGATCGGGCCGCCCCTGCCTCGGTCGTCGGCGTCGATCCGTCCGCCGACTTCATCGAGCATGCCCGTGCGACGATCCTCGATGCCCGGGCGCGGTTCGAGACCGGGTCCGCCGATGCGCTGCCGCTCGAGTCGGGGAGCGCCGACGCCGCGGTCGCGGGGCTCGTCCTGAACTTCGTCCCCGACATCCCGGCGGCGCTCGCGGAGATGCGCCGCGTCGTCCGAGCCGGCGGCTGGCTCGCCGCGTACGTCTGGGATTACGGCGGGGGCATGGAGGTGCTCCGGCGGTACTGGGAGGCGGCGGCTGCCGTCGATCCGGAGGGGGTCGAGGCGGTCGGGGCGGAGCTCTTCCCGATCTGCGAGCCGGGCGCCCTGGCGGCGGCGTTCCGTGCCGCCGGTCTCGAGGACGTCGCGGACAGGGCGATCGAGATCCCCGCCGTCTTCGTCGACTTCGACGATTACTGGCAGCCGTTCCTGTCGGGGATCGGTCCGGCGCCGGGGTTCAACCTCCGCCTCGACGAGGCCCGCCGCGGGGCCGTCCGGGAGCGACTCCGGGCGACGCTGCCGGTCGAGCCGGATGGGTCCATCCACCTGACCGCCGGCGCCTGGGCCGCACGCGGAGCGGCCTGACCGTCAGTCCTCGGTGAGGTCGGGTCGAGCGAGATCCTCGAGCGCCTGCTCGAGCGCGGCGGCCGACTCGGCAGAGAACGCGGACAGCAGGACGAAGCGCGGATGCGCGTGCCCGTCGAGCCAGTCCGCGATCTCGCGGACGGCAATCGCCGCCGCGGCATCCGAGGGGTAGCCGAAGACGCCGGTGGAGATCGCCGGAACGGCGACGCTGCCGATCTTCCGTTCCTCGGCCAGCCGCAGGGACGATCGGTAGCACCGGGCGAGCGTGGCCTCGGCGTCGCCCGTGCCGCCGTCGTAGACCGGCCCGACGGTGTGGATCACGTACGTCGCCTTCAGGTCGAAGCCGTTCGTGATCCGGGCCTCGCCGGGTGGACACGGCGCCTGGCGCCCCGCCGACTCGGCCAGGCGCGGTCCCGCCGCGCGGTGGATCGCTCCGTCGACGCCACCGCCGCCGCGCAGCGACGAGTTGGCGGCGTTCACGATCGCGTCGACGTCCAGGTCGACGATCGATCCTCGAGCGATCCGGATCCTCGCCACGGGCGGACCTCCGTGCTGGTCAGGGCTCCACGATATTCGCTGGCGCGCCGATCGGTCAGGCGGGACGCCGCGAGGGCGTTGATCGCGACGTAACCGGCGACGTACAGGAACCGGTGAGGACGTGGACGAGGACGAGGCTCGTGATCAGCACCAGTTCCCCCTCCGGGTCGCCTGGAGAGGCCGCGACGGTCGCCGTCCCGTACGATACGCCGGCCATGACCGACTCACCGCCGCTCGACCGGGCGGCCCACGAGACCGCCCGCGACCTGCTCGCCACGCCGTACCGGACCCACACGTGCGGCGCCCTCCGGATCGACGACGCCGGTGCGACCGCCCGCCTGTCCGGCTGGGTCCATCGCCGCCGCGACCACGGCCAGCTGATCTTCCTCGACCTGCGCGACCGGCACGGGATCACCCAGGTCGTGGTCGACCAGACGGACGATCCGGCCGCTCACGAGGTCGCGAGCCGCGTCCGGAGCGAGTTCGTCATCACGGTCGACGGCGACATCGCACCGCGCCTCCCCGGCACCGAGAACCCACGCCTGCCGACCGGTGCGATCGAGCTGCGCGCCCGGAAGGTCCGGATCCTCAGCGAGTCGAAGACGCCGCCGTTCTACATCAACGACCCGGACGCGCCGATCGACGAGGCCCTCCGGTTGCGCTATCGCTACCTGGATATCCGACGCGAGGCCATGGCCGATCGGCTGCTGCTCCGGAGCCGGCTCGTCCATGCGATCCGCGAGGTCCACCACGCGCACGGCTTCGTGGAAGTCGAGACGCCGAACCTGATCAAGTCGACCCCGGAGGGCGCCCGCGACTTCATCGTCCCGTCCCGGCTCCAGCCGGGCTCGGTCTACGCCCTGCCCCAGAGCCCGCAGCAGCTCAAGCAGCTCCTGATGGTCGGCGGCATCGACCGCTACTTCCAGATCGCTCGCTGCTTCCGCGACGAGGACCTCCGCGGGGACCGCCAGCCGGAGTTCACCCAGCTCGACCTCGAGATGAGCTTCGTCGACGAGGACGCGGTCATGGCGTTCGTCGAGGCGATGGTCATCGAGGTCTGTCGGGTCACGACGCCCGAGCGGCCGCTGCAGGAGGTCCCCTTCCCGCGCTTCACCTACGACGAGGCGATGGAGCGGTTCGGCAGCGACAAGCCGGACCTCCGGTTCGCGATGGAGCTCGTCGACCTGGCACCGCTGTGGTCGGAGTCGCCGTCCGGTTTCCGGGTCTTCGACGACGCACTCGCCCGCGGCGGGAGCGTCAAGGCGGTCGTCGCCCCGGGGCTGGGCGGAGCCTCGCGCAAGGAGATCGACGAGCTGATCGAGCGGGCGAAGCGGTTCGGGGCGAAGGGCCTCGTCTGGCTTGCCATCGAGGACACCGGCGTCGTCCGCTCGTCGATCCTGAAGTTCCTCGGCGACGACGGCGCGGAGCAGCTCGTCACGCATATCGGGGCGAACCCGGGCGACCTCGTGCTCGTCGTGGCTGACGAAGCTGCCGTGACGGCCGACGTCCTCGGCCGGCTCCGAGCAGAGCTGGGCGTACGGCTCGGGCTCGCCGACCCGGACGTCCTGTCGTTCTGCTGGATCAATCGCTTCCCGATGTACAAGTGGGACGCTGAGCATGAGCGCTGGGACGCGACCCACAACCCCTTCAGCGGCGTCGTCCTCGAGGACGAGGCGCTCCTGACCACGATCGACGGCGATCCGTCCCGGCTGTCGCCGAAGGACCCGGCGGGCCGGGCACGGGCGATGCAGTACGACATCGTCCTGAACGGCTGGGAGCTCGGCGGCGGATCGGTTCGGATCCACCGCCGCGACCTGCTCACCCGGAGCTTTCTCCTCCAGGGCCAGACCGAGGCCGGGATGGTTGAGAAGTTCGGAGCGGTCCTCGAGGCGTTCGAGTATGGCCCGCCCCCGCACGGCGGGATCGCCCTCGGCATCGACCGCTGGGCGGCCCTCCTCGCCCACCAGTCCAACATCCGCGAAGTCATGGCGTTCCCGAAGACCCAGTCGGGCGGCGATCTCATGCTCGAGGCGCCCTCGGCACCCGATCCCGCCCAGTACGAGGAGCTCGGGCTCCGCTTCGTCGGCGTGACGGCACGACCCACGCCGCCGACCGGGGGCTGACCCGACGGCCGGCTGCGCGTCTCGGTCTTCGTCTCTGGTCATGCGCGTGCTGACGGCCGTGGATGCCGTCGCGCTGGAGCGGGAGATGGCCCGCGCGGTCGCGGCGGGAGACATGCTGGCGTCGTCGGACCCCGCCGGCGCGTTCGTGCTGAAGACGTTCGCGGTCGACCCGGGCCAGTTCATCGGGGCGTTCGAGGGCGACGACCTCGTCGGCTTCGCGTCGCCCGACGTCAAGATCGTGGTCGTCCGGCCCGACCGCCGGCGGCAGGGGATCGGCCGCGCCCTGGCCGACGCAGCTGCTGCGCTGGTCCGCGACCGCGGTTGGCCGGACCTCCTCCTGGGCGCGCTGCCGGACGAGCCCGTCGCGGCCGCCTTCCTCGGCGCAACGGGTTTCGCGTACCACTCCACCGTGTGGGATCTCGACCTGCCTCGCGATCAGTGGGTGCCGCCGCCGGCCTGGCCCGACGGCTACGCGGCGCGCCCGTTCGACCGAGCCCGCGACGTGGAGTCGTGGGTCCGCTTGTTCAACGCCGCCTTCGCCGACCACCCGACGCCGCTCCAGCTGGACCCGAAGTTCGTCATCGCGGAACTTGATGACCCGGACAGCGACGACGCCGACGTCGTCCTCCTCGATGAGGTGGCAACGGGGGAGCTCGTCGGCTTCTGTGCAGCGGATGTCGAGCGGCACGCTGGTTCATTCGGCGACCACGCCGAGCTCTGGTCGATCGGCGTCCGGCCGGATCGGCAGGGTCGGGGGCTCGGGCGGCAGCTCGTCCGGGCCGGGATCGAGCGAGCGCGGGGGCTCGGGATCGGCATGGTCTCCCTGTCGGTCAACGGACGGAACGAGAGCGCATCGCAGCTCTACGAATCGGAGGGCTTCGTCCGCAGCCGGACGCGGGACCGCTGGGCGCGCCGCCTCCCCGCCTCATGACGGAGCGCGAGGACCAGGCCGCGCCACCTGGCGCCGAGCCAATCAGCTCCGAGCCGGTCGACGAGGGACTGCCCTGGCTCCTCGCCGGGATCGCCGCCCGGCCCCGCCTGGCGGCGCTCCTCGGCGCGGTCTGCATCGCGTTCTCCGGGATCCTCTATCGCTGGGCCCTCGTCTCGCCGTCGACGGGCACGGTCTTTCGGGCCCTGTTCGGGCTGCCGCTGCTGGGTTTCGTCGCCTGGCTCGAGTACCGCCGTTACGGCGGCCTGCCGAGCCGGACGATCCGCCTGGCCCTCGTTGCAGGCGTCTTCTTCGCCGGCGACCTCCTCTTCTGGCACCACGCGATCGAGTACGTCGGGGCGGGTCTCGCGACCGTCCTCGGCAATCTCCAGGTGATCGTGGTCGGCGTCGTCGCGTGGATCGCCTTCGGCGAGCGCCCGTCGCGAGCCGTGTTCCTGGCCCTGCCGATCGTCCTGATCGGCGTCGCCCTCATCTCCGGCGCGTTCGGCGGAGCGGCCTACGGCTCGAACCCGACGCTCGGGGTGGTCCTCGGCCTGTGTACCGCGTTCTGCTACGCGGGCTACCTGCTCGTGATCCGCCGCGGCGGACGCGACCTCCGGCGCCCGGCCGGACCGGTGGCGATCGCGACCGTGTCGACGGCGATCGTCGCTGCGGCCGTCGGCGTCGCCGGCGGCGACCTCGACCCGACGCCGCCGATCGCCAGCCTCGCCTGGCTCGCGCTCCTCGGGCTGACGTCGCAGTCGCTCGGCTACCTGCTGATCTCGCTGTCGCTCTCGCGGCTGCCGGCCGTCATGACCTCGATGATCCTGCTCGCGCAGCCGGTCATGACCGTCGCGCTGGGCATGATCCTCCTGCACGAGGCGCCGTCGTCGGCTCAGCTTCTGGGCGTGGTCCTCGTGGTCGGCGGGATCGCCGCGGCCACGCTCGGCCCGAGCGCGGGCCGGATCAGGAGTCCGCGGCGGGCCGGAGCAGGAGCGTGAACGTCGTGCCCGCGCCGACCTCGCTCGCCACGTCGATCGTGCCGCCCCACGACGTCACCGTCGCGTAGGCCGTCGGCAACCCGAGCCCGGACCCGACATCCTCGGGCTTCGTCGAGAAGAACGGTTCGAACACCCGCGTCCGGGTCGCCTCGTCCATCCCGATCCCGGTATCGGAGACGTCGACCGCGACGAGCGGGCCCTCGGGCGCCTCCGCCAGCCGCGTTTCGATCCGGATGGTGCCGCCGTCGGGCATCGCGTCGCGGGCGTTGACGACGAGGTTCACAAGGACGTGCTCGAGCTCGCCCGGGTCCGCCCGGACCGCGGGGATCGACCGGTCGGTCGCGATCTCGATCCGGATCGCCGGTCCGACCGTCCGACCGAGGATCCGTTCGGCGCGGACGACCTGGTCGTTGAGGTCGACGGCCTCGATCGCGCCCGACCGCTTCCGGCTGAACGTCAGGAGGTCACGGACGAGGTCGGCGCCGCGATCGCTGGCGTGAAGGATCGCCTCGACGTCCTCACGCGACGCGTCGTCGAGGCCCGTCTGGAGCAGGAGCTCGGCGCGACCGCGGACGATCGTCAGGAGATTGCCGAAGTCGTGGGCCAGGCCGCCGGCCACGCGCCCGACGGCCTCGAAGCGGGCGACCTGGCGGAGCCGGGCCTCGGTCGTCTCGCGCTCCACCGCTGCACCGATGATCCCGGCGGCGGCCCGCAGCGCGTCGAGCTCCGGTCCGGTCCACACGCGCTCGGAATGCGCGTCGTCGTATCCGACATGGCCCCACCACCGACCACCGACGGTGATCGGCGTGACGACGATCGAGCCGACGCGATCCGCCTCGAGGAGGACCCGCTCATCGTCCGGCATGTCCTGCGTGTGCCCGGTGACCAGCCGGCCGGCGGACAGCTCGCGCTCCCAACGTGGGAAGTAGCGCAGGCCGATCGGATCCGGCCCGATCGCGAGGGCCGCGACCCCGACGCGGTCCCATTCGGAGCGTGGCCGCATGTGGGAGCCATCCTCACCGGTCACTCGCTCGACGAGGACGACCCGCCCGGCGCCCGAGGCCTCGCCCATCCGCCGGAGGACCTCGGGTAGCGCGTCGTCGACCGGGTCGCCGGCGAGGAACCGCTCCGCGGCGAAGGTGACGGCATCGAGGATGACCTCCCGCCGGTCGATCGTGCCGGCGAGGAGCTCGGCCACGGGCGGGGATGGCTCGCGGGGCTGGGTGGGCGACGTGGTGGCCCCCTGCATACGGAACGGGAGGGGGAGAGTCTAGCGGGCACCCGTTGGGCCCGGTCTCGGCACGCCTTCCGGGCGGGGACGCTCAGTCGGCGGGATCGCCGGTCTGGACGTACGGAGCGAGCGCCGGACCCTCGAGCGGTGCGTCGTCGGGGGAGTCGGCCGCCTGCGAGCCCCACTCGTGGACGTGGCCTGCCACCGGCTCGAGCGGTCCGATGTAGGCGGGCAGGTCGGCGCGAAGCGTCCCGCGATCGATCGCGACGCCGGGATCGCCGAGATCCACGGCCCGCTCCGGCAGTCCGCCCGCGATCAGGTCGTCCAGGGCGTCCATCGGCATCCGGTCGGCGGCGATCGCCCGGAGCGCGTCGATCTCCGACACCGGCAGGAGGGCGGGCCAGCCGGGCTCCCCATCCCAGGTCGGACGGAGCAACGCACCGCCGACCGGCCCGTGCAGCTCGATCAGCGACGTCACGGTCTCGGGACCGACCCAGGTCAGGCGGGCCGGCCAGAGCAGGACGCCGTCGGTCTCGGTCACCCCGGCTCGAGCGACGTCGGCGCCGCGCGCCATCTGGGCGGCCGGGCCGTGCTCCGAGGGGGCGGGCTCGGCGAGCGTGACCGGGGCGCCGGCGAGGGCGGCCGCGACCTCGCCGGACGGATCGAACGAGACCACAATCACCGGGGTTGCGCCACCGGACCAGGCGACGTCGGCGATCCGCCGGACGGCGGGCAGGCCGTCGGCGTCGGCGAGCGCCGACTCGGGCGACGCGGCGAGGATCACGGCGGCGACGGTCACGACGCGATGGTACGGCGGCCCGCATCCCGACGGGTCCGGATTTGGCCGGATGCACGGTCCGTGCGAGAATGACCGCTCCCCGAACCAGGAGCCCAGCCGCCTCGTGCCCGCCGTCAGCCCAACGACCACGACCGCCCCGACCGCGACCAGGACCCGCGCCGATCTCCGCAACGTCGCGATCGTCGCCCACGTCGATCACGGCAAGACGACGCTCGTCGACGCGATGCTCCGCCAGACGGGGACCTTCCGCTCGAACGAGGCCGTAGTCGACCGCGTGCTGGACTCGATGGACCTCGAGCGTGAGAAGGGGATCACGATCCTCGCCAAGCAGACGACCGTGGACCACGACGGCGTCCGGCTGAACATCGTCGACACGCCCGGCCACGCAGACTTCGGTGGCGAGGTCGAGCGGAGCCTCCTGATGGTCGACTCCGTGCTGCTTCTCGTGGACGCCGCCGAGGGTCCCCTCCCGCAGACCCGCTATGTCCTCCAGAAGGCCATGGCCCGACATCTCCCCGTCGTCGTGGCCCTGAACAAGATCGATCGCGGCGACGCCCGGCCCGCGGAGGTCCTCGACGAGGTCTACGAGCTGTTCATGGACCTCGGCGCGGACGAGCACCAGATCGAGTTCCCGGTTCTCTACACCAACGCGAAGGCGGGGACGGCGTCGAGGACTCTCGACGAGCCCGGCACGGACCTCCGGCCGCTTCTCGACACGCTCGTCACGGTGACCCCGCCGCCGTCGTACGAGGACGGCCACCCGCTCCAGCTCCTCGTCACGAACCTGATGGCGAACGATTACGTCGGCCGGATGGCGGTGGGCCGCATCTGGAACGGGACCCTCCGGATGGGCCAGCGGATCACCGTGGTCCGCGAGGAGGCCGACGACACGGCCGGTGCGGTGGAGCCGGGCCGGACGGTGACGCTGAGCGGCACGGTGACCTCGCTCCAGACGGCCCACGGGATCGATCGCGTCGACATCGCCGAGGCGAGACCCGGCGACATCGTGTCGGTCGCCGGCCTGCCGGAAGTCACGATCGGCGACACGATCACCGATCCCGCGGACCCGCGACCGCTGCCGCGCCTCGACGTCGACGCCCCGACGCTCCGGATGACGTTCGGCGTGAACACGTCTCCGCTCAGCGGCCGTGAGGGCAAGTACGTGACCAGCCGCCAGATCAAGGCACGGCTGGATCGCGAGGTCCTGGGAAACGTCTCGATCGAGGTCCGCCCGACCGAGTCCGGCGACACGTTCGAGGTCCGCGGCCGCGGCGAGCTCCAGCTGGCCGTCCTGATCGAGCAGATGCGCCGCGAGGGGTTCGAGCTCACCGTCTCGCGACCGGAGGTCCTGCTCCATGAGGTCGGTGGCGAGGTCCAGGAACCCTACGAGCGGATCACCATCGACATCCCGCCGGACTACATCGGCGAGATCCAGCAGGCGCTGGCCGACCGCAAGGGCCGCCTGGAGCAGATGTCGACCGACGCCGACGGCCGGGTCCGGATGGAGTACGTCCTGCCGGTCCGCGGCCTGATCGGCTACCGCGGCCAGCTGCTCACCGATACCCGCGGGACAGCGCTCCTTCATCAGATCGGCGAGGGCTACGGGCCATGGGCCGGCGAGGTGACTCACCGGACGAACGGGGTGCTCGTCTCGGACCGCGCGGGGACCTCCAACGCCTATGGGCTGTTCAACCTCCAGGAGCGGTCGGAGCTCCTGATCGGCGCGGGCGAGGACGTCTACGAGGGGATGGTCGTCGGAGAGAACGCGCGCTCGGGCGACATGGACGTCAACCCGACGAAGGAGAAGAAGCTCACGAACATCCGGACGCACTCCCACGACGAGGCCCTCCGGCTGACGCCGCCGCGGCCGCTCACGCTCGAGACGGCGATCGAGTTCATCGCGGCCGATGAGCTGGTCGAGGTCACCCCGAAGTCGATCCGGCTCCGGAAGCGGGCGCTGTCTCAGCACGACCGGCGACGGGAACGCGGCCGCGAGGAAGACCTCCGCCGGTCGTCCGAGCGCGACTCCGCGGGCTGACCCGGGTCAGTTCGGGCGAACGCGTCGCGGCGCGACCACGAGACCACCGTCCCGCATCGCCGCGCGATCGAGCGGGTCCGGATCGAGCAGGAAGGTCTCCGTGGCGCCCAGGTCGAGCCACTCCGTCTGGCCGTCGTCCGCGGGTGCCGCTGACGCCGGCGATCCGGCCCTGGCGGGTGCCTTCCAGCCCCACGGGGCGTCACTCTCCTGGACCCCGTGGGGCCAGCCCATCGACCGGTCCGGCGGGACGAACAGCTGCGAGATGCCGTCGCTCGCGCGTCCGACGGACTCGAACAGGAGTCGCGGCACGAACCAGATGACGAGGGCGAGGATCCCGAAGGTCACGAAGCTCGGTGCGTCCATGGCACCTCCGACGCTTCCCCGTATTGTCCCCCGCCCGGCAACCCCGGCAAGCCCGGACGGCCGGGGACCGTCAGCGCTGCTCGCGACCGCCGTCGCCCACGCGGTAGCTCGGCGGGGAGGGCTGCTCGCGGCGCCAGGCCATGTGGAGGAGCACGGTCGCCCACATCCGATACGGCCGCCACGCGTCGGCGATCCGCGTCCATTCGTCGTCGTCGGGGATGGTCGGGAGGTCGTGGAAGTGACGAACGGCCTCCCGACTGATCGTGTCCCCGTACGGCAGCGTGTCGGCGACGCCACAGCCACGGGTCAGGACGCCGCTCGCAGTCCACTCGCCGATGCCGGGCAGCGTCCGCAGCTCCGCGAGGGCATCGGCCTCCGGGAGCGCGCGCAACCGTTCGGTGTCGAGCCGCCCGTCGATCGCCGCGCGCGCCAGCCCTCGGAGCCGCTCGACCTTCACGCTGGCCAGGCCCGGCACCTCGGCGATCTCGAGGATCGCCTGCGGTCTCGGGAAGGGCCGGATCGTCCGCTCCGTCCCGTCGACGTCGATGGCGACGGGGTCGCCGGCTCGCGCCGCCAGGGCGTCCTTCACCCGCCGCGTCTGGGCCATCGAGATCCGCTGGCCCATGACGAAGCTCGTGGCCGCCTCGTAGGCCGAGAAGAAGCAGACGGGGCGGAGGAGCCCGTATCGAGCCTGCAATCGGCCGACGACCGGGTCGCGCCGCCCGACGTCCGGCCAGCCTGTGCCGTCGTGATCGAGCGACAGCGATCGGGCGGCCTGACGCGCGATGACGTCGACGTCGCCATCGCCGAAGACCTCGCCGCGGAGCACCCCGTCCGGGTCCTGCCGCAGACGGACGACGGCGCTCGTCGTCCAGCCCTCGACCGGGAACGCCATCAGGATCGAGCCGTCGTCGGCGCCCTTCGAGCCGATCCCGGCCGGGAAGCCGCCCGCGAAGTCGCGAGCCGTCGCGAGGTCGAACGGGCCGCGCGGCTCGATCGTCAGCGTTCGCACCGCCGGAGTATCGCGCTCTCGCCCGAGCGAATCCGGCCGGCGTCGTTCGGGCCGGGGCCGGGGCCGGGCGTACAATCGGCGGCCATGGCGATCTATCTCGACCACGCCGCCACCACCCCGCTCCGCCCCGACGTCCTCGAGGCGATGATCCCGTATCTGACCGGCGACTATGGCAACGCGTCGTCCGCCCATGCCTTCGGACGGACCGCTCGGGCCGCCCTGGACGACGCCCACGAGCGGATCGCCAGGCGGATCGGCGCCGAGGCACGCGAGATCATCCTCACGTCTGGCGGCACCGAGGCCCTCAACCTCGGGCTCAAGGGCGCGGCCTGGGCCGGCAAGGCCCATGGACATCGGATCGTGACCTCCTCGGTCGAGCATCACGCGGTCGGCCATGCCCTGCGCTACCTCGAGAAGTTCGGCTTCGAGATCGTGGAGCTGCCGGTCGATCGCTACGGCCGCGTCGACCCCGACCAGGTGGACGCGGCGATCACCGACAAGACGATTCTCGTGACGGTCATGCTCGCGAACAACGAAGTCGGAACGATCCAGCCGATCGCGGAGATCGGACGGAAGGTCCACGCCCATCGGGGGGTCCTGTTCGCCGTCGACGCCGTCCAGGCGGCGCCGTACCTGGAGCTCGACGTTGCCGAGCTCGGGGCCGATCTGCTGGCGATCAGCGCCCACAAGTTCGAGGGCCCGAAGGGCGTCGGGGCGCTCTATCTCCGCCACGGAACGCACATCCTCGCCCAGCAGCAGGGCGGCGAGCAGGAGCGCCATCGTCGCGGCGGCACCGAGAACGTCGCCGGTGCGGTCGGGATGGCGACTGCGTTCGACCTCGCTGCCGCCGAGCGCGGCGAGACGGTGAAGCGGGTGCGGCGCCTCCGGGAGCGGCTCCAGAAGGCGGCGCTCGCCGTCGATGGCGTCGAGCTCACGGGTCACCCGAAGGAGCGGCTGCCCGGCCACCTGTCGCTGATCGGCCGGGACACCGACGGCACGGCGGTCGCGGTGTCGCTCGATCTCAACGGGATCGCCGCGTCGGTGGGCTCGGCGTGTACGACCGGTTCGACGGAAGTCTCGCACGTCCTGTCGGCGATGGGCTACCCCGAGGAGGAGGCCCGCGGCGCGCTCCGCCTGACCCTCGGCCGGACGACGACCGAGGCCGAGATCGAGGAGGCGTCGAGGATCGTGCCGTCCGTCCTCGCCTCGATGCGGATCGGTGGCGCCGCCGTCGCGGCAGATCCTCTCGGGCAGGGCGTCCCGGCGTGACCCGGATCCTGGTCGCGATGTCCGGCGGGGTCGACTCGTCAGTCGCGGCGGCGCTCCTCCATCGCCAGGGCCACGAGGTCGTCGGCGTCTGGATGCGTCTGCACGACGTCGCCGACAGCTACTCCGAGTTCAAGAAGAGCTGCTGCTCGCTCGACGCGGCCGACGATGCCCGCCGTGTCGCCGCCCAGCTCGACATCCCGTTCTACGTGATGAACCTCGAGCGCGAGTTCGATGCGGGAGTCATCCAGCCGTTCCTGACGGCCTACCTTGACGGACGAACGCCGAGCCCCTGCGTCGATTGCAATACCTACGTGAAGTTCGGGGCGCTCCTCGGGCGGGCGCGTCACCTCTACGACTGCGAGGCGGTCGCGACAGGCCACTACGCCCGCCGCGAGATCGGCCCCGACGGTCGAGCGCGCCTCGTGCGGGCCCGTGACGCCGACAAGGACCAGACCTACTTCCTGTACGGGCTCCGGCGCGATCAGCTGGAGCACGCCCGGTTTCCGCTCGGTGAGCTGACGAAGCCGGAGGTCCGGGCAGTCGCGCGCGAGCTGGGGCTCGTGACCGCGGACAAGCCCGAGAGCCAGGAGATCTGCTTCGTGCCGGGCGGCGACTATCGCGACGCTCTCCGCGAGCGAGCCGGATGGACACCCCGGAACGGCCCGATCCTCGATCCCGGCGGCGCGATCGTCGGCGAGCACGCCGGATCGGCCGGGTTCACCGTCGGCCAGCGGCGGGGCCTCGGCGTCGCGGCGGACGTGCCGCGGTATGTGAGCCGGATCGATCCGCTGACGAACACGATCCAGCTCGGGCGACGCGTGGACCTGGAGACCCGAACGGTGCCGCTGAGCGGCGTGACGTTCGTGGCGGACGAGCCGCCCGTCGGTCGAGCGGGCGCGTTCCGGGCCGACGTCCGGATCCGCCATCGGGCGGAGCCGGTCCCCGCGACCGTGCGCCCTGCCACGGCCCGTGAGCCCCGACGTGGCGGTCGCTGGATCGTCGAGACGGACCAGCCGGTCTGGGCGGCCGCGCCCGGCCAGGCGGCCGTCCTGTACGCCGGCGACGTCGTCCTCGGCGGTGGTCGGATCGAGCAGCCCGCCGCGGCCGAGACGAGTGGCGCCGCATGATCGGACCCGCGCCCGTGCTCGCCCTGCTTGTCGGGATCTTCCACACGGCGTTGTTCGTGCTGATCCGGGGCTCGGCGGGCGGCCAGCTGCCGCTCCTCGTCGTCGCGGCGTTCCTCGGTGCGTGGGCCGGCGACGCGATCGGCGCGCGGCTCGGGCTGAACCTCCTCCAGATCGGCGACTTCCATCTCGTCGCGGCCTCGATCATGGCCTGGGTCGGGATCGGGGTGGTCACCCTCGTCGCCGTGCTTGGCCCGTCCCGACGATCCAAGGTCGGCGGTCCATGAACGAGCCGCGCGTCCCGGCCGCGATCGAGTCGTTGATCCGGGCGGTTGCCGGCGGATCCGGCGACGAAGACCGCGATCGCCGGGCGTCGACGTTCGCCCGCGGCGTCGCGATCGGCGCGCTCGTCGGAGCCGCAATCGCCGGGTCGACGATCTGGCAGCGGCGCCAGGGTCACGTCGCGGAGCTGTCGAGCGGCGACGAGCCGGCCAAGCCTGTCGAGCCGACCGAGCCGCCCCGGCTCCCGGAACCGGCCGAGGACGCCTGACCGCCGCCTACCGGCGCTACCCCTGCCTCGACCCCTGATGGTCCGTCGGGCGGACCAACCGACCTGCGGCGACGTCCGGGTGCCTGCCCACGGCCCCGTCCGACGCCTTCTGGTCCATGGATCGGACCAACCATCAGGTGGGCAGGCGCCCGCGCCCGCCCTCGCGACGTCGCGGGTCGCTTGCTCCGCGACGCGGACCATCGACGCCGAACGCGACCGCCCGCCGATGGGCCCACGGGGCAGGGATGCCCGTCGTCGTTCGGTACCATTGCGGCCGATGTCATCCCCCGCCGCCGAGCACGATCCGCGGATCACGCCGTTGCCCGCGGCGGAGATCCGGCGACGCTTCGTCGAGTTCTTCGAGGAGCGCGGCCACACCGCGGTCCCGAGCGCAAGTCTTGTCCCGGCGGGCGACCAGACCCTGCTCTTCACCAACTCGGGCATGGTCCAGTTCAAGGACGTCCTCACCGGGGTCGAGAAGCGTGACTACACGCGGGCGGTCGACTATCAGCGCGTCCTGCGGGTCGCCGGCAAGCACAACGACTTCGAGGAGGTGGGTCGGACGACCCGCCACAACACGTTCTTCGAGATGCTCGGCAACTGGAGCTTCGGCGACTACTTCAAGCGCGAGGCGATCCACTTCGCGTGGGACTTCCTGACGAAGGGCATGGGCATCCCGTCAGAGCGGCTGGCAGCCACGACGTACAAGGACGACGAGGTTGCCCGGCAGGTCTGGCGGGATGAGATCGGCCTGACGCCGGAACGGATGGCGGTCTGGGGCGACGTCGACCGCGGCGATGACAGCAACTTCTGGCGGATGGCCGACACCGGTCCCTGCGGCCCATGCAGCGAGATCCATTTCGATCGCGGGCCGGAGCTGTCGGAAGGGCCGCAGTGCATCCCCGACCACTCCGAGAACTGCCCGCGCTGGCTGGAGATCTGGAACCTGGTCTTCATGGAATTCGACCAGCGACCGACGGGCCGCGTGCCGCTCCCATTCACGAGCGTCGACACGGGCATGAGCCTCGAGCGGATCGCGAGCGTCGTCCAGCAGGTTCCCAGCAACTTCGACACGGACCTCTTCGTGCCGATCCACACCCGGATGCGCGCGCTGATGGGCCACGATCCGGCCGCGTTCGAGGCGGAGCGGTTCAGCTATCAGGTCATCGCGGACCATGCTCGGGCGGTCGTCTTCCTGATCGCCGATGGCGTCCTGCCCTCGAACGAGGGCCGCGGGTACGTCCTGCGCCGGATCCTCCGCCGGGCGGTCCGCCACGGCCGGATCCTCGGTCGGCGCGAGCCGTTCATGGCGGATCTTGGCGGCGTCGTCATCGACATCATGGGTGAGGCCTACCCGCACATCGTCGGCCAGCGGGCGTCGATCCTCGCGGCCGTCGATCGCGAGGAATCGCAGTTCGCCCGGACTCTGGATGCGGGATCGAAGCTGCTCGAGGAAGCGCTCCGCGAGATCGTCGGTCCGGACGCTGAGCGGGTCGTCGGTCGACGCCCGGAGACACTGCCGGACGACGCCCCGAGGCTGGCGGGCGACCTCGCGTTCCGGCTGCACGACACGTTCGGGTTCCCGATCGACCTGACGATCGAGCTTGCCGCCGAATACGGCGTCGCCGTCGACCGGGCCGGCTTCGACGCGGCCCTCGCCGAGCAGCGCGAGCGGAGCCGCTCGGGCAAGAAGGCGGAGCTGGCGAAGCACGCCGAGCTGACAGCCCTGTACCAGGCGATCCAGGCGCGGGCAGGCGACACGACGTTCCTCGGCTACGAGACCACGACCGCCGAGGGTCGCGTCGTGGCGATCGTCCGGGACGGCATGGAGTTCGAAGAGCTGACGGGTCAGGGGGCCGCGGAGGTCGTCCTCGACCGGTCGCCGTTCTACGCGGAAGGTGGCGGTCAGGTCGGTGATCGGGGCGAGCTCCGCGAGGCGGGCGGCGGGTCGTCGCTGTTCGCGGTCGAGGACACCCAGAAGCCGGTCGGCGGTCTGATCGTGCTGCGCGGCACGCTGCACGGGCGGCTGCGGGTGGGCGAGACGGTCGACGCCGTCGTCGATGGCGAGCGGCGCGCCCACACGATGCGCAACCACACGGGGACGCATCTCCTGCACCGTGCTCTCCGGAACGTCGTCGGCGAGGCGGCCCGGCAGGCGGGATCCCTCGTGACCCCGGACTACCTCCGGTTCGACTTTCCGTTCGACCGGCCGCTGACCACCGAGGAGCTCCGGGCGATCGAGGACGAGGTCCGGGCCGTGATCCGCGAAGACCGGAGCGTCACCCCGAGCTTCATGTCGATGCAGGAGGCGATCGAAGCGGGGGCCGACGCGTTCTTCGACGAGAAGTACGGCGAGACGGTCCGGACCGTCCGCGTCGACGGCTACAGTCACGAGCTCTGCGGTGGGACCCACTGTCGGGCGTCGGGCCAGGTCGGCTCGTTCGTCATCACCGGCGAACGATCGATCGGCTCCGGGATGCGACGGATCGAGGCGCTGACCGGCGCGGGCGCGGATGCGTACCTCCGGGCGCGCTCCGATGCGCTCGCGGCGGCGGCCGAGGTGGCCGGCGCCCAGACCCCCGAGGCGCTGCCGGACCGGATCCGGACGCTCCAGGAGGAGCTCCGGGAGACCCGCCGGCGGCTGAAGGCCGGAGCGGCCGCGGGTGGCGGCCTGCCGAAGCCCGGTGAGCTCGCATCGCAGGCCGTGGAGGTCGCACCCGGCATTCGCCTCGTCACCTTCGCCGGGCCGTACCCGTCGATCGACGAGATGAAGGGCGCGGCCAGGGACCTCCGAGGCGTGCTGGGATCCGGCGTGATCGCGCTCGGTCTCGATGCCGACGAGCCACAGGTGTTCGTCACGGTCAGCGACGATCTCGTCGGCCGCGGGATCGCCGCGGGCGAGCTCGTTCGCGAGGCGACGACCGCGATCGACGGCCGGGGCGGCGGCCGGCCGGAGATGGCGCAGGGGAAGGGAACCAGGCGCGAGGGCCTTCCCGCTGCCCTCGACGCCGTTCGCTCGCGGCTGACGAAGACGGCCTAGGGTGGCCTTCCTCCGCCGGATCTGGCAGCGCGACGACGGGGAGGGCCTCACGGTCTGCACCGCGCTCGACATCGGAACGGAGTTCGCGAAGGCCCTCGTCTTCGAGATCGGCGACGACTCGCACGGGACGATCCGCGGCGTCGGGCGCAAGCGCCAGGGCTTGAGCCACATGTCGTCGGGGACGGTGGCCGACATCGCCGCGGTCGTCGACAACTGCTCGGTCGCGCTCCAGGAGGCCGAGGAGATGGCCGGCTTCCGGCCCAGCCAGGTCGTGATCGGGATCGCCGGAGAGCTCGTCAAGGGGTTCACGACGACGCACAGCCAGGAGCGCAAGCGGCCCGACCAGCCGATCACCGAGGCGGAGCTGGCGAAGCTGATCGACACGGTCCAGCGGGACGCGCTCCGCGAGGCGGAGCGCTCGATCACCTGGGAGACCGGCCTGCCGAACGTCGACGTCCGGCTCGTCCACGCGGCGATCGTCGCCGCGTCGATCGACGGCTACTCCCTGACGAACCCGGTCGGGTTCCAGGGCCGCCACGTGAAGATCGGGATCTTCAACGCCTTCGCTCCGCTCGTCCACCTCGGGGCGCTCCAGACGGTCGCCTCGCAGCTCGACCTCGAGCTCCTCGAGATCGTCGCCGAGCCGTACGCCGTCGCCCGCGTGCTCGGCTCCGACCAGGTCCGCCAGGCGGGCGCCCTGTTCGTCGATGTCGGCGGCGGGACGACGGACGTCGCCCTGGTCCGCCAGGGCGGCATCGAGGGGACCCGGATGTTCGCCCTCGGCGGGCGGGCGTTCACGAAGAGCCTTGCCGATCGGCTCGAGCTGCCGTTTCCGCGGGCCGAGTCGGCCAAGGTCGATTACGCCCGTGGTCTGCCGGTGGATCGCCACGACGAGATCGCCCGGATCGTCGGCGAGGACGTCGAGGTCTGGGCCGCGGGGGTCGAGCTCGTGATGGAGGAGCTCGGCGGAGGCGACCTCCTGCCCGGCCGGATCTACCTGTGCGGCGGCGGTTCGCGGCTGCCCGAGATCGAGGCCGCCCTTCGGGCGGAGCGGTTCTGGAAGCGTCTCTCGTTCGCCCGGCCGCCGGAGGTGGTGGTCATGGCCCCGGACCAGGTCGAGGCGCTCACGGACGCGACCGATCTCCTGGTCGACCAGCAGGACGTGACGCCGCTCGGCCTCGCCTACCAGGCGATCGAGCTCCAGTCCACCGAGGACCCCCTCGACGCCGCGCTGAGGCGGGTCCTGCGGGCGATGAAGGTTTGACCGTGGCCGCCGGACCCCGCACCACGATTCGCTCGCCGAGGCGGATCATCGCTGCGTTCGACCGTCCGCGCGCCCGCTCACGCATCGACATGGGCTCGCTCGCGTGCTCGGATCGGCCTTGCACAGGTCTCGCCTTGGCGGCGCCCTGCGGCGCGCGGCCGGCGGCCAGGGTCTAGGGTTCGGGCGTGGCAGCGGGCATCGTCTATCTCGACGTCGACGACGAGATCACGTCGGCGGCGGCGCGGATCCGCTCCTCGACCGCCACGAAGGTCGCACTCGTCGTCCCGTACGGCTCCCGGATCGCGACGTCGCGGATGAACTTCCGGCTCCTGTCGCGGGAGGCCGTCGTCAGCAACCGGCGGCTGTCGATCGTGTCGGGCGACGCGGCATCGAGAGCCCTGGCGGCATCAGCCGGGCTGCCCGTGTTCGCATCGGTCGCCGAGTACGAGGGGGCGCCGGAGTCCGGCCCGAGTCGACCCATGGCGGAGGAAAGGAGCCGCGCCGCGGGCGCCGCGGCCGTCGCGGGGACGCTCGCCGCAAGCGACACCGTGGCCGCCGTCGGGCCGGCGACGTCGGTCGACGCCTCCGCCGAGGCGGGAACGGAGGACGCGACGCCCGCCGCCGCCCGGGAACCCACTCGGCGCCCGAGGACCGACGACACGACCCGAATGGCCGTTCCGCTCGCGGCGTCAGCCGCCGCTGTCGCGCCGATCGCGACGCCGGTCCCGCAGCCGGTGCAACGGCCGTCGTCCCGGACACCGGCGGCGGACCGCGGCGACGAGGAGGCCGGGCCCCGGCGCGCCCGAACGCCGGTGCTCGTGGCGGTGGGGATCGCCGGGCTCGCGGTGATCGTTCTCGCCGTCGCGGCATACCTGGTGCTCCCATCCGCGTCGATCGCGGTCACCCCGCGTCGCGAGCCGATCACGGTCGACCTGACCGTCTCGGCCGATCCCGAGGCGACCGGCGTCGACGCCTCGGCCGGTGTCGTTCCGGCGATCCGCCTCGAGGTCCCCGTCCAGGCCAGCCAGACCTTCACGACGACAGGCGTCCACGTCGAGCAGACGACCGCGAGCGGCGAGGTCACGTTCTCGAACTACAACCCCGTCTCCTCCAACGCCGTTCCAGCCGGGAGCATCGTCTCGACCGAAGGCGGGATCCGGTTCAGGACGCTCGCCGGCGTGACGGTCCCCGCCGGCACGTTCGTCCTGCCGAACGTGATCCCATCGACACGGCGCGTGGCCGTCCAGGCCGTCCGCCCCGGGCCGGACGGCAACGTCCCGGCGAACGCGATCCGGGTCGTGCCGCAGGGCGAGAACCCGGACTTCCTCAAGGTCAACAACGCCGATCCGACCGATGGCGGCAGCAAGACGGAAACGCCTCAGGTCTCCCAGGCCGAGGTCGCCAAGGCGGTGGCGACCCTCCAGACCCAGCTCCAGAAGAACTTCGATGACGCAATCGCCTCCGGCGCCGGAGCGCCGCCGGATGCGACGCTGTTCCCGGACACCGCGGTCCTCGGGCCGTCGACGCCGTCACCGGATCCGGCGACGCTCGTCGGCCAGGCCATCTCGGCGTACGACCTGTCCCTCACCGCGACCGGCACCGTCATTGCCGTCGACCCGACTCCGGTTCGGCAGATCGCGGAACAGCAGCTCCAGGGTCGGGTCGGTGCCGATCACCGGCTGGTCGACGGATCGATCGACATCGAGGTCGGGGAGGGATCCGTCGGCGAGGACGGTCAGGTCACGTTCCAGGCGACGGCTCGAGCGGAGCGCGTCCCGATCCTGGACGCCGCGATGATGCGATCGCTCGTGAAGGGCAAGACGAAGGTGGAGGCCGAGGCCGCCCTCGCCCCGTACGGCAGCGCGTCGGTCGTTCTGTGGCCCGACTGGGTCTCGACGGTGACCGGAGTCGATGGGCGTCTCGATCTCAGCGTCAAGGACGCGTCCGCCGGCTCGCCATCGGGCGCTCCCGCGGCATCGGCGGGGGCGCAACCGTCCCGGGCCGCACCGTCGCGCTCCCCGTCGCGCCCCGCGTCCTCGGGCGATGCCACGTCGCCGGGTGGATCCCGCTCGGCCGCTCCGTGACGCGCCTGCTCGGGCTCGACGTGGGGGAGCGCCGGATCGGCGTGGCCCTTGCCGACCTCGACGGTCGCGCCGTCCCGCTGACGACGATCCGTCGATCGGACGACCCGGCGACGGACGGGGCCGCGATCGCAGCCCTCGTGTCGAAGCACGACGTGACCGAGATCGTCGTCGGGCTCCCGCTGGACATGTCGGGCGGGGAGGGGAGCCAGGCCGCCAGCACACGGGCGTGGGTCGAGGCCGCGCGCCCAGCCTGGATCGCCCGAGTCCGGTATCGTGACGAGCGCCTGTCCAGCCATGTCGCCGAACAACGCGTCGGCCCGATGAAACGCGGTCGGTCAGGGGGTCCGCCCACCCGAGCCCAACGGGACGCCTGGCGGGCCCGGATCGATCGCGAGGCGGCGAGGGTCATCCTCCAGGACGAGCTCGACGCCCGCGCCACCCCACGCGGGCCGCACACGGAGACCACTGAATGACGATCCGCTCCGGCGGACGCGCCCGCGAACGATCGCAGGCGCACCCCGCCGATCGGGGGACGTACGACGAGGCATGGCAGCCGCACTACGAACCGGAACACCACGCCCCGGGTGGTGACCCGCAGGGCGGCGACGGCGGGCGCGGCTACAACGGCTGGAGCAACGGCCGGAAGCGCCGCGGCGTGCCCGGGATCCTCAAGTTCCTCGTCTTCGCGCTCGTCCTCGGCGCGATCGTCCTCGCGACGCTCGTCACCGTCCTCCGACCGCTCGTCCGGGATGCCGTGCTCGGCTGGGCCACGGACAACCCGGCCGCCCTTGGTGTGCCCTTCGTTGCCGACCTCGTCCGCGAAGACCTCGGCGCGAAGCTGACCGAACCCGCGTCGACGGATACGACCCAGGTCGCCTTCACCGTCGCCGATGGCGAGAACGCTTCCTCGATCGCGGCCCGCCTCCAGGATGAGGGGTTCATCGCGGATGGGCGCGCCTTCGTATTCATCGCGACGCAACAGGGACTGACGAACCGGCTCCAGACCGGGTCGTTCATCCTGCGGAAATCGATGACGCCCGACCAGCTCGTCACGGCTCTGCTGGCCCCGGAGCAGATCCACTCGATCGACATCGCGCTCCGGACCAGCCTTCGCCTCGAGCAGATCACCGCGAAGCTCGAGACGATCGACGGGCTCCAGATGGACCCCGCGGACTTCTATCAGCTTGCCAAGCACCCGACACCGGAGCTCCTGGCCGACTTCCCGTGGCTGCGGGACGTCCTGCCCAAGGGCGCCTCGCTCGAGGGGTTCCTCTGGCCGGGAACCTTCCGGGTCCTGCCGGACACGACCGCCGAGGAGCTGATCCGGGACATGCTCGACAACTTCCACGTGGCGATCGGCGACCGGATGACGATGCCTGCCGGATCGAAGCTGGACTTCTACGAGACGCTGACCCTTGCCTCGATGGTCGAGCGCGAGGCCATCCACGATGTCGACCGTCCCCTGATCGCCGGGGTCTTCATGAACCGGCTCGATCCGAAGCTGTTTCCGAACGGCCATCTCGGCTCCGACCCGACGGTGTTCTACATCAACGACACGCTCGAGCTGGCGAAGCTGGACATCGCCAAGTGGAAGACCTGGGGCTTCTGGTCCGCGCTGTCAGACCCGCTCCCCGCCGACCTCCCGGACGACCTGGCCGGTTACAACACCTATACCCACACCGGGTTGATCCCGGGCCCGATCGCCACCCCGACGATCGCGTCGATCGATGCCGCCCTTGCCCCCGACACCAAGGCGAAGGACCTGTACTTCCTCGCGAAGAACGACGGCTCCGGTGACATCGTCTATGCGAAGAACCTCAAGGAACATCAGGCCAACCTGAAGAAATACCCGCCGAAGAAGGGGTGAGCCGAGGATGACCGCCGGTCTGCCCGGACCCGCGGACTTCGCCGCGCCGCCGACGGACGCGGATCGCGCGCGCTGGCTCGAGGCCGACCGCGCTGCCCGGCCGGCCCGCATCGCCCGGCTGCGGGCGCGTTTCGAGGCCGCCGGGATCGACGCCTACCTCGGGCTCCGCCGCGAGCACATGCGCTACCTGACCGGGTTCGTCCTCGCCGACGGCGAGGAGAAGGTCGCCGGGACGTCGGGGCAGTTCCTCGTCGGGGCGGACGCAATGCTCCTCCTCGCCGATTCGCGGTACGCGATCCAGGCCCGCCGCGAGGCGCCGGACGCTCGGATCGTCGACGGCCCGCGCGATCTCGCCCAGGGCTGGGAGGCGCTCGTGGCGTCGATCGGCGCCCGCCGCGTCGGGGTGGAGGCGGCCCTCCTGCCGTATGCAATCTGGCGGCGGCTGGAGGCGGCGGCGCCGGACGTCGAGCTCGTCCCGGTCGAGGGCTGGCTCGAGGCGGACCGGACGATCAAGGAGCCGGCCGAGCTGGAGCGCGTCGCCGCGGCCTGCGCGGTCGCGGATCGCGCGTTGGCAGCGTTGCTGCCGTCCGTCCGCCCGGGCACGACCGAGCACGATCTGGCGCTGGATCTCGAGTGGCGGATGCGAACGGGCGGCGCGGAAGCGGTCGCCTTCGACCCGACGTGCCTCGTCGGACCGAACGCGGCGCTGCCGCACGGCTCGCCGTCCGACGCGGTCGTCGAGGCCGGGCAGGTCGTCCTCTTCGACTTCGGCGCGCAGGTCGACGGCTACCGGAGCGACATGACCCGAACGCTCTTCGTCGGGGAGCCGGCCGAGCGTGATCTCGGTGTATACCAGGTCGTGGCGAAGGCTCAGCAGGCCGCGATCGCCCAGATCCGCGCGACGGTCGACGGCGAGCTGCGACTGCCGTCCGGCCGCGCCCTGCACGAGCTGGCGACCCGGGTCATCGAGACCGACGGCCGCTGGCCGCCCTACGGCCACGGACTGGGCCACGGGATCGGGCTGGCGACCCACGAGCTGCCGTCGCTGAGTGCCCAGGGTCTCGACAGCCCGCTGCCGTCGCCGACGGTCTTCTCGGTCGAACCCGGGATCTACCTCGAGGGCGAGACCGGTGTCCGGATCGAGGATCTCGTCCTCCTCGACGCGGGCGCCCGCCGGGTCGAGCGCCTCACCCAGTTCCCGCGCGACGTCATCGCTCTGCCGGGCTGAGCGTCGGCGAGGGCGGACCCGTCCGCTACAATCCACGCCCGAACCCCGACCCACCGGCTTCGACGCGCCGTTTCGCGCCGCGGACGCCGTGACAGGAGCCCGACCCGACATGATCAGCACCGGCGAACTGAAGAAGGGTGTCGCCATCGAGCTCGACGGCGAGCTCTGGCAGATCCTCGACTACCACCACATCAAGATGGGCCGCGGCTCGGCCCAGGTCCGGATCACGCTTCGCAACATCAAGCGCGGCCAGACCGTGGAGCGGAGCTTCCAGGCCGGCACGAAGTGGCCGCGCGCCTCGATGGAGAAGCGCCCGGTCCAGTTCCTCTACCGCGACGACAACGACTACCACTTCATGGACAGCGACACGTACGACCAGTTCCACCTGACCGCGGACCAGCTCGGCGATGCGGCCCAGTACATGAAGGACGGGATGACGCTCGACCGCACGTCCTACCAGGGCGAGACGATCGGCGTCGAGCTGCCGGTCACGGTCGACCTGGTCGTCGCCGACACGGAGCCCGGCTTCGCGGGCGACACCCAGACCGGCGCCCGCAAGCCGGCCACGACCGAAACGGGCCTCGTGGTGACGGTCCCGATCTTCGTCGAGGCGGGCGACACGATCCGCGTCGACACGCGGACCGGGGAGTACCAGACCCGGGTCTGACCGCAGCGGGACACCGCCGGCGCGGCTGACGCGGACTCATCCCCGCGCAGGCGACGCGCCCAATGCGTCAACGAACGACCGGCGGGGCCGCCCGCCACCTCCGGACGCCGCCGGGCCGGACGCGGCCCGAATCTCGCCGCGCGAGCGTATCGAGCGCGTTTCCGACGACCCAGGCCCTCGCAGCGCGGAATTTGTCGGTCCCGTTCGTCCCACGGTCACCGCAGGTGGATATCCGATCTGGGTGGGGAGAACTTGTCCCATACGCTCACCCGGCGAGATTCTCGAACTGACGAGATTCTCGAACTGAGCTGCCTCAGATCAGGATCACGCTGCTGCCCGGTGGTCGGGATCCGGACCGGAGCGCCGCCAGGGCCTCTCGACCGCGCACGGTGAACAGCTCGGCGAAGTCGTCGGCCGCGAGCCGCAGGATGTGGCGGTTGTGCCGAGTGTCGGCGACGAGAAGGATGACTCGGTCGACGTCCCCATCACGACACTTGAGCGCGATCCGGCGCCGGAGCGCCTGCGTATCCCGGAGGCGCGACTCCGCCTCGATTGGCACGGACCAACCGGGTCCGTCGACGACCTCGTCCCAGGCCCGAAGATCGCCCGGGATTCCCAGTGGGACTTCGGTTCGATGTCGCAGGCCCTTCGGCAGCTCGCGTCGAAACCGGCCGAGCAGCGCCAGTTGCGCAGCGTCTCGCACAGGGTCGCCGTTCGGATAGGCACGGAGTGGGATGTCGAGTCCGAGCGCGGCTCCCACCGCAACGACGGTCTCATACGCGACATGTGGCGAGTTGCCGCGCTCGATCCTGCTGATCTCTGCCGGTGAGATCATGACAACCGCGCTGAGCTCACGCTGGGTGAGCGCCGCCTGCAGTCGCGCTTCGCGAAGCTCCTCGCCGATCCCCATCAGCGCCCGGTTGGCCCGACGTCTACCGCGGTCGAGCCTGCGCTCGCGAGTCGCCATGCGCCCAGCCTGACGGACGCGGATCACCTGGCAATCATCACCACCTTCGATGTCGGCGACTAGCATTGGTCGATGACCTCCCGGGCCGGGATCGACACGTTGCTGTACCTCATGGGTGAGGCGTTCGGGGGCGGCGGCATCGAGTCCACCGACGAAAGCCAGGCGCTCATGCCGAACCTGCGTTCCGTGCCCGCAGATGCGTGGCACGCCGTTCCGGAGGGCCTGTCGCGGTCGATCGAATTGATCGCGATCCATGTCGGAGCCTGCAAGATCATGTACGACGACTACGCGTTCGGGGCGGCGACCCTCCGCTTCGCGACACCGGACGTCGAGCCGTGGCCGGTCGGCACGGCCGCTCCCGACGACGTCCTGCGGTGGCTCGTCACCGCGCACGAGAGATTGGCCGGCCACGTCGCGGATCTCGCGGACGACGTACAGCTCGACGCGCCCCGGCTCACGAACTGGGGCGAGCAGCGTCCGACCCGCTGGATCGTCGCCGCGATGATCACGCACGACGCGTATCACGCCGGCGAGATCAACCACCTCCGGGGCCTGCTCGGGCCCGACGATCGCTGGCGCTTCCAGCAGCTCGGCTTCGGCTGAGCCGGCCGCTCCTCCGATCGGGACCACCCGATCTCGAAAACTCCATCACCCTTGAGCGTGCGTTCCGGCATCGGTCGGCGTGTATGAGGTTGTGACGACGCACGTGGCGATCGCCGACTCGACGGATCTCGCCTATGAGCACGCGTTCGACCTGCACTGGTCGGACGTCTTCCGGTTCGCCCTCGCCTGGACGAACGACTGGTCCGCGGCCGAGGACCTCGCCCAGGAGGCGTTCCTTCGGCTGTGGGACCAGCGGAACCGGCTGGACTGGGATCGCCCGGTCCTGCCCTGGCTGCTCGTGACGACCCGCCGGCTCGCGACCGACCGGTTCCGGCAGCTCCGGCGCCGGCTCCTCGCCCGACCGTCGACACCCGTCAGCCTCGATCCGGACCCGTCTGTCCGGGATCGCTGGCTCGACGTGTCCGCCGCCATGGACCGCCTGTCGTCCCTCGAGCGATCGGCTCTCGTGCTGACCGCCATCGAAGGGGCGACCTATGACGAAGCCGCCGACGTCCTCGGCACGACAGCGGGTGCCCTGCGCGCCGCCGTCAGCCGCGCACGAACGAAGCTGGAGACCGCGTGATGGAGCCCAACACCAGGACCGATCGCATCCTTGAGGAGTGGAACGCCGTGACCGAATCCGCCCGCCGCCCGTCCCGGGCCCCGCATCGCTCGCCCGATCGAGGGCCGGGGTCGTTCCTCGGCCTGGTCGGAGCCGGACTGCTGGCCGCCGTCCTCTTCGTGGCGGTCGCCTGGCTCGGCGGCCGAACGTCGAGCGGCGTCGGAGCCGACCCATCGCCGAGCGGCAGCGACGCCGCCGTCGTCGAGAGCGCGTCACCGTCCGCGCCCGAGGAGTCCACGAGCCCGTCGCCCGAGCCTTCGGTCGAGCCGAGCGTCGCCCCGGAGCCGAGCGTCACCCCGGCGCCGACCGCGACTCCCGAGCCGACCACCGGCCCATGCCCCGTCGGCGACCTGTCCGCCCGCATCACGTCCTGGGAGGGCGCCGCCGGCAACCGGATCGCGCTGGTCACGATGACGAACACCGGCTCGGTCGCGTGCACGATGTCCGAAACAAGCATCCCGCAGCTCGTCGACGGGCAGGACACGGTGCTGGCCCAGGCGACCGGCAAGCCCGGTGGTCGCGAGCTCACGCTCCAGCCGGGCGACGTCCTCAACAGCGAGGTCGACGTCGCCAACGTCTGCACCAGCCCCGTCGTGGCGCCGGTGACGATCGCCTACGACATCGGCGCGGGGGAGCGCGTCGTGTCCAGGCCCCAGAAGCAGACCGACACGACCGTCCCTCCGTGCAACGGACCCGGCCAGCCGGCCAGCATCGCGATGAAGGCGTGGGTGCGCTGACGCCCAGGCACGAGCGTCCGTCGCCGCGCCCCTGGAGGGTCGCGGCCGCCATCGTTGCCGTCGCGGCCCTCACCGGATGTTCGGTGGGAGTTGGCGGCAAGGCGATCGCCGATGGGCCGTCACCCGCCGACCGGGTGGCGCCGAACATCCAGGCTCCGTCCGGGTCGTTGGTCCAGCCGTCTGCCGGGACCGGTCGGACCCTGGCCCGGCTCGTCGGGCAGAAGCTCGTCGTGGCGATGGACGGCACGACGCCGAGTGCCAGCCTGCTCGGGCGCATCAGTCGCGGCGAGGTCGGTGGGGTGATCCTGTTCGGGGCCAACGTCACCACGAAGGCGGCGCTCGTTGCGCTGACCCAGCACCTCCACCGGGCGGCGATCGACGGCGGCCAGCCGCCGCTCCTGATCGCGGTCGACCAGGAAGGCGGCGCCATCAAGCGGATCCCGTGGGCGCCGCCGACGCTGTCGCCGGCGCAGCTCGGAGTCCTGGGATCCACGGCCGCGGCCCATTCGCAGGGGCTCGCGACCGGGAAGGCCCTGCGGGCCCTCGGGATCGACATCGACCTCGCACCAGTGGCCGACGTGCCGGCGTCAACCGCGTCCTTCCTGTTCCGACAGCACCGGACCTGGTCGTTCTCGGCGGCCCGGACGACCGCGCTGGCGGTTGCCTTCGCGGAGGGCCTTCAGGCCGGCGGCGTGGATCCGGCCCTCAAGCACTTCCCCGGTCTGGGGTTCGCGACCCAGGACACCGACCAGCGGATGGTCACGATTCGCGCGAGCCGGGCCGGCCTCGCCCCGGGCCTCGCGACCGTACCGAGCCGCGGTCGCCGCGAGCCTCCCGTTGATCATGCTGTCGAACGCCACGTACACGGCCTGGGACGCCCACGCGGCCGCCGGCTGGTCGCCCGCGATCAACGCGACGCTGCTCCGGACCCAGCTCGGGTTCCGAGGCGTGACGATCACCGACGGTCTCGACGGCACGGCCGCATCCCGCGGCTACACGACGAGCCACCTCGCCGAGCGAGCGGCAGACGCCGGCACCGACCTCCTCCTCGTGACCGGATCCGAGGCGACGAGCGAGGGCGTCTACGCGACGCTGCTCGCCGACGCAAGCGCCGGGACGTTGCCGCTCGTGACGCTCCAGGCGTCCGAGGTCCGGATCGCGGGCCTCAAGACCCGCGTCTGACGAACGGCGGGACCGCCCGCCGGGTCTCCGACCGCTAGCATGGCCGTCGTGGGATCGCGCGAGCTGCTTCCGGGCTGGGATGCCGGCCTCGGCAACGAGGATCGGGCCCCGGAGGCACCGACTCCGGCCGCCCCGGGAACCTTCGGACTCAGGATCCTCAACGTCAGCGAGGTCGCCCGGGCCATCCGCGAGGCCGTCCGGGCCGATCCCCGACTGGCCGACGTCTGGGTCGAAGGCGAGGTCGGGCGGGTGACCGTCAGCAGCGCCGGCCACGCCTACTTCACGCTGAAGGACGCCCGGAGCACGTTGAACTGCGTCTGGTTCAGCGACGAGCGAGCGCGGTCCGTCTTCCAGCCGCAGGCCGGGCTCCGGATCGTCGTCCACGGGCGGATCGACCTGTTCGAGCAGCAGGGCGCGGTCCAGCTCTACGTCGAGTCGATCCAGCCGGCCGGGTTCGGCGACCTCGCGATCCGGTTCGAGGCGCTGAAGGCCCGGCTCGACGCTGAGGGGCTGTTCGACCCGGCGCGGAAGCGGCCCCTGCCGCAGCGACCGGCGAGGATCGCGGTGATCACGAGCCCGACGGGCGTCGTCTGGCACGACATCGCGACGGTCCTGTCGCGGCGCTGGCCCATGACCCGCGTCCTCCTCGTCCCGTGCAAGGTCCAGGGCGATGACGCGCCCGAGAGTATCGTCCGCGCGTTCCGCCGCCTCGAGCAGTGGCTGGCGGCCCTCGATCGTGGCGGCCGGGCGGCCGACGCGCCGGGGCTCACGATCCTCGCCCGCGGCGGCGGGTCCCTCGAGGATCTCTGGTCGTTCAACGACGAGCGGGTCGTCCGGGCCGTGGTCGCCCATCGGCTCCCGGTTGTCACCGGCGTCGGCCACGAGGTCGACGTGACGCTGGCCGACTTCGCCGCTGACGTCCGGGCCGCGACACCGTCCGCCGCGGCCGAGCTCGTGGTCCCGGATCGGGCGGAATGGCTGGGATCGTTCCGCCGCGCCGGCGAACGCACGGCGGCCGCCGTCGGCCGCACGCTCGACGCCGTCCGCCGCGAGCTGGCCGTGGAGCGGCGCGCGCTCGACCGGTTGGACCCTCGGGCCCAGCTGGTGGCCGATCGAGAGCGGGTCGGCCTGCTCCTCGACCGGGCCGTGCGGGTCGCCGATGCCGCGATCGAACGGCGTGGCACCGCGCTCCGGTCGACCGCCGCCGACGTCCCGCGCCCGCTCCTCGCCCGTCTCGCGGCGGCCCGGGCGACACTGACGGCCGCGGCCTCGGCGCTCGCCGTTCTCGGGCCGCAGGCCACGCTGGAGCGCGGCTACGCCATCGTCCGCCGGGTCGGCGACGGCGCGATCGTCCGCCGGCCGGGCGACGCTCCCTCGGGGACGGCCCTGGCGATCCGCCTGGCCGAGGGGGACCTCCCCGCGACCTCGGATGGATCGTCCTGAACGACCTCCTGGTCTTCGGCGCAATCGTGGTCGCCGTCCTGGTCATCGGCGTCGCGGTTGGTATGCTCGTTGCCCGGCCGATCGGCCGCCTGACCGAGGATGACGACCCGCCCGATGACGACTGAGCCCGCGACCGGCCCCGCTCCCGCGGGCGCCGACCCCGCGATCGATACGCTCAGCTTCGACGATGCGTTCGCCGAGCTGCGGGCGGTCGTTGCGGAGCTGGAGGCAGGCGGCCTGTCGCTGGAGGACACGATCGCCCGGACGGAGCGGGCGGTCGCGCTCCAGCGCCATTGCGAGCGGCTGCTGGGGGAGGCGGAGCTCCGCGTCCAGCAGCTGATCAGCCGTCCCGGCGGCGGCCTCGATGTCCAGGACATCGCCGCCGACGACGCGACGGAGGGATAGCCGACCCTACGATCGCCTCCGGAGTCCCCAGCCGAGGATCGCGATCACGATGTAGCCGCCGGCGGCCAACAGGACGATCGGGCGCTGCTGGGTCACCCAGACGAGCTGGTTGCCGGCGGCGGTGAGGGTCTCGCAGCCGGGCGCGACCTCGACACTGCCGGCGCAGGCGGGAGCAGAGGTGAGCGTCGGCGTGACGAGCAGGACGACCCCGACGAGGACCGTCCAGAGCACGACGGCCGCGAGGGTGGGCCGCACGCCTCAGTCGGGCCGGATGTTGTGGTTGAACCGGAACACGTTGTCCGGATCGAACCGCCGTTTCACCGAGACGAGTCGCGCCCAGCGCTCGTCGCCGTACGCGGCTCGCACACGATCCGGTGTCTCGTCGATCGGGGCGTAGTTCACGTAGCCGCCGCCGTTCAGCGACGACGGCTCCAGCATCGCAGCCACCCGTCGGGCCCAGCCGATCCCGCTGTCGTCCTCGTCGGGTGACTCCCAGATCGCGAGCGCGCTCGCATTCCATGCCGCCGCCCGCTGGCCGAACGCCGATCCGCCCTCGGGCTCGACCCGAGCCGCGCCGACGATCCGCTCGAGCAGGATGAACGCCGCGCCGACCGCGTCGTCCGCCCCGACGGCCTCGACGAGCCGGACGAACAGGTCGCGGTCCAGGGCCCGGAGGAAGTGTCCCTTCCAGTAGTGGCGGAGGCCGAACGGCAGGATCCCCGCGAGCGCCTGCAGGTCGAGATAGGTCGCGGGCCCGAGCTCGTCCTCGAGCACGGGCAGATCGCGCCGCAGGAGGTCGAGGATCGGCGCCGGGTCGGAGCCGTCGACGATCCCGAACAGGAACGTGATCGCCGGATCGCCGGTGTCCTCGGTCCGGTGGAGCCCGAACGTCGGCATCCCGGCCGTCGGATGCGCGGCGACGAGCCGCTCGACGCGGTCGAACACCGCCTCGGCGGCATCGCCCGGATAGACGATCCTGCCGCCGGTCATCGGGGCGATCGGGGTGAGGCGGTAGGTGAACCGGGTGACGATCCCGAAGTTGCCGCCGCCGCCCCGCAATGCCCAGAGCAGCTCCGGGTCACCGGCCGGGCCTGCGATCACGATCGAGCCGTCGGCCGTGACGACCTCCGCCTCGACGAGGTTGTCGCAGGTCAGCCCGGCGACGGGCATGAGCCAGCCGATCCCGCCGCCGAGGGTGAGGCCGCCGATGCCCGTGTCGCCGAACGTTCCGCCGGGGACGGCCAGGTCGTGGGCGAACGCGGCGGCGTCGACGTCGTTCCAGATCGCTCCGCCACCGGCATGGGCGAGGCGTCGCGTGGGATCGATGACGACCTCACGCATCGGGGCCAGCGAGACCACGAGGGCGCCGTCGGGGAGGCTGTGGCCGGCGACGCTGTGCCCGCCGCCGCGGATCGCGATCGGCAGCCCGGCTGCCTGCGCCGCCCGGACCGCCGCGACGACCTCGTCGGTCGTTGCACACGGAATGATCGCTGCCGGTCGCCGGTCGAGAAGCCCGTTGAACGAGATCCGGGCGTCGTCGTACCCGGGATCGCCGGGCCGCAGCGCACCCGGGATCGCGATCGTGGCCACGGCGTCGCTGGGTTCGATCGACATGGACTCCCTCCTCAGTGGACGATCCCACATCGCGTGGCAGGCCTCAAGGCCAATTCAGGGGGCCGAAACATGCGACCTCTAGCGAACACGTTTAGACTGTGGACCGTGATCCGTCGCATCTGGCGGCGCGAATCCGTCCGAAGCGCGACGATGCGCCGATCATCGGCCTACAGCGCTGCCGACCAGGAGCCAGCACCCCCGTGACCGACCCCCGCCCGATCCTGCCGACGCTGAGCGGTCCGGCCGACCTCCGCAACCTCACCCCGGCGGACCTCGACCGTCTCGCCGCCGAGATCCGCGAGACGATCATCTCGACCGTCGCCACGACCGGCGGCCACCTTGGCAGCAGTCTGGGCGTCGTCGAGCTGACGATCGCCCTGCATCGGCTCCTCGAGTCGCCACGCGACCGCATCGTCTGGGACACCGGCCACCAGGCCTACCCACACAAGCTCCTCACCGGTCGCTACGAGCGGTTCGGGACGCTCCGCCAGCTCGGCGGCGTCGGCGGGTTTCCGCGGCGCAGCGAGTCGGAGCACGACGTGTTCGACGGCGGCCACGCCGGGACGGGCCTGTCGATCGGGCAGGGGCTTGCGGCGGCACGCGATCTCAAGGGCACGTCCGAGCGGATCGCGGTCGTCGTCGGCGATGCCGCGATCACGAGCGGCCTGAGCCTGGAGGCGCTCAACGACATCGGCCAGCGGAAGACCCAGCTCCTGATCGTGCTCAACGACAACGAGATGTCGATCAGCCCGACCGTCGGCGGGCTGTCGACCTACCTCAGCCAGATCAAGCTGTCCGGAACCTGGCAGTCGAGCAAGACGAAGTACGACGAGCTGGTGGGCCGGATCCCGGGCGTCGGGCCGACGGTCCGCGAGCTCGGCCAGCGCTTCCGGGCGGGCGTCGTGAGTTTCGCCCAGCCCGGCCGGCTGTTCGAGGACCTCGGGATCATCTACATCGGGCTCGTCCCGGGTCACGACGTCCGGGCGCTGCTCTCCACGTTCCAGCAGGCCCTCGAGCTGCGGGGCCCGGTCATCGTCCACGTCCGGACCCAGAAGGGCCACGGGTTCCGCCCCGCCGAAGCCGACCAGGTCGGGTTCCACGGTGCGGCGCTGCCGCCGATGACGGTGCCCCCCGCGACCAACGGCAGCGGCAACGGAGCCGCGTCGAAGGCGCCCGCCGCCGGCGTCGTGGAGCCGGCCGCGGCGAGCCGGACGGCGGCGATGCCGACCAAATCGATGACCGACGACGCTGCCCCCGCATCGGCCGTCGTGCAGCCGCGGAAGCACCCGAACTACACGGCGGTCTTCGTGAAGGAGCTCGTCGCCCGCGCGAAGATCGACGAGCGGATCGTCGCGATCACCGCCGGCATGCCGACCGGGACGGGCCTCTCGACGTTCCAGGCCGCGTATCCGACGCGCTTCATCGACGTCGGGATCGCCGAGCAACACTCGGTTGCGCTCGCCACGGGCCTCGCGATGGGCGGGATGCGGCCGGTCGTCGCCCTGTATTCGACGTTCCTCCAGCGGGCGTTCGATCAGACGGTTCACGACGTCTGCCAGAACGACCAGCCGGTCCTGATCGCGGTCGACCGGGCCGGGCTCGTCGGCGAGGACGGGACGAGCCACCAGGGAATGTTCACGCTGCCGGCGCAACGCCAGCTCCCGAACCTCGTGATCGCCAGCCCGAAGGACGAGCAGGAGCTGCGATCCCTCCTCGCGACGGCCCTCGGCCAGGACCGGCCGTTCGCGCTCCACTATCCGCGGGACCCGGGCTTCGGGCTGCCTGCGGTCGATCCCGTGGCGATCGCCGTCGGGCGGGGCGAGGTCCTCCGCGAGGGCAGCGACATCCTGTTCGTCGGCTTCGGGCCGATCGTTGCCCGGGCGAACGAGGCGGCGTCGGCGCTCGCGATCGACGGCTGGTCGGTCGGGCTGATCAATGCCCGGTTCGCCAAGCCGCTCGACACCGAGCTGATCCTCGAGCACGCGCGTCGTGCGCGGCTCGTGGTCACGTTCGAGGAGAGCGTCGTGACCGGTGGGTTCGGGGCGGGCGTCCTCGAGGCGATCGAGATCGCCAGGCTGACCGATCCCGCGCTGCGGGATGTCCCCGTCCGGATCCTCGGGATCCCCAGTGAAGGATTCGTCGACCACGGCTCGGTGGCCGACCTCCGCCGGGTCCTGCGTCTCGATGCCGCCGGCCTCGCGGGCCAGGTCCGCGAGACGATCAGCACGCTCGGCCTGCAGCCAGCCGGGCGGCTGGCTGCCGAGACCTCGCCCGCCCGCGCGTAGCGCCGGCCTCGCCGGGAGCGCGTCGGCCGAGTAGGATCGCGCCCATCGCGGCGGCACGCCGCCGGCGGAACGCCATCAGGAGTGGTCGTGGAAGTGGCGGCGTCCGGATCGGACCGCGGGGCGACGCGTTTCGAGGCGGTCGCGACCCTCCTGGCCGCCTGGATCCTCGGGGGCGTCTACCTCGTCGGTTGGGCCTTGACCTCCGGCCAGGCCGACAGCGCGACCTTCTCGCCGTTCCACCTCCCTGCATACCTGGGGCTGATCGCCCTGGTGGTCGTCGTCGCCGAGCAATTCTTCGACCGGTCGGCTCGCGGCGGAGTCCGCGATCGACTCCGGTCTGCGTGGTCCGGTTGGGGCGTCGGCGAGCGGATGATCGTCGTCGGGACGCTGGCGATCCTCGCCTACGTGGTCGTCGATCTTCTCTGGACCCAGCTCTTCGATATCGGCACGGGCGTGGAAGGCCGTCAGGCTCCATCACGACTGCTCCTCCTGGTCGGGCTCGGGCTGGTCGCGGCGAACTGGCTCGTCGCCGCGCCGGCCACCGGTCGCCCGGTCGGATGGCTTGGTGTGGTCGGGCTCACGACCCTCCTTGCCCTCGGATTCTTCTGGCTGGGGGACTGGCATCCCGTGTTCAACCCGGTGGCGGGCCGGATCGACCCCCGCGGCGAACTCACATCCGAGGTCTGGACCATGGCGCCGGACGGCAGCACGCAGACGCGGGTGGTGGAGGCCGCCGGGTTCGAGGCGACCCAGCCGGCCTGGTCGCCGGATGGCGGCCGGATCGTCTACGTTGCCTGGAGGGACCGGCCCGACGGCTCCCTCGGGGCCGACCTCTGGACGGTTGGCTCCGACGGGAGCGATGCGCGACAGCTCACGGACGATCCGGAGTGGGATTGGATCCCCGCCTGGTCGCCGGACGGCCAATGGATCGCGTTCACCTCTCGCGAGGCGGCGAAGGCGCCGTCGCCCACGACGCCGGCCAGGCCCGAGGCCGGAGGCGAGCGCGGCTTCGTCGCGCCGGACTCGAATGCCTGGGACATCTACCTGATCCATCCCGATGGAAGCGATCGGCACCGCCTGACGAATGCCGGCGACAGCGGCGCCCCGACCTGGTCGCCGGACGGCGCCCACCTGGCGTACCACGGGAACCGCGACGGGAACCTTCAGCTGTTCATCGCGAATGCCGACGGCAGCGGCGAAGTCCAGGTCACGACCGATGCGTCGAGCCACTGGTCCCCGGTCTGGTCTCCGGACGGTGCGCAGCTGGTCTACGTCGGTGATGCCTCTGGCAACGACGACGTCTGGCGGATCGGCATCGACGGCCAGGGTGCCACCAACCTCACGAACAACTCGGCCGCGGACCAGGTCCCGTACTGGTCCCCCGACGGATCGCGCATCGCCTTCGAATCTGATCGGACAGGCGATCCGGAGATCTGGTCGATCGCCACCGATGGCTCCGATCCGCGAGACCTGTCGCGGAGTCCCGACTCCAACGACGGACGCTGGAGCGTGACCTGGTCGACCAACGGCGCGCGTCTGGCGTATGCCCGCTCGCCGCTCGCGGGGGTCGAGAATCCGCCCACCGTTCGGGAGGATCTGGGGTTCGCCGGGATCGCGCTCCTGGCACTCATCCTTGCCCTGGTCATGGTCGCCATCGACGGCGTCGGGGGCCTGCCCCGCGGTGGCGTGACGGTCGTCGTCGCCGTCGCGACCCTGATGGTCGTCGCCGTCTCGGGTGGGTGGCGGTTCCTGCCGGCGGCCGTTCTTGTCGGGATCCTCGGTGACGTCATCGCGAGCCGGCCTGCCGGTCGCGGGCGGCGAATTGCCCTTGCGTCGCTCGTTCCGTCTGCCTTTGTCGCGCTGTACTTCGTGACGATCGCGTTGACGGGCGGGCTTGCGTGGTCGATGACCCTCGCAGTTGGTGCGATCGTCGGATCAGCGCTGATCGGCGCCGGGGTCGCGCTGTTGACGTCTCGATGGTCGCCGGCCCAGCCACCCGCCGGAGGCGTGTCGGGCGTCTGAACCGAGGCCGGGCCATGGGTCGGTGAGCCGCGGCGAAGGCGGCTGTGCCACGATAGCCGGGTGACCCCCGCCACCGAGCGTCGCCCCCGTCAGCGTCTGGACCAGCTCGTCGTGGACCGCGGCCTCGCCGAGTCGCGAGCGCGTGCCCAGGCGCTGATCCTGGCCGGGCAGGTCCGCGTCGGAACGGGCGACGCCGGCCGGCTCGACCGGAAGGCCGGCGACCTGGTCGAGCCCGACATCCCGATCGAGGTCGTCGAGCGCGACCCCTACGTCAGCCGGGGAGGGCACAAGCTGGCAGCCGCCCTCGATGCCTTCGAGATCGATCCGGCCGGGTTCGTCTGCCTCGATGCCGGCGCCTCGACGGGCGGCTTCACCGACGTCCTGCTGCAGCGCGGCGCCGCCCGGGTCCACGCCGTGGACGTGGGTCGCGGCCAGCTCGCGGACCGGATCGCCCGCGACCCGCGCGTCGTCGTCCACGATCGGACGAACGCCCGCTCGCTGACACCAGAGACGCTCGCCGAGCCGGTGGATCTCGCCGTCGTCGATGTCTCGTTCATCTCGCTCGGGCTCGTCCTCGGGCCGATCGCCTCGACGCTCCGCGCCGGGCCACCGTCGGCGCCGATCGTCGCCCTCGTCAAGCCGCAGTTCGAGGTCGGCAAGGGCGGCACCGACCACGGCGTCGTCCGCGACCCGGCGAGCGCACCGCGCGGTCCTCGAGCGGGTCGTCGCGGCGGCGCGCGATCTTCGCCTGGGAGCCCGCGATGTGATCGCGTCGCCGATCCTCGGTCCGCAGGGGAACCGCGAGTTCCTCCTGTACCTGGCGGGTGGACCTGTCTGTGCCGACATCGGGGTCCGGATCGCGACGGTCACCGGCGGATGAGCGTCAAGCGGATCGGCTTCGCCTACAACCCGACGAACGACGCCGCGACCGACCTGAGCGACCGCGCAGGCGGCTGGTGCAGGATGCACGGGATCGACCAGTGGGCGGCCCCCGCGCAGGACTTCGACACGCTCTGCCGCGAGCTCGCCACGACCGACATCCTCGTCGTCCTGGGTGGCGACGGCACCATGCTCCGGGCCGCGCGAGCCGTGATCCAGGTCGACGTGCCCCTGCTCGGGATGAACCTCGGCAAGATCGGCTTCCTCTCGAAGGTCGAGGCGAACGATCTGGAGGCCGTGCTCGCCAAGCTCGTTGGCGGCGAGTTCACGATCGACGAGCGGATGGCGCTGGAGGCCCGGATCCTGCCGGAAGGCCGGCCGGAGGATGCCGCGATCCACCACGCCCTCAACGACGTCGTCGTCGCCCGTGGGGCGCTCGCCCGTGTCGTTCGCCTGGACGTCGCGATCGGCCCGAGCCATCTCGCGACGTTCATCTCGGACGGCCTCGTCGTCTCGAGCCCGACCGGCTCGACCGGCTACTCGTTCAGCGCCGGCGGCCCGATCGTCGCCCCGGACAGCCGCAACCTCATCGTCACGCCGATCGCGGGCTACCTCTCGGCCATCCGGTCGGTCGTCGTCGGGCCGGACCAGATCGTCCGGACGCGGATCGTCGACGCAACCGAGGCGATCGTCTCGATCGACGGTCGCGACGACATGTCGATCGCCGTGGGCGACGTCGTCGAGGTCCGGGCGCTGACCCGCCCGGTCCGGCTGGTCGAGCCCGCCGGCAGCCAGCCGTTCTGGGACCTCTTCCGCCGGAAGGTGGAGCTCCTGCCGTCATGAGGCGCGACGGCGTGGCGCGATGACCACGACCCGGGAGGCCGTCGGCGTGTTCGAGACCGCCGTGCTCGAGGCGCGCCGCGATGCGGGCCGGCTGCTCGAGCTCACGGTCGCGGACCTGGCCCTGATCGACCGGCTCCGCCTCGAGCTCGCGCCGGGCCTCAACGTCTTCACCGGGGAGACCGGCGCCGGCAAGAGCCTCTTGATCGATGCGCTGGGGCTGGCCACCGGCACGCGCGCGGACACGACCCTCGTCCGGCACGGCGCCGATGCCGCGCGCGTCACGGCGCTGTTCGACCGGATCCCGGAGCCCCTGATCGCGACCCGCGAGGTGTCGGCCGCCGGCCGTTCGACGGCGCGGCTCGACGACGAGCCGGTGACCGCGGCGCGTCTGGCAGAGGTCGCCGGTGCGCTCGTCGAGATCCACGGGCAGCACGACCAGCAGCGGCTGCTCGACGAACGCTGGCAACGCGACCTGCTCGACGCCTTCGGTGGCCACGAGCCCCTCCGCGCGGCGACGGCCGCGGCGGTCGACCGGTGGCGGGAGAACCGGACCCTCCTCTCGACGCTCGAGCTCGACCCGCGCGAGCTGGCCCGCCGGCTCGAGCTGGCGGAGCACGAGGCGAACGAGATCGCGGCGGCCCGCCTCGAGCCCGGCGAGGCCGAGGCCATCCGGAGCCGGCTCGACGCGGCCCAGCACGGCGAGGCGATCGCACGCGGCGGCGCCGCCCTCGGAGAGGCGCTGACGGGCGACGACGGCAGCGCCCGGGAGCGAGTCGCGGTCGGGCTGCGCGAGGCTCGCAACCTCGCCCGACTGGATTCGCGCTTCGAGGTGCTCGCCGACCGTCTCGCCGGCGCCGAGGCCGAGCTGGAGGATGTCGCGGCGACGGCCCGGGAGCTGTCCGAGTCGATCGACCACGATCCGGCCGAGCTCGCCCGCCTCACGGAGCGGCTCTCGACGATCTACGCGCTCGAGCGGCGATACGGCGACGACGAGGCGGCCGTGATCGCGCACGGAGAGCGGGCCGCCGGGGAGGCGGAGCGGCTGCGCGGCGTCGACGAGGAGCGCTCGCGGCGGGACGCCGACGACGCACACCTGCTGGAGCGGGTCGCTGCGGCCGCAGCCGACCTGTCGGCGGCCCGGGCGACGGCCGCGACGCTGCTCGGGACGGCGATCGACGCGGTCCTCGTCGAGCTCGGGTTCCCGGCCGGCGTCTTCGAGGTCGGGCTCGGTCGCCGTCCGGCCGACGACGACGAGCCGGCGGTCGAGGTCGACGGCGACGCCCTCGCGTTCGATGCCACGGGGATCGACCAGGTCGTGTTCCGTCTGGCTCCGAACCCGGGCGAACCGGCGCGGCCGCTCGCCCGGATCGCGTCCGGCGGCGAGCTCAGCCGCGTGGCCCTTGCAATTCGCCAGATCCTCGCCGAGGCCGACGACACGCCGACCCTCGTGTTCGACGAGATCGACACCGGGATCGGCGGCCGGAGCGCCGACCCGATCGGACGCAGTCTCTGGGCGCTGGCCCGTCGCCACCAGGTCCTGTGCGTCACCCACCTGCCCCAGATCGCCGCCCATGCCGATGCCCACTTCCAGATCGCGAAGCGCGAACGCGACGGCCGGACCGTGACCGTGGTCGACGCGCTCGACCGCGAGGGGCGGATCGTCGAGCTCGGCGCGATGCTCGCCGGCGGTGAGGCGGGCGCCGGCACGACCGCCCTCGCGTCGGCTCGCGAGCTGCTCGATCGGGCCGAGGCATGGCAGGCGAGCTCGCCGGGCTCGAGCTGAGCGACTCGGGTGTCGACGCCGCCGCTGGACCGCGCGATCGACGACTACCTCACGTACCTCCGGGTCGAGCGAGGGCTCTCGCCGGCCACGATCCGGGCCTACCGGACCGACCTCAGGGACTTCGCCGCGGGCGAACGGGTCGGCGGTACCTGGGCGGATGGACCCGACGCGGCCCGACGACATCTCGCCGAGCGCACCCGACGCGGCCGGCCGAGCGATCCCGGCCTGGCACCGACCTCGCTGCGCCGTCGTGCGGCGAGCATCCGCGGCTTCTATCGGTTCGCCTACGGCGACGGGCTGATCGAGCGGGACGTCGCGAGCCACATCGACCTGCCCCGCCAGACGCGCCTCCTTCCGGAGACGCTGACGGTGGCCGAGGTCGAGGCCCTGCTGGAGGCGGCGCCGGACCTTCGCGGCCGGGCGCTGCTCGAGCTGCTCTATGCCGCGGGCCTCCGGGTCAGCGAGGCGCTCGGGCTGGATCGCGAGGACCTCTCGATCGACGGCGGCTTCGTCCGGGTCATCGGCAAGGGTGACCGCGAGCGGCTCGTGCCCGTGGGCGACGTCGCGCTGGACTGGCTCGCCCGGTGGCTCGAGGAGGGCCGGCCCGCCCTGCTGGCACTCCACCACGTGGCTCCGCTGCGGGGCGGGCCGCTGTTCCTCGGCGATCGTGGCGGGCGCCTGGCCCGGCAGCAGGCATTCGCGATCGTGCGCGCCTCGGCCGCCCGCGCCGGCCTCTCGGCGAGGGTCTCGCCGCACACCCTCCGCCACTCGTTCGCGACCCATCTCCTGGAGGGCGGGGCCGATCTCCGGATCGTCCAGGAGTTGCTCGGACATGCGAGTATCTCCACGACCCAGCTTTACACCCACCTCACGGGCGAGCGCGTCCGGGAGGTCTACGCCCGGGCCCATCCACGGGCCTGACCTGGAGGGAGCGACAGCGTCGATGGCCTACGTGGACAACCTCCTCGCGTCCGGCGAACAGCTGCTCCGTCGCTCGCACCAGCACTGGTTCGTCCTGATCGCGAACGCCGCCTACGCGATCGTCCTGTGGGTCGTCGCCGTGCTCGTCCTGATCTTCACGGGGACCGTGCTCCGGGGCAACGACGGCCTCAGCTCGATCGGGGGCTGGCTCGTCGTCGCGCTCGTGATCGTCGGCCTCGTCTGGTTCGCGTGGCAGGCCCTCGTGTGGCAGAACGAGGAGTACGTCCTCACCTCGCGGCGGGTCCTCCAGGTCGGCGGCGTGGTCAACAAGCAGGTGATCGACAGCTCGCTCGAGAAGATCAACGACGCGATCCTGACCGAGTCGATCTTCGGGCGGGTCTTCGGCTTCGGCGACCTCGAGATCCTGACCGCGTCGGAGAGCGGGATCTCCCGGCTCCGGATGCTGCGCGAGGCCGGCGAGTTCAAACGGACAATGCTCGACGCCAAGCACGAGCTCGAGCTCGAGCTGTCGGGCGGGAGGCCGATGCCGGCGCCGGCGATCCGTGCCGCGTCGCCGGACGCGGCCGCGGGCGACGCGCCGAGCTCGGCGGCCGCGGCAGCGCCGATGTCACCTGACGACGTCACCAGGACCCTCGCCAGCCTCGCAGACCTCCGCGATCGCGGTGCGATCAGCGCCGAGGAATACGAGGCGAAGAAGGCCGACCTGCTCGGACGGCTCTGACGATCCGGCGCCGGTACCTCGCGCCCGGCCGCCGCGACCGGCCCGCCCGCTACGATTGGCCGATCGTCCGCACCTGAGGAGCCTTCGTGAACCTGGATGTCAATCGGCTGCTGCCGTCGCTGATCGCGGCCGGCATCATCCTGCTCGTTGCCTTCCCGGTCCACGAGTTCTCGCATGCGTTCGTCGCCTACCGGCTCGGCGACAGCACGGCGAAGCTGTTCGGCCGGCTGACCCTCAACCCGATCGTCCACTTCGACCCGCTCGGGGGGTTCCTGCTGCTCGTGTCCAGCCTGGTCGGGTTCGGCATCGGCTGGGCGAAGCCGACACCGGTCAACCCGAGCAACCTCCGCGGCGGCCGGGGAAGCGAAGGGCTCGTGGCAGCCGCGGGGCCCGTCTCGAACCTGATCCTCGCGGCGATCGGGGCAATCATCATCCGGATCCTGATCGCGGCCGGTCGGGGTGGCGCGGACATCCCCGACATCGTGTTTCAGGTCCTGGTCAACTTCATCGTGATCAACATCGCGCTCATGCTCTTCAACTTCATCCCGGTTGCGCCGCTCGACGGCTCGAAGGTGCTCTTCTCCCTGATGAGCCCGCGAACCGCATACCAGTGGCGGCCGATCCTCGAGCAGTACGGCTTCGTGATCCTCCTCGCCGTCGCGTTCCTGCCGATCTTCAACGGGCAGACCCTCTTCCAGACGCTGTTCGTCCGGATCGGCGGTCCGATCATCAACCTCCTGATCGGCGTCGATGTCCTCTAGCGGGTCGGGCGGGCCGGGGCCGACCGCCGCGACGTGGTGGGGCGACAAGACCCGCCAGGCGGTCGCCCATCTCCGCGCGCGGGTCGATCCCGTGGAGCGCGACGAGCTCGTCGGCTGGCTGACGCCGCCGGAGCTCGCCCTGTTCGACGCGATGCACGTCGCCGATCGACGCCACGGGCTGGACGTCGTCGCGTTCCTTCGCGTGGACGAGGTCATCGAGCGCGACCTCCTCGTGGCGGGGCTGCTCCACGACTGCGCGAAGGGCGACACCGGCATCGGGCCGCGCGTCGCCTACTCCCTCGGCGACCGGTACGGCCGCGGGATCTGGCGGGTCGCGAGGATCGTTCCGGGCTGGGGCGAAGCGCTCGAACGGCTCCGGGTCCACGCGGAGGCGTCGGCGCGGATGGCGGCCGGGGCCGGCTGCTCGGAGCGGACGGTCGAGCTCATCCGCCACCAGGACCGGCCGATCGATCCGGACGCCGGCGAGCGTCTCCGGCTCGCCGACGAGGCGAGCTGATGTCGAGTGGCGTCCCCGCCGAGCCGACGCCCGCGGACAACGGCCGGGCGATCGTCGCGCCGGCGGTGGTCTTCGGCCCGGGCCGCCGGCCCGAAGCGGCGACGCAGGTCCGGCTCGAGAGCTTCGACGGACCGCTGGCCCTGCTCCTGGCCCTGATCGAGGCACGCCAGCTGGATGTCGTGACCGTCCCGCTCGGCGCTCTCGCCGACGCCTACCTCGACGCCCTCGCGACCCTCGAGAGCGACCGGCTCGGCAACGTGAGTGCATTCGTCGCGGTGGCGAGCCAGCTGATCCTGATCAAGAGCCGGGCGATCCTGCCGCGCCGCGTGGAGACGGCTCCGGGCGTCCTTGCGGAGGAGGAGCCGGACCCGGAAGCCGAGCTGCGGGCGCGGTTGCTGGTGTATCGAGCTCATCGCGACGCGGGACGCCGGCTGCAGGAGGCGGCGATCCTCCGCGTCGGACTCTTCCGCCGCGAACCGTCCGTCGCCGGTGCCGCCGGCCTCGCCGGGGCTCGTCCGCCCGAGGGCCCGCCGTTGGACGTCGCGATCCTGGCCGCCGCCCTGCGGCCGTCTGGCCGTGATCGTCGAGCCACCGCCACCGCCCCCGGAGGTGATGGCGCGCACGATCACCCTGACGGAGCGGGCCGAGATCATCCGTGCCGCGATCCGTGGCGCGGGCACGGTCGTCCTGCAGGACCTGCTGCGGGGCGTCCGGGACCGGGTTGTCGTCGCGGTCACGTTCCTCGCGATGCTGGAGCTGATGAAGCGGCGCGAGATCGTGGTGACGCAGGACGCGCCGTGGGGCCCGATCGTCGCGCGGGCGACGACGGTCGAGGAACGCGGCGGGACGGCGCCGCCCGACGCGCCGCTGGACGAGAGCCTGGAGTCGTTCGCGTGATCGAGGAGCGGGCCGACGTGCCGCCCGAGTGCGGCGCCCGAGGCCGACCTGGACATCGATACCGTCCCACTCGCCGAGCAACTCTCCGAGGTCCAGCTCGAGGCGCTCCTGTTCGTCGCGGAGCGCCCACTGACGCGTCGGGAGATCGCGGGCCTCGCCGGCGTGGATCGCGCAACGGTCGATGCACGCCTCGGGGACCTGGAGGTCGCCCTGGCCGATCGCGGGATCCGGCTCGTCCTGTCGGGCGACCGCGTCGAGCTCGTCACGGCGCCGGACGCCGGCGCGCTGATCGCCCGCTATGTCGGAGTCGACGCGATCCGCCTCTCGCCGGCCGCGCTCGAGACGCTCGCGATCGTCGCCTACCGGCAGCCCGTCACGAAGTCCGCGGTCGAGCGGATCCGCGGGGTCGATTCGGACTACACGATCCGGTCGTTGCTCCACCGCCGCCTGGTCGTCGAGCTGGGTCGCTCCGAGACGCCCGGCCGGCCGTTCCTCTACGGCACGAGCTTCGAGTTCCTCGAGCGGTTCGGAATGACGAGCCTGGACGAGCTGCCGCCGCTCGACGTCGAGGTCGCGGCGAGGCTGATCGAGGAGGAGGAACGCGCCGCGGAGCAGCCCGACGGCGCTGAGCCGGCGGGTGTGACCGACGCCGATCTGTCTGCCGAGTCCCCGAACGGGTCCGCCGAGCCCGTCTGATGCCCGCCGAGCCCGTCTGATGCCCGCCGAGCGGCTCCAGAAGGTCCTCGCCGCGGCCGGCGTCGCGTCGCGTCGCGCGAGCGAGGACCTGATCGCGGCGGGCCGCGTCACGGTCGACGGCAAGCGGGCGACGATCGGCCAGCAGGTCGATCCGGAGCGTGCCGTGATCGAGGTCGACGGCCTGCCGATCGGATCGGCGGCCCGGACGACGTACCTGCTGCTCCACAAGCCGGCCGGCGTCACGTCGACGACCCAGGATCGCCACGCGGACACGACCGTCCTCGACCTCGTCCCGACCGCGCTGGTGCCCGACGGCGGCCGGCTCTATCCGGTCGGCCGGCTCGACCAGGACAGCGAGGGCTTGTTGCTGCTCACGAACGACGGGGCGTGGTCGGAGCGGGTGCTCCACCCGCGGTTCGGAGTCGAGCGGGAGTACGCGCTGGGTGTCCGCAGACGGCTCGAGCGCGACCAGGTCGAGGCGCTCGAGCAGGGGATCCCGCTCGACGAAGGTCTCGCGACCCTGCACCACCTCCGATCCATGACCGGGGTCGAGGTCGCGAAGCTCGCGGAGCTGCTGTCGCCGCCGGCTCCGGCGGACCTGACCTGGTACCGCGCCACGCTGCGCCAGGGCTGGAAGCGCCAGCTGCGCCGGATGTTCGGCGCCGTCGAGGCCCCGATCGATCGCCTCATCCGCGTCCGGATCGGTTTGGTCCGGATCGACGGCCTCCGCAGCGGCCGGGTCCGCCCGTTGAAGGCCCCGGAGGTCCGCGGTCTCGCCGGGGGAGGGGGCCGGTCCCGGGACACGTCCCCGCCGGACGCCTCGGCGACGACATCGAAGCCCGTGCGGCGCTGACGGTCGCCCGCGCTATCCTCGACATCGTGACCACTGCCCGCCCCGGTCCCGTCGTCGCCCTCGACGGCCCCGGCTCGTCCGGAAAGTCGAGCGTCGGCGCTGCCGCGGCGCTGCGGCTCGGCTACCGCTTCTGCGACACGGGTCTGCTCTACCGCGCGGCGACATGGCTCGCCCTGGAACGTCGGGTCCGGGTCGAAGGCGACGGCGTCGACCCGAGGGTCCTCGTCGCGCTCGTGCCCGACATCGAGCTCGTCGCCGACGCAAACGGGCGCCTCGCCCATGTGAGCGTCGACGGCGCCGATGTCACCGACGAGGTCCACACGCCGCGCGTTGACGAGGCGGTGTCGGCGGTCAGCCGGGTCCCGGAGCTGCGCGCCGCGCTCCTTCAGCGGCAGCGGGCGCTGGCCGCGCAGGCGGGCGGGATCGTGATGGCCGGGCGCGACATCGGGACCGTCGTGCTGCCCGACGCCGACCTGAAGATCTTCCTCGACGCCTCGGTCGAGGAGCGGGCGCGGCGGCGCGCCGAGGAGCGGAACGTCGACGCCGACAGCCAGGAGGCCCGCTTCATCCTCGCCCAGCTGCGGCGCCGGGACGAGCTCGACACGAAGCGCGCGGTCGCCCCGCTTCGGGCCGCCGACGACGCCGTCCACATCGTCACGGACGGCAACACATTCGCGCAGACGGTCGACGCGGTCGTCGCCGAGATCGAGGCGGCGCAAGCGCGCGCAACCGCTCCGGTCCCGTGACGACGCCGCTGGCCGCACCGCCCGATGAGAAGCGGTCGGCCGACAAGCCGCTGATCGACGAGGAGGAGCTCCTTCGCGAGGACCTGACGCCGCTGATCAACGGCGTCGCCCTGGGCGCGAGGACCGTCGCCCGGTGCGTGACGCGAGTCCGGGTGGAGGGCGATACGGACGCGATCCCGCGCCAGGGCCCGGTGATCCTCGCGAGCAACCACATCTCGAACGCCGACCCCGTGATCATCGGAGCGTGGCTCACGCCGCGGCTTGGTCGGCGGATCCACTGGCTCGGCAAGAAGGAGATGTTCGAGTGGCCGGTCGTCGGCTGGATGGCCCGCAACGGCGGCGTCGTCCCGGTCGATCGCGGCGCCGCCGACATCGACGCCTTCCGGCTCGCTCAGCGGGTCCTCGCCGCGGGCCAGGTCCTGATGGTCTTCCCCGAGGGCACGCGCAGCCCGACCGGCGAGCTCCAGACCCCGAAGGACGGCCTGGCGATGCTCGCCCTCCGGACGAACGCGACGATCGTCCCGATCGGCGTCTCGAACACGGATCGGGTCTGGAAGAAGGGCTCGTTCCTGCCGCGACCCGGCGGTCACGCGACGATGCGGATCGGCGAACCGTTCAAGGTCGGTGACCTGCTCCCACCCGAGATCGACCGGAAGGCGGCGAAGGGCCTCGCGACGACCCTGATCATGCAGCGGATCGCCGCGCTCCTCGATCCACGCCACCGCGGCACTTACGGCGACGATTGAGCGGCTGCCCGCCGCCGCCGGATCCGATCAACCGTCGAAGATCGCGTCCCAGGCTGCCGCGTCGTCGGGGTACATCCACCGCTCGACCTGGCGCCCGGCGCGGAAGTGGAAGACGCTCGTCACCGGGATTTCGATGACCACCCCGGGCCGCCGGGCACCCATGTAGCTCAGCGCACAGACGTGCTCGTCGTTGCCGAACACGTCGTGCTCCCGAATGGTGAAACCCAGCTCGCTGGATCGGCCGAGCCAGGCGACGAGCTCGTCGAGACCGCGGATCACTCCCGCCATCGAGTGCCGACCGGGGACATGCCAGACGACGTCCTCGGCGACGAGAGATCGGATCGTGTCGAAGTCCCGGGCTCGGAATGCGTCAACCGTCCTCCGGTAGGCGGTCGCATTCGGATGCTCCTCGGTGTTCATCATCACTCTCCTGCCTGTGTCCGACGAGCAGCCATCCTGTTCGATACGACCTGACCGTGCTTGCCGGAATGCACTCCCGATCGGGCCGCCGAAGGGCGCATGCGATAATCGATCCATCATGAGAACCGTCCGGGAGATCCGGATCGCCCGGCGTACCGGCTTCTGCTACGGCGTGCGCGAGGCGATCGACATGGCCAAGGAGGCCCGCGCCGCGGGCAAGCCGACCCATACCCTCGGCCAGGTCGTCCACAACGAGGGCGTGATCGCGGACCTCGAGCGGTTGGGGATCGAGACGGTCGAGACCCTCGACGATGTCGACCACGGGGCGGCGGTCGTGATCCGCGCGCACGGCGTGCGTCCCGACGTGATGGAGCGGGCCAACCACCGCGGTCTCGAGGTCATCGACGGCACCTGCACCTGGGTGATCCAGGAGCACAAGGAGCTGACCCGGCTCGTCGACGAGGGCTACACGATCGTCCTGCTCGGCACGCCGAACCACGCGGAGGTCGTCGGCATGCTCGGGTTCGCGCCCGACGCGATCGTCGTCGACGAAGAGGACGAGTGGGAGGCGAAGGTCCCCCGCAAGAAGCGGATGGCCCTGATCAGCCAGTCGACCCAGCCGCCCTGGAAGTTCGAGAAGCTCGCCGCGTTCATGGTCGGGCGGAGCCACGAGCTGAAGATCGTCAACACGGTCTGCCCGGTCACGATCCGGCGCCAGGAGGACACGGTCGAGGCCGCCCGGGAGGTCGACCTGATGGTCGTCGTGGGCGGCCGGTCGAGCGCGAACACGAAGGAGCTGACGCGGCTCGTCGGGATCGCCGGCAAGCCCGCGATCCAGATCGAAGGCTGGAAGGACCTGACCGACCCGTCGGTGTTCGACGGCCGCGAGATCGTCGGGATCACCGGTGGGACCTCGACGCCGATCGAGGACCTCCGCGACGTGGCACGCCGCGTCCTCGAGCTCGCCGGGACGCCTGACGTGGCCGGCCGCGCCGACGAGCTCGCCCGGGAGGCGCTCGCCGGAGCCGCCACGCCCGCCGGGCGGACGACCTCGCTGCCCACGTTCGTCCACAACGAGGGCGCCGCGCCCACCTCCGGCGCGGCCTGAGGCCGGCTCTCATGCCCTCCAGCGCCCGCGTCGCCCTGCCCGTCGTTGCCGTCGTCGGCCGTCCGAACGTTGGCAAGAGCACGATCTTCAACCGGTTCGTCGGCAAGCGGCAGGCGATCGTCGAGGATCGCGCCCGGACGACACGCGACCGGATGTACGGCGACGCCGAGTGGAACGGCCGTCGGTTCGTGCTCATCGATACCGGCGGGCTCGAAGTCGACACGGACGACCCGATCGAGGTCAAGGTCCAGGAGCAGGCCAGGCTCGCGATCCGCGAGGCCGACGTGATCGTGTTCGTCGTCGACGCGGTGAGCGGGCTCACCCCGGCCGACCTCGAGGCGGCAGAGCTGTTGCGGACCGCGAAGGCTCCGGTGATCGTCGCGGCGAACAAGGTCGACAACACCGCCCGCGAGGCCGACGCCGCGGAGTTCTGGTCGCTCGGCTGGGAGGAGACGTACGCGATCTCCGCATCCCACGGCCGTGGCACGGGCGACCTTCTCGACGCGATCGTCTGGTCCCTCCCTCCCGAGTCGGAGGCAGAGATCGCCCGGAAGGCCCGCGAGGACGAGGCCGACGCCTGGACACGCGACGTTGCTGCGGGCCGGCTGGAGCCGTTCGTGGTCGGCGAGGAGGGCGACGACGAGGAGGCGGACGTCGACGGGGCCGACGGGGCAGGGGAGGACGACCGCGTCGCGGCTCGCTGGGACGCCGCGATCGCCGCCGAGGCCGAGGACCAGGTCGCCGCGATCGCATTCGTCGGCCGGCCCAACGTCGGCAAGTCGTCGCTCCTGAACAGCCTCCTCGGGGAGGATCGCGCGATCGTGTCGGAGGTGCCGGGCACGACCCGCGACGCGATCGACACGACGCTCGAGTGGGGCCGGAGCGAGGTCGTCCTCATCGACACGGCCGGGATCAAGCGGCGCGGCAAGGTCGCGTCCGGTCCGGCGGCGGAGCGCTATTCCACGCTCAGGTCCTTGAAGGCAATCTCGCGGGCAGACGTCGCCGTCCTCGTGATCGACGCGGTCGAAGGGCTGACCGCGCAGGACGCCCACGTCGCGGGCTACGTCGTGGACGAGGGCAAGGGCCTCGTCATCGCGGTCAACAAGTGGGATCTGGTCGAGGACAAGACGGATCGGACGTTCGACCAGTACGTCGAGTGGATCCAGAACGAGGTCCCGTTCCTCGACTTCGCCCCAGTGGTCTCGATCAGCGCGAAGACCGGGCAGCGGGTCGGGCGTGTGCTCGAGCTCGCGATCGACATCTGGGGAGAGCGGCGGAAGCGGATCTCGACCTCCGAGCTGAACCGGGTCCTCCGGAACGCGCTGGAGCGGCAACAGCCGCCCGTCGTGAAGGGCCGCCGGCCGAAGCTCTTCTACGGCACGCAGGTCGGCGTCGCGCCGCCGACGTTCGTCTTCTTCGCGAACGACGCGGGCTCGATCCACTTCAGCTATCGGCGCTACCTCGAGAACCAGATCCGCGAGGTCTTCGCCTTCCACGGCACGCCGATCAAGCTCGTGTTCCGCAACCGCGAATTGGTCCGGCTGCCGCGGCGGCGGGCGTCGCGGAGCCACAGCCCGGTGTCCAAGGGCCCGTCCGGCCAACGACCGGCTGCCGGCGGTCGCCGCCCGAAGCGATGACGGCCGCGCCCCGCGTCGCGATCGTCGGGGCGGGGGCGTGGGGCACGACGCTCGCCGTCCTGATCGCGCGGACCGAGCCGGTCCTCCTGTTCGCCCACGACGCCGCCGCAGCGGATCGGATCGAGGCGGCCCGCGAGAACGCACGACGACTGCCCGGCGTCCCGCTCCCGTCGAACGTTCGGGTCTCGGCGGCGCCCTCGGAGCTCGCGAGGGCCGCCGACCTCGTGATCTTCGCCGTCCCGTCGAGCCACCTCCGGTCGACCGCGGAGCGGATTGCCCTCTCGATCGACCCGTCGGCGGACGTCCTCTCGGTCGTCAAGGGCCTGGAGTCCGGCACGCTCCTCCGGATGTCCCAGGTGATCGCCGATGCCGGTTCGCTGACCGCCCGGCGGGTCGCGGCCCTGTCCGGTCCGAACCTCGCGGGCGAGATCGCGCGGGGATTGCCCGCGTCGGCAGTCGTGGCGGCCGAGGACCCCTCGCTCGCGGACCGGATCGTCGACCGGATCGGCCGGCGTGAGTTCCGGCTGTACGTCAATCGCGACCTGCTCGGCGTGGAGCTGTGCGGGGCGCTGAAGAACGTCGTCGCGATCGCCGCGGGCGCCGCGGACGGACTCGGCTTCGGCGACAACGGCAAGGCCGGGCTGATCACGCGCGGGCTCGCCGAGATGACGCGGCTCGGGATCGCCGCCGGCGCGAACCCCCTGACCTTCGCGGGACTCGCGGGGATCGGCGACGTCATCGCCACGTGCGGCTCCACCCTGTCGCGGAACCACCGGCTCGGGGAGGAGCTGGCGAAGGGCCGCCGGTGGACCGACATCGAGGCCGACCTGCCGGGCGTCGCCGAGGGCGCCTACACGGTCGATGCGGCGCTCGGGCTGGCGCGGCGTCACGGCGTCGAGCTGCCGATCGCCCAGGAGGTCCACAACGCGCTGTTCGAGGGAAAGAGCGTCCAGCGCTGTCTCGTCGACCTGCTGTCGCGCGAGTCGAAGGACGAGCTCGCCGATTTCCCCGCCTGGGCCGAGCGGATCCGGGACGGCGGCTGAGCCGATGGACGGGTCCGAAGCCGCGTGAGCGCGATCCTGATCGGCGTCGCGGTCATCGCGGCGCTCCTCCAGCGTGACTTCATCGCTGCCGTGTCCGGTCGGGACGGCGTCCGGAGCCGTCTCGCCGAGCGATCGGAAGGCCTCGCGCCGGGCGAGTCCATGACCCGAGCGCTCCGGGTGGACGCCGGCTACTACCTGCGCCAGCTGCGCCGCCGACAGCCGGAGCCCGACATCGAGCGGAAGCGCCTCCTCGCGATCGCGGGCGTCGCCGCCGCCCTGGCCTGTCTGGCCTGGCTCTTGTTCTGGCCGGCCTGATCGGCGCGTGAACCAACCCGTTGCCGCACCGCCCGGCGACGACTAGTCTCTCCGTCTCGGTGCAATGCGCGGCTGCGGCCGGCGAGCCGATCCCGGAGAGGAGACCGTCATGGCGACCGTCCTGACCGATCGCACCCGCTTCCTGCTGGACGAGGACCGCATCCCGCGGGCCTGGTACAACATCGCTGCCGATCTTCCGAGCCCGCCCCCGCCGCCGCTCCATCCCGGGACGGGCCAGATTCTGGGGCCGGGCGACCTCGCACCGATCTTTCCGATGGAGCTGATCAAGCAGGTCGTCAGTCAGGACCGCGAGATCGAGATCCCCGATCCCGTCCGCGACGCCTACAAGCTCTACCGCCCGAGCCCGCTCCATCGCGCCCGGCGGCTCGAGAAGGCGCTCGATACGCCCGCCCACATCTACTACAAGTACGAGGGCGGGAGCCCGTCGGGCAGCCACAAGCCGAACACCGCGCTCGCCCAGGCCTACTACTGCAAGGCGGAGGGCGCGACTCGCCTGGCGACCGAGACCGGCGCCGGGCAGTGGGGGAGCGCGCTCGCGTTCGCGGGTGCCGCCTTCGACCTGGACATCAAGGTCTACATGGTCCGTGCGAGCTACGACCAGAAGCCGTACCGCCGGATCCTGATGGAGACCTACGGGGCATCCGTCGTCCCGAGTCCCTCGCCCGATACGGAGTACGGCCGAAGGGTCCTCGCGGAGACGCCGGGCCACACCGGCTCGCTCGGGCTGGCAATCAGCGAGGCGATCGAGGACACGGTCACCCATCCGGGAACGAAGTACTCACTCGGCTCGGTGTTCGACTTCGTGCTCCTGCATCAGACGGTGATCGGGCAGGAATTGATCGAGCAGATGGCGATCGCTGGCGAGGAGCCGGACGTGATCGTCGGCTGCGCCGGTGGCGGCTCGAACTTCGCCGGCCTGACGTTTCCATGGCTTGGCCAGACGTTCCGAGGCGGCCGGCAGTACCGCGTGATCGCGGCCGAGCCCGAGGCCGCTCCGTCGCTGACCCGCGGCGTCTATGCGTACGACTTCGGCGACACCGGGAAGATGGCGCCGATCGTGAAGATGCACACGCTGGGCTCCGACTTCATCCCCGACCCGATCCACGCGGGCGGCCTGCGCTACCACGGGATGGCGCCGCTCGTCTCGCACCTACTGGAGCTCGGCGCCATCGAAGCCCGGAGCGTCCACCAGCTGGCGAGCTTCGCGGCCGGCGTCCAGTTCGCCCGCACGGAGGGCATCCTGCCGGCGCCCGAGCCCGCCCACGCGCTGAAGGTCGCGATCGACGAGGCCCTCGACGCAAAGGCAGCCGGTGAGGAGCGGGTCATCCTGTTCAACCTGTGCGGCCACGGCCACTTCGACCTGTCGGCGTACGAGCAGTACCTCGCCGGCACGCTCCAGGACTACGAGTACCCGGACGCTGCGGTCAAGAAGTCCCTGGAAGCGTTGCCGCAGGTCGGCTGACGCGGTCACGCGGTCGATCCGCAACTCGGATCGCCTTACGCTCCGGCAGCCGGGATCGGCCGCTCGAGTGCATCGGTCCACGCGTGTTCACGCCTGGAACGACTCGAGATTCGGGTCACTGCCGTGGGTCACACTGAACCGGCGGTGTAGACTGGGCGGCCTGTCGGGGCGTGGCGCAGTCTGGTAGCGCACCAGTCTGGGGGACTGGTGGTCGTCGGTTCAAATCCGGCCGCCCCGACCAATTCTCCCGCACGGAACCGGCCTTCGGGCCGGTTTCTAGCGGTTGGTAGCAACGCTGGTAGCAATAGGGCTCGGACGCGGGGGTACCCGTCCTGGTCCTCGACGCTGGTCTCGAAAGCGCCGCCGCCCTACTGGAACCCGTGGGGCTACAACTTCACGCGTGGCGCCGTCATCTACAACCCGCCCGCGGACTTCTGCGACTACTTCGACTGCATCCCGAGCTTCTGGAAGAGCACCGCGGGCTACGTGATGCAGTGCCAAGACCTGATGTTCAGCCACTCGGGCGGGCGGAGCGGTCGTGCTCGTACCACAGCGGGAATAGGGGGCCGCTGCACAAGCACTGACGGGCGCATCCATACGCTGCACCGCCCGCCGCTTTGCGCGTCGGCTACGTCCTCGTGGCTAGACCGAGGGCGACGGCGGGTCCGGATTCAGTCGGCGCTGCCAGTCCTTGAGGCGCTCCGGTGATAGGTCGAGGCCCTTCTCGTCGTCGCGCTCCCCGCGCACCCGGGAGTCGACCGCGAGGAGGACCGCGGAATAGTGATCAGGGAACCTCGATCGGTCGGGATTTGCTAGCAGCAGCCGCATGATGCGTTCTAGGTTGTTGATCTCATGCGCCGCCGTCTTCTGGCCAGACCCCTGCAGCAAATAGACCGCCGACCCGCACAGGATTGGTGTCACCGTCCGTCGATAGCCGCGATGAAGCCAGCCGGTCCAGGATGCTTCGATTACTGCGATCCCGACGTTGCGGCGCTGGGAGCCTTGGATCATCCACTCGAGTGCGCGCTGATTCCGGTCGCGGGTGGCGTTCCAATAGCTGATGGGCGTCGTGAGCAGTGCCGCACCAAAGCCCGAGGCGAAAGAGACTGCTACTGCCGCTAGTGCCCCCACGAGCGCTGCGTCCACGACGTGACCCTCCGTGACTGACCAACAACGGGACGGTACTGCGACGTCGTCGCACCACTGTTGGCGCCTGGCCGGAGCGGATAACCGCCCACTATCGCCGGCGGACGAGCATCCCGCGCCCAGCGGCCGCCGAGTACCGGCCGCCCCCTTGGGTTAGTCTCCGCGACGGAGGCGACCGTCAGGTAGGTCCCGCCACCTAGGAGATGCGGCATGAGGGCCTTCGGCGTCCTCCTCCAGGTTGCGCCACTAGCCTTCGCGACCCTCCTTGTGTTCATCGTCAGTGGAGCCTCACTGTCGACCAGCACGCAGCCTGGCGTATCAGTGTTCTCGACACCGATGTTCGCCTTTGCCATGTGCCTTGCCCTGCTGACGATTGCGGCCACATTCTCGCGGCGCGCTGCCGCAATCGCCGCGCTGCTGACGCTCGCTGTGCTCGCTTTGGCCGGCTGGGTCGCCGTTGAGGGCAACGGCGGGTTCGGGATCATCCTCGGCGCGGCAACTCTGCTGTCCCTCGCAGGCTGGGTAATCCGGGCGCGAGCCGATCGGGCCATTGGCCAGCAAACCAGCTCTTCGTAACGTCCGGCCGGAAGAGGCGTGGCAAGTTCGCTCTTCTACTTCCCCACAGACCCGCTGGAGCGAGCATCCACGCCCAGCCGGCCTCCCAGTACCGCCGGTCGCGCTCGAGGCGGCGAGACCTATCGGCAGCTGCCGTCCATCTCGTCGCCCGGCTCCGGAAACCGCTCCCAACACGGGAGCCAGCCCCAGCCCTGGCCACCCGCGTCATCCCACAGATGCCAGCCATGCATCCCCAGGCTGTCGAGCTTGCCCGTCTGTGGATCAACAGCGAACCACGTCCCGACGGCTTCGACCATCCAGCCTGGTCCGCCGGTCGGGGCCATCCCGCCCCCGCCGGGATTGGTCCCGTCGAAATGCTTCTGCGGGTACCTCTCGTTCTCTCGGAGCAGCTGGATCCGGATGATCCGCGCAGGAACAATCGCGCGCCCGAGCATTCGCTCATTGGCCGCGATCTCGGCAAGCATGAGCCTGGCCACGTCATCCGCCGTGCGGATGGATCCGACGAAGTACGGCATCACGACCACCGGATCGGGTGGTGTGGGTCCAACGACCGGGACCGGCTCCGAGCAGCCGACGATGAGCCATGCGACGAGGAGCAGGCCTACGGGTCGCGACATCGTCCGGTGACTCGACATCAGCGTATAGCGCGGACTCTACGCCGACGCGGCGGCGACTTCGACCGGTTCTAGCCGCTGGCCGAGCATCCACGCCTAGCCCGCCTCGCAATATCGCCCGTCACGCTCCAGCCCGTCCTCGGCCGCCTGGAGCTCCCACTGAGCGACCATGCGCTCGGCCTGGTCGGGTAGCTCCCCCATGTCAATCAGGCGTTGAACGGTCGCCGCTCGACGGGCGGCGTGGAGACGTCCGGGCGTCGATCGGCGAGACATCGGGCGACCCCCTCCGATGGGGTCGCGCGCCGGTACTCGGCGACCAAGACGCTGCAACGATATCGCGGCTGTAGCGTCGGGACGAGGACGGGGGCACCCTCGAGCGACGGAGGGAGAAGAAGATGAGAATGAGGAGGTTGTCCTCTGTGGCCCTGGCCCTCCTCCTCGCGGCCTGCTCGTCCGGAGCAGCGCCCCCACCGTCGTCGCCGACTCAATCGCCGATGACGCTCGCGCCGTCGGCCGCACAACCCCCGGTCACGCCAGTGCGGTCGGCCACACCACCCGCGAGCCCGAGTCCTGCGTCGACGGTCCCGGCCTCAGGGGAACTCCCGCCGCAGTGGGCCACGTCCGCGTGCCAAGCCAGTCTCTACTGGCGAAGGCCTGGGGGCATCCTGACCACGCTTGGTGACATTGAACAATCCGTCCAACGTCGAGACTTGACGAAAGCCAACTCGCTCGGCGAGGTGCTCGTACGGAAGGTCGACAATGCGGCGTACACCCTCGGGAGAACTCCCAATTGGGAACCGGGCGCGACCGTCAAGGGTCTGTTGCGCGACGGGTTCAAGACGCTTGCGGAAGCGGGCGAGGTTCTCATCAAGGCCGAGACGCTTGACGCGGCATCAGGGGTCATTCCGCAGCTCACCGAAGGGACAACGACGGTCAACCAAGCTGTGGCCCTGTTCCCCGTTCTGCAACGGGAGTACCCGGACTTCAACTGCCAGTGAGAGCGAGCGTAGCCTTCACCTGCCCCGGCTCCGGTCCCAACATCGAACGGGTCAGGCACCGACTCCGGTGATCGCGGAACAAGCGGCAGACGCTGGGGTTTCACCGGCCCGCCGCTCCGCGCGTCGGCTACGTGTGACAGCTGGACCGACGGCGACGGCGGGCTTCGTTGCTGCTGGACGGGCCGGAGCGGGGTGGATCGCCGGCGTCGCTGCTCGTAAGCCTCGAGAGCGCCGTCTGAAGTGAGAGATGGCGCAATGGTGGCCACTGTCTTCTACGGGGAGTACCTGGCGGGCCAGTCTATTTCCCGCCAGAAGGCGTACACTTGTTCTAATCGGGAATGAGGCACGGAGCGCGCGAGCCTCCATCAGCATGACGTCCCATACGGTCGCTACACCACGTGCTGGCCAGTAGCGAGATCGACTCACCCGATGAGCGGGCGTGGACGCCCGGAAGGGACGAGTTTCCGCGCGGGAGCCTCGATGCTCCTGCGCTCCAGTTCGCGATCGCCTGGGCGCAGGTGCGGATCACGCCCTCCGCCGCTTCGCTGCGATGCGCGCCGCGGCGGCACTGCCCTTGGCGACCTGGAGGCCGTCGTTGGCGGCGATCAGGGCGAGGACGGCGAACACCGCGCCGTTGACGGCGGCCACCTGATCGCCCGTCAGGACGACGAGGTTGGCGAGGACCACGGCGTTGAGGACCGCCGCCACGGCGCCGGTCCAGAGGGTGAGCGAGCGGCCGAGGATCACGTCACGCCTCCTGTTCAGACGCCGCGGTCGAGCGTGCGCCAGGCCTCCACCATCCGGGTGAGGTAGGTGTAGGGCAGGAGGAAGTCGCCCGCCACACCCCATCCGGCGCCCCACGAGCTGCGTCCGCGGAAGGCCTGCGCGCTGTCGCTCCAGCCGCGCAGCCACCAGGCGTGGCCGCCCACGACGTAGTCCGGCGGCGGCAGCTTGCCCGATGCCGCCGGGTGGAACCAGCTGTGGTACCAGGGGCCGACGACGACCACGCCGCCGTTGCGCGGTGCAACGAGCAGGGCGGCCTTGACGGCGTCCACCGCGATCGGGACGCGGTAGTACGCGCCGATCTCGTGCGCCGCCGCCTGGTCCGGCGTGGCCTTGAGCGGGTAGCCGAAGTGCAGCCGGCGGGCGAGCGCACTGCGGACGTAGGCGCCGTTCGGGCCGCCGCCGATCTCGGCGAAGAACTTCGACCGGTCGTAGGCCGGGAACGCCCCCGACTCGGGGCGGTCCATGTGGCCCTCGTCGTTGGCGCTGCTGTAGGCGACGCACTGCGGCGTCGCGCCCTGATTGGAGATCGGCGGCGTGTTGGGCTCCAGCCATGTCGACGGGAACGTCGTCGCGAGGGCGGCGGCATAGCCCGGGTGGTCGGCGATCGCAAGGTCGCGCGGATCCTCGGGCGGCCCGAGGGCGCCGAGGCCGTGCTCGTCGGGGCCGTGGCCGTCGCTCGTCAGGCCGTGGTAGACGGACTTGCGCTTCGGCCATGCCTAGCTCCTCACGGAAGAGCTGGGTTGACGGCGTGGGAGATGAAGGCGGCGATCTGCAGCACCATCAGGGCAGAGGCCACGAGGCTCGCGCCCAGCGCCCAGCGGGCGAGTCGGATCGCCCGGCCGCTTCGTTGCGCCAGCGCTGGAGGTCGAGGATCGCCTTCTCATGTGAGTCCAGCCGCGCGGTGATCGTGTCGGCAACCCGCTGCATGGATGCCCGGCGCTCGACCGAGAGCGCCTGGTCGCGGGCCACGGAGTCCACGACGGAGCGCAGCGCGCGGATGTCGTCACGCATCTCCATGAGGAGTTCCCGCTGCGTGATCCCGACCACGCCGGGGTCGTCACCGCTCATCGGGCTCGGGTGACGGCGCGGACGTACCCGGTGGGGGGAGCCGGGAGTCGGTGTGGATCGGACCAGCGCGCCGTCATGCGGTAAGCGTGCGGGCGGCGGGCCCCAATTCATATTCGGCCGATTGGGCCATGGCCTCGGGATCGAGCAGTTGCAGATGTCCGCTCGTCGTGGCCGCCAGAACTCGTGACGACTGTCGATGATCTCGGACTTGACTTGGAGCGCGCTCCAGGTGCAACACTGGCACCCATGAGCGGGACCAAGATCCGAGAGGCAGCTCAGCGGACCGGACTGAGCGTCGACACGCTTCGCTACTACGAGCGAGCCGGCCTCATCGATCCGGTGCGGCGCGAGCGGAATGGCCGTCGATACGAGGAGATCGACCTCCTCTGGCTGGCATTCTTACGACGACTCCGGGCGACCGGCATGCCGATCGCCCAGGTGCGGCGATTCGCTCGGCTCCGCTATGCGGGTGATGCCACGGCCAGCGAGCGCCGGGAACTGCTCGAAGAGCATGCCCGCATGGTGCGGGAGCGCCTTGCCGACCTGTCCGAGAACCTCGAGATCGTCGAGCGCAAGATCACCCACTTCCGAGGCCTCGAGGAGGCCAGCGAGGCCAAGCCGACGAAGACGCCTCGCGAGCCGCGTCCGAGGCGGGCTCCGACGGAGCAGGCCGCAACTGCCGACAGAGCGAGATGATCATCCATCGCGCGGGAGAGGGCCGGCTGATCGCGTTTCGCGGCGCGTCGATCGTCCGCAAGGTCGACGCCACCGAGACTGGAGGCCGATGGGCGTTCGGCGAGGCCACCCAGCCGCCAGGATTCGAGAATTCACCTCACAGTCACAGCGAGCCAGAGGCGTTCTACGTACTTGATGGCGATTTCGTCTTGTATGGCTCGGGTGAATCTAGGGATCTCGATCGCGGGTGCTTCGTGCTCATTCCACCTGGTGAGATCCACGGGTTCCGAGCAGGCGTCCATGGCGGGCGTCTTCTCGCGATCTGGCCGGCAGCAATGGATGGGTATTTCGAGCAGATAATGGCGGCCGCCGCTGCGGGATCGGCAACTCCCGAGTCAATGGCCGAGATCGGGCGTCGTCATGGGGTGACCGGACACGGAATACTCCCAATTCCGGAGAGCCGGATAACCACCTGATCGACCATCGCACTGTCCTCGATCGCCCTGGTCGGGCTCGGTCAGGGCATGGATTGGGTCGCAGGCCTCTCCGGCGACGTGGCCAAGCAATCAGACGACGAGGTCCGGAGGATGAGGGCCGCCGCGTTCGGAATCGGCGTCTGACCCACTTCGGGATTTGGGCTGGTGGGGCCGCGGCCGTCGATCTCGAGCAGACCGCCACTCGTCTGCCGGCGCTCCGCCCTCTGGTTCGGGTAGCCGAGGGGCGAGGATCCACACGAGCTGTGCGGTGGTCGTCACGCCAACCTTCGACCGCGCGTTCGCCATGTGGTGCTTCACGGTCGAGTGCGACAGGCCGAGCCGGTGGGCGGCCGCCTTCTCCGAGCCGACGACCAGCACGGCTGCGACCACCCCGACCTCGCTGTCTGTCTGTGGCCTGGGAGATCGCACCGTCGGGTTGAGGCCGGAGCCGTGCGCAGTGTGCCGACCTTGACGGGCGGTCGTACCGCCGGCTACAGTTAACTATGTGGTGAACCTTTGCCGGCGACCATGGACGACCTGAGCCGGGTGTTCGACGCTCTGGCCAACGAGCACAGACGCGAGATCATGCGGCTGCTTGCTCTTCAACCCCGCTCGATCAGCCAGCTGGCGGAACTCCGCGGTCTGTCGCTACCGGCGATCCACAAGCACGTCCGCGTGCTCGAGGAGGCTGCGATGGTCAGCCGACGCAAGCTCGGGCGGACGAACTTCCTGGCGCTCGAGCGGGAACCGCTCAGCCGTCTGCAGGCCTGGACGGGCCAGTTCCATCCATGGTGGGGCACCGATCGGGAGACGCTCGAGAACTACGTCGACGCTCTCCGTCGGGACCCATCTTCAAGTGAGGAGGCATCGTGAAGAAGTTCGTATTCCTTGCCCACGGCGAGATGGAGCGAACGCCGGAGTTCCAGACTGCGCATCGGGCGTGGTGGTCGTCCATCCAGGGCCACGTCGTGGACTCGGGCAACCCCTTGTTCAACGGGCGGAATGTCACTAGGCACCGGACGGTGATCGAGCTCACCGCCGACCAGTCGCCGGCGCTCGGCTACTCCATCGTGCAGGCCGAGTCGATCGAAGAAGCGGTCGCGTTGCTGGCCGAGTGCCCGATGGACATGTGGGTCTACGAGGCAATGCCGATGTGACGTCGCGTCCTAGATGACCGGTCTCGAGCACCTCGTCGCTGGGCTGAGGCGGACTCGACCCGCCTGCCCATCGCGCTGCCACCGTCTTGGCTACTCCTCTGGCTTGGCCGGGCCTTCGGGTTCGGGCAGCCGAGGGGCGAGGATCCACACGAGCTGCGCCGTCGTCGCCGCCCCCACCTTGGATCGCGCATTCGCCAGGTGATGCTTGACGGTCGAGTGCGACAGCCCGAGGCGGTGGGCGGCGGCCTTCTCAGACCCAGCGACCAGAACGGCCGCGACCACGCCGACCTCGCGGTCGGTGGCGCGTCCTGCAGCGTGACGAGGCCGGCGCGTCATGCGCTCCGCAGCCAGTCGAAGGGCTCTGGCGGCTCGGCGAGACGCATCGTGATCGGAAGGTCGCTGGTCGCGGGGCTATCCCGGCCGCCCCGGCCAATTCTCCCGCACGGGATGGCACTCCAAGGGCGGGAGTGCGCCCGGTTTGGGTAGCAACTGGTTATCCAGTCCAGCCGGCCTCCGTAGCGGGCTTGACATGCTCTCCCGTCGGGCTTATATATCGCCTATCGATATATCGACAATCGTAAGGACTGGAGCCCGATGGAAGGGAAGATCCCGACGTTCGGATGGTTCGCCGAACCGTCGCTGCTCATCCTCGTCAGCCTGAGCGACGGGCCGAAGCACGGCTACGCCATCATGCAGGACGTTGAGCACGGGACCGGCCGGCCGATGGGGCCCGGCACGCTCTACGCCGCGCTCGTTCGCCTCGAGGAGCAGGGCCTCGTCGAGGCCTTGTCGCCCGAGGACCGACGCCGGCCGTATCGGCTGACCGCGGTCGGGGCGTCCAGCCTGGCCGAACAACTTCGGGACCTCTCGACCTACGCGCAGCGGGGTCTCGCCCAGCTTGGCAAGAGCAAGCCATGAGGTCCCTCCTCATCCGTCTCTACCCGGCCCGCTGGCGCGCCCGGTACGGCGACGAGTTCGAGGCCATCCTCGAAGAGCGGCCGCTCGGACCGTACGACGTCGCGGACATCCTCCTCGGCGCCCTCGACGCATGGCTCCGGCTGCGTGGACGGGGAGCCGGCATCCATGAAGGAAGGGGTTTCTCCATGTCGCTTCGGATCGGTGGCATCGCCGCCATCGTCGGCGCATCTCTGATCGTCATCGTCATCGCCCTGACCGGAGGCCGCGCCGAAGCCTCCGAGAAGGCCCCCGCGATCGCGCTGCTCGTCGCGTTGGCCGCGCTATCGGTGGCAGTCACAGGGATGAGCGCGTTCCAGGCTCGCTCCAACCCGTCGCTTGTCTGGACCGCCTTCGGGCTGACGGCCGTCGGGACTCTCGTCATCTTCATCGCGGCCGTGCGCGATCTTGCGGGCGCCGGCCCAACGGACTGGCGGGACGGCCTTCTCCCCATTGGAGCAGTCACCGCGGCCCTTGGCTCGGCGACGTTCGGGATCGCGACGTACCGCGGATCCGTTCTGTCACGCAAGGGGGCCCTATGCCTGGTGATCGGCCCGTTGGTCGGGCTCATCGGCGCGATCGCCGTGGGTCTGGATGTGTGGGGGCTCGGCATGCTCCTCTTCCTCGTCGGGGTCGTCAGTTTCGTGGCCGGTTGGTTCACGCTCGGCGTGGCGGCGATCCGCTTGGATCGAAGATCGCCGGCGCTCGGCGCCGCCTGAAGGCGCAAACCCCGAGGGCACAAGCGCGGATACGAGCCTGGCCTCGGGACGAGCTCACAGAGCCGTCGAGAGGTTGGGCAAGGTCCGCAAGGCGCGGCGTATCGAAGGGCCAGTGGACGCTGGCAAGTCGGACGCCTGCAGGTCGGCTTGAGGTCACACGGGGCGATGATCGCGCGCGGTTGGGCGCGAATCCGTCCGAAGAGGCTGGACCTCATGTCCACCTCGCCCGGGACCATTTGCCCGCTTTACGTGGCCTCCTTAGAGTCTACGGTAGTCACGCCGGGGGAAGGCCGCGAGATCGCGGTTGCCGCATCGAGGACGGCCTGACACGATCAGGCTCGTCCCGCCGCTGCTGTCGGCAGGAGGATCCCCCATGACAAGACGATCCGGCTTGGGTTTTGCCTTCGGAGGCCTGGCTGCCATCGCGTTCGCAGGAGCCACTCTGGCCTTCACGGGGCCGACCAACGGGAGTTTCGAGAATGGCACGTACGTCGACGGTGGATCCGGCTTCGAACAGTTGAACACGGGCGACACCAGCATCACGGGCTGGACCGTGGACGCAGGAAGCGTCGACTGGATCGGCACCTATTGGCCGGCTCAGGACGGCTCGATGAGCATCGACATGAGCGGCGTCGCTGCCGGGACGATCAGCCAGACGCTCACGACGACGATCGGCAACACCTACACCGTCTCGTTCTTTCTCTCAGGAAACCCGGCAGGGCCTCCGACGTTGAAGACGCTCGACGTCAGCGCGACGGGCGGAGCCACAGCCAGTTACACCTATAACGTGACTGGGAACGATCTCACCAACATGAACTGGAGGCCGGAGAACTACACGTTCCTGGCGACAAGCGCGAGCACGACACTCAGCTTCGTCAGCACGACGGCCGGCGCGTTCGGCCCAGCAATCGACAATGTCGTCATCACCGAGACCGTCCCCACGAAATCCGACTGCAAGGATGGCGGCTGGAAGGCGATGATCGACAACGCCGGCAACCACTTCAAGAACCAGGGCGACTGCGTCAGCTACTTCGCGACCGGAGGCAAGAACCCGGGCGCGCTACCGCCAGTCGTCACCGCGATCAGCAACGCCACGACCGGGAGCGACGCAGCGACGTCGCAGGTCAAGCACTCGACCAAGGGACACGATCAGGCCGCGGTCCGGCATGCGAGTGCGCAATCGGGCGGCAAGGACAAGACCAAGAACCGAGCGAGCCAACATCACGGATCGCAATCGCACCATTCGAAATAGCCGCCTGACCGCGTAGACACCGGCCCCTTCGGGATCGACCGAAGGGGCCGGTGGTTTCCGGCCCCGAGCCGCCTGCGCTCAACGCGGCGCGGCCCACCGGATCAGAGCACGTGTGGCTCATCACCGGGGGGTCGCTTCAGTTGGGCCCCGTCTTGAGGCGGAAATAAACCATTCCCTTGCATTGCTACCAGGCCTCCTTGCCGAGCGGGCATTGCTCAGGCGGGGTGTCGGCGGTGACGCGAGATCCAGCGGACAACGAGGGTGATCGGAACAACGATCACGAAGCAGCCGATGCCGACAAGCGTCCCGGCGAAGGGCTGGAAACTGCGGACCCCGTCACAGCACACAGTCCGCACTGACGGCTCGTCGTGGAGCGGAGACGCGCCGGCAAGCCAAGGCCCGATGATCGCGAACCCGAGCAGTGCCACGAGGGCCCCTCGCCCGCCGAGCCGCCCAGTCGCGAGTACGAACACCAACAGCCCAAGGACGAGCAGGGCCTGCGTCAGGAGGCCGGTCGAGGCACGGCTAAAGCCGGCGAGGGCCCCGGACCCATAGCCATTCGCGTCGTATGTGAGGAAGAGGTCGGCCACCAAGGAGAAGCCGGCAAGAGACGCGAGAGCGAGCACAACGAGCATTCCGGGGACTGCGGCTGCCGCCCTGGAAGCCACGCCACTCGCGGGCGATCCCTCGACGCTGACCTTGATACCCCGATCCTAGGTTGGGCGATCCTAGCTCCTGCTCGAACCCTGGACGCAGTTCTCGCGCCTCCGTTGCACCGGCTGCTTGCCTATGCTCGACCTGAGGCCGTGGCGCGAGATAGCGGTACCAATAGGGGCGACCGTCCCCGGTCAAATTCGCTCGCCGCCGAGGGTCCAACGACCGGGGCTGTCCGTCACATGCCATGAACTGCTCGTGCCCGCCGCTCCGTGCGTACGCCCTCGAGACTAGACCCGTGGCGACGGCGGGCCAAGTCCGCGAACCTTTCGGGGGTCCGCGCCCACGGCCGCTATGCGATCGTCTCGCCGATGGTGGTCAGCTGTTCGATGACCGAAGCGGCGGCTTCATCGATGTCCCGATTTCGAGCGACAGCGTGCATCTTCACGGGGTCTTCCAACTGGACGGAGACGGTCCAGACGCCGTCGCCGCTCGATGCGGGCGGCGTGGCGTCAATCTCGTACCCTTCGTCCCCCGCCCATTGACGAAGCCGAGCGAAGTCTCCCTTGGCCATGACCCACTGCCTCACTTGACCGCAGCCGAGCGCGTGGCTCGCACTCGGGAGCGTACAACGGGCCGGGCGGCCCGCCTCCTCGAGGCCAGCCCGGCAGCGACGCCGGCCAGTGCCAGCGTGGCTGCTGGCGAGCATCAACGCCCATCCGGCCCCAGTCCCGCCTGTCTCGTTCGAGGCCGTCCCGGTCGGCCTGAGCCTCCCAGGCGGCCACCAGCGGGCACGCCCGCCGCGACCCGGTCGGTCCGGATGGCCTACGGCGCCACGTAGCGTTCGCGGAGCGAGCGAACGGGTCGGGTCGGAAAGACGCCGGAGTCGAGCACTTCCTCCAGGGTGGCGGATCTGAACGTCGTCGGGTCCCGGAGCAACACCCGGTACCGCGCACACATGTCCGCCATGTCCGGGTTGTCCACCGGATGCACGATCACGAACCGGCCCCAGGTCCAGGCGCCGCCCGGATGCTGGAGCATGGAGAAGAGCAGGAGCTGCTCGAGCCACGGAGACCATAGGTCACTGCGGCCGCGGACTTGGTCGAAGGCATCGGGGGTGAAGGCGTCGGACCGCTCGTGGACCTCCTGGTACCGCCAGAGGTTCTCCGGCTTCGGCGTCTCGGGCTTCAGGCGCTCGTGGTAGGTCACGTCGACGGCCACGATCCCGTGGGTCCCGTCGTCACGGTCCAGGACGAGCGCCGCGTCGAACTGGCGCAGGCTGTTGAGCCACTGGACGTCGAGACGTCCGGGCGAGTGGAGGAACCGGACCTCCGACACGCGACCGGGGGCATCCGGAAACCAGCCTCGCACGAGGCGGTCGGCGCGCTCGAGGTCCGCGGCGAGGTCGCCGAACAGGTTGAAGGCGAGCGCCTCGGACGAGAGAAGGTCCGCCCACAGGCGTTGATGGTCGATGCTCTGATTGGGCTCGACCAGGGCCATCCGACGTCTCGCCGCCTCGAGCGCGGCTTCGGTCACGAGATTCGCGCCCGTCTCCCGGCCGTATGCCAGCGGGATGCGGCTACCCACGGGCCTTCCGTCGTCGCCCGACCGTGGGGCGTACGGCTGCGACCCGATCGGGAGGTCGTGCCGCGTCCGCCATCGGGCCTGGCGAAGTCGCGTGAGCTGGCGGAACGCGGTCATCGCTGGGCGTCGGGGGACGACATCGCTCGGGTCCCAGCACGAGGCCGCCTCGAGCTCCTCGCGCGTCGGCGCCTGATTCAACCTCGGCATCCGTCCTTTCCCGGGACTGCACCGTGTCGATCCGTCGCGACGTCCTGGCGTGGTGCAGTCGCCAGGACTCCGATCGGACACGACCGGAGCGGCTTGATCGTCGCATGCAAGTCAGGCGATCTGCACAGCCCAGGAGCTGGCGGTCGTCGTCCGACCGCTGTCGGTCGCCGCGAGTCGAGGCGACACCGACCGACTGAAGACGAAGGTCGAGTCGGGCGCCATGGTCGGCGGCCGGACTGTTCCGTGAGAGCACGGCGCAACGTCCTGCGAACAGGGTGGCGCTGCCCGGTATCCGGGCGATCGTGAACTGAACGCCCCGGCGCGCAGGTGGGGGGAACCTCCGGCGCCGGGGCGGGCGGATGCTATGCCTCGGGATCAAGCTCGAGGAAGCCCCAAACGACGTAGGCTGCACACATATCCCCTCGGCCCGCCGCTCCGCGCGCCGGGCTGCGTCCCCCGACCGGACTCTAGCCGGCCGTGCGCCGGCGGTGGTATTCCTCCAGCGCGAATTGGTACGCGATACTCCAGAAGTCCGGAGCCGCCCGGAAGTCCGTCAGCATCTCGGTGCTTCGGAGCCACTCGTCCACCAGCGGTTCCGCGTTTCCTGACGGCATGCCAGTGCGAACGAGCCGCTCGACCACGCGCGTTCGGGCGGCGGCGAACCCCCGCCGGGCACGATCGCGAGCAACGGCGGGATCGACGCCTGACTGGTACATGGCGTGTCATGTTGCCGGAACGACCTTGCGATCGACCTGACAACGACGTCACGCGGGCTCCCGCCGCGAAACGGCTCGTGAGGGCAGTCCGCGCCGCTGCGTTCCCTGGGCCGAGCGAATTCCATTGCTCGCGCTTCTCGCTTCAGACCGTCTGGCGGGCCTGGCGCGGCTATGCCAACCTTCACGCCCATCCGGTCCCCCAGTACCGCCCGTCCCGCTCGAGGCCGTTACGGGCCGCCGGGACCTCGTCGCGCGAGTCGCGAAGAAGATCTGGCCGACGATGTCGAGACCTGTCCTCGCGGCTCCGTTCTTGGGGCTGATGTGGCCACCATCGCCGAACCCCTCAACGGAGACTGACCATGACGGTTCTGCGGATGGACAACGTGAGCATCGTGGTCGACGACCTCGCGGCCATGACCGCATTCTTTGTCGAACTTGGTCTGGAACTGGAGGGCGAGGCGACGGTCGAGGGCCAATCGGTGGACCGCGTCGTCGGGCTCGACGGTGTGCGGAGCGACATCGCCATGTTGCGAACGCCCGATGGCCACAGCCGGCTCGAGCTGACGAAGTTCCACACGCCGGCGGCAGTCGACGCCGCGCCGGACGCACAGGCGAACACGCTGGGCATCCGTCGGATCATGTTCGCCGTCGAGGACATCGACGACGTCCTTGCTCGCCTGCAGGCCCGTGGCGCCGAGCTCGTGGGCGAAGTGGTGCAGTACGAGGACAGCTACCGGCTCTGTTATCTCCGCGGCCCGGAGGGCATCATCGTGGCACTCGCGGAGCCGCTCGGCTGAATTCGTTGGGGCGCTGGGCGAGTATCCACGCCCAGCCCGCCTCCCGGCATAGCAGCCTTCACGCTCGAGGCCATCCCGGGCCGTCTGGAGCTCCCAGGGCGCTGCTTGAGGGACTCCGCGACGCTTGCGCGGTCACGGCAGTCGCGATCCCGCCGTTCTGCGCGGTCGAGGTGATGAGTCGGCCGGTCCCGACCTCGACCATTGCACGTGGCGCCCCAAGTGCCAAGTCGAGGCCTGCTGCAACGGGGAGGAAATGTCGAGGTGATCCAGGAGACCGATCCGCTGTGGCGAGCGATGGACCTGCTGGGCCGGACGTACCTGTCTGACGCCGAGGAGCAGGAGCTGGCCAGTTGCTCAAGGAGTACGGGCTGGACGAGGAGCCCACGCCGTTCGGTCAGATCCCGCTCCTCCAGACGACGGCGGCTTGAATCCGCGAGAGGGACCGTTTCGGACGGAGTCGTGGTCGACACGCGTCCTCCGTGTCGACGAGGGCCGTCCGGCCGTGTCAGTACCCGTATTTGCCGGGTGAGCTCGGGGCAGGCGCCGCCGGGGAGGCGTTCTGCAACACGCCAGCGCCGCCGACGGTCGCGACCGAGAAGCCATCCACGCCGTTGCCGGTCACATCGCCGGCCTTCGCGTCGCCCTGCCAGTAGTAGAGGGGATGACCGCCGAAGCTGACCTGGGTCGTGCCGTCCGGGCGGGTCAGCGTGGCGAGCTGCCCGGTGACTCCGGTCCCAGCCGTCGGCTGCCCCATCGCTGCGAGGGGCGGCCAGGCGGTCGCGCATCCGCCGGTGCACGTCGACGAGGTAGCGCTGTCACCGGCGTGGGTATAGAGCGTCATCCCGTTCGGACCGGTCAGCACCATCCCGAACGTCGGTGAGCTGGCCGCATTGACGATGACGCCGGCGGCACTCGAGGCTCCGCCGCCAATCGGGGCAGGGCTTGCACCGCTCGATGTACAGGCCGCGACGACGAGGACGGCAGTGGCAAGGAGGGCGAGGACACGAGTTCCGGACATGGAGGAAGCTCCGAAATGCGACGCGAGCCAACCGTGACCCGCTGCTTGATGTACGCAGGCGCTCGGGATCGCGGTTTCGGCTCGGACCTCGACGCGGTACGGACGGCGACGGCGGGCCGCCATCAGCGCCGATGGCCGATCAAGCCCCGGAGCAGCGGTGGGGGGACGCCAGCGCTCCGGGGTTGGCGCAGATGGTAGATCGACGACCGCGCGGGCTTGTGTGTCGCTTCAGACGGATTACGTGTCGGCCCGTCGTCAGGGGTGTTGTCGCGGATCATGTCGAAGACCAGCGATGGAGGAACAAGCCGGGAGTGACCGTGACCGCGACCGTCACGAGCAGGACCGGAAGCGAGGCCGATGATCAAGGCGAAGACCAGCACAGGTGTCGGCGAGTTGACGGGTCGCCCGCAGCAACAGGCGGCGCCCACGTGCGTCTCCTGGTCGACGATGACGGACCTGGTATCAACCGGGCCCGCGTCGTCGCCAGACGAGTGAGCACGATGTTGAAGCTCGCGATCCTCGCGACCTCTCTGCGGACCGATCGTCACCCGGCCCGCCGGCCGCCGGCTCGACTCGCCATTGCTGGCATCGTCGTCGCGTCCGTGCTCTCACTTGGTGGCTGCTTCGGGACGGCAACGCGGATGTCGGGTGGAATCCGGGACGACGCGATCGCCTTCGAACACGACCACGCCGGAGCGAGCATTCGCCTCGACCTGAAGAACACGGGAACCGTTCCCTGCTACCTCGCCGTCGTGATCGCACCGATGGCCGCCTCGGCGTTGCCGATCACGGACGGGCAAGTCGCCGTCGATCCCACCGGAAGTCCGGACTCCGTTCGGCCGATCGCCGGAGGAGACTCGGCCTTCTTCCAGTGGGTCCAGCCGGGTGAGCGCTACGAGCTCGAGCTCGCCCTGGAGGGATCTCCGAAGACGGGCGAGCGCGTCGTCCTGTGCAACGAGCCGGGCGGCTATCAGCGCGGACGCTACGCCGCGATCAGGTTCGATCGCTGACCAACCACTGCCGCCATCGAGATGCGCGGCGCGTCAGGAAGGGGTGAGAGCTCGACGACGACGGCCGACCGACCGATGGTTCGGAGTCTCTTCTGGCATCCGGGTGGTTCGGGCGGGGTCGTGGGTCAGGGGCAACCGGTGGCCGACGAACCGTCTCGTCGGGCGGTCGGCCAGGGTGGTCGAGTTGATCCGCAAACCCCTCGACGGCCAATCGAGTGGATCGAAGCCTGACTTCGGCATGTCAGGCATCGTCCGCCGCAGGACCGACGATCCGCCACGGAAAACGCGCTGGAACCATCGCGCGCGGATTGCAAATTCAGCGCATCTCCGATGTCCTCGAGCGAAGACCGACCGCGACGGCGGGCCGATTACCCTCTGATCATGAGTGGATCTCGCGAGTGCCGAGGAATGGTGAAGCGCGCGTTCGTCCGCGAGGACGGCCGATGGATCGAGGTCGGCGTCTACTGTCCGGCCTGCAACGGCTTCTGGCCGACCCTGGACGCCGCGCGATCGCACCGGGCTGCTGACACGACTGCTCGGACTGGATGACGTCGGCGCGCCCCCACTAGCGCCGCTGGGCCAGCATCCACGCCCAGCCCGTCTCGCAATACCGCCCGTCGCGCTCGTGGCCGTCTCGCGCCGCCTGCAGCTCCCATTGGGCGATCAGGCGCTCGGCTTGATCCGGTGATTCGCCTTCGCCGATGAGGCGCTGGAGCGTCGCCGCTCGACGAGCATCGTGGAGACGTTCGGGCGTGGATCGGCGGGACATCGGGCGACCTCCTGATGGTGAGGTCGCGCGCCGGTACTCGGCGACCGTGGGAGGCGATCCTACGGCGGACGTTGTGACAGCTAGACCGGCGCCCCCGGCTCGCCACTGCTCAAGGGCAGCAACCGATGGTGCGCGGGTCTGCGCGGTTGATGGGTAGGAACTTGCCCCCTGCTCGATCAGGCTTCCTGCAGGGATGACGGCCGGCAGACGCTGGTCAACGCCTCCGGCATCCCGTTCAAGAACCAGGGTGCAGGCGTCAGCTTCTCCGCGAAGAGCCGCGCGAGCCGATTGGCACGTACGCCTTCAACCGAACTCATCACGGCCCCGGCTCCGCGCCGTCGCCCTCGATCCCCGTCACGGGGTGGAGGAGCGGCGGCCGCCGTGAGGCCAACCGAAACGCCCCGTCGTCCCCCAGCGGCGGGGCATTTCGGCGTGTTTCGCCAGACTGCGCGTGAGTCACGACACGAGGCGGGCGGTCGGCACTCGAGGCCGCACGACACTCAGGTCTCCAGCAGACGGCGCTTTGCGGCGGCGAATTCGTCGTCGGTCAGCACGCCTTCCGCATGCAGCTTGCCGAGGCGTTCCAGCTGTCCGGCGAACGAGGGCCCGGGCTCGATCGAAGTGGCCTGCGGCGGGGGAACCGTTGTGGTCGGATGGAGGACCTGGCGGCCCGACGGGTCCATGCCGAGCTCCCGCCAGAACCGCTCGACCGATGGCTGATATGCCTCGACGGTCATCACCCGCCTGCGGTACGCCGAGGTGGCGGCCTGCATCCTGGTGACGGCTTCTCGCTGAGCGGGGTGGATCCGGATGCCGGCCCGGCAGATCGGGCAGGCGAGGTACTCGTCCGAGCCGTACGGCACCACCGGGACGAAGTACAGGCTGACGTGCTTGTCGGACCGGATGTGGTGGAGGAAGACCTGGTTGTGGCAGTTCGGGCAGGTCGTGGGCGCGACCTCTCCGAAGTCCCTGGCTTCGCCCGCGCCCCATCCGAAGATCACGACCATCGCGAGTCATTCTGCCCGGCTGCGGATTGATGGTTGGTCGCTCGCGATCTCCGTCCGGAGTGGCGCACGCGACAAGGCACGACAATACGACGCGAAGACGAGACGCGAGTCGACCGCCTTGATCCGGGCCGGCCCGCTCGCCGACCTGGTTCCGGAGGTTCGACCATGTCGCAGCCGACCCCGCGCCCCGACGACGAGCTCGAAGTCGACCTGAACGACCCCGAGGTTCAGGCATGGTTCGAGAAGCACCTCACGGATTTGCGCAAGAACGCCTACGGGCAGGGAATCCTGTATTCGGTCCTCGCGATCACATTCGTGCTCGGATTCGCCGCCTATCTCGCCGGCTATCTCCTCAAGACGACCGCGACGGCCGAACCCCTCGGATTCCTGGCCGACGTGACCTACACATTCGGCTTTGCGCTGTGGACCGCAGCCGTCGTGGTGGTCCTCGTCGAGGTCATCCCGGAAGCCAAGCGTCGGCAGATCCGGCGCGCGCTCGAGGCATACGAATCGGTGCGCCAGGAGAAGGCGCGACAGAAGGGCGCCGTCGCCGTGAAGGAGCCGTGACCGACGACTGACGACTCGCGGTGCCGTTGGCGCGGAACGGCGGATCGCGTGCGCGTCGGGAGATGGCGGCCCTCGACCTCTCTGCCCGTCGAAGGATTGACACGGCCCGACGATCGCGTGAGTCTCGGACCGTGACCCTTGAGCCGATCTACGGGGACGTTCGCCTCTACCACGACATCGTCGTCGACGCGCTCCGCGCGATGACCAAGGAGGAGCTCGCCCTGCGGGCGCCGTCCGGCGACGAGGCCTCGAGCGTGAGCTGGCCGATCTGGGCGATCGCCGGCCACACCGCCGGTGCGCGCGTCTACTGGCTGTCGACTGTGATGGGCGTGCCGGGCGTGGAGGCCACGCCGTTCCGCGACATGGGGGACCTCGGCTGGGAGGATGACCTCGCGCACCCGCGCTCGGCGGACGAGCTGGTGATGGCGTGGGCGACGACCTGGGACATCGTCGAGCGGGCCCTCGCGACGTGGACGCCCGCCATGCTCGATGACGCCGTGGCCGTCGGGCGAGGGGACGGGGCCGCGCACCTCACCCGCCGTTCCGTCCTCCTGCGCCTCATCACCCACGAGGCCTATCACGTCGGTGAGATCGCCGTCATCCAGGGCATCCACGGGCGCCCACAGATCGACCTGTGGCGGCCCGGCTACCACACGATCGAGGCCGCAGCGGCTCGCCAGGCGGGCTGACGGGGCCAAGTGCGCGTCGATTCTCTGGCCGGAAGGTGGATCGATCCACCGGCCCGACCATCCCGCCTCCGGCTTGCCTCACGCACCACCACGAAGGCCCGTGACGGTGGCTGGACCCCGGTCGCCGAGGTCAGCCGCGTTCCCGACGCACCGAGCGTCGCTGCTGCAACTTGTAGCGATACCACGCCCAGTTGAACAGGACGCGATCAATGATGGTCATCGTGTCTGACTGGCTCCCCGCTTCGCCAGGCCGGGCAGAGTCTGCCGCTCCGCGGGGCAAAGCGTCCGCGAGAGCCTGTCCATCGTCGTCGTCGGGCGACTCTGGTTCGACTGGGCAAGACGGCAGTCCGAAGCCCCATCGCCTGCCGCGTGTGAGCAATCCGCGGAGTCGATCCCGGGCGGCCGGCACCGGTGACCTCCGGATGTCGATCGACTCCCATCACAATTCAGGATCGGGACGCGCCGCTCAAGACTGCCGTCGGTGTCGTGACGTGGCGCCCACACGAGGAGTCGAACCTCGCTTCCCCGCTCAACAAGCGGGAATCCTGACCGCTGAACGATGCGGGCGAGTGTCGTTCCCGGCGGCGACGGGATCGTACGTCAGCCGCAGGATTTGCGCAGCCGGTGCCCCCTCGAGTGAGCTCGCTCAGAACTCGGCACGCCTGAGCCTGACCAGCAGGCACGGGATCGCGAGGGCGAGTGCCGCCTCGATCGTGCTGGATGGAGCGACAAGCAGGAGCCAGATCGCGAGACTGATCGCCGCGACCGGAGCGACCAGCGGAAGGACGACGCGCACGTACGACCCGGCAGCGACAATCGGGTGGCCGACGGAGGGAAGCTCCGGAGCGCGACGCCCGGAGCGAACGAGATCAACGGTCATGTCGGCAGCGTGGACAGCCCCTGTGACCCTCCGATCAACGGGCCGATAACGCTGAGCCGCCGATGGATCACCAGCCCGTTGCGACCTTCACACTGGCACTCTGCGCGCCTACCGTGGTCGCGGTCGATCCATCGCAGGTGAGCGTGTGAGCGAAGCGGACCAGCCGGCCGGCAGCAATCCCGAACCCGAGTCCGAGGTCTGGCGCCGCCTGCTGCTCGGCACCGATCCCAGCGTCGTCAGGCTCCGCCGCCGTCATCGACGCATCCCCAGCCCGCCGCGCTGCAAGATGTGCGCCGCGCCGTTCGGGCCACCTGGCGGCTGGGTCCTCCGGTACTTCGGGCATGCTCGCTGGGCGAAGAACCCGAAGTACTGCGAGGGCTGCTTCCGCACGCTTCAGGCCAATCACGGTGGAGCCGAGGTCGACTGCTCCCTGCTCTTCGCCGATGTCCGGGGCTCGACGACCCTCGCCGAGGGCATGCGCCCGGCCAAGTTCCGGGCCTTGATGGGCCGCTTCTACGACGAGGCGTTTGCCGCGCTGATCGACTACAACGCGATCGTCGACAAGTTCGTCGGCGACGAGGTGATCGGCATCTTCATCCCGGCCTACACCGGTCGGGAGCACGCCCGGCAGGCCATCGACGCGGCACGGCGGCTCCTCCAGGTCACGGGACACGACGACCCCGACGGGCCCTGGATCTCCATCGGGATCGGCGTCAACAGCGGTGATGCCTTCGTCGGTTCCGTGGGACATGGGCCTGATACCGAGCTGACCGCGATGGGGGACACGGTCAATGTCGCCGCACGGCTCGCGTCCGAGGCGCACCCCGGCGAGATCCTGGTGACCGCCGGGACGGCTGCCGCGGCGGGGGAACCCGGCCGTGAGCTCCGTTCCTTGCAGCTGAAGGGCAAGTCCAGCCTCACCGACGTCGTGGTCCTGACCCTCGTCGAGCCCGACCAGGGATGCTAGCCGGGCCGGGACGAATGCGAGGGTCCGCGAGCCGCGCGGCTTGACGAGCCCGGTGCGCGTGGTCACCAGTGGTTGTCTGCCTGTGTCACGACTCGGTTCGTGATGCGTCAACTGCATGACGCCGGGCGACGACCCATCTGCCACACTGCGCGGCCGAGGGAGGCCTAGCCGTGTCGGCCAGAGGCAGACCGGCTGTTCGGATCGGAGGGATCGGAATGGACCAGGACCCCGTCACGACGCGCTCTCGACGCGCGCTGCTGACCGCCGCGGCCGGCGCAGCCGGCGCGATCGTTGCATCGGCGGCCCTGCCGCTGACCGTCGCGGCACACGATGCCGATGACGTCCAGCTCGGCACCGACAACGCGACGACCGCTCAGACGACGCTCACGAACTCCGGGGCGGACAGTACGGCGCTCGGCGGCCATGCCACCGGCACCGGCGCGGGCTTCGGTGTCGAAGGGACGAGCGCCGGCGCCGCCGGCGTCTTTGCGTGGAGTGTCGCCGCGCCCGACGCGGGCTGGTTCACCCCCGATGTCACGTCGCGCACCGGCGTCTTCGGATCGGCGCCGGCCGGCGACGGGGTGAACACCTTCGGAACCGGCGTCTGGGGCGACAGCTTGGACTTCGGTGTCTACGGCACGGGCGGCATCGGCGTCCTGGGTAACGGCTTCATCGGCATGGAGGGCGACGCGAACAGCAACGCCGGATCGATTGGTGTCTGGGCGTGGGCCCCATCGACGGCCCAGGTCGCCCTCAAGGTCACCGGCAAGGTCAGCCTCAGCCGGTCCGGCCGGGTCGCGATGTCGACGAAGGCCGTCACGAGGTCGGTTTCGCTCACGGGCGTCACGACCACCAGCAAGGTGTTCGCCGTCCTTTCGACCAGCGAATCCGGCCGCTGGGTCCGCGCTGTCGTTCCGGCGTCGGGCAAGTTCACGATCTACCTCAACGCGGCACTGACCTCGTCCGCGGTCGTGTCGTGGTTCGTGCTCGACTGAGGCCGACGACATGCCACGGATCTCGCACGCCAAGCTGGGGCACAGCGCGAGCGCGAAGGAAGCCCAAACGCTCGGGATCGCGGCGTCGCAGCGCCGTCAGATGCGATCCGGTTCGGGAGCGACCGCGGGGCCGCGCACCGGGATCGCATCAGATGGTGAGCCGGCAGCCGTGAGGCCGAGCCACGTCAAGCGGGGGTCGAGCGGCTCGAAGGGCTGACCTGGATCTTCGGCCCCGACCAGGATGGGTCGCGAGTGCCCGCGAGGACGCTCGCGACATCGTCCAGCCCGACCACGGCCGCGACGAGCGGCGACGGATCCACGCGGCCCGACGCGAACAGGTCGATCGCGCCCTGCAGGCCTGGTGACGCGCTGAGGATCCCGACGGCCGTCACGTCCGCGAGTACGAGCCTGCGCGTGTCGATCGGACTCGGACGGCCGGCAAGCCCGATGTAGACCACGCGACCGCCCGGCTCGACGAGGTCGAGCGCGAGCGCCGGCGACACGACGTCGGTCGAGGCATCGATCACCGCGTCGAAGGGTGCCGTCGGAAGGTCGTCGAGCGTCGAGACGCGCTCGAACCCAAGCGACTCGGCGAACACGATCGAGGTTCCGCTTCGCCCGAGGACGTCGACCTCGAGTTGATGGGCCCGGGCGATCATCGCGGCCAGCAGCCCGATCGTTCCCGCACCGATCACGAGGAGCCGGCCACCGCCGCCGAGGCCGGTCGCCTCGACCGTGCGCCAGGCGTTCCCGCCCGGCTCCACGAGCGCCCCGACGCCCGCGTCCAGGCCGGCCGGGACCTCGAGGAGTGACGATACCGGCACGCGGAGCTGCTCGGCCAGCGCGCCCGCCCAGCCGTTCCGGATCCCGACCTCGAACCGGTCGGCGCAGAGATGCTGCCGGCCGGATCGGCAGCGCCCGCAGCGGCCGCAGCCGAGCATCGTGTCGCCCGTCACACGCCGCCCAAGCCACTGTTCATGGACGCCGGCGCCGAGTGTGGCGACCGTTCCGACCCACTCGTGCCCGATCCGGATCGGATACGCGGCTTCGCCGGTCTCGAGATAGGCCATCTCGCCGGTGAAGAACTCGACGTCTGTCCCGCAGACGCCGACCCGCTCGACGTCGATCACGACCTCGCCCGGACCTGCGGCCGGGCGCTCGACCTCGCGGACCTCGGCCGCGCCGGGACCGGTGATGACGAACGCTCGCATCGACTCGACGGCCATCGGACGAGGGTACCGATCGCGCGATCGCCGCATCCGACCACGACGCGTCTGCGTACCAATCGATGACCGGGCGTCGCCCGATGAAACGGTCTTCACCGGGGACCGAGGCCCCGCGGCCGCCCTCCGAGTCGCGGGGCCTCCTCATGCGAAGAGCGGCGTAGGCTTGATCGATGGCGACGATCGACGAGCGACCCGCGGCAGCCGAGGCGCCCGGATCGTCCGCGCCGCTCGGCGACATGTCGCCCGAGGCCTTCCGGTCAGCCGCCCACCGGGTCGTCGACGTCATGGCCGACTACCTCGCCGGGATCGAGCGGTTCCCGGTCCTGCCCGCGATCGCGCCCGGGTCCGTCGCGGAACGGCTCCCGGCTTCACCGCCAGAGCGGGCGGAGGAGCTCGACGCGATCCTGTCCGACTACCTCGGGATCGTCGAGCCCAACGCGACCGCCTGGCAGCACCCCGGGTTCTTCGCCTACTTCGCCTCGACGGCATCCGGACCGGGGATCCTCGGCGAGATGCTCGTGGCGGCGCTCGGCCAGAACCCGATGCTCTGGCGGACCTCGCCGAGCGGCACGGAGCTGGAACAGGTGGTCGTCGACTGGTTGCGCCAGGCCCTCGGGCTGCCCGACGACTTCGACGGCCTGTTGACCGATACGGCATCGACGTCGTCGCTGATCGCCCTGGCGGCCGCCCGTCAGGCGGCCGGCATCGACGCCGCGCAGTCGGGGATCGCCGGGCGACCGGATGTGCCGGCGCTCCGCGTCTACGCCTCGCAGGAAGCCCATTCCTCGATCGACAAGGCGTGCATGACGCTCGGGCTGGGCCGGGCGTCGCTGGTGCGGATCCCGACAAACGATCGGTTCGAGCTGGAGACAACCGCGCTCGAGGCCGCGATCGCGGCCGACCGGGCCGCGGGTCGGATGCCGATCGCCATGGTCGCGACGGTCGGGACGACGTCGTCGACGTCCGTCGATCCCGTCGCCGCGATCGCCGACGTCGCCACCCGCGAAGGCCTGTGGCTCCATGTCGACGCCGCCTACGCCGGCGCGGTCGCGATCGACCCCGGGTTGCGCGCGCCGTTCCGCGGCTGGGAGCGGGCCGACTCGATCGTCGTCAACCCGCACAAGTGGTTGTGGACACCGGTCGATGCCTCGCTGCTCCTCAGCCGTCGGCTCGACGTCGTCCGCGACGCGTTCAGCCTCGTTCCGGAGTATCTGCGGACCGTCGACGGGATCGGCGACGGGACGGAGCGGAACTACAACGAGTACACCCCACAGCTCGGACGGCGCTTCCGGGCGCTCAAGCTGTGGCTGATCCTCCGCTGGTTCGGGCTCGAGGGTCTCCGGCGACGGATCCGGAACCACCTCGAGCTGGCCGCGGACCTTGCGTCGTGGGTCGATGCCGCGCCGGACTGGGAGCGGTTGGCCCCCGTGCCGTTCTCGACGGTCTGCTTCCGACACGTCCCGTCGTCTCTCGCCGATGACGACGATGCCCTCGACGCGCACAACGCCGCGCTCATGCAGGCAGTCAATCGGTCCGGCGAGGTGTTCCTGAGCCACACGAAGCTGCGCGGCCGGTTCACGATCCGCCTCGCGATCGGGAGCCTTCGCACGGAGCCGCGGCATGTCGCCCGGGCGTGGGAGCTGCTTCGCGCGGCCGGGGAGGAGGTCCTCACACGATGAGCGGCGACGCCGTCACCGTCCTCTACTTCTACCGAACCCGATGGGGCGCCCACGACGAGTTCGTCGCGCTGTTCCGGAAGAACCACTGGCCCGTGCTCCGCGAGCAGCTTGGCGAGGGTCGGTTCACCGCGGTCGAGATGCACGTGCCGCGGTTCCACGGCGACGGACGAGCGGACTGGGACGTCCTGGTTTCGATCACCTACCGCGACTGGGCCGCGATGGAGGCCCACAGCGAGGCCGAGATCGCCGCCCGCCTCTACCCGGACCGGGCGACGTTCAAGCGCGAGGAGCAGCGCCGGTTCGAGCTCCTGGAGGCGCACTGGGACGTGCCGCTGGAGCGCCGTCCCCTGGAGTAGGCGCCCCTGAGGGGTTCCCGTCGGTCGCGCCTGCGTTCGCGTTCGGCGAGGACCCCGGCATCGCCCCGAGCTGCTTCATCAGGCCCATCTGGTCGAACTGGTGCCAGTGCTCGACGACCTTGCCGTCGCGCAGCCGGAAGACGTGGATCTCCTCGATCGTGTACCGCTTGCCGCTCGGCGGCATGCCCATGAACACCCCGACCTGGGTCGCGGACGTCGTCAGCCGTGCCGCGACGCGGTCGCCCTCGGCGATGAGGTCGTCGATCGTGAACGTCGCGTCAGCGAGACCGCCGGCGACTCGGTCGATCGCGGCCTTCAGGTCGTCCTTCGGGTGTCCGGTCGACGGCCAGGTGTGCGCGACGAAGCTGTCGTCGACGAGCTCGTCGACCGTCTCGTGGCGGCCCTCGACGAAGATCTCTTCGACGAACCGCCGGACGATCGCCTTGTTGCGTTCGATGTCCATGGGGTGATCCTCCTGCGTCGATCTCAGGCTCCAGCGAGAGGCATCGCCGCCGCGTGCCCTCTCGCCGGCGGGGAGTGTCGGTTTCGCGACGGCTCGGGTCAACCCAGCGTCGGCTTGGCCACCATCAGGATCACGATCACGACGACCAGCAGCGTGACGACGAGTCCGATGACGTTCTGGCGGCTCTCGGCGGCCTTGTAGGCGGGGGAGCCGAAGCCGGCTTCGGCCGCAGACCGCTGGCGGCGCACCGCGGGCGTGTAGGCGACGACTCCGAGCACCGCGACGATGACGAACAGCACGATCGCCGCCGCGATCCAGAACGTCGTGAACGAATACGCGCCTGTCAGGACCATCCCGACGCCGGCGACGAAGGCCACGCCGTACGCCGGGTTGGCCACGCGCGTGTCCAGCCGCGAGATGCTGTCGATCGTCTCGATGGTGCGATCTCGATCGCCGCTCGCGCGGCGGAGTGGGAAGGGATAGGTGAGATTCGCCCCGAGCGCGGTGATCGCCGCGAGGATGTGGACGATCTTCAGGACCACGAACAGACTCATGGTTGGGCCTCCCTGAGCGTGAGTCGAATCGTAGCCCTGTGGCAATCGAGGTCCGCGCCGTCGATCGGGGCATGGCATCATCGGGACGTCGTCGAGAAGCGTCGGAGGACCACCCCACCCGTGCCACCGATCGGAGAGCTGACCCGGATCGAGCAGGTCCACCTCGACCGCCTCGAGCACAACGGCATCTTCACCACCGGCCTCCTGATCGAGGTCAGCGAGACGCCGACGCGGCGCCAGACCCTCGCCGACCAGGTCGACGCGTCGACGAACGACGTCCTGACGTGGCGCGACGAGGCCCTGATGCTGAACCTCGCGAGCTTCGGGCCCGACGAGCATCAGCTCCTCATGCAGGCCGGCATCGAGGGCCTGCACGACATCCTCGGGCTCGACGCCGATACGTTCCGCGCCCGGATCGCCCGCGGCGCCACCGAGTTGAACATGGAGATGCCGAGCGACCTCACGATCGCCGGCTGGTGGGAGCAGGCGCGGACGCTCGAGGACTGATCGACCGACCGCCCGGCCCGTGGGTCGGGGCTACCATGCGGCGGTGACACGCACCATCCCCGAGCGGATCGCAGCGATGCTGACCGGTCTCGCGGCTGCCATCGTGGTGATCGCGATCGCGATCCTGCCGTTCCTTACCCCGGCCTGGGTGTCGTTCGAGCAGGGCCGCGCGCAGGCCGCGGCGTGGACGGGCTACGGCGAGGCCGATCTGTCAACCGCGACGAACGCGATCCTTCACGACCTCGTGATCGGACCGCCGGACTTCGTCGTCCAGGTGAACGGCGGGCCGGTCCTGGAGGAGCGCGAGCGGTCCCACATGCGGGACGTCCGGGGCGTGTTCGCCGGGTTCTTCGCACTCGCACTCGTCGCGGCCGTCGGACTGGTCGTCCTCGTCGCGGGCGCATGGCGGATGGGCCACCCGGAGCGCGCCTGGCACGCGATCGCGACCGGGATGAAGGCCCTCGCGGTCGGGGTCGTCGTCGCAGGCGTCATCGCGAACTTCTTCTTCGACCAGGTGTTCGAGCTCTTCCACCAGATGTTCTTCCCGAGCGGGTCGTACACCTTCGACCCGCGGACCGATCGGCTCGTCCAGCTCTTCCCGTTCGACTTCTGGTCCGAGACGACGATCGTCCTCGGCGGGGCGATCCTGGTTCTCGCCGGGATCGTCTGGCTCGTCGCCCGACGGCTCGGCCGGCCGCCGGCCGCGGCCGCCGAGGAGCCGGGCGGATCGGCGGTGCCGCTCACGACGACCGGCGAGCGGGCCGGATGAACGGCATCCCCGTCGCCCGGATCCTCGGGTTCGAGGTCCGCCTCCACCTGTCGTGGCTGTTCATCGTCGCGATCGTGACCGTGACCGTCGCGGAGCGGCTGTCGACATTCCAGCCCGAGCTCGTCGCGCCGCTGAGCTGGGTCATCGGGCTCGCGGGCTCGATCGGGTTCATGCTGACCGTCATCCTCCACGAGCTGGCCCACGCGGTCGTCGCCCGCCGCGACGGCACCGAGGGCGAGGTGATCGTCGTCCACTTCATCGGCTCGCCGGCGGCGGTCGACGTGGTCGCCAGCTCACCCAGGGCCGAGGCCGCGGTTGCCGTCGCGGGCCCGATCGCGAGCGCCCTGACCGGCGTCGCGCTCGGGCTGCTCGCGTTCGCGACGCTCTCGCTCGGCCCCGCCTGGGCGCCGATCGCGGACCTGCTTGCGATCGTCGGCGCCCTGGACCTGATCCTCGCGGCCATCAGCCTCGTGCCGGCATTCCCGCTCGACGGCGGCCGGATCGTCCGCGCGATCGGCTGGGCCCGGACGAAGGATCAGCGGGCCGGCACCAGGCTCGCCGGAACCGTGGGCCGCTGGGCGGGCCGGATCTTCCTGGTCATCGGCCTCGCGCTCATCATCGGCGACGACATCGTGGACGGGATCATGCTCGCGCTCGTCGGTTGGTTCCTCATGGCGTCGTCCCGGTCGGTCGACCGCTGGCTCGTCCTCGACGACCTGGTCAAGGGCATCCGGGTCGGCGACGCGATGGAGCAGCAGCTCGAGACTCTCACCCCGCAGCTGACGCTCGACACGTTCGCCTCGTCGATCCTCGACGGCACGTTGGGACCGGCGCTTCCCGTGATCCGCGACGACGCGCTCATCGGGATCGTGGGGGCGACGCAGGTCCGGGCCGTACCGAAGCGGAACTGGCCCTCGACACGAACGGAGGACGTGATGGTCGGCGGCGACGACCTCCGGGTCGCGAGCCCGGACGACACGCTGACCGATGCACTCGAGCGGATGCGCCTGTCCCACCTCGACGGCCTGCCCGTCCTCGACGGCACGATCCTTCGCGGCGTGCTCACCCGACGATCCGTGGCCGCGATCCTCCACGCCCGCGCCGAGGCGAAGGGCCAGGCCCTGTGACGTCGGTCGCCTCCGACCGTCTCCTGAGCGTCGAGGAGGCACGCGACGCGGTCCTGTCCGCGATCGACGGTCCCACCGAGGCCGAGCACGCCTTCCTGTCCGAGGCCCGCGGCCGGGTGCTCGCCGAGGACGTGATGAGCCTGACGGCGCTGCCGCCGTGGGACAACTCGGCAATGGACGGCTACGCGGTCCGCTCGGCCGACATCGTGGCCGCGACCGAGGCCGCACCGGTACTGCTGTCCGTGATCGGCGAGGTCCGTGCCGGCGTCGCACCGGAGGCCGCCGTCGAGCGCGGCTCCGCGATCCGGATCGCGACCGGTGCAGCGCTGCCGCCCCGCGCCGACGCGGTCGTGCAGGTCGAGCTGACGACGCCGGCCACGTCCGACGGCGCACCCGCCGGCGAGCGAGGACGCGTCGCGGCCGGGCCGCTGCCCCAGGCCGTCCTCGTCCATGAGGCCGTTCGCACGGGCACGGCAATCCGCCGGGCGGGCGACGACCTCACGCGAGGCGGTCGCGATCCTGACCGCTGGTACCCGGTTGTCTCCCGCGGCGGTCGCACTCGCCGCGGGGTCGGGGAACCACGCCGTCCGCGTCCATCGACAACCCCGCGTCGGGATCCTCGCGACCGGCGATGAGGTCAGGGCGGCCGGCCGCGAGCTGGGACCGGCCGGGATCCCCGACGCGAACGGGCCCGGTCTCGCGGCGCTCGCCGAGGAGGCGGGAGCGCAGCCGTTCAACTACGGGATCGCCGCGGACCGGATCGAGGACGTCCGGGCCCGGCTCCGCGCGGCTCGGGCGGGCGAGGTCGACGCGATGATCGTGTCGGGTGGCGTGTCGGTCGGGCCGTACGACGTCGTCCGGGCGGCGTTCGAGGAGATCGGCCGGATGGAGCTCTGGCGGGTCGCCGTGCAGCCCGGCAAGCCGTTCGCGTTCGGGGTCGTCGAGCGCGGCGACGGCGGCCGGACGCTGCTCTTCGGGCTGCCGGGGAACCCGGTCTCGAGCTTCGTGACGTTCGAGCTGTTCGTCCGCCCGGCGATCCGCCGACTGTCCGGCTATCCACTCGATCGGCTTGTCCGCTCCGTCGATCGCGCGGTCCTTCGCGAGGACGTCACGAAGAGCCCGGGCCGCCGCGCCTTCCTGCGCGTGATCACGGAGCGGGATGCGTCCGGGGCGACCGTGCGCGACGCCGACGGACGGGTGCCGATCCGGCTCGCCGGCGGTGGGCGAGGGCAGGGGAGTCACGTCCTGTCGGCGCTGGCCGCCTCCGATGCCCTCGCGATCGTCCCCGAGACCGTGGACGGGCTCGCCGCGGGCTCGGCCGTCGACCTTTGGTGGCTCGACCGCGACTGAGCCGGTCGTCCTTGACGACCCGTCCTGCGACGCGCCCGCCGGAGCGCGGATACTACGAGCCATGCCCAAGGACGCCACCCCTCGCTCGGAACGCCGCCGTCTGACCCATGTCGATCGGTCCGGGCGGCCCCGGATGGTCGACGTCTCCGAGAAGCCGTCGACCGCTCGCAGGGCCGTTGCCGAGGCGGCAGTCGCGGTCAGCGACGAGACGATGAGCCTGGTGATCGACGGTGGTGGGCCGAAGGGCGACGTCCTCGGCGCCGCCGAGCTCGCCGGGGTGATGGGCGGCAAGCGCACGAGCGAGCTCATCCCGCTGTGCCATCCGCTCGCGCTGACCGACCTCGTCGTTGCGGTCACGCCCGACCGGGCTGCCGGGGTCCTGCGGGTCCGGGCGGAAGCGGCCACGACCGGGCCGACCGGGGTCGAGATGGAGGCGCTGACCGCGGCCAGCGTGGCCGCGCTGACGATCTACGACATGGTCAAGGGCGTCGAGCGAGGCGTCGAGATCCGGTCGGTCCGTCTCGTCTCCAAGACCGGGGGCAAGAGCGGCGAATGGCACCGGCCGGCCGACATGCCCGGAGCCGGCGCCGATCCACGGCATCGGCCGGGCGCGCGGGCCGCCGGTCGCATCGGCGGACCAAAGCGGCGCGGACCGGGGGCGTGACGGGAGCCGTGGCGGCCCGACGCGCCGCGCTGGTCCTGACGGCGAGCGATCGCAGCGCGGACGGGACGCGGGACGACGCGAGTGGCGAGGCGCTGGCCGCGAGGCTCGCCGACCTCGGGTTCGACGTCGACCGGCAGATCGTCGCCGACGACCGCGTCGCGATCGCCGGCCTGCTGACCGCGGAGGCCGAGCGGCACGTGCTGATCGTGACGACCGGCGGGACCGGTCTGACCCCGCGGGACGTGACCCCCCAGGCGACCCTGGACGTCGTCGACTACGAGGTCCCCGGCCTCGCCGAGGCGATGCGCGCCGAGGGTCGGGCGAAGACGCCCTTCGCGTCCCTGAGCCGATCCGTCGTCGGGGTCCGCGGTCGCACGCTGATCGTGAACACGCCCGGCAGCCCGAAGGCGGCGCTCGAGTCGCTCGACGCGATCGTCCCGGTCCTCGACCACGCCCTCGAGACGCTGGCCGGCCCGTTCGACCACGGCCGGAGCGGGTCGGGCTAGATGTTCCCGGTCTTCGAGGACGTCCCCGGCTACCTGCTCGTCTTCGTCGTGTTCTGGGGAGCCGCGGCGATCTTCGTCCTCGCGATGGCGCGCCACCTCCGGGTCTTCGCCGCGGCGCGGCCGGCCGTCGCCCAACCCTCGGCCCTCGGCGACATCCCGCGCCGGTTCGCTGGCCTGATCGAGTACGCGTTCGTCCAGACGAAGATGTTCAAGGACTGGCGCGCCGGCCTGATGCACGCCGGGATCTTCTGGGGCTTCGTCCTCCTGACGATCGGGACCGCCAACATCGTCACCGGCGGGCTGATCCAGACGATCCTGTCGGTCCCCGCTCGACGGCGCGCTCTGGACCGCAATCTCGGCGATGCAGAACATCGTCGCGGTGATCGTCCTCGTGTCGATCGCCTGGGCGTTCGAGCGGCGGTTGATCTCGAAACCCCGCCGCCTGACGTTCAACCGGGACGCGCTGATCATCCTGGCGATGATCGGCGGCGTCGTCGCCACCGAGCTGCTCGCCCAGGCGTTCCAGTTCGCGGCATACGGCGACGAGCCTGGTGCGTTCGTGGCCGCGGCGATCGCGGTGCCGCTCCGTGCCGCGTTCTCGCAGGACACCCTGGAGTTCCTGTTCGCCGTCCTGTGGTGGGGCCACATCGCGCTTGTCGCCGCGTTCCTGATCTACCTGCCGTTCAGCAAGCACCTCCACATCGCGACCGCGTTCCCGAACATCTGGTATCGCAAGCTCGCGCCGCGCGGCGAGCTGCCTGCGATGGACCTCGAGCGCGAGGACGCGACGTTCGGCCTGAAGTCGCTCCAGGACCTCGGCTGGAAGGACCTCCTCGACGGCTTCACGTGCACCGAGTGCGGGCGCTGCCAGGCCGCCTGCCCGGCGAATGCGACGGGGAAGCCGCTCAACCCGAAGGCCTTCATCATGGGGATCCGGGAGATGTCGGTCGACGCCGAGCACGGCCTCGACCTGATCCCGAACAACCCGATCGTCCGTGACACGTACGGCCTCGACGACTCGACCCCGGCCCCGGCCCGGATGGCGGCGCCGATCGTCGACGAGGCGATCCCGTACGACGCCGTCTGGGACTGCGTCACCTGCGGCGCCTGCGTCGAGGCCTGTCCCGTCCTCATCGAGCACGTCGACAAGATCGTCGGGCTGCGCCGGAACCTCGTGCTCGAGGAGTCGCGGTTCCCCGCGGAGCTGACCGGCGCGTTTCGCGGGATGGAGGGCCAGGGCAACCCGTGGGGTCAGCCCGCCTCGACACGGACGGACTGGACGAAGGGCCTGCCGTTCGAAGTCCCGACCGTCGCCTCCCTGGCAGCCGCGCCGGGCGGCCTCGAGGACCTCGAGGTTCTCTACTGGGTCGGCTGCGCCGCGGCCTTCGACGAGCGGAACAAGCGAGTGGCCAGGGCGGTCGCGACGTGCCTGCATGCGGCCGGGATCCGCTTCGCGATCCTCGGCCAGGAGGAGTCGTGCACCGGCGATCCGGCCCGCCGGATGGGCAACGACTACGTGTTCCAGATCCTCGCGAGCGGCAATGTCGAGACGCTGAACCGGTACGGCATGGGCGAGCGGACGATCGTGACGGCCTGCCCGCACTGCTTCAACACGATCGGCAACGAGTACGGCCAGCTCGGCGGGTCGTACCGGGTCGTCCATCACTCGGCCTATCTCCAGGGCCTCCTCGCGGACGGCCGGCTGCGCGTGGCCGAGGATGCCGGCGAGGCGGCCGGGTCGGTGACCTACCACGACTCGTGCTACCTCGCCCGGTACAACAACGTCGTCGCCGCGCCACGGGACGTCCTCGGCGCGGTGCCGGGGCTGGAGCTCCGGGAGATGGACAAGAGCGGCCGGAACACGTTCTGCTGCGGCGCGGGCGGCGGCCGGATGTGGATGGAGGAGACGCGCGGGACGCGGATCAATGCCGAGCGGACACGTCAGGCGCTCGAGACCGGCGCGTCCACGGTCGCGACGGCCTGCCCGTTCTGCATGACGATGCTGAAGGACGGGCTGTCCGATGCCCAGTCCGGCGACGCGGCTCCGGCGGGCGCCGGGGTCGTCGAGCGCGCGCGACATCGCCGAGATCCTCGCCGACGTCGTGATCCCGGAGCCGATTGACCCGAGACGAGCGCTGCCGGTCCTGCAGTAAGGTCCCGCGTCCGAATTCCCGAAACGCAATCCGCATTGGCGCTACGCGGCGGCGAGCCCCGATTTCGGGCCTATGTTAGTCGTCTCGGGCTAATCCGCAGGCCCGATCCATCGGTCGGCGCGCCGGATCCCGCGTAACGCGACCACGGCTTGCATTCCGGAAGGTCGGACCGACGCGCGGCGCGCCCGCGTGCGGGCGCCGCGCGCGGGCCCGGCGTCAGCCGGGGAGCGGGCGGTGGCAGCTCACGCAGTCACGGTCGGTCCAGGCGTTGTACATCCCGCAGTGGGGGCACCGCTTCTGGCCCTCCGTCGAGACCGCGTACGGGCTCTCCTGCGTCTGGGCCTGCCGATCCCGCCGCTGCCGGCGGACGATGAACATCGTCGCGACGACGCCGACCGCGGCGGCCCCGATGAGGAGGAGCAGCTCGTTCGTCAGGGTCATGCGGGATCCTCGGCGGCTGGAGCAAGCCCCCGGGCGTCGCTCGCCGCGCCAAGAGCCTACCCGCTCGACCGGCGCGGCGTCGGTCGGCCGACGGCCGGCTGCTACGATTCGGGTCGATGGCCAGCTCGACCCCGCCCTCCGAGCCCACGCCGAGCCCGACCTACCGCCTGACCGACGACCAGGCAGCACTTCGCGACGCCGTCCGCGTCCTCGCGGACGAGCGGATCGCCCCGAGGGCGGCGGAGATCGATCGCACCGCGGAGTTCCCGTGGGATGTCAAGGAGCTGCTCGCCTCCCACGACATCCTCGCCCTGCCGTATCCCGAGACCCATGGCGGAATCGGTGGCGAGCTGCTGACCGTCTGCCTCGCGATCGAGCAGATCAGCCGCGTCTGCGCCACGAGCGGCCTGATCCTCGCCGTCCAGGAGCTGGCGTCGCTGCCGCTCCTCCTCGCCGGCTCGGACGAGCAGAAGGATCGCTGGTTCCCGGATCTCGCCGCCGGGAAGCTGCTCATCGCGTTCGCCCTCACGGAGGCGGAGGCGGGCAGCGACGTCGCGGCCGCCCGGACCCGCGCTCGGCGCGACGGCGACGCCTGGGTGATCGACGGCTCGAAGCGGTTCATCAGCCAGGGCAGCGTCGCCGACCTGATCACGGTGTTCGCGGTCACCGACGAGGGCGAGGACACGCCGCGCCATCGGCGCCTGTCCTGCTTCATCGTCGAGAAGGACATGCCCGGCTTCACGGTCGAACGGATCGAGCACAAGATGGGGATCCGGGGCTCGCCGACGGCCGAGCTGGGCTTTCGCGGCGTCCGCGTCCCGGACGCGAACCGGGTCGGCGAGGTGGGGCAGGGGTTCGAGCTCGCGATGCGGACCCTGGACCGCAGCCGGCCGGGGATCGCCGCCCAGGCCGTCGGCCTCGCCCAGGGCGCGCTGGAGGTCGCGGCCGCCTACGCTCGCGACCGGACGCAGTTCGGAAAGCCGATCGGCGAGTTCCAGATGGTCGGCGCGATGCTGGCCGACATGGACGCCCAGACCGAGGCCGCCCGGCAGCTCCTGTACAAGGCGTGCACCGAGATCGAGGCCGGTGCGCCGGATGCGGGTCGGTGGTCGGCGATGTGTAAACTCGTGGCCGGCGACACCGCGATGCGGGTGACGACGGATGCCGTGCAAGTGCTCGGTGGGTACGGCTACATCGACGAGTTCCCGGTCGAGCGGATGATGCGCGACGCCAAGATCACCCAGCTCTACGAAGGAACTCAGCAGATTCAGCGACTGGTCATCGCCAGGGCGCTCGCCGCCCAGCGCTGATCGGCGCGCCCACCACCGCGACACGAACGGAGGCCGCCCGCCTGTGCGAATCGTCGTCCTCGTGAAGCCGGTCCCGGACACGGCCTCCGGTGGCGAGCGCCTCCGACCAGCGGACTGGCGCCTCGATCGAGCGGCGACCCCGGCAGTCGTCAACGCGAACGACGAGTACGCCCTCGAGGCGGCTCTGAAGCTGACCGAGGCCCACGGCGGCGAGGTCCACCTGGTCTCGATGGCCGGGGCCGCGGCACCCGAGACGATGCGCAAGGCGCTCGCGATGGGAGCGGCCAGCGGGACGCTCGTGACCGACGACGCACTGGGCGGTTCCGACACCCTCTCGACGGCCCGTGTCCTGGCTGCCGCTCTGCGCGGCTTGGAGTACGACCTGGTCCTCGCCGGCGCCGACACCTCGGACGGGGGCGCCGGCGTCGTGCCGGCAGGAGTCGCGACGCTCCTCCGGCTGCCGTACCTCTCCTACGCGGCGAAGATCGAGCCGGACCCGGCCGCCGGGCGCGTCCGCGTCCACCGGATCAGCCCGACCGGCTACGACGTCCTCGAGTCCCCGATGCCCGCCCTGGTCGTCGCCACGCAGGCGCTCGGCGAGCCGCGCTACCCCTCCCTGAAGGGGATCATGGCCGCGCGGTCGAAGACCGTCGAGACGGAAGACCTCGATGCGGTCGGCGTCGACGGATCGGTCGGCGGCGCGGTCGCGGCGACCGCCGTCATCGGGGCGGAGGCGCCGCCGCCAAGGGCGGCGACCCGGGTGGTCCGGGAGCCCGCCGACGAGGCCGCTCGCCAGCTCGTCGCGTTCCTCGCCGAGCGGAGGATCATCTGATGGCGGACGCCATCTGGGTCCACGGCGAGACCGGAGCCGACGGGAGCCTGGCGAAGATCAGCACCGAGGCGGCGACGCTCGCCCGGGGGCTCGGCGAGGCATCCGGCCGGGACGTCGTGGGGATCGTGGTCGCCGCCGATCCGTCCGCGGCCGCGACGGAGCTCGCCCGCTACGTTCCCCGCGTGATCGCGGTCACGGAGGCCGCGACCGCGGACCACGCCGCCGCGTCGATCGTCGGCCAGCGGATCGCCGCGCTGATCGAGCGCGACCTGCCCGCGTACCTCTTCGCCGGTGCGGGACCCGAGGGCCGCGACGTGGCCGGGGTCGTGTCCGCGCTGACTGGACGAGGCGTCCTCGTCAACGCGACCGCCGTCCGCTGGGACGACGGCCCGGTCGTCGAGATGAGTGTCTTCGGCGGGAAGCTGAACACGACGAGCCGGTTCACCGCCGATGCGGGGATCGTGACCGTCCGCCCGAATGTCGTGACCGCCGAGCCGGCCGCGACGCCGGGAGCCGTCGAGCCGGGGCAGGTCGTCGGCGAGCTCGACCTTCCGCAGGTCCCGGTCGTGGACCGGATCGCTGCTGCGACGGCCGCCGCACCGATCGAGGAGGCGCGGGTGATCGTCGCGGGGGGTCGCGGCGTCGGCGGGCCGGAGGGGTTCAAGGTCGTCGAGGAGCTTGCGGCCGAGCTCGGGGGGGCCGTCGGCGCGACCCGGGCCGCGGTCGACTCGGGCTGGATCCCGTACGCCCAGCAGATCGGCCAAACGGGCAAGATCGTGAAGCCGGCGCTGTACCTCGCGCTCGGGATCTCCGGGGCGATCCAGCACAAGGTCGGGATGCAGACGGCCGAGACGATCGTCGCGGTCAACCGCGACCCCGACGCCCCGATCGCCGAGTTCGCGGATCTCGTCGTGATCGGCGACCTGTTCGAGGTCGCACCCGCCCTGCTCGAAGCGCTCCGGGCCCGGGGCGGCTGAGACCGGCGCGGGGAGCGGGACAACCACGCGATGCAGCCACTGCTCATCCTCCCGCTGATCGCGTTCGTCATTCTCCTGATCCTGTTCGTGCTCGTGCTCCGCCGAGCCAGCCGGTTCATCGCCGCGACCCGTGACGTCGAGCGGTTCCGACGGCAGGTCGGCGATCTCGCCGGACGGATCGAGACCTCGCTCGGCGAGATCTGCAGCCGGGTCGACAGCCTGCGCCGCGGACAGCTCGACGCGGAGGCGCTCGGGGACGACATCACTGCATCGCTCGATGCGGTCGGCAAGTACGCCGACGAGACCCGGGCGCTCCATCCGCCCGCGGACGGCCGGCCGATGCTCGACGAGATCGTCGCCGAGCTCGAGCGGGCCGGCCGGGCGCTCGAGATGATCGAGCACGGACGGTCGATCCAGGCATCGGCGCGGGCCGGCGGACGGGAGATCGAGGCACAGACATCGATCAAGCGTGGCTACCTCAACGTCCTCCACGCCCGTGAGGCGATCGCCCACCAGGCCGACCTCGCCCGGAACATCGGGATCGGCGACGAGGCCGGCGGCTTCCAGCGCCGGAATGCCTGACTCCCAGGGCCCGTCCGGCGCGCCGTCCCAGCGCGCCGTCCCGGCGCCCTCGACCCCTCGAAGACCCGCTATCTAGTGGTATCATGGGCGGACACCACAAGCGGTTGTGGTGCGACCTGCAGGAGCCTCGATGCGCTGTCCACATTGCGGAGCCCGTGAGACCCGGGTCGTCGACTCACGTGACCTCGACGATTCGGCGACGATCCGCCGCCGCCGCGAGTGCACCGGCTGCACGACCAGGTTCACGACCTACGAGCGGGTCGAGGCCGCCCGGCTCGTCATCGTCAAGCGCGACGGCAGCCGCCAGGAGTTCGACCGGGAGAAGCTCGCCTCGGGACTGCGCAAGGCGCTGACCCGGCGACCGGTGCCGGACGATGCCGCAGAGCGCGCTGCCGACGAGATCGAGGCCGAGCTCCGCTCGCAGGGCGCCACCGAGGTCGACTCGTCGGGGGTCGGAACGCTCGCCCAGGACAAGCTCCGCGAGCTCGACCAGATCGCCTACATCCGCTTCGCGAGCGTCTACCAGAGCTTCGACGACCTCGAGGCGCTCAAGCGCGAGGTCGACTCGCTCTACGCGGAGCGGGACACGATCCCGCTCGACCTTCGCCGGGCCGGCAAGCACGGTCGCTGATCGACCAACCGAGATGAGCGTCCTCTCCGACCGCGACATCCGGGCCGCCCTCGACGCCGAGGACATCGCGATCCGCCCGTACGACCCGGGCGATCTCCAGCCGTCATCGGTCGACCTCCACCTCGACCGATCGTTCCGAGTCTTCCGGAACAACCGCTACGCCTTCATCGACGTTCGCTCGCCGCAGCCCGACCTGACGGAGCTGCTGCGAGTGGCGGACGACGAGCCGTTCATCCTCCACCCGGGCGAGTTCGTCCTCGGGCAGACCCTCGAGTGGGTCGAGCTGCCGAACGACCTTGTCGCGAGGCTCGAGGGGAAAGCCCTGGCCCTCGACACGCCAATCCCGACTCCGCTCGGCTGGCGAACGATGGGTGAGCTGGAGCCGGGTGACCCGGTCTTCGACGAGACGGGCGCCCCGACGTCCGTCGTGGCGGTCACGCCAGCGATGCTCGATCGACCGTGCCGAGAGGTGACGTTCTCGGATGGCACGAAGATCGTGGCGGACGCGGACCACCAGTGGGTGACGAGCGACAAGTACGGCCGGACGAAAGGACGGTCCATGCTCGAGGTCCGCACCACGGACGAAATCGCAAGATCTGTCCGAGTCAACGGCGAGCTGAACCACCAGGTCCCGCTCGCTGCGCCGGCGCAATATCCGCCGCGACTTGACCTTCCGATCGAGCCGTACACGCTCGGCGCATGGCTCGGCGATGGGACGACGACAGCCGCCGCGATCACGTCCGTCGATGACGAGATCCTCGAGCAGATCAGCGGTGACGGCTATCCGGTCCGGCGGCTGCGCTACGCTCCGCACCTGTACAGCATCGGCGCGACCGGACGGACTCGGGACGCCGCGACGGGTCGGTACGCTCGAAACGGCACGCTGTCGAGCAAGCTGCGCGACCTCGGTCTCCGGGACGGCAAATACGTCCCCAGGCCGTACCTGGAGGCGAGCGTTGGACAGCGTCTCGCGCTGCTGCAGGGTTTGATGGACACTGATGGCTACGTCGACGACGTGGCGGGCCGATGCGAATTCACCAGCATCAATGAGCGTCTCGCGGACGCTGTGGTTGAACTCGCAGCCAGCCTCGGGTTCCGACCGATCAAGACTGAAGGCCGGGCAACATTGGCCGGCGTCGACAAGGGTCCGAAGTACCGCGTGAAGTTCACGCCCGACAGGCCCGTATTCAGGCTGACGCGGAAGCTCGCCCGACAGAAGCCAGCGACTGCCCGCTTCCATCGCTTCCGGTCGATCGATGTCGTCCGCGAGGTCGCGTCGGTTCCGGTCAGGTGCATCCAGGTCGCCTCGCCACGTGGGGTCTTCCTTGCCTCCCGCTCGTTCATCCCGACGCACAACAGCTCCCTGGGGAGGCTCGGCCTGCTCATCCATTCGACTGCCGGGTACGTCGACCCGGGCTGGAAGGGCAACCTCACGCTGGAGCTGTCGAACGTCGCGAACCTGCCGATCGCCCTCTATTTCGGGATGAAGATCGGCCAGATCTCGTTCTTCCGGATGAGCTCGCCGGTCGACCGGCCGTACGGCTCGCCCGAGCTCGGGTCGAAGTACCAGGGCCAGTCGGAGCCGACGGCCTCGGCCTTCCATCGCGACTTCGGCGCGGCGGTCAAGCCCGAGGAGAACGGGTCACGGGGCTGAACGACGCCGTCGACTGGCGGCGCGACCTCGGCGGCGGCACGACCGTCGCGCTCGTCCAGGCGGGGACCTTCCGGTCCGACGCCGGAGCCCTGTTCGGACCGGTGCCGCGGATCCTCTGGGATCGCTGGGTCGCCGACGAGATCGACCCCGAGAACCGCCTGCTCCAGGCGCTGAACTGCCTCCTCGTCGAGACGCCGGCCGGCCGGGTCCTGATCGAGACGGGGATCGGCGAGCGCGTCGACGACAAGACCCGCCGCATGCGCGGCTACGAGGGTCCGTGGATCGTGCCGGCACTCCACGACGCCGGCTTCGATCCGGGTTCCGTGGACGTCGTGGCGATGAGCCACCTCCACTTCGACCATGCCGGCGGGCTGCTTGCGGCCGACGGCTCGAGGGCCTTCCCGAGGGCCACGATCGTCGCCCAGCGGGCGGAATGGGACATCGCGCTCGGCGACAACCCGCGGCTCGTCGCGAGCTACGTCCAGCCGGAGCTCGAGCTCGTCCGCGACTGGGGCGCGGAGGGCTGCGCCGACGGCGAGCGTGAGGTTCTCCCTGGCGTGTCGGTCCTCCCGACCGGGGGCCACTCGGCCGGCCATCAGGCGATCGTCGTGCGGAGTCCGGGGAGCGCCCCGCTCGCGTTCTTCGGCGATCTCTGCATGCGGCCGTGGAGCGCCAACCCGCGCTGGGTCACCGCGTTCGACGACTTCCCGCTGACCTCGGTCGAGGTCAAGGCGACGCTCTTCGCCCGGGCCGCCGATGAAGGCTGGACGATCGTGCTGTCGCATGAGGTCCAGCGGCCGGTCGGGCGGCTCATCCGCGCCCGCGAGCGCTACAAGTGGGAGCCCGCCTGAGCCGTTCCGGCAGGAACGCCCTCGGTTCCATCGATCGCCCAGGTGAGTCGCGACCGCGCGCCCCGGCGGATGGCGGCGACGATCGGAACGGCGAATGTTCCACTCCGCGGGCGGCAGTCGCCGCTTAGGGCCTGGGCGGCGTCCGCCCCGACCGTTGGAACACGTTCGGTTCCACCGCCCGATCGTTGTGAGCGTGCCACTGGCCGAATGACGTACGCGACGCGGGACAGATGGCTCTCCGAGTTCCTGCCTTCCGGCAGGTCAGTCCGACCGCCGGCGGGGCTACGGTGCTTGCAGACAGACGGACCGCCGGACACTTGAACTGAGTCCGGTGGACGCGCAGACCAGACGGCGGGATGTCGAACGGCTGCGGAGCCGGCATTGCTTCCGCTTCGGCGGTCCGTCAGTCACCTCCCCCGATCGCAGCGGCTCAGCCGCCTCCCGGTGATTCCCTGACCGCCTCGGCCTGCGCCTGCGCATCAGCCTCGGCTTCGGACGAGCCCGCCGGCCAGACCTCGACGCGATCGGTGTCGTGGACGATCCCGGGCCAGGTTCGAGCCATCTCGAGCGCCGTCTCCACCGAGTCGACCTCGACCACGATGAACCCGCCGAGCAGCTCCTTGCTCTCGATGAACGGACCGTCGCTGATCCCGCGCTTCCGGACGGTCTTCGCGTGCTCGGCGCCGCCGAGCTCCTCGCCGCCCACGATCCGCCCGGCGGCGCCGTGCTCCGCGAACCACGCCTTGTGCCGCTCGATGTCGGCCGACTTCTCGGCGGCGGTCATCGCCTCCCACTCGGCGAGGCGCTCGGGGCCGACGAAGGTGAACAGAATGAAGCGCACGGCTCGGTCCTCCTGGGGCCGCCTCGGTCAGGCGGCTTCACCACGGCGACGAAGGGATCGCCGGCGACTCGACATTCCCGGTCAGGACGGAGTGGGCTCGGGCGAGGACGCACTCTGCGACGCGCCGGGCGACCCGCTCGTGGCCGGGACCGACGCCAGCAGAGCCTCGACCTGGGCCCGGGCGGCTGCCTCGTTCAACGGCCCGTTGACGATCGCGTGGATCGCTCCCTCCGGGCCGATGAAGAACGACGTCGGGATCCCGTTCAGGCGATAGGCGTCGTAGACGGCGCCGGTCACGTCGGCCGCGATCGTGTACCCCAGCTGGTACTTCTCCGCGTAGGCCCGGACGTTGTCCGCGCTCGACTCGCGGACGCTCACTCCCACGACCTCGAGCCCCTGATCCCCGTACGCGTCGTGGATGTCACGCAGGACCGGCGTCTCGAACTGGCACGGCGGGCACCACGAGGCCCAGAAGTTCAGCCAGACGGCCTTGCCGCGAAGGGCCGCGAGCTGGACGGGGTTGCCGTCGAGGTCGAGGAGGGGAGCGGGCTGCCCGTCGGGACCGACGATCGTGAGCTCCGGCGGTACCTCGCCCGGCTTCAGGCCGTTCGCGACCGCCGGCCCGATCACGTACTGGGTCGGCTGGGGATTGCCCGGTCCGGGTCCGCCGGTGGTCCCGAGCGGCGTCGTGATCCCGACGAGGACGATCGCCACGAGGGCGACGATGACCGCGCCGGCGAGCAGCTGCCGGCCGCCGAACGGCCCGATCAGGCCTCGCCGCTCCTTCCGATGGACGAACTCCGGGCGGTCGGTCACTCAGACCCCGGCGAAGTTGAAATAGCGCGGCAAGAGCGACAGCCAATCGAAGAGCATCGCGAGGCCGATGACGACGACAAGCAGACCGCCGATGAACGACACCGCCCGGCCGTGGCGGACGAGCGGCCGGAGAATCGACGGGGCACGATCGAGCACAAGGGCGATCGCGAGGAACGGCAGGCCGAGCCCGAGCGTGTAGGCGACGAGGAGGATCGCCCCCTGGGCGACCGTCGTGCTCGTCGACGCCATCGTGAGGATCGCGCCGAGGATGACCCCGATGCACGGCGTCCAGCCGATGGCGAAGATCGCGCCGAGCCCGAAGGACGCGAGCCAGCCGCCGCGCTGGCTGACGAGGCGGCCGCCGAGGCGGTCCCCGAACGTCGGGGCGCTGCCCGTGCCGAACGACATCGTGCCGGTGGACGTCGCGACCGAGGCCGACGCGCCGGCGTCGAGCGGCCGCCAGGTCCGGTCGAGGACCGGGACCCGGAGGACGCCCATCAGGTTGAGCCCGAGCAGGATCAGGATGATCCCGCCGATCTGGCGCAGCACGGGCATCCACTGCGAGAGCCCGGCCGCGGCGAAGGTCGCGGTCACCCCGAGGACCGTGAACACGGCGCCGAACCCGGCGACATAGGCCAGAGCGTGCCGGAAGGCGAGCCAGCGGCCCGGCCTCGCCGGTCCGCCGTCGGCAGAGGCCGCGGACCCCGCCACCGCGACCGCCGTCAGCTGGCCGAGGTAGGCCGGGACGAGTGGCAGGACACACGGGCTCAGGAAGCTGATCAGGCCCGCGGCGAGCGCGACGAGGATCGTCAGGTTGTCGGCGGTCACGCGAGGGAACCCTCGAGCGAGTCCGCGAGGAATCGCCGGATCTTCGATGGCGACGTCGCGAGCTCCATCCGGCGTCCACCCAGCTCGAGGACGGGCACGACGCCACGCAGCTCCCGGTCCAGAACCGGATCGCTCGCGAGGTCACGCTCGCGCAGGGCGGCGACCCGCATCCCGCGCGCGGCACGGTCCTCCAGCAGGGCCTGGACGAAGGCGCGCGTCTCTCCGCAGGGCTCGCAGCCGGCGCGGGTGTAGAGAATCAGCTCGGGGAGGGGAGTGGCCGTCATCGCGCCTGCATTCTAGGGTCGAACCCTGGCTCCTTCGTTCGCAACGGTTCGAGTACCCGGAACTGCACCGGACTGGTCCGAAATACCCATGCGCTCTGGGACTGGACGGCGCGCCCTCCGCCGCCGATGATGCGGGTCCTTCGACGGGATCGGCCCGTCGGTCGTTGCAAGGGCGGGAGGCGAATGGCCGTCTCCGAGGAGGTCCTGGAACAGCGACGTGGGCTCCACATCGTGCGCCCCGGCCGCCGGTTCCTCGCGTTCGTGTTCGCCGCGGTCCTCGGCATCGGTGCCGTGGTCGGCGGCCTCGTCGCGTTCCACGAGAGCCTGGCCGGGCGGATCCTGCCCGGCATCTCCGCCGCGGGCGTCGATCTCGGCGGCCTGACGGCCGACGACGCGCGTTCCGCGCTCGTGGCGCGCTACGGCGCACTCGCCGAGGGCGGCCTGACGGTGAAGACCGATGTCGGGTCGACGACGATCCCGTTCGCGGAGGTCGGGCGCGGCGCGGACATCGACGCCATGCTTGCCTGGGCGGGCGCGCAGGGCCGCGGCGGCACCTGGCTCGACGAGACGATCGCGGCCATCAGGCTCCGCCTCGAGCCCACGTCGATTCCGCTCGCCTTGACGTACGACCACGATCGCGCCGCCGCTGCCGTGTCGCGGTTCGTCGACCGGATGGCGCTCCAGCCCGTCGACGCGTCCGCCACGCGGACCGCGAACGGCTTCGTGACGATCCCCTCCGTCGACGGTCAACAGGTCGACGGAGCGGCTGCGATCACGGCCGTCGACGGGGCGATGCGCGACCCGGCGATCGTCGCCGGCGCCACGGTGACCGCGCCAGTCGGTCGGATCGAGCCGAACCTGACGACCGCCGAGGCCGATCAGGTGCGGGCGGCAGCGCAGTCGATGGTCCGCAACCTCGTCCTGACGAACGGCTCGAAGAAGTGGACCGTCTACGGCGGTCGCATCCGGTCGTGGATCGACTTCGCCTGGGTCGATGGCGTCTACGCGCCGGTCATCGATCGCACCCAGATCCCGAAGGCGTTCTCGACGATCTCGAAGCGCGTGGCCCGTCCGGTCGTGAACGCGGCGTTCCTCCGCGACCGGCGCGGCCGGATCGTCGGCGCGATGGCCGACAAGGCCGGTCGGAAGCTGGATGTCAAGGCGATGTCGGACCGGATCGTCGACGCGCTGAACGCGCGGGCCACCGGCGCGAAGGCCGACACGGTCAAGGTGGCGATGGCCGCCGTCCTGCCGTCGAAGACCACAGCCGACGTGGCGAAGACGGCGCCGTTGATGGTCAAGATCGGCAGTTGGTCGACGTTCTACCAGGTGGCGCCGCACAACGGGATGGGCGCGAACATCACCGTCCCGACCCGGCGCCTGAACGGCACGCTGGTCCAGCCGGGCCAGGTGTTCGACTTCTGGGCGGCGCTGGGCGAGGTCAGCTTCCGGACCGGCTATCGGCTGGGCGGGGCGATCGTCGGCGGCCATTCCGTCGAGGGCAAGGCGCTCGCCGGCGGGATCTGTGCCGCCTCGACGACGCTGTTCAACGCCGCTCTCCGGTCCGGCCTGGAGATCGACGCCCGCCAGCCGCACTGGTACTACATCACCCGCTACCCGCTCGGCCTCGACGCGACGGTGTCGCAGTCGCAGACGATGCGTTTCCGGAACGACACCCCGAACGCGATCCTGATCCGCGGCTTCGCCTCACCCGGTGTCACCCGGTTCGAGATCTGGTCGGTGCCGAACGGGCGGACGGTGTCCCTGAGCCGGCCGAGCGTGTCCAACGTGGTGAAGGGCTTCGACACGTCCGTCAGGACGGCCTCGCTTCGCCGGGGCACGAGCGAGCGGACCGAGTGGCCGGTCGACGGCAAGGACGTCGTCGTGACGAGGACCGTCCGGGACGCGAACGGCCGGATCATCCACCACGAGACCTACGTGTCGCACTACCACCGGATGATCGGGATCAACCGGATCGGGATCGGCTAGGGCCCGTCGCCTCGTCCGGCTCCGCGCCAGCCGTTTCTGTCATCCGGCCTCCGGCCGGACCTTCGTCACGACGTTCCCGTCGTCCGGCCTCCCGGGGAGCGCCCGACAGCGAACGCTCGGCCGCCTGAGCGCGACCGGCGACGGATCGAGCCGCTGAGCGTGACGAACGGCCAGCCCGTGGCCGCCTGACAACTTCGGCGGACCCGGAACGGCGGGTTACGATGGAGTCCGCGCCCCCGTAGCTCAGTGGACAGAGCGAGGCCGTCCTAAGGCCTGCGTCGGCGGTTCGAGTCCGTCCGGGGGCGCCAGTACCCCCACGCGGGCCGAAGGCCCGGCGGTCGGTCGCTCCCCGCCGAGGGGCAGTCGCTCGACTCGCCCTATCCATTCCGCGGGTCGAGACGTAGACTGGCCCGTCCGACGGCGCGCTGACGCGATCGACATCTTGGTCGCCCGTCCGCGACGGGCCAGTTGCGAGAGCCCACCCGGGCCGAGCGTGAGGAGTCTCAATGCGTTCCACCCTGTCGGTCCGGTCGGCCGTCATGGCCGCCGCGTTGCTGGTCGGCGCATGCGGGACCGCCCCTCAGCCTGCCGTCCCGGCCGTCGCCGTCCCGGCCGTCGCCAGCCCGCCCAGCGTCGAACCGCGCAGCCCCAGCACGACGCCGAGTTCGGCCGCGCTGCTCCCCGAGCTGAGCGGCGATCAAGCCGTCGGTGTCCGCGACCTCGACGCGGTCGTGGGCGGCTTCGGGGTCAGGGCCTGGTATCCGGCTCATGCCGGATCCGGCGCGGAGGGCGCTGCCTACGCCACGGACCAGCAGTGGGCCGACTTTGGAGCGCGGTTCACTCACCATGACGCTGAGCAGCTTGCCCGCCTGGCGACACGGGCGGCGACGGCTGCGACGCCGGCGCCGTCTGCGGATCCGCGACCGGCCGTCCTGCTGCTGCCTGGGTGGTTCCTGCCCGCGAACTCGTTGACGGTCCTGGCCTCGGACCTCGCGAGCCACGGTTACGTTGTGTTCACGATAGACCCGCCTCAGGGGTCCGAGGTTCCCCCGGCCGGGGACGCGCAGATCGCCGTTCGCGGCGCGGCGCGACTCGCGGCCGTTCGTGCTTTGCTTGCGTCCCTGTCCGATCCGGCGCTGGCCACGCTGGTCGGCTCGATCGATCCAAGCCGCGTTGCCGTTGGCGGGCACTCGTTCGGCGGTCCCGTGGCGTTCAGGGTCGCCGGTGATCCCGCGGTCGCCGCGGTCTTCGACCTGGATGGCACGCTTGGGATCCTCGGGGTGAAGCCGGTCACGGTTCCAGCATTGCTCGTGGCGGCGGAGCTGGGTGGCGAGTTCGACCCGGAGACGATGCAGGTCCTGCGTGCGTCGGCGAGTGCCGTGACGGTCGGACTACATCGGACCGCCCATTGCGACTTCACCGATCTCCCGATCGTTCTGCTCGCGACCGAGACTCAGCCGGCCGACACGCCCATCGGCGCCGAGTGCTACGGACCCATCGGCCGGAACGGCCCGACCTCGACGGCCACGGTCGTTCGGGGCTTCCTGGATCATGTCCTCGGCATGCCGTCGTCGGTGCCCAAGGCCGCCGCTCTGATCGAGGGTGTGCCGGACGGGTACCTCGACCCGGTGGGACTGGGGCACTGATCGAGCGTTCACCGTCCTGCCCCAGCGATCGGTCGGGCTCACCACTCGACTGCGGGGATGCCGTTTCGCCCAGGCGCGCCGCGTTGGCATCCCGCCCTTTGGCGTCGACAAGATGTCGAGCCGCTACGGCACCGCATACCATTCGAGCGGATCAGGCTCTTTGCTTTCCGCGCCCCCGAATCCGTCCGGGGGCGCTTTCGACCCAACCTTCGACCGTCGGCGGGTTCTCTCACCAGTCAAGCCGGAAACCCGGCGAGGGTTGTCAAGGCTATCTGCGAGACCCGAGCCGGCAATGGTCATCGCGCCTCGCCACGATCACCATCCCCGTCGCCTCCACCTCCCGATCATGTCGGACGCCGCCTGAATCACTAGGGCTTCCGGCGGTATCTCTATGACATGGTGGGCGCGATGGAGATCCAGGCCGGTGAGCTCGTGCGAGCGGCCGCGCTGGGTGACGAGGCGGCATTCACGGAGCTCGTGGCGCGTCATCATCACGATCTGCTGAGTGTCGCGTACGTCATCTGCCGAGACCGCGCCCTGGCGGAGGACTCGGCTCAGGCGGCGTGGGCGATCGCGTGGCGTCGGATGGGCGACGTCAAGGACCCGACGAAGATCCGAAGCTGGCTCGTCGCCGTCGCCGCGAATGAGGCCCGCCGAACCATGCGGTCGCGCCGGCCGACGGTCCACGAGATCTCCGTCGCCGATGTCGAGCTCGAGAAAGTGCCGGACCTCCGCTCGGATCCGCTCGCTGCCGGGATCGCCAACGCCGATCTGCGACGCGTCCTGGCCTCCCTCGATCCGACCGACCGGGCCTTGATCGCCCTGCGCTACGTGGCCGAGCTCAGCTCCGACGAGATCGGGCGTGCCCTCGGAATGTCTTCGTCCGGCGCCAGAGGCCGCCTCTCGCGCCTGCTGCTTCGGCTTCGTGGAGAACTCGACCATGGCTGACTTTGACCAGTTCGAGCGGAGTCTCGCGTCCGCCCTTCGGTCCGACGCCGACATGAGCGTCGCGGGGTTCGAGCCGGCCACGATCGCCTCTGCCGCGATGGCAAGCGGGCAGCCGCGGTCCGTGCGGATGCCACGGAGGTTCACGGGCATGCCATGGACCAACCGTTGGCCTGTAGCGGCGGCTGCGGTCATCGGGGTGCTCGTGGTCGGCGTCGGGATCCTTGTGGTCCCGCGTGGCAGACCCGCTGTGGTCGGCGGTCCGAGTCCCACGTCGGGTTCGGATGCCAGCCCGAGTGTTCCGGCGGCTGTGGCTCCAAGCCAGACCCCGAGCGAGACTCCGAGCCAGTCCGTCGCTTCGCCGAGGGCAGGCACATGGATCGCGACGGGGACGATGGGCACGCCGCGGTCCGGCTACACCACGGTGCGGCTCCTCGACGGCAGGGTGCTCGCGGCAGGCGGCTACATGGGCCTTGAGCCCGACGATGCCATCACCTCCGCGGAGCTGTACGACCCGGAGAGTGGGACCTGGTCCGCCACCGGGAACATGGTCAAGCCCCACGCTGGCTTCCCGGCCACGCTGCTGCGAGACGGCAGGGTGCTTGTGGGTGATATCGACCTCGCCGACGTGGGCGACGGCAGGACCCGGACCGCCGAGGTGTACGACCCGGCCAGCGGAACCTGGTCCGCGACCGGGAACATGGTCGCGGACCGCGGTGGCAACGCCGAGGGCACGCTGTTGCGCGACGGCAGGGTGCTGGTGACGGGTCGCTACGGCGCCGAACTCTACGACCCCGACAGCGGGACCTGGACCGCCACGGGGAAGATGATCGAACCGCCGGCCCAGCACGCGGCCGTCCTGCTTCCCGACGGCAACGTGCTCGTGGTGAAAGGCGACCATCTCCGGCACCCGGTCGAGCTGTACGATCCGGCCACGGGGACCTGGTCCGCGGGCGCGGACATGCACGAGTCGTACATGGGTGTCTCGGCCACGCTCCTGGGCAACGGCAACGTGCTCGTATTGGGCGGGCAGTTCAATGGGCCGATCTCCGCCGAGCTGTACGACCCGGCCAGCGGGACCTGGACCGTCGTGGAGGAGTTCCCCCGGGTCAGTACAACAGGGGCCACGCTGCTTTCCGATGGCAGGGTGCTGCTACCGGGTCCAGACGGCTTCCGGTTGTACGACCCCGACAGCGGGACCTGGACAGCGGCCGCCTCCCCAGAGCACGGCGGTGACGCCACGCTGCTGCTTGATGGCCGGGTCCTCGTGGTAGGGCCAGAAGCCTCGGAGCTGTACATCCCGGGCGGCCCGTGATCGGCCCTGCTACGGGGCCGCGTACCATTCGAGCGGATCTTGGGCTTTGCTTCGCGTGCCCCGGAGTCCGTCCGGGGGCGCCAGTACCCCGCAGCTTCCCCGAAGAACGGGCGTGCACGCCGCTGCCGGGGCTGCGCACCAATCCGTCAGCGGGCAGCCGACCCCGGCTCAACCGGACCGCGAGGCAGAGTGCAGGGGCATGGCGCCACCAACGCCCTTGAGCTCGACCGGGCCGATCCCACGGAAGGCGACCTCCACGCCGCCCGAGGCGTCCACCACCTCCTGGCTGACGAGCACTTCGCCCGGTCGGGCGTACTCGGCGATCCGCGAGGCGACGTTCACCGTCTGCCCGTAGTAGTCGCCCTCCTGGAAGATCACAGGACCGGCGTGCAGACCGACGTGCGCCGGGGGCAGCCCGGCGGCGGCCACGCCCGCGACCATCTCGAGGGCAGCGACCACCCCTGGACCCGGGTCCTTGAAGAAGAACATCACCCCATCGCCGAGCCACTTGACGGGACGGCCGCCGTTGCTGATCGACGTGCGCTCCACCAGCCTGGCCAGTTGGCCCGCCAGATCGGCCGCCGCCGCATCCCCGTGTTCGTGGGTGAGCCGGGTGTAGCCGGTGATGTCGAGGAAGCACATCGCCGGAGGGTGCTCGAGGCGGCTGTGCAACCCTGCCACGGCCAGCTGCATCTCCAGGGCCGTGATGATGTTGGCCGTCCATGCCTGCGCCTGCCGGAGACGGTAGAGCTCGACGATGCCCCGCTCGGCCAGGAAGCTCAGTCGATCGCCGAAGTCCGCCCCGAGGATCTCGTCCGGCCGCTTGCCCGCCGCCATCGCGGGCGCGATGACCTCGGACTGCCACCAGGCCGACTCCATCTCTGCCATGCGGCGGAGGCTGTCGCCCGAGACACGAAGCAGCTGCATGATGGCAATTGGATTGAACCCCAGCCCGACCTGGGCAGCGATGAACTCGGCGTACGGGAGCTCGCCGTCACGGACGCGATCTTCGGGCAGTGGCTGGCTGGAGCCGGCGGCCTCGCGGATCGGCGTCAGCAGATTGACCGGCACGCCAGTCTGCTCGGCCAGCTGGGCGAACGTGACGCCGCCACTGAGGGCCGAGAATCGCTCGAATGCGGGCGTGTCGAGGAAGTCGAGCGAGATCTGGCCGTTTCGGATGGCGGCGCCCAGGCCGTCCAGCGGGATGCCCGAGAGGACGATGCCGTGGACCATTCCGACACGACGAACGTCGCCCGGTGTGAACCGGCCGTCCGCGTCCGGCACCAGGATGCCCAGCTCCACCAGCCGGCGCAGCTCATCGACGCCGACTCCGCTACGCTCGGCTGCCTCGGCGATCTCATACCGCTCCACGACCCGTACTGTAGTGGCGGCGCGTTCGAGGATGTGACGACGACATCATCGGTCGAGCTCCTGCTCGATGTCGGCGCGGATCGTGTCCGACTCCCGACCGCGCCTCCCATGCGTTCACGCCACAGCGCCCAGCGGGCAGGGGACTAGCGTCAGCCGACCTCGAGATACCAGTTGAGGACGTTGCGTTGCTGATGGGGGCCGGAGTCCGTCCGGGGGCGCTTTGGTCCCCCGCTGCTCCACGCTCACCTCGTACCGGTCGATGAGCGGCAGCCACGCCTCGCGCCGTCATGCCCCCAAGGGTGCGCGCCGTGGTCGGCAATTGCTATTCGGCCGTTTGGGCCACCGCTGATTGCGGTCATCAGGTCCCGACAACAGTCCCATCGCGGCATGAGCGGACGCTACGGCGCCGCGCGCCGGTGGCCTAGCGTCTGCGCGGGGGTGCTTCAAGACTTGACGGTGCCGACTTGTTGCAGCGCCCGTCCGCCACCCGCTGGGAGCCCAGGGGGTGGCGGACGCACACCGCGTGCGAAACGAAGGTCAGACCAGGGCCGCGCACTGGCCGGTTGCCTTGTGACCGACGTGATTGACCTCGCCCGGGATGAAACCTGGGGATACGCCGGGGGTGAGTCCCGTGCAGTTGAGGTTGTTCCCAACGTGGTTCTCCACGACGGCGACCTTCCCGCCCGGATGTTCCACGTCGAGCACCGTGATATTGGTCAGCGTCGCGTTACGGGCGATCCAGTTGAACTGCACGCCGAGCCATTCGGCCGTCACGTCGCTGATCGTGAGGTTTCCGCCGATCGTGTTGCCCTTGATCGACCAGGGGATCGCACCGCCTCCTCCGGTCAGCGTGACGTTCCCGTTGACCGTCAGCTTCCTCAGCAGGACGGTGTTCGCGTCGGTGGCCGTGATGTTCCCGTGCACGGTGATGGTGGTGTGCCCGGTCGGGTCAGCGGCGCACGGCACTCCCGCGAACAGGCCAATGGTGTTTGTCGGCTGGCAGCCCATGCCGAGGAGCGAGCCCGGAGCGGCGGTGACGTTGTGGCCCACCGTCAGCGTGAACGGTGCGCTCTGGCCGTCGAGCACCGCGCCGGCGGCGAGGTTGAGGTTGCCCACGACGTTGATCACTGCATCGGGCTCGATGTTGCACACACCCGTGACCGTGATGCTGGCGTAGTTTCCCGACGGGATGCTGGTGAAGGTCCCCGAGGCGAAATCACCGCCGGTGCACGTGTACGGCATCGGGCCCGGCGCAGCGGCCATCGCCGACCCAGTCGGGAGCGCGAGCGCTGCCGCAACGGCGAGGGATCCCAGAATCCTGAGGCGAATTGGCTTCTCCATGAGCACTGACCCTCTCTCGCCCACTCGCAGGGGCACGCGACTCCATCCGCACATTCGCGCGGATGGAGCAGGGTCGGTCTCGCCATTGGCCCAGCGCGACGGTCTTGGCGACCGGATCGGAACGCCGCGCTGGTGGACTCATCCCCCGAGGAGTGCAGCCACCCTGTCGTGCGTGGAGTGTGTATCGCGGTTTCGCACGCGTCCAGCTGGTCTTCCGCAACGTGCGGTGCACGGGCGCACCGGGTTGGCGAGGCCGGCGCGTCATGCGCTGCGTAACCGGTCGAAGGGCTCCGGAGGCTCGGCCGGCCGCATCGTGATCGGAAGGCCGCTGGTCGCGGGGCTATCCCTCTCGCCCCGACCAAACCTACCTCATCGTCGAGCGACAGCTCCGAGAGGAACAGTCCGCGGGCTAGCGGAAGAAGGCGACCTCCGGTGCGAACGAAGGTCGGCCACGGAGACCGACCCAGGTGCGCACCCAGCGTCGGCGTCCGCCGCGGGAAGGATCGCTCGAGCGAGCGTCACGAACTGCCACGCTTTGAAGCGTTCGACGGTCCAACCGCATTCGACGGTGAAGGCGACGAAGACCTCGGCGCCATGGAGGGCAGACAACAGGTCGAGCGCAAGCTCCGGATCCAGCCCGACCCGCAGCTCCCCGCGTCGCTCGAACACCTCGTCCACGACGCGACGCATCCCGTGCCGGCCCCGATCGACGAGGCCTTGCCAGGCGAGGGCCACGTCCGGATCGACGCTCGCCGCGGAATGAACGGCGGGCAGCAAGGGTCCAACGCGTCGATGGATCGCGTTGCCGTGCTCGACGATCAGCGCGAGCCGACGCGGCCCATCCGGCGCGTCGACGACCTCCGCCATCCAGTCTCGAGCGACGACGTCGTCGGCTGCACCCGGGCCACCGCCCGCGATGGTGAGCGCTGCGATGAGCAACTCGGCCTTGGTGTGGAAGGTGAAGTAGACCGCCCACCACCGGATCGAGCCCGAACCGCGCTCGGACGACTGCTTGACAGGTGGCGTACGGTGTGCAGGGACAATATGTTATCGGTAACTGCGTTATCGATAACAGCACTCCGTCCGTCACGCCCCCCAAGCGACTCGCACCGACTGTGTCCTTCCTGATGGGAGATGCTCGACGTGGATGAACTCCTGGTCGAGATGGTCGATATCGCCAAGAGCTTTCCCGGGGTCCGGGCGCTCGAGAATGCGCAGTTCGATCTGCGCCCAGGCGAGGTACACGGTCTCGTCGGGGAGAACGGCGCGGGGAAGTCCACGTTGATGAAGATCCTTGCCGGGATCTATCGCCGCGATGCGGGCGTGATCCGAATCCGCGGAGAGGAACAGGAGATCACCTCCCCCCGGGCGGCCCAGGACCTCGGGATCAGCGTCATCCATCAGGAGCTGAACCTCATGGGGCACCTGACGGTGGCCCAGAATGTCTACATCGGCCGGGAGCCGCGACGAGGAATCCTGCTCGACGAGAAGGCTCTCAACCGGAACTGCGCGCAGCTGTTCGAGGATCTCCACATGCAGCTGGATCCGCGCACGCGTGTATCCCGACTTGCCGTGGCACAGCAGCAGATGGTCGAGATCGCGAAAGCCCTTTCCTATGACTCGGACGTCCTCGTCATGGATGAGCCCACTGCAGCACTCACGGACACCGAGATCGATGAGCTCTTCCGGATCACCCGGCACCTCCGTGAGCGAGGCCACGGGATCGTTCATATCTCGCACCGGCTCGAGGAGCTCAAGCAGATCACCGACCGAGTCACCGTCATGCGCGATGGGCGCTACATCAAGACGGTCAACACGACCGAGGCCTCGACCCAGGAGATCATCAGCATGATGGTCGGCCGAACCGTCTTTGAGGCGACGCCGGAGGTGCCCGAGAAGCCCGATCCGACGGTGATGCTCGAGGTTCGTCACCTCAATCGTGGGCGGCAGGTGCGTGACATCAGCTTCCAGCTCCACCGGGGCGAGATCCTTGGGATCGCGGGTCTCGTCGGCGCTGGCCGCTCCGAGGTGGTCCGCGCGATCTTCGCGGCGGACGTGCCGGAATCCGGCGAGATCCTCATCAAGGGCGAGCCGGTCACCATCCGGACGCCGACCGATGCCGTCAGGCATGGGATCGCCTACCTCTCCGAGGACCGCAAACGGTACGGGCTCGCGCTCGGCATGGACGTCGAGGTGAATTCCGTCCTGGCGTCCCTCGGACAGTTCACCAATCGGTTCGGCTGGGTGAACACCGCAGCCACCCGGCGGAAGGCCGTCGAGCTCGTCGACACGCTGGCGATCAAGACCCCGCGAGTCACCCAGCGGGTGAAGAACCTGTCCGGTGGCAATCAGCAGAAGGTGGTCATCGCGAAATGGCTGATCGCCGACACAGACATCCTGATCTTCGACGAGCCGACACGCGGCATCGACGTCGGCGCGAAGAGCGAGATCTACAAGCTGCTGAACGACCTCGCTCGACAGGGCAAGGCAGTGATCATGATCAGCTCCGAGCTTCCGGAGATCTTGCGCATGAGCCACCGCATCCTCGTCATGTGCGAGGGACGCATCACCGGCGAGCTGGCGTCTGCCGAGGCGACGCAGGAGCGGATCATGACCCTCGCGACACAGCGCGATCCCGTGGCCGCCGCATGAACCCCCGGACCGACTCGGTCACCCCTGTGGGAGCGATCTGATGCAAGCCCCCGCCGCCGCACCTTCGCGCGTTCGGGCGCTCATGACCGGCGAGTCGGTCCAGCGGCTGCTCGCTCTCGGCGCCCTGTTGATCCTGCTCGTCTTCTTCTCGATCGTCGTGCCCCACTTCGCGAGCACGGCCAACTACATCGACATCCTGACCGCGACGTCGGTCAACGGTGTGCTCGCGGTCGGCGTCACCCTGGTGATCATCACCGGCGGCATCGACCTGTCGGTCGGCACTGCCATGACCTTCTGCTCCGTCGTCGCGGGCCTTGTCTCGGTCACCCTCGGCTTGCCGCTGCCGCTCGGTCTTCTCGCCGCATTCGCGGCCGGAGCCGCGGTCGGCATCGTCAACGGCACCCTCGTCGCAAAGGCCAAGCTGCCGCCATTCATCGCGACGCTGGGGATGCTCTACGTCACCCTCGGCCTGGCCCAGGTGATCTCGAACGTGCACCCGATCTACTTCGACGCGGCGCAGCCACAGTTCCAGATCTTCTTCATGAGCAAGTCCGTGTTCGGCATTCCCAACATCGTGTGGGTCATGCTGGGCGCCGCCGCGATCGCCTGGGTACTGCTCAACAAGACGGCCTTCGGGCGCTACACCTTCGCGCTCGGCTCCAACGAGGAGGCGACGCGTATCTCCGGCGTCAACGTCGACCGCTGGAAGATCACCGTGTACGCGGTGGAGGGCCTCTTCGTCGGCCTCGCCGGCATCATCATCGCCTCACGCATGAACTCGGCGCAGCCGGGCCTCGGCGTGGGCTACGAGCTTGATGCGATCGCTGCGGCCGTCATCGGCGGCACGTCCCTTGCCGGCGGCGAGGGCAGCATCGTCGGGACGGTCATCGGCGCCTTCCTCATCAGCACCCTGCGTATCGGCCTGTCCGTCGCGGGCGTTCCCGACCAATGGAAGTCGGTGATCACGGGCCTCGTCGTCATCGGCGCCGTCTGGCTCGACATCCTTCGCCGCCGCGCGCAGGCCTGACCCGAATGGGAAGGACGCGCGCGCTCATCGTGGACCTGAGGTCGGACCCGCGTTGCGTGTCTGGCAGACCGGTCAAAGCAGTTCTCGAATGGAGGAGCACATGAAACTCGTACGCATCCTGGGTTTGACGGCCACTGTCGCGATCGCGGCAGCCGCCTGCTCGGGCACCGCATCCACGACACCGGCGACATCCGCTGCGGCGGGTGCATCCAGCGCGCCCGCGGCGTCCGCTGCGGCGGGTGCATCCAGCGCGCCCGCGGCGTCCGGCAACACGTCCGGCGCCGCCTCGGCCTACACACCGCCGACCGACGCCGGCGCCGCCAAGGGCAAGACCATCGCGATCATCTCGAAGGGCGAGCAGCACCAGTTCTGGCAGGCGGTCAAGAAGGGTGCCCTCGATGAGGCCTCCAAGCTGGGCGTCACAGCCACGTACCAGGGCCCGGCGACAGAGTCCGAGGTCGACAAGCAGCTCACCATGCTCCAGACAGCTCTGAGCAGCAATCCCGCGGCCGTGTGCTTCGCGGCCCTCGACAGCAAGGCCGCGGGCGATCTCCTGAACCAGGCCAAGGCCGCCAACATCCCCGTCGTCGGCTTCGACTCGGGCGTCGACAGCGACATCCCGGTCACCACTGTCGCAACTGACAACATCGCCGCTGCGGGCGTCGAGGCGGACAAGCTCGCGGGCCTGATCGGCGACGCGGGCAAGGTTGCCGTCATCGTCCATGACCAGACCTCGCAGACCGGCATCACCCGGCGCGACGGCTTCGTCAACCAGATGAAGGCCAAGCACCCGAACATCCAGGTCGTGGACGTCCAGTACGGCGCCGGCGACCCGGTGAAGTCTGCCGACATCGCGAAGTCGATGATGACCGCGAACCCGGACCTCAAGGGCTTCTTCGGCGCGAACGAGGGCTCGATCAAGGGCATCCTCAACGCGCTCAAGGAGACCGGCAACGAAAACAAGATCGTGGCCGTCGGCTACGACTCCGGGCAGCAGCAGCTCGATGCCATCAACAGTGGCGTCGAGGCCGGCGCGATCACCCAGAACCCGATCGGCATCGGCGCCAAGTGCGTCGACGCCGCGATCGACGCGATCAACGGCAAGGCGCTCCCGAAGAACATCGACACGGGTTTCTCTTGGTTCGACAAGACGAACATCAACAGCCCCGAGATCCAAGCGGTCCTCTACAAGTAGGACGAGCTTCGTTCCAGCCGCCCGTATTCCGGGGCTGTCCGCTTCGCGGGCAGCCCCCGGTCACAGCGCGAGGCACCGATGCCGAACCGAGTCACCCCGAAGATGAGCCGGATCAGCGAGGTGGCGGACCGTGCCGGCGTCTCGGCCATGACCGTCTCCCGCGTCCTGAACAACTCCGGGTACGTCAGGGCGGCGACGCGGCAGCGGGTTGAGCTGGCGATCGCGGAGGTCGGGTACGTGCCGAACGCTCTTGCGCGCCAACTGCGCTCGAAGCGCACGAAGATGCTGGCCCTCGTCCTGTCCGACATCTCCAACCCGTTCTTCACGACGATCGCGCGCGGCGTCGAGGATGCAGCGAGCGCCCGCGGCTTCGCCGTGATGTTCTGCAACACCGACGAATCCGACGAGGAGGAGTCGCGCTACCTGCGCCTGCTCGTGGAGCGCCAGGTGGACGGCGTCCTCCTGGTCCCCGCTCAGAATGCCGCGGCGTCCGTTCGGCTGCTGCGCACCCACAGCATCCCGTTCGTGGTGCTGGACCGGCGCGCGCCGCGCCGCGTGGACAACGTGCGCTGCGACTCCGAGGAGGGTGCGCATGCGCTTGCGCGCCACCTCGTCGCGCTCGGCCATCGCCGGATCGCCGTCCTGACCGGCCGCCGAGGCATCTCGACGTCGGCCGATCGCGTCGCCGGCGTGCGCCGTGCGCTCGGCGAGGCCGGCCTCGCCCTCGACGAGTCGCTCGTCCGCTACGGCAGCTTCAACTTCGGCAACAAGAACGTCGCGGACGGCCACCTGATGGCGCAGGAGGTGCTGACCGCAACCGACGACCCTCCGACGGCGATCTTCGCCGCCAACAACTTCATCGCGTTCGGCGCCGTGCGTGCGCTGCGCGAGCTCGGCCTGAAGGTCCCGGACGACATCTCGGTGGTGGCGTTCGACGACCTCCCGGTCGAATGGGTCGATGAGCCATTCCTGACCGTGGCCGCGCAGCCGGCCTATGACATCGGGCGGCGCGCCGCGGAGTTGATCATCGACCGCCTGGAGGGAGAGCGGACCACGGCCGGCGAGTCGGTGGTGCTGCCGTTCGAGGTGATCGTCCGGCGGTCGACGGCGGCCCCTCGGGTGCGCCCGACGTCGCATCCGACGAAACCGCCGGCCGACGAGGTCGCGACGCGTCGTGGCGAAGGCGAGCTGCCGCTCCAGGCCGTCCGGGTTCCATGACGGTCGGAGCGCTCCGCAGCGCACCCGCAACCTACCTGCTCGGGACGCGACGCGGGCTGGAGGCCTGCGCCTCGCCGCGCGGGACCTTCGCCGTCCTGGCGCTCGATCACCGCCAGAACCTCCGCAGGGAGCTCCGGCCGGACGCCCCACGATCGGTGACCTACGCCGAGATGGTGGAGTTCAAGCGCGCGGTGATCCGGGCGCTCGCGCCGTATGCGACGGGATCCCTGCTCGACCCGGAGATCGGCGCCGCCCAGTGCATCGCGGACGGCTCGCTACCCGGCCGAGCGGGCCTTCTGGTCGCGATCGAGGCCACCGGCTACGAGGGGCCGCCGATGGCACGGGTCAGCCGGGTGCTGCCCGGCTGGTCGGTCGAGCAGGCGAAGCGCCTGGGTGCCTCCGCCGCCAAGCTGCTCGTGTACTACCACCACGAGGCGGCGAACGCCGACGCCCAGGAGCGGCTCGTGGCAGAGGTGGCGGCGGCCTGCCGGGCCGCCGACCTGCCGCTCTTCGTCGAGCCCCTTGGGTTCGATCCGGCGTCCGGCGACAAGCTGACCGGCGAAGCGCGCCGCCGTGGCGTCATCGAGACCGCACGCCGCCTCACGGCGCTCGGCGGGGACATCCTCAAGGCCGAGTTCCCGTACGACCCGGCGGTCGACGATCCGTCCGCGTGGGCGGAGGCATGCGCGGAGCTGGACGTCGCCAGTCGGCTGCCATGGGTCCTCCTGTCGGGCGGGGTGGATGACGCCATGTTCGAGCGGCAGGTGGCCGCCGCATGCCGTGCCGGCGCGTCCGGGGTGCTGGTCGGCAGGTCCGTCTGGGCGCCGGCCGCGACGATGGCTCCGGAGGAACGCGATGCGTGGCTGACGACCGAGGGGCGCCGGCGCCTCGAGCGTCTCGTGGACCTCGTCGATGCGCAGGGCACGCCGTGGCATGCCCGGCCGAACCCCGTGACGGTTGCGGCGATGCCGGGTGACGGGTGGTACCGCCAGTACGGCGCGACGCCATGAGCCGGTCCCCGGACCGGCCGTCGCCGCGCGCGGTGCGACCCAGGAGGGTCACGCGC
>CAVXEB010000002.1:0-455889 GCA_963760735.1 uncultured Chloroflexia bacterium
GGGATCCCCGCTGCGGCTTGACGGTTGCCGCCCCACGCTCTGTCTGGGGGTTCACCGTCGCGGAGGATAGCAACGATCGCAACCGCGCGGCCACCGCGGGTCGTCGTCTCGGACCCACGCCGGGCGACCCACCCGATCGGGTCATGCCGGGCACTGGCGGGCGTTCGGTATGATCAGCCCGGCACTGGCGCGTGGCTCAACGGTAGAGCACCTGACTCTGGATCAGGGGGTTCCAGGTTCGAATCCTGGCGCGCCAGCCAACTCCCCGGGAGTGTGGTGCGCCGTCCGCCTTGGGTCGCGACTCCTCCCCGCCCGTCGAAGGAGGCGCTTCGCATGGCCAGCGAGTCCCCATCCGACTCCGCCGCGCCCGAGCGCCGCGACTTCATCCGGGAGATCGTGGCCGCCGACCTGGCTGCCGGCCGGGTCACGGCTCCCGGTCACCCGCTTCCCTCCGGAGCCGAACGGCTACCTCCACATCGGCCACGCCAAGTCGATCTGCCTGAACTTCGGGATCGCAGCGGAGTTCGACGGCCGCTGCAACCTCCGGTTCGACGACACGAACCCGGTCAAGGAGGAGCAGGAGTACCTCGACGCGATCGAGCGCGACGTCCGCTGGCTCGGCTTCGACTGGGGCGATGGCCTGTACCACGCCTCCGACTACTTCGAGCAGCTGTACGCCTGGGCCGTCCATCTCGTCGAGCAGGGCCTGGCCTACGTCGACGATCAGTCGGCCGACGCGATCCGGGAGACGCGCGGGACCCTGACCGCGCCCGGGCACCAGCTCGCCGTGGCGGGATCGGCCGGTTACGGAGAACCTCGACCTGTTCGGCCGGATGCGGGCCGGCGAGTTTCCCACCGGCGCCCGCGTCCTCCGGGCGAAGATCGACATGGCCTCGCCGAACGTCAACCTCCGCGATCCCGTCCTCTACCGAATCGTCCACGCCGCCCACCCGCGAACCGGCGATGCGTGGTGCATCTATCCGACGTACGACTTCGCCCATGGCCAGTCCGATGCGATCGAGGGCGTGACCCACTCGATCTGCACCCTCGAATTCGAGATCCACCGGCCCCTGTACGACTGGCTGATCGAGCATCTGCCCGTACCCCATGTGCCCCACCAGTACGAGTTCGCGCGCCTCAACCTCACCCACACCGTGCTGTCGAAGCGCGTCCTGCTGCGCCTGGTGAACGAGGGATACGTGCACGGCTGGGACGACCCGCGGATGCCGACGATCTCCGGTCTCCGGCGGCGCGGCTTCCCCGCGGAGGGGATCCGCGACTTCGCGGCTGAGATCGGCGTATCGAAGGCAGACAGCACCCATGAGATCGAACTGTTGGAGCATGCGGTGCGCGACGTCCTGAACCGCCGGGCCCCGCGGCGGTTCGGCGTGCTGAACCCGCTGAAGGTGGTCATCACCAATTGGCCCGAGGGGCGCGTCGAACAGATGGAGGTCGGCAACAACCCCGAGGATCCATCGGCCGGCACGCGGCTGGTGGAGTTCGGCCGCGAGCTCTGGATCGAGCGCGACGACTTCCTGGAGGAGGCGCTGCCGAAGTTCTTTCGGCTGACGCCGGGGCGCGAGGTCCGGCTACGGAACGCCTGGTTCGTGACGTGCGACGAGGTCGTGAAGGACGCGGCGGGCACTGTCATCGAGCTGCGCTGCTCATACGACCCCTTGACCCGAGGTGGCGACTCGCCCGACGGTCGGCGGCCGAAGGGCACGCTCCACTGGGTGTCGGCGGCTCATGCGGTCCCGGCCGAGGTCCGCCTCTACGACCACCTGTTCTCGTCACCGTTCCCCGGCTCGGCCGGCGAGCTCTTCGACGACCTGAACCCGGCCTCCGAGACGATCGTCGGCGGAGCGATGCTGGAGCCGTCGCTTGCATCAGCCCCGCTCGGGGAGACCGTCCAGTTCGAGCGCCTGGGGTACTTCACGCCGGACTCGGACTCGCGCCCGGACGCCCTGGTCTTCAACCGAACGCTGACGCTGAAGGATTTCCTGGGCGAAGGTGGCGCAGGCCGATGGCCGTGCCCTCCCGTGACGGGCGACGCGCCCCGGTGGCCCGCCGGAGACCCGTAGAATTGGTGCGGCACTGGCGAGTGGCCAAGCGGTAAGGCGCCTGACTCTGGATCAGGAGATCGAAGGTTCGAAATCCTTCCTCGCCAGCCAGCTCCCTCGTCGCTTCCGCCTCGCGATCCGGCGTCAGCGGACCCACCCCACCGCGGTCCGACCGGTCGCCGGCACGATGACGTCCGTCCGGACCGTGACTCGTCCCGAGCCGTCGGGGTTCGTCACGTCGACGTTCCACACGTCGGCAGGGTCTCGCGCGACGATGGCGAGAGTGCGGCCATCGGGCGACCACGAGGGCATCGAGGCCGAGTCGATGCGGACGACCCGCCAGTCGACGACGTTGACGAGCTTGACGTGGTCGTCGTGCTCGACGGCCAGCCAGGTCCCGTCCGGTGACCAGGCGGGCGTCCACTCCCACTGACCGTCGCCGGGCCCCAGATCGGCTCCGACACGCTGCCGCACTGATCCGTCGGGCGACAGGATCCAGAGGGTCTGACCCTGGAGGACGGCGAGCAGCCTCCCGTCCGGTGACCACCGCGCGGCGACGGCGCCGCCGAGCTCGAACCCCGACAGGTTCCGGACATCGGTCCCGTCGATCCGCGCGAGCCAGACATCGCCGTCGCGGACGAAGCGCGAACCTGGAGCCATCCGGCGACAGTGCGATCGGTCCCGGGAACGTCCCGATCGGGCGGAGATCCGTGCCATCGCCGTTGCCCACGAGGACCGACCCGTCGTCGGCGGAGACGAGCATCACCCGCTCGTCGCCCGACCAGGTCGGTCGACCGGGAAGGGCACGCCGGCCGGACCCGTCGGGCCGGACGATGATCGGGCCCGAGCTGCAGGCGTCGCCGCCCTGCGTGGGGCACGCCTGACCGAAGATCCAGGTGCCGCGCGGCGACCAAGCGTCGGCGAACATCTCGATCCGCGTCGAGGACGGTGCCCCGTCCCTCCAGGGGATCTCGAACGACGTCCGCCCGATCTGACCGACGGCCGTGCCGTCCGGCGAGAAGAGTGGATCGCACATCTCGACCGGTTGTGGGCCGGCGGTAGATTGCGGCTCTCCTGGGGCTCGCGGATCGGACGGCTCTCCCGAGCCGGTCCGCGGGATGATCGATTCCTCGTCCGGGAACCGGAGCAAGGCCAGGGTGCATTCCAATTCGCCGTGGGGCACGAGGAACGACGATGCTCCCCCAGCTCGACGTGGGCTCCAGCGGCGTCCCGTCCGGCGGCGACGTCACGGGCAGCGCGGGGAGTGCCGAGGCCGCCGGCGGCGCGGCGATCGGGGGGACGGGACCGCCGCCACCGGCCGGTCCGCCCCACGAGAGGTCTGCGGCCGCGTCGGGAACGTCGAGCAGGCGATCGGAACCGTCGGTCAGCATGACGACACGGAATCCCGGCGGCTCCGGCTGATCGTCCGGTCCGATGCCGTGGTACGCGATTCCCGACGAATCGGGCAGCCACCCGACGATGTCGCCCGGATCCGCCCGGCCGACGACGAGCACTCGACGACCAGTCCCGTCCGGATGCGAGATGACCAGACCTGCATTCCTCGTGACGTAGGCGACCCACTCGCCGTCCGGCGACCAGGACGAGTCGCCGACCTGGTCAGAGGGCTCGACGATCTCCGTGACTTCCCTCGTGTCGGTGTCGACGACCTTCACCCGATCGGGATAGCCGCGGATGAAATCTTCCGTGTACGCGATCCTCTTCGAGTCCGGCGCCCACCCGCCGCTGACCTCCATTCCGGGTCCGACGATCGCGACGTCGGTCGTGGCGCCCGTGCTCGTGTCGACGCGGCGGAGCGTGAGCCCGCCGGTCTGACGGTCGGGGACGCTGGCGAGCAGCCAGCTACCGTTCGGCGACCAGCCGATGACCCCGGAGACGCCCTCGATCACCGTCCGTGTGGTACCACGCTCGACATCGAAGATGACGACGCTGCCGGATCCGGTGACGAGCGCGAGCTCCGGACCGACCGGCGACCAGGCGGCGAATTCGCCGGCCCCGAGGCGACGCATGTTGCCGGTCGAGGTTTCGAACAGCAGGATCGCGGGCTCGGGCGTCTGGAGGGCGATCCACCGACGGTCGACCGACCACCGCGGCTGTGTGAACGAGCTGCCATCGCCCCGGGCGACTGCCACGGGCCCGGAGCCGTCCTGAGCGACGTAGAGGTCGCCGTGGCTGATGAACGCGATCGGACCCGGAGCAGCCGCGAGGTTCGGTGGCCGGCTCGGTGGGCCACTCGGAGGATCGCTGGGCTGCGCGCTTCGCAGGGCCTCGTCGGTGCGTTGCTCGTCCGCTCGGAGCGGGTTCTTCTGGTCCAGGAGTCGCATCGCGCCGACCGCGGCGGCACCCGCGACCGCCGCTGCGAGCAGCAGCGTTGCCGCGATGAGGACCGCGTGCCGCCGCGCGACCGGATCCGCATCGGTCAGGGCCCCGAACACCCAGGGGAGCGGCCGCTGCCGGTCGACGTCGGCCAGAGAGGCCGCGATTCGGGTCGACACGTCGAGCGGGGCCCGGACGGGCAGGTGCGTGCCGAGAGCTTCGACAAGCTCGAGATCCGTGGGACGACGGTCGTTCATCGCTCCGCCTCCAGGGCGCGATCGAGCGAACCGCGGGCCGCATGGAGCCTCGACTTCACGGTGCCTACGGGGATCCCGAGGGTTCGGGCGATCTCGGCCACCGGTCGCTCGTCGACGTAGTGCAAGGCGATCAGCTGTCGCTCGTCTTCCCGCAGCCGGTCGAACGCGCGCCCGATCGCATCGGCCCGGGCCAGCCGATCGAGGTCGTCCTCGACCCGCGAGCTCGGTGTCGCGCCGAAGTCGACGAACTCGTCGTCGCCGGCCGAGACCGCTCGAACCTGGACCTCGCGCAGCCCGACCCGATGGCGGCGGGACATTCGAGCGGCATTGGCCACGATCCGGTTCAGCCAGCCGTCGAACGCCGCGACGTCCCGCAGCCGTGGCAGTTGGCGCCACGCCGCGAGGAACGCGTCCTGTGTGGCGTCGGCCGCATCGGCGTCGCTCAGCAGGATGGCCCAGGCCAGTCGGTAGCAACGGTCGACCCGGGTCGCGACCAGGGCGTTGAACGCGGCCTCGTCGCCGCGCCGGGCGCGCGCAACCAGCGCGGCGTCGTTGGACGCGGCCCCCTGGTCCCTCGCACTCACCAGCTCCACGGAAGTCCTCTGGTCGGCCACCACCAGCATGGTGTCGATTGTCCAGATGCGCGCGAGGGCCTGCGGGTTCACCGTCGCCGACGGAAGGTGATCTGACCGGTTCGATTTCAGGGAGCGTCGTGCTCCGGCTTGGCGGGATCGGTGCGCTCAGGCGCCAGATCCGGGCTCGGATCGGTGGGCCACGACCTCCACCGGCACGAGCACGATCAGCCCGTCCCCGATCAGCGGCTCGATCTCCGCGATCGCGGCCCGGATGCGCTCGTCGGTGTCGACGACCTCGATGACGACCGGCAGGTCCACCGACAGCGTCAGCAGCCGGTCCGTGTGCAGGTGCTGCTTGGAGCCGAAGCCCTCGATGCCGTGGACGACCGTCGCGCCGGCCAGGCCGAGCGAGCGGAGCCGCTCGACGATCGCGTGGTACGCCGGGCCGCCGTGGACGCGATCCGCGTCCCCGAGGTAGATCCGCAGCATCGTCGCCGGACCGGGCGGGATCATGGCACCAACCTCCCGAGGGCGATCCCGAGGCCGACCGCCACGAGCCCGAGGCCGACCGATCCGACCAGGTTCACCGCCGCCAGCGGCCAGGCGCCGGCCTGGCCGAGCCGCCAGCAGTCGAGCATCCAGGTCGAGAAGGTCGTGTACGCCCCGAGGAAGCCGATCATCGCGATCGGGCGGATCTCGGGCGAGAGCACGGACCGGTCGATCGCAAGTGTCGCGAGCAGCCCGAGCAGGAACGCACCGCTCACGTTGATGACCAACGTTCCCCACGGGAAGAGGCCTCCGGTTCGCTCCGAGACCCAGGTGTCGAGCACGTAGCGGGCGAGCGCGCCGAACGCGCCACCGACGGCGACCGCGACATAGGGCATGGGGAACCTCCTGCGGCTTGCCGGCAGGAGTCATCAGCCCCATGGGGCGGTTCCGGCGGACCCCATCGCCGTGCCGCCGAGCCTAGCAGGCCCGGTTCGCCATCGCGCCCCCGCCGCGCAGGGTCGGCAGCCGGGCGCGTGGGGGCGCGTCGGCGTCGGGCGCGACCGGTGGTGGCGTTTTTCGAGGCCGCCCGATCCGCGCCCGGAGCCACCGGCGGCCGTTCCCGCATCCCTGAGCACGAAAATCGGCCCGTCGGCAGGAATGTCGGCGGGGCTTTCGCACGTCTTGACCCCCAGGTTGACTCCCACGGGATCCAGCCGGTTGCCGGAATCCGGATGATCGCGTCCATGCGCGGCGCTGCGCGCTCCCCCATCGCCGGCGTCAGATGGGCATACGTGTCGAGCGTCGTCGACATCGTCGAGCGGCCGAGCAGCTTCGGTTCGACTCCGAGCTCCTCGCCCTGGTCGAGGAGCAGCGTCGTGCAGGCGTGCCGGAGGGAACCGCATCGGCGTCAGCCCGCCGCGCTCGGGCGTTCGGCCGAAGTCCGTGAGGACCGGCCGGGCTCGCTGATCGGCCGAACGGCCCCTCGCGGAGGCCCCATTCGGCACTCACGAGGGCACCCGCCCCGAGCCTAGTGTTCGCTCGGAGGTAGCCGATGGCGATCGCCGTCCAGCCAGACCGATCACGTTCGCGCGCCGTGAGCGCCTTCGAGCCGCTGGACATCGCCGTCGACCGGTGCAAGGGCTGCGGCCTCTGCGTTGCCGCGTGCCCCAAGGGCATCCTCGAGCTCGACGTTTCGATCGTGAATGAGCTCGGTTACCACCCGGTTCGCCTCACCGACGCGGTCGCCTGCACGAGCTGCGCCCTGTGCGCGCGGATCTGCCCGGACACGGTGTTCGCGGTGTTCGCGCGGCCGAGGCTGACCTGACATGGCCACCGTCGTCGACGCGCCCGGAGCCATCCCGCCGCATCGATCGCGCGCCGTCCGGCCGGTCCTCATGAAGGGCAACGAGGCGATGGCCGAAGCGGCGATCCAGGCCGGCTGCGACGCCTACTTCGGCTACCCGATCACCCCCCAGGCGGAGCTGCTCGAGTGGATGGCCCGCCGGATGCCGGAGCTGGGACGGGTCTTCGTCCAGGCGGAGAGCGAGCTCGCCGCGATCAACATGGCCCTCGGCGCCGCGGCGACCGGTGCCCGCGTCCTCGTCTCCTCGTCGAGCCCCGGCATCAGCCTGATGGCCGAGGCGATGAGCTACCTGGCCGGCTCCGAGCTGCCGATGGTGCTCATCAACGTCATGCGCGGCGGACCCGGGCTCGGCAGCATCGGGCCCTCGCAGTCCGACTACTTCCAGGCGACCAAGGGCCACGGCCACGGCGACTACCGGGTGCCCGTGCTCGCCCCGTCGTCGATCGCCGAGGCCGTCGAGCTCACCGCGGACGCCTTCGAGATCGCCGAGCGCTACCGGACGCCGGTGATGATCCTCGCCGACGGCGTCATGGGCCAGGCGATGGAGCCGGTCGTCCCGGTCTACCGCATGCCCGCCCGGGCGCCCGGCGGTTGGGAGCTCTCGGGGCCGCCGGCCGACCGCCGCGGGTCGTCCGCTCGCTCCATCTCCGGCCGGAGGACCTCGAGGCCCACAACCGGCACCTGCAGGCGAAGTTCGCCGCGATCGCCGAGCGCGAGGTCCGCTGGGCCGGCGAGCACCTCGACGATGCCGAGATCGTCGTCGTCGCCTACGGGACGGCGGCCCGCGTCGCGCGAACGGCGATCGAGCGGGCCCGCGACGGCGGCCTCCGCGCCGGCCTCTTCCGGCCGATCAGCCTCTGGCCGTTCCCGTCGAGCCGGCTGTCGAGCATCGCTCCGGACCTGCGGGCCATCGTCGTCGTCGAGATGTCGGCGGGGCAGATGGTCGAGGACGTGCGACTGGCCGTCGAGGGGCGAACCCCGGTCTTCTTCCACGGCCGGACGGGCGGCATGGTCCCGACGCCCGGCGAAGTCGTGGACGCCGCTGAGGCGGGCGTGGGCCTGACGGCGCCACTGCGCCGACCCACGGGCGGGGACGAAGCTGCGAACGAGCGAGGAGCCCGACCCGTTGAGCCTGATCGAGATCGGTGCCTGGGCCGCGGCACCGAATGCCGGCGACGACTCGCGCGACGGGACGGTGATCCGATGCCAACGTTGACGTCGGATCGGCGACGCCTCATCTACCGCCGGCCGGACCTGCTGACCGACACGTCGACCCACTACTGCCCGGGCTGCGGCCACGGGATCATCCACCGCGCTCGTCGCGGAGCTGCTCGACGAGATGCAGCTGGGCCCGACGACGATCGGGGTCGCCTCGGTCGGGTGCAGCGTCTTCGCCTACGACTACCTGGCCGTCGACTTCGTCGAGGCCCCGCACGGCCGCGCGCCCGCGGTCGCGACCGGCGTCCGGCGGGTCCGGCCGGACGCCTTCGTCTTCACCTACCAGGGCGACGGCGACCTGGCGGCGATCGGGACCGCGGAGATCGTCCACGCGGCGGCCCGCGGCGAGCGGATCAGCGTCATCTTCGTCAACAACGGCATCTACGGCATGACCGGCGGCCAGATGGCCCCGACGACGCTCCTCGGCCAGCGCACGACGTCGAGCCCGGGCGGGCGGGAGGCATCGACGGCCGGCTATCCGATCCCGATCACCGAGATGCTCGCGCTCCTCCAGGGCGTGACGTACGCGGCCCGCGGCTCGATCGCAGACCCGCCGTGGATCGGCCGGACGAAGGCGATGCTGCGCCGGGCATTCGAGGTCCAGCAGACCGGTGGCGGGCTGTCGATCGTGGAGATCCTCTCGACGTGCCCGGTCGGCTGGGGGATGACGCCGACGGAGTCGATGGAGCACCTCGCCCGGGACGTCGTGCGGACGTATCCGCTCGGCGTGCTCGTCGACCGTGGCAAGACCGCGGTGGCAGGAACCGCCGGGGCCTGACGATGCAGCACGCGACGATCTTCGGTGGGTTCGGCGGGCAGGGGCTGCTGTTTGCCGGCCACGTCCTCGCCCAGGCCGCCGTCATCGAGGGCAGGAACGTGTCATGGATGCCGTCGTACGGCCCGGAGATGCGCGGCGGCACGGCGTCATGCACAGTCATCGTCGCTGACCGCCCGATCGGATCGCCGATCGTCGACAGCGCCGACAGCCTCGTCGCCCTGAACCCGCCGTCGCTCGCGAAGTTCGAGCCGTTGCTCGCCCCCGGCGGGCTCCTGATCGTCAATGCCATCGCTCATCGAGGCCGAGCCCCGGCGGACGGACGTCGACGTGGTGGCGCATACCGTGCTCCAGGCTCGCGCGGGCCGCGCGGCGACGAGCGGTTCGTCAGCATGGTCGCGCTCGGCGGCCTCCTCGCCCGATCGGCCGATCGTCCGCGGCGACTCCGTCCGGCAGGCGCTCATCGAGATCGTGGGCGAGCAACGGCCCGCGTCTGATCGAAGCGAACCTCGCGGCGTTCGGCAGCGGCTACCGGGCCGCCGGCGAGGCGGCGGCCCGCTCGATCCTGCGGGCCGTGCCGGCGGCGGTGACTCGGATCCGGTCTGCCGAGATCGACGCGAGATGGCGCGCAGCCTGATGACCGGTCGGACGGGCCTTCGGGCCGATCCGCTCGACTGGTTGCTCGAGCCGGATCAACCGGCCGTCCGGCACCTTGCCCTGCGACAGCTGCTCGACAGGCCCGCCGACGATCCGGAGGTGGTCGAGGCTCGCCGCGCGGCCATGTCCGCCGAACCGATCGCGTCGATCCTGGCAGCACAAGAGCCGGACGGGTATTGGGAGAAGCCCGGTCCGGGCTATGCGACCAAGTACCGGGGCACGGTCTGGCAGCTGATCTTCCTCGATCAGCTCGGAGCCGACCCCGAGGATGAGCGCGTCCGCCGTGCCTGCGACGTACGTCCTGTCGCACAGCCAGGCCGAGAACGGCGGCTTCGGCGCGTCCGGCGTCGCAGGCGCAGGACCGCCGTCGTCGTCTCGCGTCATCCACTGCCTCACCGGCAACCTCCTGCGGGCGCTGGTCGGCTTCGGGTGGCTCGACGACCCCCGGGTGATCCGGGCCGTCGAGTGGCAGGCCCGCGTCGATCACGGGAGAGGATGTCGCGACGTGGCACGCCTCGGGAACGTCCGGCCCGGCTTCGCCTGCGCGGCGAACGAGAAGCTCCCGTGCGCCTGGGGCGCGGTCAAGGCGCTCGGCGGGCTGTCACGGGTGCCCGTCGGGCGGCGATCTCCCCAGGTCTCTCGGGCGATCCGGACCGGCGTCGACTTCCTCCTCAGCCGCGATCCCGCCGTCGCCGACTACCCGGCCGGCTGGGGCAACACCGCTCCGAGCAGGTCGTGGTTCAGGCTCGGCTTTCCTTCGGGCTACACGGCGGACGTGCTCCAGAACCTCGAGGTCCTGGCCGAGCTCGGCCACGCACGGGATGCCCGTCTCGCGCACGCCGTCGAGTGGTTGCTGGCGGGGCAGGACTCGCTGGGTCGGTGGACGAACGAGAACGCCTACCACGGCAAGATCTGGGTGGACATCGACCGCGCAGGGCGGCCGAGCAAGTGGGTGACGCTGCGGGCCTGCCGCTTCCTTCGATCGGCCCTGGCGTAGGGACGCGCACGGCCCGCCGTCGAGGTCACGGGGTCTCGAGGCGCACCCGCGCGTGTCCACAATCACGGCCCCCGCGAGCCCGACGATCACCGGGTTGAGGTCCATCTCGGCGACCTCCGGATGCGCCGCGACCATCGCGCTCACCCGGAGCAGCACCGCCTCGAGCGCAGCCACGTCGGAGCGCGGCGGGCCGCGGTAGCCGTCGAGCAGCGGGCACTGACGGAGGCGCGACGTGACCGAGGTCTCGGTCGCGACCTGGAACCTCCATCAGGCCGTAGACCGACGCCGCGGAAACATCGAGGCACCCAGGCTGAATTTCGAGGACCCGGTGACGACCTGGGATGAGCACCTGTTCGCCAATTTCAGCGAGCTGTCGCCCCGATAAGATCCGAGCCTCGGTGCGGTCATTAGAGAACGACCACCACGAGAGAACGGACGAACCCCATGAACCTGACGACCACCGCGCAGGTCTCCGTTGACGGCGTCATGCAGGGGCCCGGCGGGCCGGAGGAGGACGAGCGCGGCGTATTCGAGCGCGGCGGATGGGCCCGACTTCGACGACGAAGCCGGGACGGTCATGGACGAGATCTATCAGCGCGCCGACGCGTTCCTGTTCGGCCGGAGGACCTACGAGATCTTCGCCGGCTCCTGGGGAACGTGGGACGACCCGGGCGACAGCCCGATCTGGACGGCGCTGAACACGCGGCCCAAGTACGTCGCATCGACGGCACCTGTCGACCCGAAGTGGGCGAACACGACCGTCCTCTCCGGTGACCTGGCAGCTGCCGTCCGCGAGTTGAAGGGCAAGACGGGTGGGGAGCTGCAGGTGTCGGGAGCGGCCGTTCCGGATCGCGGGCGCCCGGCCGGCCGGTAGGCCTGGATCGTCACGCCGCCCGGCGTGGCCCGCGATTCGACATGGACGAGTTCGCGTCGATTGCCAAGAGCAGTGGCGACGTGGGCCTCATCTGGATCGATCACAACTTCGCGGATCAAGCCTGGATCGCGAAGTCCGTCGAGGTGACGTTCGAACCAGGCGGTTGGCAGCCATCCAAGGGCGCCGTCGTTGGGGCTGGTTGGTTTGTCCAGCCGATGAGCCTGACCCTGACCCTGGAAACGAACGTCTACGGCCCGAAGGCCACGAAGACGTCGCAGTCGTACGAGCTGACCTTCTTCAAGTCGGTGTTCGATGGATCGCTGGCGATGCATGTCAACGGCGAGCCGTACTCGAGCTTCGACGTCGTTGGCATCACCAGCTACGGTGCCGCGACCCTCCACAACCAGCAAACCACGGTCTTCATCGGCTGGATGCCGCCCATGGGGTCCAGTCGCTGAAGAGGCACCCAGGCTCCGCAACGCCGGCACGCCTGCCTACCGCCGCGGGCCAGCATCTACGCCCAGCCAGCCTCCCAGTCCCGTCCGTCACTCCCCCGCCGACCCCTCCGGCGACCGGCTGGACGACGGCTACATCCCGGTCCTGGCCATCCGCCAGATGCCGCGGAACGTCGGCCGCTGACCGTACAGCAGCACGCCCGCGGCGTAGATCCGGGCCGCGACCCACAGCGCCGCGACGATGGAGGCGACGAGGAGTCCGATTGCCAGGAGGACCTCGGCCGCGGATGCCACACCGGCCGACACCTGGCTCAGGATGAGGAACGGGCTGACGAACGGCAGCACCGCGAGGACCGCCATCCAGCCATCGCTGATATCGAGCAAGCCGGTCGCGGTGTAGATCGCGACGAGATACGCAGCGGTCGAGACGAGCGCGAGCGGCATGACGGCCGCCTGCACGTCCTCCTGGCGGCTGACCAGAGAACCGGCCGCCGCGTACAGGACGCCGTAGAGCAGGAACCCCAGGACCCCGAACACGCCGAGCAGCAGCAGCATGCCGATCGTGAGCCCGGCGGGCAGCGTCGCCTCCGTGCCGGCTGCGCCCAGCACCGCACTCGCCACGGGACCCTGGGCAACGAGGGCAAGCATGCCGGCGCCGAGGAGGGCCACGTACTGGGTCAGCGCGACGGCACCGACACCGAGGACCTTGCCGCTCAGGAGCTGGAACGGCGTGGCCGCGTTGAGGATGACCTCCATGACCCGCGAGGACTTCTCCTCGACCACGCTCATGGCGATCCAGTTCCCGTACAGCACGATCAGCATGAAGATCAGGACCGTCAGCCCGAACCCGAGGAGGTAGTCGGTGCCGGTCTGGGCGACATCAGGCCCGGGGCCGGTACGGCCGGGATCGGGCCAGCTCATGGTCAGCTGTGCCGGCTCGAACAACCCCGTCTGCTCGGCCGGATCGACGCCAAGGCGGTCGAGCCGGTCGGCGATGGCGATCGTCGTCGTCGCCAGGAGTGCCGTCCGGTTGGCCGACGGGTCTTCGCTGTAGAGCGTGAACCGCAGCTCGCCGTCGGCCGCTCGCTCGATCGCGAGGACCGCGGCGAGATCGCCGTTGACGACGGCCTGGCGAGCGACGGCCAGATCGGTTGCATTGGTCACCGTGAAGTCGGCGCTCGCGCTGGGATCGGCCGAGCTCGGACCGGTCGGCGCGTTCAGGATCGCCTGGAGCGCGGCGACCGGATCGGCCGCGATGTCGTTGGCCCCGACGTAGACCGCGATCTCCTGGGTCTCCGTCCGATCGACGTAGCGGATGATCACCGGCAACAGTGCCACGGCGACGACCGCCGCGACGAGCAGGATCGTCCCCACGACGAAGCTGCGAGTCCGAACCCTGACGAGGTACTCGCGTCGGGCAACCGCAGCAATGTTCGCGAGGTTGCTCACGTCGCAGCCCCGGGAGTGGCGAGCGTCGTCGCCTCGCGCTCGAGCGCCCCGACCCGCTCGACGAAGACCTCCTCGAGTGACGGATCTGCGACCTCGAATCGCAGGACATCGCCACCGTGGTCGATCGCAGCGTGGAGCAGCTCCTGGGGATCGCCGCCGGCGTCGACATGAAGCTCCGTGAAGTCCTCGCCGGGGCGCGTCACCACGACGTGTGGCAGGGATTGCAGCCAGGCCAGGTCGCCATCACGACTCGTCGCCAGGCGGACCGTCTGGCGACCGGTCGATCGCTTGACCTCGCGTGTCGGTCCCGCCGTAACAATCCGCCCGTGGTCGATGATCGCCACCGACTCGCACAGCTCCTCCGCCATCTCGAGCTGATGCGTGCTGAAGACCAGCGTCTTGCCCCGGTCGCGCATCTCCAGGAATGCCGCCTTGAGGAGCAGGACGTTGACCGGGTCGAGCCCGACGAACGGCTCGTCCATCAGGATGACGTCGGGGTCGTGGAGCACTGTCGCGATGAACTGGACCTTCTGTTGATTCCCCTTCGACAGGCTCTCGGCCCTGCGGTCGGCGTAGTCGGAGATCCGGAACCGCGCGAGCCAGTCGAGCGCATCCGATCGCGCGTCCGACCTCGACACTCCGTACAGCGAGGCGTAATAGACGAGCTGTTCGAGGACGGGCATGCGGAGATACAGACCCCGTTCCTCGGGCATGTAGCCCCAGGTCCGGCGCGGCCACGCCCGGGTCTCCCGACCATTCCAGGTGACGGTGCCATCATCGGCGCGCAGGAATCCGAGGGCGATCCGCATCGTGGTCGTCTTGCCGGCGCCGTTGGCGCCGAGGAAGCCGAAGACCTCGCCCGGGTGGACCTCGAACGTCACGCCGTTGAGCGCCTGGACGTCGCCGAACCGTTTGCGCAGGCCATCGATCTTGAACACGGTCGCCACGATCGTCGGCTTTGCATCCTTCAGTGACAAGGTCCGATCGGCCCCGATCCCGTGGATGGACGGACTTCCATGGCCTGCGAACGGATCGGGCCAAACGACCCGTGACCCTCGCATCCAACCGCTCTTGTCCGCACGACCCGTGAAGGCGACGCTCGGCGGGCCGACCGAAGCTCATGGCCGTGTGTTCGGCGCCTGAGGGTTGGCCGTACGAGGAGACCGGCATGTCAGCACAACCGACCGGCATCACGCACGCCCCCAGCCCGTCGTCGCGTGCCGAGAACCGCCGTCGATCGTCGCGCGTAACCAGCCCGTCCACCTGGCGGGAGCTCGGCCGGCACTCGTTCGGGGTCCTCAGCCATGTCAACGCCGCGGGCGAGCCACGCTCGAGCGGCGTGGTCTACGCCCTCGTCGGACGCCGGCTGTACATCGCCGTGGCACCGGATGGCTGGAAGGCCCGTGAGATCGAGACCGGCCACCGCGTGTCGATGACAGTGCCTGTCCGCCGGGGCGGGATCCTGTCGCTGCTCTTCCCGATCCCTCCGGCAACGATCAGCTTCCATGCCCTGGTGACCGTCCATCCTGCCGGCTCCCGGGAGATCGCGTCGCTCTCGAAGGACCTGGCATCTCTGGTTCCGGAGGCGCGGCGGACATCAGCCGTCGTGTTCGAGCTCGTTCCCGAGGGGCAGTTCCTGACCTACGGCATCGGCGTGTCGCTGTCAGGAATGCGCGATCCGACGGTCGCAGTGGCCCACGTTCCCGTGGATCCCGCCGGATGACGGCGGCCATGGCAGCCGAGAGAGCGGGCAACCGCGCCGTCGTCTGCCCCGTGGACGCGCCGCCGCCGAACCTGTCGCTGCCATACGGGCGGTGGATGAGCCGCGTCCTGGTGCCGCTCCACCGGGCGTTCATCCCCCTCAATGCGCTGGCCGTTCCGGCGCTGGAGGCGGGCCTCGGGGCCGCTGTCTCCAATCCGCTCACCGGCTACCTGATGGTCCTCCGAACGCGCGGCCGTCGGACCGGCAAGGTCCGCGCGGCGCCCCTCGGCTACGTGATCGTCGACGGCGCGATCTATTGCTGCGCCGGCTTCGGTCGCGAGACCGCCTGGTACCGCAACCTCCTCGTCGACGATCGTGTCGAGGTCGTCCTCCCGGGCCGGACGCTCACGGGGACGGCTTCGCCCGTCACCGAGCCGGCCGAGCATGCTCGGGCCTATCGCGCCCTGATCGCCAGCCTCGGCGGCGTCGGCCGGTCGGCACTCGGGGATCTGCGCCGGTGGGACGACGCCACGCTGCTCTCCGCGCACGCTGCGATCCCATTGGTCCGGATCACGCCCACCGGCGTCCTGGCCGGCCCGCTCGACCCCGGCGGGCGGTTCTGGCTGGCAGCGCTCGTCGGTTGGGTCGTCGCGGCAGCGGCGCTCGCGAGAGGCATCGCTTACCTACATCACGACCCTCATTCCGGCCGGCACGGAGCTGCTCCAGATTGAAATGTCCGGGGGCCTGGCGGCGGTTGACTCTGGCGTGGGGCGGCGGAGGCCCCGCCCCCCTGTGAAGGAACCTCCGCCTGGTGGTCGGAGCGTGAAGCCCGACCTCGAGGGCCTCAGAGCACCTGGACCTTGACGTGCGTCGGCTTGACCTCCTCGGTCTTCGGGAGCGTGAGGGTGAGCAGCCCGTTCTTGAACTCGGCCTTGGCGGCCTCGGCCTTGATCGGCGTCGGCACCGAGAAGCTTCGTCGGAACATGCCTCGGCTGAGCTCTCTGTGAACGAAGCCCTCCTCGAGCGGCTCCTCCTCCATGAACGAACCGTTGATCGTGACCAGGTCGTCGCCGATGGTGACGTCGAGGTCTTCGGGCTTCACGCCGGGCAGCGCGATCTTCGCGATCACCGTCTCCGGCGTCGTGTACAGATCGAGCGCGGGAATGACCTGCTTCTCGCCATCGCCGATCCAGATCGGCCTGAAGAACCGCTCGTCGAAGAGACGTTCCATCGCGTCCTTGAACGAGACGAAATCTGCGACTGGGGTTGGACGCCGGATGACCGTCATCTCGGCACCTCCATGCTCGCGGACGGGTCGATGACCCCGGCCGACGGGGAGTCACGTCGGCCCGTCCAGACCATCCAGTCTCGATGGTCCGTTGGTGGCAAACGAGAGCCATCCGACCCGAAGGCGTCGAGTCGCTCCGACCGAATCGCCGGGCCGATCCCGCGGGACCTTCGTTCGGGCCGTTCGGCATGCGTCGCCGCATCCAATGGCCGATGCGCGTGTGGCCGGCCGGCGCCATCCTCGGGGCAGGACAGGGTGCACGGAGGTCATGCCCGATGAATGCAGCCACGACAGTTGACCGACCCTACCAACCCCTCCTCGACTGGCTCGCCGCCGAAGGCGTCGAGTACGAGATTTACGAGCATGACCCGGCCTTCACGGCCCGCGCGACGGCCACGGCCGAGGGCGTCGATCCCCGGACGTTCGCCAAGGTCGTTGCCATCTCACCCCACGACGGATCGCCTGCCCTTGTCGTCCTTGAAGCCACCGATCACCTCGACCTCGAGAAGGCCCATCGTGTCCTGGATGCGAGCGACGTTCGCCTGCTGAACGAGTCCGAGCTGTCGGCCCTGGCGCCGGCCTGCGAAGTCGGCGCGATCCCCGCCGTCGGCGCCCTGTTCGGGCTGCGGACCTACGCGGATCACGCCCTGCGGGATGACCCCGAGATCAGCTTCAACGCGGGCAGCCATCGCTTCAGCGCTCGTGTGGAGCGAGCGGTGTGGGAAAGCGCCTGCAACGTCGCCTACGCCGATCTGGCCGAAGACGTCGAGGCCGAACCGGCATGGGCCCGGCCGTGATCGCGGTGGCAGCCAACACTCGCTCCGGCACGCTGGTGTGGATCGACGCGAGTGAGGCCGTCATCGTCCGCGTCGAAGGGGATCGGGTTCGGCTCGTCCGTGTCGAGTCGGAGGTGCCGGCCCGTCACCGGGCGACCGGTCACGTCCGGCACGATCCGGGCATCCGTCACGGAGGCGGCGGCAGCTCCCAGACGGCCGGCGAACCGCACCGCCTCGAGCACTTGAGGCAGTTCGTCGAACACATCGTGAACCGGTTGCCGCCGGGCGACGACCTGCTGATCCTCGGTCCGGGGACGGTCCACGAACGCCTGGCGCGGCGGCTCACCGAGAGTGACAAGCACCATGGGCGCCAGCGCGACATCGCCTGCGAAGCGTCCCCGCCGTTGACCGACGGTCAGCTCGTCGCCCGCCTCCGCCGGTTCTCGGGCGTCGAACCACGGCGGCACACGGTCGGAGCGCATCGCTGGGTCAAACCCTCGGCACGCCGCTCATCGGACGAGGCGAATGGTCCGCCACACCGCGTCGCCGTGAAGGGACGTCGCGACCGAGAGCCGGCGCCCGAGGAGTGGGGACAGGGACAGGGACGACGGAGCGATGCGAGCCATGAGTAGTGCTCGGCGCCGGGGGGCGACAGGGGCCGCCCCCCGGCGCGTATTCGCGTCAGTCCTCGTCGGGGTACGAGAGCGGCGTGGTGGGCTCCCATCCTCGTCGTCATCTGGCCTGCTCGTCGTGATCGCCGAGATCGTCGGGGCCTGGCCGCGGCGCTCTCGGCGCCATGCCGGCGATCGCCCGATCCATGACGACTTGTGCCTGAACTCGAGAAGACGCGGCAGCAACGATGGCCTGCCGGGCGGGTTCGGCCGGCGGCGCGTAGGCTGTTCGCACGCGCTGGCTCGATCAAGCTATCCGGGCCGCGCACCGGACGGCGATGCCCTGAGCCTGACAGGAGGGCCGACCGATGAGGCATCCGAATCGCCTGCTCCTGGTCACCACGGCGAGCGTCGCAGTGCTCGCGACCCTGAGTGGAGTGGCCCTCGCCGCGGGCGCGGTGAGCGACAAGCTGCGGACCGGCGACACGGTGACGATCGCGGCCGGCGAAACGATCCCGAACGACCTCTACGCCTTCGCCGGCACGGTTCGGGTCGACGGCACCGTCGACGGTGACCTGGTCGCGAGCGGCGGCCTCGTCGATGTCACGGGCACCGTCACTGGTGACGTCCTTCTGGCCGGCGGCAGCGTCAACATCACCGGAACGGTCGGCGGCGACGCGCGGATCGCAGGAGGAACGCTGACCGTCGGCGGCGCCGTGAAGGAGGACCTCCTGGCGACCGGAGGGCAGCTCACGGTCACGTCGTCGGGCACGGTCGGCGAAGACCTCATCGCCGGAACCGGCCGCCTGAGCATCGACGGCGCGGTGGCCGGCAACGTCCTCGCCCGGACCGGGAGCTACGCGAAGACCGGCACGATCGGTGGGACGGAGGACGTCACGATCACCCCGGTGAACAGTCGGGCGGGCCAGCCCGAGGCTGCCCCGACGGCAACCCAGCAAGTCGTCGACGCCGTTCGCCACTTCCTCGTGGTCGTTCTCGTCGGCGCTCTGATGATCTGGCTGACACCGCGAGCGTACGCCGCGATCAAGACCACGCTCCGCCAACAGCCGCTGCCGTCAGCCGGCTGGGGCATCGTCGGGGTCCTCGGCTTCGTGGTGCTGCTGATCGTCGCGCTGATCGTCGTGATCGTGCTGGCGATCGTGCTGGGCCTGCTGGGGTTCCCCGACCTCGTCGGGATCGACATCGTCGGAGGAATCGTCGCGATCGTCGGCGCCAGTCTCGCGTTCGCGATCGTCGCCGGATACGTTGCCGACGCGCTCGTCGGCGTGGCCCTGGCGAGCCTTGTCATGCGTGACGAGAGCTCGAGCCGGTGGCGCGAGCTGGCCGTCCTTGCGGCGGGGGCAGCGGTGGTCGTCCTCCTCTCGTCGCTTCCGATCGTCGGGCCGTGGGTGAAGCTCGTCGTCGTCCTCCTCGGACTGGGCGCCGTCCTTGCCTCGATTCGACGTCGGCGATCGGGCGCCGGCGCCGAGCCGGGCGAGTGGGTCCAGCCGCAGCAGGCGCCGCCGGCACCGGCCACCTGACAGGTCGTCAACCACCGAAAGAAACCGAGGCGAGCCGACACTCGTAGCCACAGGCATCGGTGCGACGTCCAGGCCCCACTTCCGCCGCGTCGCATTCCAGGAGGTGCCCCATGACGACTCGTCGGCTCATCGCGATCGGTGCCGTGATCGGCCTCATGTTGGTCACGGCGATCCCGGTCGCCGCGAAGGACAACGACAAGGGCTACACCGTCAACGTCCTCGTGACGGGTCCCACCCCCGATGCGGACCTGGTCAACGGCTGGGGCATCAGCCGTCTCCCGGGGAGCCCGTGGTGGGTCTCGGACAACGGCACGGACCTGTCGACGCTCTACAAGGCCGATGGCTCCAAGCAGGGGCTGCGCGTCGCGATCCCCGGTGGCGCACCAACCGGCACGGTGTCGAGCACCAACGCCGCCGACTTCCACGGCGACCTGTTCCTCTTCGACAGCGAGGCCGGAGTGATCTCCGGCTGGCGCGGCGCGTTGGGAACGACGGCTGAGATCGGCAATGACGACCACGCCGGGGACGCCGTCTACAAGGGCCTCGCCATCGGCACGGCCGACGTGGGCAAGGGCATGGCGACCTATCTCTACGCGACCGACTTCCACAATGGTCGGATTGACGTGTTCGACAGCGCCTTCGCATCGCAGACGTGGCCGGGCGCCTTCATCGACCCGAAGCTCCCGAAGGGCTATGCCCCGTTCGGGATCCAGAACCTCAAGGGGTTGATCTTCGTGACGTTCGCGAAGACGCAGCCGGGTTCCGACGACGAGGCCGCCGGCCGCGGTCTCGGCGTCGTCGACGTCTTCCTGACCGACGGGACCTTCTTCGGCCGCGTGGCCCGGGGCGGTGGGCTGAACGCACCGTGGGGCCTCGCCTGGGCGCCCGATGATTTCGGTCCCTTCAGCGGAGACCTGATCGTGGGCAACTTCGGCGACGGCGAGCTCCACGCCTACGCCTTGAACAACGGGCGCTGGCACCCGGACGGCGTGCTGCGCGGCAAGCGCCACGAGGCCATCAAGATCGACGGCCTGTGGGGCATCGGGTTCGGTGGCGGGACGGTCAACAACGGCCCGAAGAACACGCTCTTCTTCGCCGCTGGTCCCAACGATGAGGAGGGCGGCGCCTTCGGCACGATCGAAGCGACGCACTGATCGTCATCACCGAGGCAGATTGGGCCGGGCCGGTTGCGATGCCGGCCCGGCTTCGCTCGCCCGACGCCAGCCCGCCCGCACGGGTCAGGTGCTCCGATCCTCGGTCATCGCATCTGGAGTTGCCGGGGTCAGGTTCTCGATCGCCCCGATCGCAGATCGGTCATTCCCGCGGAAACGCGACGGTGTACGTCCGTCAGACGTGCGCCAGTCAGGCTCCTCACCTCTCCTCGGGGTATACGAGCGGCGTCACCGCACCCGCCTCGTCCGGGTCGAGCGTGAGCGACGCGGAGTTCATGCAGTAGCGCAGACCGGTCGGTCGCGGGCCGTCCTCGAAGACGTGGCCGAGATGGCCGCCGCAGGTCGCGCAGTTCGCCTCCGTCCGGGTCATGAAGAACGAACGATCCGTCTCGGTGGCGACGGCCTGCTCATCGACCGGCGCGAAGAAGCTGGGCCAGCCGGTCCCGGACTCGTACTTCGCCTCCGACCGGAACAGCTCGGAGCCGCAGCCGGCGCAGCGGTACGTCCCCGTCCGGTGCTCGTCCCAGAGCTCGCCGCTGAAGGCGCGCTCCGTGCCCTTCTCGCGGAGCACGCGGTACTGCTGAGGGGTGAGCCGGGCGCGCCAATCGGCCTCGGTCAATGTCGCGGGGTTCGGGCGGGCAGTCGCATCGGTCATGTCGGTCATCGGGGTTCCTCGGTCGTGGGATCTCTGCGTGAATCATGACCCACGTGCGCGACGAATGGATGACGAAGGGCGTGCGTGAGCCGTCCCGGCCAGGTTCTCGATCGGTTCGGACGCGGCCCGATCACGAGGCAAGTCGCCGAATCGGGCAGGGACCCCATTGCAACGAGACCCGGTCCGGGAGTAGGGTGCCGACCGATCGGGTTGATCCTGCGCACGCGGGGCCCGTAGGTCTGGGAGGGCCGGTGTTCGATGACGTTCGAAGGGATCCTGCTCGGCTTGGTGGCGCTGGCGATCGGGGCGGCATTCTGCTTCTACGGGTTTCGTTTCTTCCTGATCCTGCTGCCCCTGTGGGCGTTCCTCGTCGGCTTCTCGGCTGGCGCCCAGATCATCGGCACCTGGTTCGGTGAGGGCTTCCTGGCGACCCTGACCGGCTGGGTCGTCGGCTTCGTGGTCGGTGCCGGATTCGCGCTGATCTCGTACCTCTGGTACTGGGCGGCGGTCGTGCTCCTCGGCGGCGGCGTGGGCTACCTGATCGGCGTCGGGCTGATGGCGATGATCGGCGTTCACGGCTTCCTTGGCGTCGCCGTCGGCCTGGTCCTGGCGGTCGTGTTCGCGATCGGCACGATCCTGTTGGCGGTCCCGCGGGTCCTGGTCGTCGTGCTCACCGCCATCGGCGGCGCCGCGATGCTGGTCGGCGGCGTTCTGCTCGCCCTCGGGATCATCCCGGTCGACTCGCTGAAGGATGGCGTCCTCGGGGCGTTCCTCCAGAACAACCTGCTGTGGGGGCTGATCTTCATCGCCCTCGCGGTCATCGGGGCGTTCTACCAGCTCCGCATGCAGGTGCTCGCGGCCGAGCTGGACCGCAGCCTGTATCGATACGCATGAGCGGCACCTGATCGATCGAGACCGACGAACGGCCGCCGGACCTCCGGCGGCCGTTCCCGTTCCGACCCAACCAGAGCAAGGGGGATTCGATCGATGAAACTGATCGCCCGCACGTTCGCGGGTCTGTTCACGGGACTGCTGGTGGCATCGGCGGTGGCGGCGGTCCTGGCGTCGCGCCGGCGGTCGCAGGTCGTCCGCGCCGACGACCCCGAGCTCGACGAGGTCCAGCTGGTCGCGATCTTCGAGCCGCTCAGCTTCCGATCCCGGGCGGCGGCCTTCCGCGGCGGCACATTGGAGCTCTGGTTCGGCGGCGGGATCATCGACCTGCGCGATGCGACGCTCGATCCGGCCGGTGCCGTGCTGACGGTTCGCGCGATCTTCGGCGGCTGCCAGGTCGTCGTCCCGGAGTCGTGGCAGGTCGTGACACGTGTCCAGGGCCTCGGTGGAGCCGGCGACGCCCGGCCGGCCGCTGACCGGGCCGTCGACGGCCCGGTCCTGACGATCGAGGGGATCGCGATCTTCGGTGGTCTCGGCGTCTCGTCCGACGTCTCCGAGGAGGCCGAGCGGCAGCTCGACCAGGCGGTTGCCGGCCTCGCCGCCGCGCGAACGGCCGTCGACGACGCAGTGGCAAGCGCCGGTGCCGAGGCGGGCACCTAGGCACCGAACCACGCCGGTCGGTCACGACGGAGCGCGCGTGCGCCTGACCGTGAAGACGTGGGACCGGAGCACCGCTCGGTCCTCGAGCTCCGTCGTCGTCTCGACCTCGTAGGTCGCGATCCGCGCGAATCGATCGACCGGCAGGTATCGCCGGCCGGGATCCGCGGCGAGCACCCGGATCCCCAGGTCGGCCGCCTCCGCCAGCCACGGCATCACCCGCTCGGCGAACGGGCCCTCGTACCAGGTGTCGGCCGCGAGGAGGACGTCGACGTTCGGCGGCGGTTCCTCGAGGAGGTCCCGGCCGAGGTAGTCGATGCGGACGCCGTTCGCCCGCGCGTTCATCTCGACGGCGACGGCGGCGAACGGGTCCACGTCCGCGGCCAGGATCTCGGCGGCGCCGGCGCGCCCGGCCGCGATCGCGACGAGCCCGCTGCCGGTCGCGAAGTCGAGGACGCGCCGCCCCCGGACCTCATCCGGGTGCTCGGCGAGGTACCGGACGAGCGCGAGCCCGCCGGCCCAGGCGAACGCCCAGAACGGGATGGGTGCATTCGCAGTCCCGAGCTCGGCCTCCGTTGCCCGCCAGACCGGGCCCGCGTCGTCGGCCAGGTGGAGGCGGATGCCATCGACCCCGGGAACCGGGCGGAGTCGCGTGTGGCGAGCGACGATCGCCCGACGGTGCGAGAGAGGGATGCGCCGCGGTCGATCGCGCGAGGAATCAGGCTCGGGGTTCCGCGGCATGCACGCAGGGTCGCATGCCCGCTCCCGCCGCGTGCGTGACAGCTACTCGATCGCGAGCTTGACGAACGCGTCGATGTCGATCCTCGAATGGCCGGCCGTCCCGATCACCTGGATCGTGATCGTGCGTGCCTGGGTCACCGACCAGTTGCGCGCGAACACCACGACCCGCGATTGGCGGGAGCTCGAATGGAGGTTGACCGTGGCTGCGTAGACGCCGTCGATGTACACCTTGGCCGAGCCGCGGTCCGGGCCGCGTGCGGCGACCCAACCGATGCTGGAGCCGACATACGTGAACTCGGCAAGGGCGTTCTTCGCCGTCGAGTACTTCCAGCTCCCGCCGGATGCCAACGACGTGTTCTGGCTGTGCCACGTTCCCGTGTAGCGCATCGGGGTTCCGCCCTGCTGGCTCAGGAGCATCCGCACCGAGGGCCCCTCCGTGTACGCGCTCGCGTTCGCCAGACGGTCTGTCGAGCTCGCTCGCTGGCGGTAGGCATAGCCGAAGGCCAGGCTCTCGTCGGCAGTCGGCGACGCGGGGTTCGCAAGGGTGATCCCCGCCCAGGCGCCTCCATTCGCGTTCCGCTGGAGCCGGTGTGACGCGATGCCGCTCGGGTCCGTCGCCGACCAGCTCACCCGGGACATCGCGCTGACGGCGCTGATCCTCGCCCCGGACAGGATGGCCGTGAACGGCGGGTTGACGGTCGGCGGGATGCCGTCCGCGACGACGAGATTGACCTTCGTCGATCGGGTCAATCCCTCGCCGACGCCGGTGATCGTCAGCGGGTAGGTCCCCGTCGGCGTCGAGGCGATGCTCGTGGTCACCTGCATCGTTGCCGCGGTCGCGGTCGTCGGGTTCGCCGTGAACACGGCCGACGCCCCGACCGGGAGGCCGACGACGTCCAGAGCGACCGGGGACGTGAAGTTCGTCCGGACGATGCCGACCGTCGCGGCGGCACCGGTCTGACCCTGCTTCACCTGGGCCCCGGCCGTGGCCGTGAGGCGGAAGACCGAGTAGGCGACGGACGCGAGGTCACTTCCGTTGAACCGGTCGAGATCGACTCGACCCGAGATCCCAGACACCGTTCCGCTGCTCGTGTACTGCCAGAACGTCCATCCCTTGCCGCCCCAGTTGACGCCGGCGACGGTCGGGCTCGTGACCCCCCAGTGGGCGATCCAGAGCTTGAAGCCCGCGTTGGCCAGGGCACTGGTGCCGCCCATGTACTTGGACCAGAACGCCGGGCTCGTGTAGATCATCGGCTTGACGCCGGTCCGGGTCCAGACCCGGTTCACGAACGCCGTCACCCAGCTCTGGAGGGCGGCGACGCTGAGACCACCGGCGTCCTCGAGGTCGAGGGCGGGCACGAGGTCGCCCGCGCCGAGCCGGATCGTCGCGACGAAGTGGTCTGCCTCGAGGACCGCGTCGTTGGCGGACGCGTCGGGCCGGGCGAAGTGGTACGCGCCGGTCAGAATGCCGACCGCCTGGGCGCCGGATCGGTTGACCAGGTAGTGGTCGTCGACGAAGTCGGTGTCCTCGCTCGCCTTGATGATCGCGAACTTCTTGCCGGCGGCCGCGACCTTCGACCAGGTGATCGTGTTCTGCCAGTGGCTGACGTCGATGCCCTCGAGAATCGTGGTCGCGAACGACGCCGGCGCCGCGTCTTGACTCGGGGTCGCAGGCGCGGCCGCCACGGCCGCAGGCAGAAGCCCGGCCACGAGGAACAGCGCGAGGATCGAGGCGGCGAGTCTGGGCATGCCGGGCCTCCCGTGCTCGCGTGGCCGGGCGTTCCCCGATCGAGCGTCACGAGCGACGCGCGGTCGGAAACGGGCGGCGAACGAGCGGTTGGACACGATCGGCGGTCTCCGGCGAGGACGGGTGGGGCGGAGACCTCGACCTTCGCAATGCTAAGCCACGCGATCAATAGCCAGATCGGAACGGGCGGTCTCGCGGCGCGTGGTACGTTCGGGTGGGTCTGGTGTAGTCCCATCGATCGCGCTCCCGAGCAGCGCTCGCCCATCGGCGCCCAGCGCTACGATGCGCACGCGCGCCCGACCGTTCCCGTCGCCCGCGCCCTGTCCGTCCTCGCACCGATCACGTCCGCCCCTGCGCGGGCCTCCACCCCATCGAGGGCTGTCCCATGACGAACGCGGCCACCGACGCCCTCCTCGAGGAGATCCAGGAGCTGATCCGCGAGCGCGAGCGCGAAGGCGTCGCGGGTCTCGCAGAACGGGTCGGGCCGGCCGAGTGGGCCGCCCTCGTCCCCCGCCTCGATCCACCGGAGGTCGCCGTCCTCCTCCAGTGGCTGCCCGACGAGGAGATCCCGGAAGTCCTCGAGGAGCTTGACCCGAGCGAGGCGGCCGCGATCCTGCGGACTCTCTCGCGACAGGAAGCCGCGACGCTGCTCGCCGGGATGGACCCCGACGATGCCGCCGACGTCGTCGAGAACCTGAGCGAGCCGGAGGTGGCGCAGATCCTCGTCCGGATGGACCCGGCGGAGGCGGAAGAGATCCGCCGCCTGTCTGACTTCGCGCCCGACAGCGCCGGCGGGATCATGACGCCGGAGTTCGTCGCCGTCAGCGGCGACGCCACCGCCGACGAGGCGATCGCGGCGATCCGGAGCCTCGTCGGGGAGGCCGAGACGGTCGACTACGTCTACGTCGTGGACGGCGACCGCCACCTGGTCGGCGTCCTCTCGCTGTACCGGCTGATGCTCAGCCCGGGGGCGACGCCGGTCACCGACCTGATCGCCCCGACGACTGTCCGTGTCCGCGCTTCCGCCGATCGCGAGACCGCGGCGAACCTGCTGACCGAGCGGAACCTGCTGGCGATCCCGGTGGTCGACGACGAGGACCACCTGCTCGGCATCATCACCCAGGACGATGTCGCCGACGTCCTCGAGGCCGAGGCCACCGAGGACATCGAGCGACTCGGCGGCTCCCAGCCGCTGAACGTCCCGTATCGCCTGTCGAGCGTCTCACTCCTCGTCCGGAAGCGGGTCGGCTGGCTGCTGCTCCTGTTCGTCGCCGAGGCGTACACGGGCACGGTCCTGCGGACGTTCTCGGACGAGCTCGAGGCGGCGGTCGCGCTCAGCTTCTTCATCCCGCTCCTGATCGGGACCGGCGGGAACATCGGCAGCCAGACGGTGACCCTGATCGTCCGCGCGATGGCCCTCAACGAGGTGTCCCTGCGCGACGTGGCCTGGATCGTCTGGAAGGAGCTCCGGGTCGGGTTCGTCCTCGGCGCGGTCATGGCGGTCGTCGCCTTCGGGCGGGCCCAGCTCCTCGGCGTCGGGGTCGACATCGGCGTGGTGGTCTCTGTGACGATCCTCGCGATCTGCATCTGGTCGGCGACGGTCGCGGCGGTCCTGCCGTTGACGCTCCGCCGGCTCCGGATCGACCCGGCGGTCGTCTCGGCGCCGCTCATCACGACCCTGGTCGACGGCACCGGACTGATCATCTACTTCGAGATCGCCAAGTTCCTGCTCCGGCTCTGACCTTTTCGTCAGCCGCTCACGCCGGACCCGGCGGTAGGATGCCATCGTGGATGTGCCCGCGTCCGTCACCGACGTCCTCGACCCTGCCCTCAGATCCGAGGCCACCTCCCGGCTGATCATCGAGATCGCGGCCGCGGCGTCGGGGGAGCTCGACCTCGACCAGATCCTGCACGAGGCTCTCGACCGCCTGCGCGGCGTCGTCCGGCTGACCGGCGGATCGATCGCCCTCGTCGACGGCGACGACCTCGTGATCCGCGCGGCGATCGGGCCGTTCGCGTCCGAGGCCCTCGGCCAGCGGCTCCGCCGACCGCGCGGCCGGAGCTGGGGTGTCGTCGAGAACCTCCGGCCGTACCGGACCGGCGACCTGTTCGCGGACGGCGATCGCGTGATCGGGCCCGGTCGCGGGCGCGGCGGTCCATTCCTGGCTGGCCGTGCCGATCGTGCGGAACGGCGTCGGCATCGGGCTCGTCGAGGTGGATTCGACGGAGCGCGACGCCTTCGGGCCCGACGACGAGTCACTCCTGTCGGCAGTCGTCAGCGTCCTCGCCGGGGCCGTCGAGGTCGCCGCCCATCACGACGAGGAGCAGCGGGCAGCCGCGCTCCGCGATGCCTTCATCGGCGTGATCAGCCACGAGCTCCGGACGCCCGTGACCACGATCTTCGGCCTCGCCCGGATCCTTCGCCGGCGTCGCGCGACCCTCGATCCGGAGACCCGCGACCAGGCCATCATCGACATCGAGGAAGAGGCCGATCGACTGACGCGGCTGATCGAGGACCTGCTCGTGCTGTCGCGGGTGGAGGGCGGCCGCGTCCTCATCGAGCCCGAGCCGATCAACCTGGCCCGGCTCGTCCGGCACATCGCCGACACCGAGAGCGACCGGCACCCGAACCATGAGTACGTCTTCCGGTCGCCGTCGGAGCTCCAGCTCGCGGCCGGGGAGCCGACGTACGTCGAACAGGTCGTCCGCAACTACCTCTCGAACGCCGCGAAGTACAGCCCGAGCGGAACCGCGATCGAGATCGAGCTGGTCCGCGCCGACGGGGAGGTCCTCCTGCGCGTTCTCGATCGCGGGATCGGCGTGGACCCGGAGACCGCGGCGCGCGCGTTCGAGCTGTTCTTCCGGACGCGCGACGCAAGCCAGGTCGCGAGCGGAGCCGGGATCGGGCTGTTCGTGTGCCGCCAGCTGATCGAGGCGATGGGCGGGCGGACCTGGATGGTTCCGCGCGAGGGCGGCGGCTCGGAGGTCGGGTTCAGCCTGCCGGCGGCGGAGCTCGACGTGGACGAGGAATAGAGCTCTCCGCGCCCGGTCGCGCCGATTCTCGCCCGACGAACGTATGGAACGGGTTTCGTCCGATCGAGCCTGCGAGTGACCCTCTTCTGTCGAGTCCCGCTCGCCGCACGAACGGATCGTGCATTTCCGAGGGTCCAGACCGCCGATCCGGTCCCATGCGCTCGCCCCACGAGAATCCGCGGAGGCGTCATCCCATCGTCATCGCTCCGATTGCCTCCGCGCGTAGCATCAGCCCATGCAGTTCTTCCGCTCTCCGTCCATGCCCCCCGCCTCCGAGGCCCTCCCCGGCCGCCCGACCCCGATCCTGCAGCCCCGGGATCACACCATCCTCGGGACGCCGATCGCCGGGCCGTATCCCGACGGCTTCCAGATCGCCGAGTTCGCCCTCGGCTGCTTCTGGGGCGAGGAGAAGACGTTCTGGGAGCAGCCCGGCGTCTGGACGACCGCCGTCGGCTACCAGGGCGGCTTCACGCCGAACCCGACCTACGAGGAGTCCTGCACGGGACGAACGGGCCATGCCGAGACGGTGCGGGTCGTGTTCGACCCCGCGAAGACGAGCTACGAGGCGCTCCTGAAGGTCTTCTGGGAGAGCCACGACCCGACCCAGAAGATGCGTCAGGGCAACGACCGCGGCACCGAGTATCGGTCGGCGATCTTCGTCCACGACGACGAGCAGCGTCGCCTGGCCGAGGCGAGTCGGGACATGTACCAGCAGCAGCTCTCGGCCGCCGGCTACGGCACGATCGCAACCGAGATCGTCGGGCCACCGGCGCCGCCGTTCTACTTCGCCGAGGACTACCACCAGCAGTACCTCGACAAGAATCCCGTACGGCTACTGCCCGAACCACGCGACCGGCGTAAAGCTGCCCGACGACTTCGTGGTGACGCCGCTGCAGTACGTGGACTGACCCCGCGCTGCCAACCGTGCGAGCCGGCCGGTGACGAATAAGTTGCCTGTCTGAGGGCTTGAGGTCAGGCGCCGCGACCGCCGGATGCCATCGGCGACTCCGAGCGTCTGCCACCCCGATCACGAGGACCGGTCTGACAGTGCGCAAGGATCGAAAGCTCAACGCCTGCGGGCTACAGCCCACGCTCGATACGGGTGCCCTAGCGAGACCACGTCGTCCAAGGTCGGAAACTTCATCACGATCGGTGCGACCGCCGGTGTCGATCCGCGAGACGGGTCGTCTTGCGGGGGTTGACATCGCGCCGCAAACGCACCAGATCCTGACGAGCTTCGATGTCATGTTGAGATCGGTGGGCTCCGATCTCGACCACGTCGTGCACGTCAACGTTTTCCTGAAGGAGATGGCCGACGTCGATGCGATGAACCGGGCTTACGTCGAACTCGATGGGCGACCCCGCCCGGCGCGTACCGTCATTGGTGTGCGCGAGCTCCGAAGCACGGGGTCCTATTGACGATGCACCTGACCGCGGTCACGTCGGAGGAATAGGCGGCGGCAGTATGCTGACACGTCTGAGAACGTCAACGGCTACTGTCCTGATCACGCCACCGGCGTGAAGATGCCGGAAGGGTTCGGGGTCACCCCGCTCCAGTACGTCGACTGACGGAAACGAAGCGACACGCCGATCCAGAGAATGGTCGGCGGGTCTTTTAATTCACCGGCCCGCCGTCGCCGTCGATCAGCCTCGAGGACATAGCCGACGCGCGGGGCCGCGTGATGCAGGCTAGCCGTGGAACGCGCCAGCCCGTCGATGAGCTGGATCAGGGTCCCCGCCGCGACGATCAGGAAGCGATGCTCTCGAGGCGGAGGCGTCGGTCGCGACGTGACGGTCGGCCGGCTCTTGTCGACTGGGCTCCACCCGTCGGCAGAGGCGCCGTCACGCCCGGACTCGTCTGAGGCGGATCCCGACGCGACAGTAGTCTCGCTGGGAACCGAGGCCCCGGAGCGTACTGCTCCGACCATCGGACCGGAGTCAAGCTGCCCGATGACTTCGTGGACACGCCGCTCCGTACGTGGACACTAGGGCGGCACGGAGGCCGTCAGACGGCCGAGAGGACATCCATCAAAGGAACAGTCATCAGCGCCACGCTGGCGTACGACGGGGGCCGGGATGTCACCGTGTACGTTCCGCCCGAGCCGCCCGTGACGGTCGTACGCCGGTGATGGCCAGTCAGTCTCGCAGTGGGGCGGCACTGCTCGAGGCGGCGGGAGTTCCTCCGACCGTGGATCGTCGGCCGTCCAGCAACGCCGTTGCGCTGATCGGGCTCGTTGCGGCTCCACGACGTACTCGCCCGGCTTCGACCCTGAGCGGTTCGCATCGCACGAACAGTTCTTCGTCAAGGACGTGCCCCGATGGGTGCGGGAGCGTTTCGATGTCGTGCTCCCGCGAACCGAACCGCGGTCTGTGGTGTCTCCGCCAGCGGCGAGTTGGCGCTCGCCATCGGTCTTCGCCACCCGGATGACTACGCTGCGATCTTCTGCGCTTCTCCGGGTGGCGGCTACCGACCACCCGACGATATGGCGAGGAAGATTTCGAGGACGTACCTCGTCGCAGGCGCAGACGAGCCGTTCTTCCTCGCGAACGCGGCACGCTGGGCGGGCGCGCTGCAGGACGCAGGCGCGGATGTCGTGATGCAAGAACGTCCCGGCTCGCACGGCGGTGTGTTCTGGCAGGAGGAATTTCCCCTAATGGTGGCGTGGGCGTTCGGCGAATGATGGTTCCGAGTGCGCGGACACGTCAAGACAGGGCAGCAGCAGTCTTCCGGAGAGTGTCAAGGGCTACTGCCCGAACCACTCGACCGGCTGAAGCTGCCCGACGACTTCTTCGTGACCCGCTCCAGACGTCGACTGCGAAGCAAGCCGGGTCACCCCGTGACCGGGGCGGCGGGTGCTTGTGATTCTGGCACCGCCGTCGACGTCGAGCCGGCCTCGAGGACGCAGCCGACGCGCGGAGCGGGGCCGAGGTCGAGGCGAGCGGCGATGATGTGCATGCGGCTCGCTGCCGCCATACCGACGTCTTCTCCCGCTCGGGCGGGCCGGGAACCCGGACCATTGTTGCCCGAACCTGGCTCGGGTCGCCGCTACGATGAGTCGATGACATCCCGGCTTCGCGTGCTCGTCGAGCAGCCCACGAGGGGCAAGCGCTGGGTCGCCGTCGCGGCGGACTGGCCGGGTCTCGAGCGAGGCGGCAAGACGGAGGACGAGGCGGTCGAGAAGCTGGTCCGGTACCTGCCTCGATACCTCCCGGTCGCGACGCGCGTCAAGCTCGGCTCGGAGCTCGCGGCGCAAACCGGCCGCGAGGTCATTGGCCGCTACCCGGGCGTCGGCTCGACCGACTTCTGGGGCATCTCGTTCGCTCCCTCGCCGATCGACCGCGAGCCGTTCGACGAGGCGACCTTCGATCGCCAGGTTCGACTCCTTCGTGCGGCGTGGGCCGAATTCGACGAGACGGCGGCTCGCGTCTCGGCGGAGCTTCGCCCGGGAGTGCGGGGCGGCGGCCGCTCCCGGGACCAGATCGTCCGGCACGTGCTGGCAAACGAGGGCGGCGACTTCTCGAAGCGCGTGCAGGCGCAGTCCGAGCTGGACGACCTGTTGGCGCCGGGCGGGCTCGCCCATCACCGGGACCGATTCGTCGAGGCGATGCGCGCCTGGTACGTCGACGGCAAGCCCCTCGGCAATTGGACGATTCCGTACCTGCTCCGCCACACGGCGTATCACAACCTCGACCACGCCTGGGAGATGCAGGACCGGGACCTGACCGGCGAGACCTCCCCCGGGTAGCGACTAGGCGACCCGGGTCAACCGGAGGACCGGCATCTCCCGGTCCGTCTTCTGCTCGTAGGTGCCGAACTGCGGCGCTTCGGCCACGATCCGACGCCATGCCAGGGCGCGTTCCTCGCCGTCGAGCAGCACGGGGGTGACCTTGAACCGGTCCCGGTCGACCTCGGCCCGGGCCCGGTCCGGGTTGTGACTGAGGTTCACGACCCATGACGGCTGCCTGGCCGAGGCGCCGGCCGAGCCCACGACGAGCCAGCGGCCCGGCCCGTCGTCGAACCGCCGCAGGGTAGCGATCCGCGACTCTCCGGATCGGGCACCGATCGTCGCCAGCAGCAGGGTGTGATGACCGCCCATCCTCCCCCCGCTGACGCGGTACAGCCATGCTGTGACGCCGCTCCCGAATCTGGCGACGCGGCCGCGCGGCATCCTCGCGCCGTGGGTTCCGTTCGGAGGAATGTCGAATGTCATTCGTGATCCTCTGTGTTCTCGACCCCATGATCCGGCGTACCGCCAGTCACTGGATGGCATGCGGATCCGATGATGACCCGCCGTGCCGGCACGGGTAGGCTACGTTCGGAGGTGGCCCCATTGACGACGCGAGATGTCCTCGACAACGCGATGCACCGCGAGAACGTCGATGACGCGCTGCGCGCGCTCACCGATGGCGGCGTGTGGATGGCCGACGTCGACACCATGACCCAGGCGATCCATCACGTCTACTGCGGGATCATGGCCGACCACGACGAGCCGAACGAGAAGGATCGCGACCAGGCCCGACAGCTGATCGCCGCGATCGGCCAGTCGATCGGGACGGGAGCTGCGGCGACCGCCGACTGACGCGACCCACCGGTCAGAGCCGACAGGTCAAGCCCGGTCGACCCCGGCGCCCGCGCTGCGTCGGACCTGTCACGCCTGGCTCGCGCTCGCCCTCGGGTCCAGCCGGGACAACGAGCGCGCGAGCCTCGCGGTGCCCGGCAGTCGGACGCGAAGCCCGAGGACCAGGACGAGGCTGACGATCACGAGTCCGAACCCGACGACGAGCCCGATCCCGATGGACTCACCGAGGACGACCGAGCCCCACAGGATGGCGAACGCCGGGACGACGAACGTGACGGTGCTCGCGATCGTCGGCGTCGTCGTCGACAGGAGCCGCATGAAGATCGGCCACGGAAGCGCCGTCGACAGCGTGCCGACCGCGAGGAGGGCGACCACGGCGCCGACGGACGGGCTGCCCGGGGCGCCGGTCGCGACCGCAAGGGGCAGCAGGAGGACGGCCCCGGCCACGAGCTGGGCCGTCGCGAGCTCGACGCCCCCGATGTGCGGCAGGCGGCGCCGGACGAACGTCCCCGCGAAGGCGTAGCTCATCGCCCCGCCGAGTGCGGCGATCACGGCGACGAGCGTCGCCGGGCCGGGCTCGAGCGGTGACCAGCCGACGAGCAGGACGACCGCGGCAAGACCGATTGCGAGCCCGACGAGGAGTCGGGTCGTCATCCGCTGGCTCAGCCAGACGACGCCGAGAAGTGCCGTGAAGAGCGGGGTCGACGCGTTCAGGACCGCGGCGAAGCCGGTCGGCAGCGTCAGCGTGGCGACGGCGATCAGCGTGAACGGGATTGCCGAGAACGCCGCGCCGGCAATCGCGACGTCGCGGAGGTCCGTGCGGACCACGGCCCACGTCCGTCGCCCGACGAGCAGCGCCAGGATCAGCGCCCCGATCGCGATCCGGATCTCCGCGGCCCAGACGGGTCCGACCTCGGGCGAGGCGACTCGCAGGAACAGGAACGCGCCGCCCCAGACGGCGCCGAGGAACAGCAGCTGGCCGAGCTGGACGACGCTGATGGGCGACCCGGGGTCCGCCACGCTGGACGGACCCGAGTCACCCGGCGCCTGGCCCGCGTCCGCGACGACCGACGGGTCGGACGATGCCGCCATGACGGCGGCTTAGAAGATCCGCGTCGCGACGGACGCGGCGGCGAGTGCGACCAGCCCCGCCGCGGCGGCGAGCGCCGCCAGACGAGCGCGTCGTCGGCCGCCCGACCTGATGGTCGTGCGGAGCTCGCGCCGCGGGTACGCGGACTGCGGGTAGCGCTTCTGGTCGGCGATGAGCTCGAGCATCATCGCGCTGTACGGGTTCGAGGAGTCGGTGAGCGGAACGAGCATGACGGTCGGACCTCCTACAACCGCTCGCCAACAAAGAACGATCGGTCGTGCGTTGTTTGAGGTCCAAACCGTACGATCGGTCGTGCTATCTTCGGCACGGACCCTGGTCGCCAACCGCCATTGGACGAATGACGTATGACCGAGACCGCTGCTGCGACAAACCCCGCCCGCCGCGTCCGTGCCGACGGCGAGCGCAGCCGGCGCATGATCCTCGACTCGGCCGCGCGTCTGGCGACCGTCGAGGGCCTCGATCGCCTCTCGATCGGTGACCTGGCGGCGCACGTGGGGATCAGCAAGAGCGGCCTGTACGCCCACTTCCGATCGAAGGAGGAGCTCCAGCTCGCCACGATCGACCGTGCCGAGGAGATCTTCGACGAGGCCGTCGTGCTCCCGAGCCGTGCCGCCGACCGCGGGATCCCGGCGGTGATCGCCCTCGCCGACGCCTTCCTCGCCCATCTCGACGCCGGGATCTTCCCCGGTGGCTGCTTCTTCGCCTGCGCGTCAGCCGAGGTCCAGGCGCGACCCGGGCCGGTCAAGGACCGGATCGCGGCCTTTGATCGGCGCTGGCGGGATCGCTTCTTCGTGCAGCTGCTGTTCGCCCAGCAGTCGGGGTCGATCGCGGCGACCGAGGATCTCGATCAGCTGTTCTTCGAGATCGACGCCTACCTCTTGTACGCTCACGCGGCGTTCGCGTTCCGGGCGGATCCGGCAGTGCTGGAGCGGGCGCGCCTTGCGGTCCGGCACCGGCTCGCCGCCGGCTCGGCGGCTTGAGGCTCTCCCGGACTACCTCGGCACCGACTGCACCTGCGGCGCGCTGTAGCCGTTGGCGGCGATCTCGCCGGCGCGCTCGCGGTAGGCCTCGGCCGTCGGTGGCGTTCGAGCGCGGAAGCCGTCGACCATCCGGTTGTACATCGAGAAGGCCGCCGCGATGAGAACGGCCAGCTGGACGTCAGCGTCGGTGGCGCCGGTCGCAAGAGCCGCCTCGACGTCGGCCGCGGTGAGGTCCAGCGGATCGCGACGGACGGTCCGCGAGATCTGGAGCAGGGCCCGCATCTTGTCGCCGAAGCCCTCGGACGATCCGAGCTTGAGCTCGTCGACGAGGGGCACGAGCTCGGTCGCGTCATCGCGCTCGAGCAGGGCCGTCGCGAAGGCGCCGTGCGAGTCCATGCAGTAGAAGCAGTCGTTGGCGGCCGAGGTCGCGGCAGCGAGCATCTCGCGCTCGGGGCGGCTGATCGTCGCGCCGGGGAAGTCGTTCACGAGGAGCTCGTCCGCGAGACCGCGGAGGTGGACCCCGAGCCCCGGGGTGAGCCGGATCGCGGCGAGGATCCCGGGGGCATCCGGCAGTCCCCCGACGATGGGCTCTTCCATCGCCCGGCGCCGGCGCTCGTCGTCGCGTGCCATTCAGATTCTCCTGTCCGAGCCACGGGGATAACGAGCAGTATGCCGTGCGCGGCCCGTCAGGGCTCCCCCGCGGTCGAGCGGTCGCCCCGCCGGGAGTCCCGCTTGACCGTCCGGGCCACCCCGAGGTCGTAGGCCTCCGAGAGCAGCGGCTTGATCGATTTCGAACGTGACGTCGCTCGGGTTCAGGACGCAGACCCAGTGCATTCGGCCGTACACCGGGTGAGGCATCACGACGTCGAGCTCGGTGAAATCCCACAGCGCGTTGCTGCCCGACCCGAGTCCGTGCTCGCCGGGGTTGCCCTTCGTCGGCGGCCCGAACCGCTCCGTCCACGTCTCCCGGCCGATCCCGACATTCAGGCGGTAGACGCCCGGGCGGTCCAGGTCGGACGCATGGTCGTAGCGGTTGCTCGTCACGAGCGTCGCGAACGGGAACTTGTGCTCGGGGTCGTAGAAGAAGAACGAGTTGCCGTCCGTCTCGACGCGCTCGACGCCGTCGAAGGCACCGGTGATCCACGAGATGACGGTCGCCTCGTCCATGAGCTCCTCAGCTGGGTGATCGCGTCGAACCCGACTCTAGCGGACGGCACCGCAGTCGCGACGCCGCTGCAAGCCCATGCGGTGTCGACGGCAACGTGCCTCAGACATCCGGCCCGGTAGACCAGAGGCACGTACCGGAGGAACGCCCCATGGCCACCCTGACCGAGAAGCAGCGCGACAAGCTCCCTGACTCGAAGTTCGGCCTGCCCGAGGAGCACAAGTACCCGATGCCGGACAAGTCGCACGCGGCGAACGCGAAAGCCCGGGCCTCCCAGCAGGAGGAGAAGGGCACGATCACCGCCAGGGAGAAGGCGAAGATCGACCGGAAGGCCGATCGCATCCTCGACAAGTAGCCGCGACGCCCCGGAGCCCGGGTCGGGTCACCGACGCGGGCTCCGGCCTGTGTTCCGGTTCCGCGGATCCCGCGCGGGCATCGATCCGGGCCCGGTCGTACGATGGCCGCCCAGGCAGGAGCACGCGATGATCGACGGCGACATCTTCGGACGGATCAATGACCTTTCGGACGAGGAGGAGCACCTCTGGGAGCACGCCGGCGACGGCCACGGTCTCACCGCCGAGGAGCACGAGCGCCTGGATGCGATCAAGGTCGAGCTCGATCGCTGCTACGACCTCCTCCACCAGCGCTCGGCCCGGCGGGCCGCCGGCCTCGATCCGAAGGAGGCGGAGGCGCGCTCGGCGGACGTGGTCGAGCGCTACCAGCAGTAGCGACCGCCGGTGCGCCGGTCGCACCGGAACGTGGCCGGCCCGGTAGCCTCCACAGCCGTCGCTCCGTAGGCTTGCGGCCATGGACGACGCCGACCGCCTGATCACGGCCCTTCGTGCCGAGCTCCACCGGCGCCGTGCCGACAATCCGGGCTACAGCGTGCGGGCGTTCGCGGCCGGCCTCGCGTTCGACCACGCCGCCCTGTCGAGGATCCTCCGCGGCGAGCGATCGCCCGACGCCCGCACCCGCCGGCGACTCTGGGACGGGCTCCGGCCGGACCGCGACACACGGTCGCTCCTCGCCCTCGCCGAGGCCGTCGCCGCGCCGGCCGACTCGGCACGCTGCGCCGAGCTGCTCCGGATCGATCGTGACCGGGTGAACGTCGCGCTGACGGAGCTGCTCCGCGACGGCCGGATCCAGCTGGAGGGAGACCGATGGGTTCGCACGTCGTCGAATGGCAGCTCCTGAGCTCTGACCCCGAGTCCGCAGCCGGCTTCTATCGCCGCGTCTTCGGCTGGTCGGTCGAGGCGGCGAACCGGCTCGGCTACCGCCGGATCGTCGCCGACGATGCCGGCGTCGCGGGCGGCATCTGGCCGGCGCCGCCGGAGGCCCAGCCGTTCGTCCAGCTGTTCGTCGCGACCCCGGACGTCGCCGCGTCGCTCGCCGCAGCCGTCGACGCCGGCGCGACCGTCGTGATGCCGCCGCAGGCCCTCCCCGACGGCGACGAGATCGCGCTGTTCCGGGCTCCCGACGGGATCAGTTGGGGACTGGTTCGGCGACCGTGATCGCGGCCCGCCGCGACAGCAGCCCCGTCCTCGGGCCGAGGACGAGCGCGATCACGAAGAACGCCGTCTCGACGAGGACGATCGCGGGACCCGACGCCACGTTGAGATAGAAGCTGCCGTACAGCCCGACGACCGCCGCGATCGCGGCGAGGGCGACCGCAAGCGCCATCAGACGTTCGAACCGGATCACGATCAGCTGTGCGGTCGCCGCCGGCGTGACGAGCATCGCGACGACGAGGATGATCCCGACCGCCTGGATGCTGACGATGATCGTGACGCCGAGGAGCCCGAGGAGGAGGTACTCGAGCGTCGACACGGGCAGGCCCGAGGCCGCGGCCCCGAGGGGGTCGAACGTCGCGTACAGCAGCTCCTTGCGGATCGCGAGGACGATCGCGACGACGACGATGCCGAGGATCGCGACCTGGACGAGGTCGCCGATGCCGATCCCGAGGATGTTGCCGAGCAGGTAGCCGAGCAGGTCGCCGGTGTAGGAGTCGATCGTCGAGTAGAGCAGCACGCCGAGGGCGAACGCGCCCGCGAAGATCACGCCGATCGAGGTGTCGAGACGGAGCCGGCTGCGGCGCGACACGTAGCCGATCGCCAGGGCCGTCCCGACGGCGGCGATCGCGCCGCCGAGATAGATCGGGAACCCGAGGATGAACGCGATCACCACCCCGGGAAACGAGGCGTGGCTGACCGCGTCGCCGATGAAGGCCAGGCCCTTCAGGACGACGAACGTGCCCATGACCGCGCAGACCGTCCCGACGAGGATCGCTGCGACGAGGCCGCGCTGCATGAAGCCGTAGGCCAGCGGATCCGTGAAGAAGCCGAGGACGTCCATCACACGCCCTCGTCGTGGAAGTGGCGCTCGCCGCCGGCCGCGTCGTCGTGGTGGTGGGCGTCGTCGAGGACGAGGCGGCCGCCGTCGTCCGGCAGGATGAGGACGTGGCCGCCGTAGGTGTCCGACAGGAGCTGCTGGTCAAGGACCATCTCTGCGGGCCCGGTCGCGACGAGCCGGCGGTTGATGAACGCCGCCTGGTGGAAGCGCTGGGCGGCGCAGATCAGGTCATGGGTCGACGCGATCACGGTCTTGCCGGCCCGGGCCTCGGCCTCGAGGACGTCCATGAGCTCTTCCTGGGTGGTTGCGTCGACGCCGGTCACCGGCTCGTCGAGCAGGTAGAGCTCCGGGCTCCGCGGCGATCGCCTTGGCCAGGAAGACACGCCGCCGCTGGCCGCCTGACAGGGCGCCGATCTGGCGATCCCGGGGTCGGCGCATCCCGACGGTCTCGAGCGCGACCTCGACACGTGGCCGATCGTCGGCGGACGGGCCGTCGCCCGAACCCGAGCCGCGCGTACCGGCCCATCATCGCGACCTCGGCGACCGTCACCGGGAAGTCCCAGTCGACCGCCTCGGCCTGGGGCACGTAGGCGACGTCGCGCGGCCGGCCGCCGGGCGGCGCGCCGAGGACCGAGATCGTGCCGCTCACCGGCTCGAGCAGCCCGGCGATCAACTTGAGCAGCGTGCTCTTGCCGGCGCCGTTCGGCCCGATCACCGCGAGCAGCGAGCCGGCCCGGACGTCGAGGCTGACATCGCTCAGGGCGATCCGCCGGCCGTAGCCCGCGGTCACGTGGTCGAGCCGGACGGACGGCGCGTCGGCCACGACGACCGGTGGTCCCGGCGCGACCGACGCGACAGGCCCGTCGGTCATCGGAGCGCCTCGACGATCTGCTGCATGTTCCAGCGCATCATGCCCGAGATACGACGTCTGCCGGCGGCGGCCCGAGGGTGTCGTTGTAGAGGGTCGACACGACGGTCTTGATCCCGGCCTCGTCGGCGAGGCTCTGGGCCAGCTTCGGGTTGAACTGGGCCTCGGAGAACACCGCCTTGACCCCGGTCGCCCGGACCTTCTCGACGAGCGCCGCGAGCTCGGCAGCGGTCGGCTCCTGGCCGACGTTGGCGAGGACCACGCCGACGAGCTCGAAGCCGAAGTGGCGGGCGAAGTACGGAAACGCGTCATGGAACGTCACGAGCTTGCGGTTCGCGGGCGGGATCGTGGCGACCTCCGTCTTCAGCTGGGCGTCCAGCGCATCGAGCTCCGCGGCGTACGCGGCCGCGTTCTGCTCGAACGTTGCGCGGTCGGCCGGGGCCGCCGTCGAGAGCGCCGTGACGATCTTCGGCAGGTAGCCGGTCTTCACGATCGTCGGGTCGAGCCAGAAATGGGGGTTCGGCTCGCCGTCGATGTCGATGGTCGGGAGGCCCTCGCCCAGCACCAGCCGTTGCGCGTTCGAGCTGCCGGTCGAGGTGAGGAGGCGATCCAGGAAGTCGTCGAGTCCGACGCCGTTCGAAACGATGAGCCGGGCGTCGGCCAGGCGCCGGGCGTCGTCCGGCTTCGGCTCGTAATCCTCGGGACCCACCCCGGCCGGGACGATCGAGCTGACGTCGGCCCGCGAGCCGGCGACCTGCCGGACGATGTCCGCGAAGACGGTCGTCGTCGTGACGACCTTGACGGCACCCGGACCCGGCGTGTCACCGGGCGACGGAGAGCCTGCTGCCCGCGCCGGGCCGCACCCGGCGATGGCGACGCCGGCCAGGAAGACCAAGGCGATGAGGCCATTGCGACCCGGTCTCACCGTGCGAGATAGGCGGTCGGCGGTCACGACAGGGTCACCGTCAAGCCGGCGCCGGCGTGTGCCGGGCCGTCATCGACTGGCAGGGCCGACAGAGGCCGAAGAGCTCGAGGCGGTGGGTGTCGATCCGGTAGCCGCTGGAGCGCGCGATCTCGCGGACCGCGTCGGTCAGGCCGGCGTCATCCACCTCTGCCGTTCGGCCACAACGTGAGCACACGACGTGATGGTGGTGCTCTCCGGCGCACGACACATAGGCATGGTCGCCGTTCGGAAGGTCGAGCCGCTCCACCGCCCCGACCTCGACCATGACGTCCAGCGTCCGGAACAGCGTGGCGCGGCTGACGCCGATCCGCCGGTCGCGGGCGGCCGATGCCAGATCCGACGCCGTGAAGTGGCCGTCGTGGTCCACGATGAGCGCCGCCAGCGCACGACGCGGCTCGGTGATCCGGTAGCCGGCCTGGTCAAGCGATCGAACGATCGGGTTGGGGTTCTCCATCCGCCGAGATGGTAGCGAACTGCGACCGGATTGTCGAGACTGAGTCTCAATAACCGCCGGTGAAGTCGACAGCCCTGCCGCGGCAGAACGCGGTAGGCTGGGGCGATGGGTCCCCGGACGTCACCCGCGGGGCGGTCGTCCTTCCGAATGCTCGCCGCCGGCATCGTCGCCGCGCTCGCCATCGTCTTGCTCGCCCTGCTCCCGGACCTCGGACCCCGCATGCAAGCCGCGGACCGGCCGATCGACGCGAGCCACGGCAGGATCGTGGACATCGTCCCCCGCCGCTCGGACGAGTCCTTCCGACCGCCGTACGCGAACGTCCTCCTCCTGGACGGAGCGAAGGCGGGCCAGACGGTCCAGGCCTACCTCGAGGGACCCGGCGGGTCTCAGGTCGTCGCCAACTACCAGCCCGGGGACGAGGTCGTCGTGACGACGACGACCGATGAGAACGGGCAGCCGTACGTCGCCGTGAGCGATCGCTGGCGGGCACCGCTCCTGGCCGGCTTTGTCCTGCTGTTCGTGGTCGCGGTCGTGCTGGTCGGCGGGTATCGGGGCATCCGGGCGCTCCTCTCGCTCGGCCTCACGATGGCTCTGATCCTGAAGGTCCTGATCCCGCTCGTGATCGCCGGGTATGCCCCGGTCCCGCTCGCCGTCGTCACCGCGACCGCCGTCACGGTGATCACGATCCTCCTGACGGAGGGCTGGTCGCGGGCCAGCGGCGCGGCGATCCTCGGCACCGCCGCTGCCCTGGCTCTGACGGGACTCCTGGGCGCCGCCGCCACCGCCCTGGCCTCGTTCACCTACTCGTCCGGCTCGGATCTCGCGTTCCTGCAGACGGCCGACGGCAACGGCCTGGATCTCCGCGGGATGCTCCTGGCGGCGTTCATCCTCGGGGCGGTTGGCGTCCTCGACGACGTGACCGTGACCCAGGCGACCCTCGTCGACCGCCTGGCCGACCATGGCGCACACGGCCGGGGCCTCATCGAGCCGGCCCTCGACGTCGGGAAGTCGCACATCGCCGCCACGGTCAACACGCTGTTCCTGGCGTATGTCGGGGTTGGGCTCCCGCTCCTCGTGACGATCATCGTCAGCAATCAGCCGTCCGCGCTCGTGTTCAACTCCGAGGAGGTCGCGACCGAGGTCATCCGGACGCTCGTCGGCAGCCTCGGGATCCTGGCCGCCGTTCCGCTGACGACCGTCGTCGCCGCCTTCCTGCTCGACCGGCAGCCATCCGGTCTTGCCGAGGCCACGACGCGGCGGCGAGGCATGGTCGGGATCGGGATCGGCGTCGCGGTCGTGGCGGTCGCCCTGTCGGCGACGGCGCTGCTTCCGCTGGGTCAGGGACGTGGGCCGCTGGCCGTCGAGGACATCGGTCCCTCGAGCGTGCCGGCCGCGCAGGCCGACCAACCGCCACCGGAGCAACGCACCGCTGCCGTCCGACGGGCCCCTGTCCGAGCGATGCCACCGGGCTGCCGGAGATCGTCTCGGCAGGGGCGCCGTATGTTCTCGACACGGACGGCGGGTCGGTGTCGCTCACGGTGACGACGATCGAACGGGAGAAGGTCGCGGCGGGGACGGTGCTGACCTTCGAGGTAGATGTTCGGAACGACGGGGCGACGCCGTTCGCCGTCGATCCGTCGGCGTGGGCGCTGATCACCGGCCGCGGCGAGCAGGTCGCGCTCGAGCCCACGGCCGGCAACGGGCTCGTCGCCGGTGATCTCGACCCGGGCGGCACACAATCGGGCAGCCTCGCGGGCGTAGTCCGGGCCGCTGTCGACGACGCGTTCATCACGTACACCGACGCGAGCGGCACGCTCAGGTTCGCGGTTCCTGCGAACGGTTCCTGAGCGACGGAACGCGCCGTTGCCGCAGGGCACGCCAACCGCGGCGGATGCGATCCCGCATGAGGATCGGGCCCGCGATGAGCGTGGCCTGGGCGAGCGGAACGGCCATCTGCTGGGCATCGGGGGTCAGAAGGCACATGACGCAGGCGACGGGCGGTGTCATGCCGGCAGCCTTCCGTGTCCGCGGGCCTCCGTCAACCGTACTCAGGTCCTCCAGGGTCGCGCGGACGAGGGCTACGATTGTTGGCGGCGCTCAGCGGGTCAGCGTCACCTTCCGCAGCCCGGGCGGCGCATCGGGATCGAAGCCGCGCTGCCGTGCCACCGCCTCCGCGAGGAGCTGCCCGGGCAGGATCGTCGCGAGCGGGGCGAGCCCGCTCGGCAGGTCCGCCCCGAGCGGCAGCCGGATCGTCCGCTCGGCATCGCCGGCCGGCCCATCGTCCTCGCCGACGACGAGCCACGGATCGCCGCCGACGGCACGGACCGCCTCGATCCCCTCGTCCACGGACAGACCGACGGGGCCGTCCGGCCGGATCGCGAGGACGGGCACCCCGGGCCCGCTCAGGACGACCGGACCGTGGCTGAAGTCCGCCGAGGAGTAGCCCTCGGCGAACAGCCGTCCCGTCTCCTTCAGCTTCAGCGCCGTCTCGAGGGCGGTCGGGAGGTCGTAGCCGCGGGAGATGACGATGGATCGCTCGGAGGCGGCGAACGCGGCCACGATCGGAGAGTCGTCCTTGATCGCCGCCGCGGAGACGGCCAGCGCATCGGCGAGGAGCTCGGGCAGGCGCGGCAACGCGGCCGACAGCACCGGTCGCGGTGCGAGGGCGGCGACGAGCGCGGCTCCGGCCGCCAGCTGTGCGACGTACGACTTCGTCGCGGCGACCGACCGCTCCTCCCCCGCCCGGCAGTCGATCACGTGCTCCGCGGCGGCGGCGAGTGGCGACGCGGCGTCGTTCGCGATCGCGATCGTCGTCGCGCCGCCGGCTCGGGCCGCCTCGACGACCGCGACGAGGTCCGGCGATCGGCCGCTCTGCGAGACCGCGATGACGAGCCCGCCGCGCCACCGGACCTCCGCGCCGTACAGCGTCGTGATCGATGCCGCGGCGAGGCCGGTCGGGATCCCGAGCTCCGTTTCGATCAGGTACCGCAGGTGGATCGCCGCGTGGTCCGACGTCCCGCGGGCGACGATCGCGACGAATGGCGGCTCCGCCGCCCGGATCGCCGCGGCGGCGGCTGCGACCTCGGACCGCCCCCCGTCCAGGAACCGCGCGACGACCTCGGGGATCGCCTCGATCTCCCGGCGCATCCAGGTCGTCGGGTCCGGCATCAGCCGTCCGGGAAGAACCGCGGCAGCCACCGCCGGTTCGCGGCCAGGATCGCGTCGAGCAGCTCGGGGGCGAGCGCCGGCCCGCCGGCGAGCGGGTTCAGGGCGAGCGCCTCCCGCGCGATCGACCGGTCGCCGGTCAGGGCCGCTCGAACCGTGAGCCGCTCGAACGCCTTGACCCGCAGGACGAGCGCGGCCTGGGCCGGCGAGAGGGGCGCCTGGGGCAGCGGGTGGGCGCCGTCCCGGTCGATCCGTGCCGGGACCTCCACGACGTCGTCGTCGGCGAGCCCGGGCAGGCAGCCACCGTTCAGGACGTCGACGACCTGGATGTCGCCCCGCCCGTCGAAGAGCGAGGCGATCAGCTGCGCCGCGGCCTCGCTGTAGAACGCGCCGCCGCGGTGATCGAGCAGCTCCGGCTTCGTGTCGAGGGTCGGGTCCTTGTACAGCTCGAGCAGGTCCTTCTCGATCGACATGACCTCCTCGGCCCGCGTCGGCTTGGCCTTCGCCTCGGCCACGACCGTCGCCTCGTCGTCGTAGTAGCGCAGGTAGTACGAGGGGATCACGCCGTCCGCGCGGAGGCGCTCGACCGGCATCCGCATGTCCTCGGCGATCTCGTTGCCGTCCTCGGCCAGGAGCTCGGGGAGGCGGTCGACGCCATCGATCCGGACGGCACGGATCCAGGTGAGGTGGTTGAGGCCGACCTGCTCGAGCTCGACGTCCTCCGGCGCGACGCCGAACCGCGCGGCGAAGCGGCGCTGGAAGCCGATCGCCACGTTGCACAGCCCGAGGCTCCGCAGCCCGGCATCGGACAGGGCCTGGCTGACGATCCCGACCGGGTTGGTGAAGTCGACGATCCACGCCCCGCGGGCCGATCGGCGCTCGACCGCCGCACCGAGCTCCGCGACGACGGGCACGGTCCGGAGCGCCTTCGCGAAGCCGCCTGCCCCGACGGTCTCCTGGCCGACGAGCCCGAACCGCGGTGGCAGCGTCTCGTCGCCGAGGCGGGCAGCCTGGCCGCCGACGCGAAGCTGGACGAGGACGACGTCTGCGCCGTCGATCGCGGCATCGCGGTCGGTCGTGCGGACCAGCCGGCCCGGCCACCCCTGGCGCGCCAGCATCCGCTCGGCGAGCCCGCCGACGATGGACAGACGCTCCTCGTCGATGTCGAGGAGGTCGATCTCGTCGATCGTCAGCCGGTCGATCCGTCGCACGAACCCGTTGACCAGCTCGGGCGTATACGTGCTGCCGCCGCCGACGACCGCGAGCTTCAGGCCCATGTCACCTCGTCCGTCACGTGGCGAAATCGCGGCCGCGGAACGCGGCGGCTTGACAAGTTGCTCATAACGTTATCAGCATTGACCTGTCGCGCAAGAGGCCCGACGCCCACAGCCCGTCCAGGATCGTCCCGCGAGGTTCCGCCCTCACGATGGCCCGTTTCCGACTCGAGCTCGGTCCCGTCCCGCTTCACCACCAGGTCTACCTGGACCTGCGCGCGGCGCTCGACGCGGGCGAATGGCGTCCCGGCGATCTCCTCCCGCCGGAGCGCCAGCTCGCGGAGCGCTACGGCTGCAGCCTGATCACCGTCCGCCGCGCCCTGTCGGAGCTGACCCGCGAGGGCCGCCTCGACCGGCAGCGCGGGCACGGCACGACCGTCCTCCGACCCCGGATCGAGCGGGACTTCGGCGGCACGCTCAGCTTCTCGCAGGAGATGCAGGACCGCGGGCTGGCCCCGGAGACGCGGCTGGTCGCGGCCCGACCGGAGTCCGCCGGCGAGCATGTCGCCGAGGGTCTCGCGATCGAGCCGGGCTCGCCGACCCTCTATCTCGAGCGCCTCCGGCTCGCCGGCGGCGAGCCGCTCCTCCTGGAGCAGGTCCACCTGTCGGCGGAGCGGTTCCCCGGCCTGCTGGCCTCCGACCTCGAGCACGGCTCCCTCTACGAACTCCTCGCGGATCGCTACGGAACACGGATCGTCCGGGCGCGCGAGTCTCTCGAGCCCATCCTGCTCCACAGCCGCGAGGCGCGCTTGCTCGCCCAGCCGAGCCGGACCCCCGCCCTGCTGATCGAAGGCATCGCGTTCACTGCCGAGAGCGAGCCCGTCGAGTTCGCCCGGAGCTACGTCCGGGGCGACCGGACCCGCTACTACATCGAGCGCATCGTCGTTCGCTCGAGCTGGCAGACCGACGAGAACGGGCCGTTCGAGCCCGACAACCGCGACCTGACGACATCGGCGGCCGGCGGGGACCGGCCGACCACTCCCCGATCCAGGCGCCGGCCGACGGCCGGCGCCACTTCCGGCTGACAGGGCCTCGGGATCAGAGAAGGAGGAGCTCATGGCACCGCGTCTGTCCCGTCCCGGCGTCATCCTCGCGACGTTCGCGCTCGTGGTGGGTGCGTGCGGAGGATCGACGACGACGACTCCCACGGCTTCGAGCGCCAGCGCAAGCTCGCCGCCGACGACCGGGTCCGCGGCGCCCGCGCCGAGCGCGGTCGCCGGCGCGCCCGTCGAGATCCGCTGGTACTGCTGCCTCGGCGGCGGCGAGGCCCCCGAGCAGAAGGCGGTCGAGGACAAGGTCGTCGCCGACTTCAACGCCAGCCATCCGAACATCCACCTGACGTTCGAGGTCGTCGTCTACGACCAGGCGAACGGCCAGCTCGCCAACGAGATCCAGGCCGGCAACCCGCCGGACATCGTGGGACCGGTCGGAATCGGCGGAGCGAACGCATTCGCGGGCCAGTGGCTCGACCTCGCGCCGCTCATCCAGAAGACCAGCTACGACCTCTCGGGCTTCCCTCCAAACGTCGTCGACATCTACAAGCTCGAGGAGGGCCAGGTCGGCATCCCGTTCGCGATCTACCCGTCCGCGCTCTTCTACCGGAAGGGCCTGTTCGAGGAGGCCGGCCTCAAGGAGCCGCCGCACAAGTACGGTGACAAGTACACGATGCCGGACGGCAGCCAGGTCGACTGGAACTACGACACGCTCCGCGAGGTCGCGAAGAAGCTGACCGTCGACAAGGCCGGCAAGGACGCCGGCCAGTCGGGCTTCGACCCGAAGCAGACCAGCCAGTGGGGCATCGAGCTCCAGCGCGACGACCTCCGCGGCCTCGGCGCGTACTTCGGCAGTGGCTCTCTCGCCGCCGCGGACGGCAAGACGGCGCAGATCCCGGACGCCTGGGCCGCGGCCTGGAAGTGGTACTACGAGGCGATCTGGAACGACCACATCAGCCTGACCGGTCCGCAGTTCGAGTCGAAGGACATCAACCCGAACGACTACCCCTTCTTCGCCGGCAACACCGCGATGAGCGAGAACTTCCTCTGGTCGACGTACGGGTTGAGCGACCTCGACGACTGGGACCTCGCGGCCGTTCCCTCGTACAACGGCAAGGTCACCGCGGCCTTCAACGCCGACACCTTCCGCATCATGAAGTCGACGAAGCACCCGGACGAGGCGTTCGAGGTCCTGTCGTACCTCCTGGGCGACGCAGCCCCGCAGCTCCTCACGACCTATGGCGGCTTCCCAGCCCGGACGGCGCAGCAGGCCGACGGGATCAAGGCGCTCCAGGACCAGTTCAAGAACCAGGTGGACTGGCAGGTCGCGATCGACGGCATCCAGTACGCCGACGAGCCGAACTTCGAGGCGCCCATGCCGGCCTACAACGAGAGCCTCGGCCTCGTCGGGTCCGGCGGCAAGTACCTGACCGAGTTCGGCAACAAGCCCGGCCTGGACATGGACAAGGAGATCCAGAACCTGAAGACGGACCTCCAGGCGATCTGGGACAAGTCGTCCTGATCGCTCGACCCGACTGACCCGCCCGACCGCGACCCCGGCGGTCGAGGCATCATCGTCGCCGCCCGCCGTTCCCGGCGGGCGGCGACCGATCGAGGAGCAGCGTGGCCGTCATCCCCCAGTCCATCCCGAGGAGCGAGCCGCAGGCCGGCGGACGGCGGCGGCGCTTCCACCGTCCGTCGCTGGGCCGCTCGTCGCTCGCCCGGAGCGAGGCGAAGTGGGGCCTCCTGTTCATCTCGCCGTGGATCGTCGGGTTCCTCGGGTTCACCCTGATCCCGATGATCGCGTCGCTGGGGTTCAGCGTCACGAACCTCAGCCTGTCGCAGGAGTCGCCCCTGCAATTCGTCGGGCTCGACAACTACGCCGCGATGCTGACCGACCACGCGACATGGGACTCGCTCGGGGTCACGTTCCGCTTCGCCCTGTTCAACCTGCCGATCGCGATCACGATCCCGATTGTCGTCGCCCTCGTCCTCAACAGCCGCTACCTGCGTGCGACCGGCCTCTTCCGGACGCTGTTCTTCCTCCCCTACGTGATCCCGTTCGTGGCCGGCGTCCTCGCCTGGCAGGGGATGCTCAACCTCGAGACCGGCTGGGTCAACGAGATCCTCCGGTTCCTCGGCGTCGAGAACCCGCCGAACTGGCTCCAGGACACGACGCTGATCTACCCCAGCCTCGCGTTCATCGGGCTGTGGGGGATCGGCGCGGCGGTGATCGTCAACCTGGCCGGGCTCAAGGGCATCCCCACGGAGCTCTACGACGCGGCGACGATCGACGGGGCGGGCTGGTGGGCGACGCTCAGGAACGTGACCCTGCCGCTGATGACCCCGGTCATCTTCTACTCGCTGATCCTCGGGATCGTCGACGTCCTCCAGTACTTCCTCGTCCCGCTCGTCCTCTACAACGGGACCGGCGAGCCCGGTGGCTCGACGCTCTTCTTCAACCTGCTGCTCTACAAGCAGGCGTTCAACTTCCAGCACTACGCCTACGCCGCGACCCTCGCCTGGCTCCTGTTCGGGATCACGCTCGCGGTCACGCTCGTGATCTTCCGGACCTCGCGGCGGTGGGTCTATTACGCCGGCGAGCGCTGAGATGAGCGCCGTCGGCGAGGCCGCCCAGCCGCCCCGCGCGTACGCGGCCCGCCGACGACGCTTCCTGGCCCGGCCGAAGGAGACCGGCAAGTCGTTCCTGTTCACGTTCGTCGTCGTCGTGATCCTCGCGGCCTTCCTGTCGCCGATCATCCGGGCGGCGCTGGTCTCGCTCCGGACGCCGGAGCAGGTCGGCCAGCTCGATGCGCCGCAGTACCCGGCGGTGCATGGGACGTTCGACTACCAGGGCAAGACGTACGACGTCTACGACGTCCCGATCAACGGCAGGGTCAGCTCGCTCGCCCTCGTGAAGAAGGGCCGTGACTCGAGCCAGTTCGTCGACCCGGCGAACCCGGGCGCCGGGCTGATCACGTGGCCCGGGTCGTGGCGGTCGCTGACGCGGTCCTGGACTCTTGCCCCGCAGTGGTCGAACTACGAGACCGTCTGGAACGAGATCGACTATCCGCGGCTCCTGTTCAACACGGTCGCCATCGCCCTGATCGGCATGGTCGGGACGCTCGTGTCGTGCGTCCTCGTCGCCTACGGCTTCGCCCGCTTCCGGTTTCCCGGCCGGGGGCTCCTCTTCACGCTGCTGATCGCGACGATCTTCCTGCCGTACGTCGTCACGATCATCCCGACGTACACGTTCTTCCTCCGGCTCGGCTGGGTCGGGACCTGGCTGCCGCTCCTCGTCCCGACGTTCTTCGCCAACGCCTACGACGTGTTCCTGCTCCGCCAGTACCTGCTGACGATCCCGCGCGAGATGGACGAAGCGGCGGCGATCGACGGGGCCGGCCCGTTCCGGACCCTGATCTCGGTGATCGTCCCGCAGGCCTGGCCGGGGATCATCGCGGTCGGGATCTTCCACGTCGTCTACGCCTGGAACGACTTCCTCGCCCCGCTGATCTATCTGTCGACGAAGCCGGACCTCCAGCCGCTCGCGGTCGGCCTCGCCCACTTCAACACGCTCCACTACCGGAACCAGGCGTTCATCCAGGCGGGGACGCTGATGACGATGATCATCCCGGTCGTGATCTTCCTGCTCTTCCAGCGGTTCTTCACGCGCGGCATCGTGGTCAGCGGAGTCGAGAAATAGGCCCGACCGACGACGGCGCAGATGGCCCGCAGCGCGTCGCGCTCACCTTCGATGCGGAGCACCCGGATCGCCGGCATCGTCCGGGCGTGACCGGCGCGATCCTCGACGTCCTCGCCGACCGGGACGTGCCGGCGACGTGGTTCCTCCAGGGCCGCTGGGTCGAGGCCGAGCCAGACGTCGCCCGACGGGTCGCCGCCGAGGGGCATCTCGTGGGCAACCACAGCTTCTACCACGCCCGGCTGCCGCTGCTGACGTCGGACGGGATCCGGACCGACATCCGGACGGCCGAGGGGGTGATTCGCGAGATCGTGGGCGTCGATCCGCGGCCGTGGTTCCGGTGCCCGTTCTCGGCCGGCTCGGACGACCCACGTGTCCTCGGGATCCTGAGGGACCTCGGCTACCGCGACATCGGACAGGACGTGGTCCTCGAGGACTGGGAGCCGGAGCGGACCGGGCCGGCGATCGCGGCCGACGCCCTCGGCCTGGTCCCGGCGGTCGGCGACCCCGCGGTCGTCCTGTTCCACGCCTGGCCGCCCGGCACGCTCGACGCATTGCCGGCGTTGATCGACGGCCTGCGGGCCCGGGGTTCGACCTTCGTGCGGGTCGACGCGCTCTGAGCCCTCCCGCGATTCGATGGTAACGTCACGGGACCGGGGAACGACCTGCGGCGGGCGTCCATGAGCTGGGTCGATCGATCGCTGCCCCGACTGACCGTCGACCATTCATGCCGGGATTGACACGTGCCCACCCGTCCGACCCTCGAGCGCCTGCGAATCGATGCCCGTGAGCTGGATGCAGGCGGACACGCCGAGTGGAGCGCGCTGGCGGATCGGGCGGTCGAGCCGAACCCCTTCTTCCGCCCGGAGTTCGCGCTCGCGAACATGGCCGAGCGCGGCGTCCCCCTGGAGCTCCTCGTCGTCCGCGAGGGCACGCGCTGGGTCGCCTGTCTCCCGGTCCGCCGCCGGCCGCCGTCGACCCGCCTCCCGGTCCCGACCCTCGAGGTGATGACCGACGAGTACTCGTTCCTCGGCACGCTGCTCCTCGACCGCGACCGTCGCGACGACGGCGCCGAGGCGTTCCTCGAGCTCGTCGACGAGGAGCGTCGGGCCGCGGTCGTCGTGATCCGCGAGTGGGCGCCCGATGGCGCGGTCGCTGCCGCGATCGGCGGTGCCGCGGCCAGGCGCGGCATGCGACCCATCATCCATTCGCGCTTCGAGCGGGCGGCCTGGCACCGCTCGCCCGACGGACCGTCGCCCGGGGCGAACCTGCCCGGCGACGACCAGCGTCACCTGAACAAGCGGAGACGCCGGCTGACCGCCGATCTGGGCGGGGAGCCGGTGATCGTGAACCGCACCACCGAGCCCGAGGCATGGGAGGCGTTCCTGACCCTCGAGAACACCGGCTGGAAGGCGGAGCACGGCAACCCGCTCGCAGCTCGCGAGGCCGACGCGGCGTTCTTCCGACGGATCTGCGTGGAGATGTCCGCGACCGGCGTGTTCGAGCTGCTCAGCCTCGAGGTCGGCGGCAAGGTCGTCGCCCTCGAGACCCACCTGATCGACGGCGACACGCTCTATTCGTTCAAGATCGCCCACGACCCGGAGTTCCGCCGGTACTCGCCGGGAACGCAGCTCAAGGCAAGAGTGATCGACGGCTTCCACGACCGCGGGCTCCGGCTCGCCGACTCGTGCGCGTCACCGTTCAACGAGCACATGAACCGGCTGTGGCCGGACCGGCGGCCGCTGGAGACGCTGCTGCTCCCGACCGGCGCGGTCAGCGCGAGGCTGGTCCGCCCGATGCTCGGCGTCCGTGATGTCGCCAAGCGCTTCCGCGATGGCGTCCGCGGACGCCGGCCCGCGAGCGCCCTCGGCGCCGCCGACCTCAGATGATCAGGGACCGAGCGCGGACCTTGTGGGCGAGCCGCCGCGCCCCGGGGATGCGTCGGGCAAGCCGGCGCGGCAGGGATGCATGCGAGCTGTAGAGCGCGACCTTGCGGATGTAGTTCGGAACGTTGAACCGCACGATCTGGGCGCCGGGGAAGTAGACGACGTCGCCCGGGCGGACGATCGTCACCGTGCCGCTGGGGAACGTGAGCTCCGCCTCGCCGTCCACGATCTGGATGATCTCGTCCGTCCCGTAGTGCCAGTCGAACCTGCCGGCGGAGCAATCCCAGAGAATCGCGCTGATCGTCCGGTCCGGGGACAGGAACAGCTTGCGCGAGCGCGCCTGCGGATTGCCCTCGAGGATCCACGACGGATCCATCGGGTCGGGAGCCAGGTCGTCGGTCGTGGCAACCGACCGGACGACATCCGGTTCCAGAACTGGCATGGCAGACGTTCCTCCTCCTCACCCCACCGGAGCCGACCGAACATACCATCCGTCGCGGAATGCTGACGAGCCCGGTGGTTCCCGGTGGCAACGAATGACGAAACCGGTGGTGCTCGCAGTCGACGGCGGCAACTCCAAGGTCGACGTCGCCCTCCTCGCGGCGGACGGCCGCGTCCTCGCCGCGGTGCGCGGTCCGACGGTCTCGCACCAGGCGATCCGGCTGGCCGACTCGGAGCGCCGATTCCGGCATCTGGTCGAGATCGTCCGCGCCGCAGCCGGTGTCGCTCCGGGTCGGCGTGTGCCCCTTGCGGTCGCTTGTCTCGCCGGCGCCGACTACCCCGCGGACATCCGGCACCTCCGGATCGCGCTGGCCGACGCGTCGGGATCCGAGGAGCTCATCGTCCTCAACGACACGTACGCGGCGCTGCGCGCGGGCTCGACCCGGCCCTGGGGGATCGCGCTGATCTGCGGCCAGGGCATCAACGGTGCCGCGGTCTCGGTCGACGGCCGGCGGACACGGTTCGCGGGCGTTGGGGACATCGCCGGCGACTGGGGCGGCGGCGGGTCGGTCGGGCAGGCCGGTCTCGCGGCAGCCGTCCGCGGCCAGGATGGGCGAGGGCCGCGGACGGCGCTCGAACGGTCCGTGCCCTCGTTCCTCGGTCTGCGCCGAGCGGATCAGGTCACGTACGCCTACTACACGGGCCGCCTCGACGAGCACCGGATCGGCGACCTGGCGCCGACCGTGTTTGCGACCGCTCTCGACGGCGACCCGGTCGCCCGCTCGATCATCGACCGCCTGGCCGACGAGCTGGTCGCGATGGCGGCGGCCCTCGCCCGTCGGGCGAACCTCGTCCGGCGCGATCCTGACGTGGTCCTCGGTGGAAGCGTCTTCCGGACCGACGATGCCGCGTTCCACGAGCGGGTCCGGTCCGGCGTGTTGGCGGCCGTCCCGGCCGCGCGGATCGTCCGCCTCGCGTCGCCACCGGTCCTCGGTGCGGCCCTGCTCGGCCTGGATCGGCTGGCTCGGACGGGAGTGACCGAGGCGACGGTGGCCGCCCGTGCGAGGGAAGGGATCGACGCCTGGAACGCCACAGCCGAGGTTGTCACGACGTCGTAAGGAGCGTTCGCCTGCCGGCGCCTGCGCGCCCGCGGCCGAGCGATGGCATCCTTCCGCAGTCCACCCCTCCCCCCGGAGCACCACGCTTGTACGACGCCCCTCGCCCGGCGCAGACCGCCCGCCGCCCCAGGCTGCGGACCAGGCCGTCACCCGCCGGCTGGATCGCCCTCGCGATCTGGGCCGGCCTCGCGATCCTCGCCTTCCTCGGGGCCGTCGGGGTGGTCAGCGCGTTCTCCCGCATGACGGACGGACTGCCGCCGGTCAGCAACCTCGACACGATCGCGTTCTCCGAGCAATCGATCATCTACGACCGGACCGGCAAGATCGAGCTCGCCCGGTTCGGCGGCGAGCGGCGGACGGTCGTCCCGTTCAAGGACATCCCGCCGATCGTCATCGACGCCCAGACCGCGGTCGAGGACAAGACCTTCTGGGAGAACGCGGGCTTCGACCCGCTGGCGATCATCTCGGCCGGGCTGGACAGCCTCCGCGGCAACAGCCGCGGTGCCTCGACGATCACCCAGCAGCTCGTCCGCCAGCGACTGCTCGAGCCCGCGCTCGTCTCCGACCCGAAGCGGACGTTCGAGCGGAAGGTCAAGGAGATCATCCAGTCGATCCGCCTGACCGAGGCCTATCCCGGCGAGACCGGCAAGCAGAAGATCATCGAGGCCTACCTGAACCAGAACTACTACGGCAACCAGGCCTACGGGGTCAAGGCAGCCGCGAAGGCCTACTTCGGCGTCGACGACCTGTTCAAGCTCACGCCGGCCCAGGCAGCGATCCTCGCCGGCCTCCCGAAGTCACCGTCGAACTACGACCTGGTGAAGAACGCCGAGGAGCAGTGCATCGATCCGGACCCGGAGGCAGACACCGAGGACACGTGTGCTGCGGGCAAGGGCACGGAGCTCGTCGTTCCCGACGACAAGACGATCGTCCAGCGCCGCAACCAGATCCTCGAGCTCCTGGCCGCCGGCCGCACGACGCTGTCCGGGCACGAGTACACGCCTGAGCAGCTCCGGCAGGCCGAGAACGACCCCGTCAAGGTCGTCAAGCAGGTCACGCCGAACTGGATCGCACCGCACTTCGTGTGGGCCGTCCAGGCAGAGCTCGCCGACAAGCTGTGCGGGCCCGACGTCCCGACCTGCGACGAGCTCGCCGCGGGCGGGCTGACGATCATCTCGACCCTCGACGTCAAGCTCCAGGCGATCGCGGAGAAGTGGGTCCAGGCCGCAGCCGTCGTCCCGAATGCCAAGAATCCGGCGGACCTCGCGAAGACCCTGAAGATCCCGGGCGGCTACGCCCCGTGGATGCAGAACCTCCGGGGCAAGGCCGTCCGCAACGGTGCGATGGTCGCGCTCGACTACCAGACCGGCGAGCTCGTCGCCTACGTCGGCAGCGCCAACTACTACGCGCCGAAGAGCACGAAGAAGTTCCAGGCGAAGTTCGATGTCGTCGGCAGCGGGTTCCGCCAGCCGGGCTCCGCCTTCAAGCCGTTCAACTACCTCACCGGCATCAACGACAAGCAGATGACCGCCGCGACGATGTTCATGGACACGTCCACGGACTTCGGCGGGAAGTACACGCCGGCCGACGCGGACAACCTCGAGCGCGGCCCGGTCCGGATCCGGAACGCCCTGCAGTTCTCGCTGAACATCCCGTCCGTCAAGGCGGCGATCGTCAACTCGCCGGACCACCTCTTCGCGAAGGCCCAGGACTACGGGATGGTCTTCCAGACGGACAAGGCGACGGCCGGAGCGTCGATCGCCCTCGGAGTCCAGGAGGTCCGGCCGGTCGACATGATCACGGCCTACGGGACGCTCGCGAACGGCGGCAAGAACATCGGCCACACGACGATCCTGTCGGCGAAGGACCAGGCCGGCAAGCCCGTGATCGATCCGTACGTGCCGCCGGCCGGCAAGAAGGCAGCCAGCCCCCAGTCGTCGTTCATCGTGACGGACATCCTCGCGGGCAACACGCAGCCGCGGGTGAACCCCTATTGGGGCCGGTTCGAGATCACCGGGCCCGGCAAGAAGCACCGCCCCGCGACGCTGAAGACGGGCACGAACAACGACGCCAAGGACCTGAACGCCTATGGCTACATCGCCGCCCCGTCGAAGGACGAGCGGGCGGACGGGCAGTACGCGCTGGTTGTCGGGGCCTGGGCCGGCAACAGCGACAACTCCGTCGTCGGCAAGGTCGTCTCCCTCGATGTCACCACGTACATGTGGCAGGGCTTCATGCAGGAGTCCACGGCCAAGTGGAAGATCGATGACTTCGCCGTCCCGGACGGCGTGGTCCAGGTGAAGGTCGACGCATTCACCGGTCTGAAGCCGAGCACCGGCAGCAAGACGGTCAACGAGTGGTTCATCGCCGGGACGGAGCCGAAGAACAGCGCCCCGGCGGACACCTGCGGGATCGCCGTCCTCCGGCTCGACGTCTTCTGGGAGAGCCGGTCCAACAACTGGCTGGCCGCCGACGAGGACTGGATCAAGCGGGCCGAGCGAGGACCGGGCGTCCGCGGCGGGGTCAACCGCAGCCCGACGTCCTACTTCTACAACTCGGCGTACCGGCCGTACGGCAGCTCGTGGGGCGCGATCGTCGTGGGCCACGGCTGTGGCGCGCCGAGTCCGTCCGTGACCTGCTACCCGGTCCCGACGCCCGACGCGAGCGGCCTGGTCCCGTCGTTCGTCGTGCCGTCGGCCGACCCGTCCGCGAACATCGCCTTCGAGCCGTGCGCACCGGCGTCGATCGCGCCGAGCGCGCCACCCTCGGAGGAGCCGCCATCGGAGCCGCCGTCGATCGAGCCGGAACCGACGCCGACCCCGACGCCGACCCCGACGCCGACACCGGAGCCCACGCCCACGCCGACACCCGAGATCCCGGCGCCCAGCTGATCGCGGTCGTGGCCACGCTACGATCGGCGCGATGACGACGCAAGCGCGCCCAACGATCGACCTGAACGCCGACGTGGGCGAATCGTTCGGTCCCTGGGCGATGGGCGCCGACGACGGGCTGATCCCGCTCGTGACGAGCGTGAACATCGCGTGCGGCGCGCACGCCGGCGACCCGGCGACGATCCTGCGGACCGCGGAGCTGGCGGTCCGCCACGGCGTGGCGATCGGTGCGCATCCCGGGTACCCGGATCTGGCGGGCTTCGGACGACGCGACCTCGACATGGCGCCGGACGAGCTCCGGGCGACGATCGTCGTCCAGGTCGGAGCCGTGATCGCCGGCGCCCGCGTCGCCGGAAGTCACGTCCGTCACGTGAAGCCCCACGGCGCGATGTACAACCGGGCGGCCCGCGATCCCGGGATGGCGACGACGATCGCCACCGCGGTCCGGGACGTCGACCCGGCGCTGATCCTGGTCGGACTCTCCGGGTCTGCCTCCGTGGACGCGGGTCGAGCCGCCGGCCTGCAGGTCGCGGAGGAAGCGTTCGCGGATCGGCGTTACGAGGCCGACGGATCGCTCCGCTCGCGCCGCCTGGACGGGGCGCTGCTCGGTCCCGAGGCGGCCGCTTCGCAGGCGGTCTCGATCGCCCGCGACGGGGTCGTCGTGACGACCGACGGGTCGCGACTGGCGGTCCGGGCAGACACGATCTGCGTCCACGGCGACAGCCCCGACGCCGTCGCGATCGCCATGGCGGTGCGGTCGGCGCTGGAGGAGGCCGAGATCATGACGGCCGCGATCGGTGCCTGAGCCCGACGCCGTCGGCCGATCGCCACGGATCGAGCCATTCGGCGATTCGGCGCTCCTCGTGACGTTCGGCGACCGGGCGGATCCGGACCTGACGCTGCAGGCCGCCGGGTTCGCCCGGGCGATCGACGAGGCGCGGACGACGTCGGCGGCGATCGGGAGGCCCGTGCCGGCCCATGCCTCCGTGCTCGTCCCGTTCGACCCGCTGTCGATCGACCTGGACGACGCGGTCGCCCTCCTCGAGGGGCTCGCCGGCGGGCTGCGGACCCTCGAGCCAGCCGCCACAGAAGCAGGCGACGCGACCGTGATCCCGGTCCGCTACGGCGGCGAGGACGGCCCCGACCTGGCGGAGGTCGCGGAGGCACGCGGGCTGCGACCCGCCGACGTGGCGGAGCTTCACGCCGGCGCCCGCTACCGCGTGCTGTTCCTCGGATTCGCGCCGGGCTTCGCGTACCTCGGCGGCCTGCCGGAGGCGCTCGTCAGCCCGCGGCGCGCCGGCCCGCGCGAGCGCGTGCCCGCGGGCAGTGTCGCAATCGCCGGGGAGCACACGGGCGTCTACCCGCTCGCGATGCCCGGCGGCTGGAACCTGATCGGCCGGACCGACACACGCCTGTTCGACCCGGGCCGGCCCGAGCCAGCCCAGCTCCGGCCGGGCGGGCTCGTCCGGTTCGTTCCGGTCCGGTGATCCTCGAGGTCGTGGACGGCGGCCTGCTGACCACGGTCCAGGACGCGGGCCGGCCCGCGTGGACGCACATCGGCGTCCCGGAGTCCGGCGCCGCCGATCCCTGGAGCCACGCCGTGGCGAATCTCGTCGCGGGCAACGAACCGGGCGCAGCCGCGCTGGAGCTCACGATCGTCGGCCCGACACTCGTCGTTCGCGACGACGGGGTCATCGGGCTCGCCGGGGCGGATCTGGGTGCCCGGGTCGTCGGCGGGCGGCGGCTCGCGTCGGGCCGAAGCCACCGGATCCAGCCGGGCGAGACGATCGAGATCCCCGGCGCGGACGGCGCGACCGGGGCGCGTGCCTACCTGGCCCTGCCCGGCGGGGTCGATGTCCCTCTCGTTCTCGGCTCGCGATCGACGTGTCTCGCCGGCGGCTTCGGTGGTCTCGATGGACGCGCCATCCGAGCCGGCGATGTGGTCACGTCGGCGGGTACGAACCGGGCGAACGACGCGGCGGAGGTCGTGTGGCCCGATCCGGGGCCGGCCGACGCGCGAGCTACGGACGACGCGGCGATCCTCCGGGTCCTGCGCGGGCCGGCGGCGGGCCTCGAGGACCTGGTAGCGGAGCCATGGCGGGTCGCCCCCGCGGCGGATCGTGTCGGCGTCCGCCTGGAGGGCCGGTCACTGCCGCCCGGGATCGGCGGCGAGGCCCTCACCCATGGCGTCCCGTCGGGCGCCATCCAGGTTCCATCGGACGGCCGGCCGATCGTCCTCTCCGTCGATCACCAGACGACGGGCGGATACCGGGTCGTGGCGGTCGTGGTCACGGCCGACCTCGCGGTGCTCGGCCAGCTCCGGCCGGGCGACCGCGTGGTCCTGGTCGAGGTGGACCGGGCAGAAGCGATCGCCGCTCTCCGTGAGCAACGGCAGGCGCTGGCCGCGGGCGCGGCCGCGCTGCGCGATGCCGCCGGCTGGGACCGACTCACGGGATCCGCCGGTGGCTGAGCCGACATCCGAACGTCACGCGCAGGACGAAGAATCGCTGCGATGACCACTGCCACTCTGTCGCGGCCTGCCGACCGCGGGCTCCTTCGAGCCGCCATCGCGGGCATGGTCGCCGCCCTCGCGGCGATCGGCGTCTCCGAGCTCGTCTCGGGGTTCCTCGGCGGCCCGTCGCTCCTGGCGGCGATCGGAGAGTTCGTCATCAACCATCAGCCGCCGGGCGCGAAGGACTTCGTCGTCGGGCTGTTCGGGACGAATGACAAGCTGGCGCTCGAGCTCCTGGTCCTCGTGGTGGCTGCTGGGATCGGGGCCCTGCTCGGCATCGTCGCCGCTCGCTGGTCGTTCACCGTGGCGGCGACCGGGATCGCCGCATTCGCGATCGCGGGCTTCTTCGCCGCCCTGTCGTCGCCGGCCGCGACGCCGACGACGGCACTGATCGTGGCGGTCGTCGGCGCGGTCGCCGGGATCCAGGCGCTGTCCTTCCTGCTCAACGCCGCCGGCCTGTCGTCCGACGCGGCCGCCCGAGGTGCCACCGCCCCCGACTGGTCCCGACGCGGCTTCCTGATCCGCGCGGGCAGCGTCGCCATTGCATCCACCGTGGCGGGCCTCGTCGGCCGGCGGCTGCTCGACGGTGGCCTGTCCGGCGGATCCGGGTTCGTCGGCGGCACGCCGGTCGCGCTGCCCGCGCCGGTCGAGACGGCCACCCTTCCGGCCGGTGCCGAGATCGCGCAGGACGGGATCACGCCGCTCGTCGTCCCGAACGACCAGTTCTACCGGATCGACACGGCGCTGATCGCGCCGAGCGTCGACGCCGGATCGTGGCGGCTCCGTGTCCACGGCCTGGTCGACCACGAGGTGACGCTGTCCTACGCGGATCTCGCCGAGCTCCCGCTGATCGAGCAGTACGTCACGATCTCGTGCGTCAGCAACGAGGTCGGCGGCAACCTCGTCGGCAACGCGAAGTGGACGGGCGTCCGACTCCGCGACGTCCTCGCGATGGCGGGCGTCCAGACGGCCGCGACCCAGCTCGTCGGGCGGTCCGTGGACGGCTGGACGGCCGGGATGCCGACCGCGTGGGTCATGGACCCCGCTCGCGAGCCGATGATCGCGCTGAAGATGAACGACGAGGTCCTCTCGAGGGTCCACGGCTTTCCGGCCCGCCTGATCATCCCGGGTCTGTTTGGGTACGTGTCCGCGACGAAGTGGCTCAGCGAGCTCGAGCTCACCACGCTCGAGGGCTTCGACGGCTACTGGGTGCCCCTGGGCTGGTCCAAGGAGGGCCCGATCCTGACCCAGTCGCGGATCGACGTCCCCGGGAACGGCCAGTCGGTGGCGGCCGGCCGGGTCCCGATCGCCGGCATTGCCTGGGCTCCGGACCGCGGCATCTCGAAGGTCGAGGTGTCGATCGACGGTGGCGACTGGCTCCCGGCCACCCTGTCGACCCCGATCTCGGACGCGACGTGGGTCCAGTGGCTCGTCGCCTGGGACGCCTCCGCCGTGGCTCACGGCGATCACGCGGTCGAGGTCCGGGCGACCGACGGCACGGGCACGGTCCAGACCGCCGACCGGACGCCGCCCGCTCCGGACGGTGCGCGCGGTCACCACACGATCCGGGTCGTCGTCTCGTGACCGCGTCGAAGGTCCGCCGCGGGTGCCTCCGGCGGTGAACCGGTACAGTCCGATGATGCCTCGACGCCTCTTCGTGTTCGACCCACCCGATCGCTTCGTCGCGGGCACCGTCGGCAAGCCCGGCAGCCGGACGTTCTTCCTCCAGGCCCGGCGCGGAGGCCAGGTCGTGTCCGTCGTCCTCGAGAAGGTCCAGGTCGCGGTGCTCGCCGAGCGCCTGGGCGTCCTGCTCGACGAGCTCGAGACGCGCGGGATCAGCGAGGCCACCGACGATGCGCCGTCCGACGCCGCGCCTCTCGACGAGCCGATCAACGAGGCGTTCCGGGCGACGACCCTGACGCTCGGCTGGGACGGGGACGCGGAGCGGATCCTCGTCGAGGCGCGGGCGGACGACGAGGATGACGAGGACGACGAGATCGCCGTCGATGGTGACGACGATGAGGAGGAGGAGGAAGGCGAGACCGTGATCGACCTGTCCTCGATCGAGGGCATCGCCGGGTCCCCCGCGAGCGAGCTACTGGCCGCCTTCGAGGGAATCGATGCCGACGACGACGACGAGGGCCCCGACACGCTCCGCGTCCGCCTGACCCCTGGCGAGGCCCGCGGGTTCGCGAACCGGGCGCTGTCCGTCGTCGCGGCCGGCCGCTTGCCGTGCCCACTGTGCGGCCAGCCGCTCGATCCGCAGGGCCACATCTGCCCGCGCCGCAACGGCCACTTCGTCAACTGAGCGAACCGCGCGGATCACCCCGGCCGATGCAGATCGACACGCCGCGAGCCCTCGAGGTCCTGCGAGACGGCGAGATCGAGGTGCTCGGCAGGCTCCTCGGGTCGTCGAACCACGCGATGCTCTGCCGCGTCCGGCTTGCCTGCCCCGAGCCGGGCGAGTCGACGGTCGTCGAGGCCGTCTACAAGCCGACAGCCGGCGAGCGCCCCCTCGACGACTTCCCCGACGAGACGCTGTCCCATCGCGAGGTCGCTGCGTTCCTCGTGAGCGAGGCGATGGGCTGGGCGATCGTGCCGCCGACGATCCGGCGCGACGGGCCGTTCGGCGACGGCGCGCTCCAGCTCTGGATCGACATCGACCAGACCGTCGACATCGTTGCGATGGTCGTCGAGGACGACCGGCGGCTGCGCCGGATCGCCGTCTTCGACGCCGCCGTCAACAACACCGACCGGAAGGGCGGACACCTCCTGCCCGTGTCGGGTGGGCACATCTACGGCGTCGACCACGGGGTGACGTTCTCGACCGTGCCGAAGCTCCGGACCGTCCTCTGGGGCTGGCGCGGCCGCCCGTTCGCGCCCGACGAGCGGGCGGGTCTCGCGCGACTCGGCGACGCCCTGCGGGGCTCGCTCGCCCAGGACCTGGCGGGGCTCCTGTCGCGGACGGAGATCGCCGCGACCCGCCGACGGGTCGATCGACTGCTCGAGACCGGCCGCTTTCCCCAACCGCGGCCGGACTGGCCGGCGATCCCCTGGCCACCGTTCTGATCGGGCCGATCCGGACCGTCCGGGGTCAGCCTCCCTCGGGCGGCCGCAGGCGTCGCCGGGTCTGGACCTCGACGCGGCTGTCCGGCTGCTCCTGGGCGGGATGCTCGACGAGGGCGATCAGCCGGCTCGCCATGAACCGGCCGGTCCGGACCGGCGTGCCGCCCCGGGTGACCTCACTGACCTCGACGACGCCGCGGGCCGTCGTGATCTCGAGCCGGCGGCCGTTCTTCGTCGCGACGATGTCGAACGTCTGGGTCCCCTGCCCCGTGTCCACCACCACTTCAACCCGATCGCCTCGCATGAGCGGACGGTAGCACCGGCCTGAAGGCCGCTGCGAGTCTCGCGGCCCCGTGGGCACGATCAGCGGCGGACTGCGCGCAGGGCCAGGAACAGCGGGATGTCCGTGTTGATCTGGTGGGCCGTCGATCCTCGACCGGCGCCGCCGCGAGCGCGCAGATCCGGCTCGTCGGGCAGCTCCTCGAGGGCGTCGATCGCGAACCCGTGACGGGCCAGCGCGGCGACGTACGCCGAGACCGGGCGATGGAACGTCGTGGTCGGCCCCGCCCCGGGCCGGCCGGCGAGCGGGACCGCCATGGGGCGGAGGTAGGCGTCGACCCGGCGCGAGACGATCCCGCGCGAGGCGTCCCCGACCCAGCCCGAATGGCGAGGCACGCGGAACGCCGGGTGGATCAGGACGAGCACAACACGGGCGCGCGGCTTCAGCACCCGGCCGACCGATCCGACGATCGGATCGAGCGGGTCCATGTCCTGCAGGCTCAGGAGGAAGACGGCGGCATCGAAGTCCGGACCCAGGCGCCGCCGGATGTCCTGACGAGCCAGCGTTGCCGCATCGGCGACCAGGAACGTGCCGTCGCGTGCATGACGTCGACGAGCCAGGGCAACCATCGCCGGGCTGACATCGACGCCGACGCAGGTCGCGCCGGCCGCCGCCACGTGCGGTGCGAGGACGCCCTGCCCGCAGCCCACGTCGAGCACGCGCTCGCCTGGCCGCACATCCAGAAGACGCAGCGCGGCCGGGATGGCGATCGATCGGTGATACCGGCTTCCGGAGCCGCCGACCCATCCGTCGTACCAGCCGGCGAGGTGGTTCCAGCTGGTCCGCGATGCGCCGAGGTCAGGTCGTGTGGCGCTCCTCCGGGAACGAGCGTTCCCGGGCACGGAGGGTGAACCAGGTCATATGGGGCTCCGACTGCGAGGTCCCTCGAGTGTAGCGCCGTTGGTGCGAGAGGCCGGTCCCGGGCCGTTCCGATCGGGCACCATGGCGTGGTGGGCGTGCGGCGGTGGAACGGCTGGATCGACGACGACGCGACGTTGCCGGTCGTCGCGCCGGCCGCACTGCGCCTGCTCGAGGCAGAGATCGGGCCGGGGACACCGTCTCGTGACGCGACGCTCGGCGACGTCGCGGAGGGCCTGGCGCCATCGCGCCTCGAGGCGGATCCTCGATGGTCGACGGATCCGGTCGATCGGGTCCGGCATGCCCGAGGGCAGAGCCTGCCGGACTGGGTGGCCCTGCGCAGCGGTCGGCTGGGCACGACGCCAGATGGGATCGCCCGCCCGGGCACGGCCGACGATGTCCAGGACCTGCTCTCGGCCGCGCGCCGCCGGGGTCTGAGCCTGATCCCGTTCGGCGGCGGGACGAGCGTCGTCGGCGGCGTGACGCCGGATCCCGACGACGAGCGCCCGGTCGTGACCGTCGCGACGGAGCGGCTGTCCGGAATGCATGGGCTCGACGAGACATCCGGGCTGGCAACGTTCGGGTCGGGGACGCTCGGCCCGGACGTCGAGGCAAGCCTCGCTCCGCACGGGCTGACGCTCGGGCACTTCCCGCAGTCGTGGGAGCGCTCGACGGTCGGCGGCTGGGTCGCCGCCCGAAGCGCGGGCCAGCAGTCGCTCGGGTTCGGCCGGATCGAGGCCCTGTTCGCAGGTGGCCGTCTCGAGGCGCCGGCCGGCACGGTCGAGCTGCCGCCACTGCCGGCGTCCGCCGCCGGTCCGGACCTCCGCGAGCTCGTGCTCGGGTCGGAGGGACGGCTCGGGATCCTGACCGAGGCGACGCTCCGCGTCGTGCCGAGGCCGCCCGTCGAGGCGGTCCCGGCGTGGTTCCTCGGGGAGTGGCCGCGGGCGGTCGAGGCGGCGCGCGAGATCGCCCGAGCCGGGCTGCACCTGTCGATGGTCCGCCTCTCGACCCCGATCGAGACGGCGACGACGCTGGCCCTGGCCGGCGAGACCCGCGGCCTTCGGGCATTCCGCGGCTACCTCCGGTTCCGCCGGATCGGCCCGGAGCCATGCCTGCTGATCGTGGCGGCGACCGGCGACGAGCGCTTCGTCGAGGCGAGCGTCCGCGAGGTCGGCTCGATCGTCCGACGCCACGGCGGGACAGGTGTCGGCGGATCGATCGGGCGGCAGTGGCTCCGGAACCGGTTCCGTGTGCCCGATCTGCGCGACGCCCTGTGGGACCTCGGCTACGCGATCGACACCCTCGAGACCGCCGTCGACTGGACGAGGCTCCCGGACCTGGCCGCGGATCTCGGACGGACGCTCCGCCACGGCCTCGACGACACCGGCGAGCGCGTCCATGCCTTCAGCCACCTGTCCCATGTCTATCCGAGCGGCTCGAGCCTGTATGCGACCTACGCGTTCCGTCTGGCGTCCGACCCGGACGAGACACTGGACCGCTGGCGACGGCTGAAGACCGCCGCGAGCGAGACGATCGTCCGCCACGCCGGGACGATCAGCCATCAGCACGGCGTCGGTCGGGACCACCGGCCGTGGCTGGCGGCGGAGAAGGGCCGGCTGGGGATCGAGATGCTCGCGGACGTCGCTCGCCGCCTGGACCCGGAACATGTGCTCAACCCGGGCGTCCTGCTCGAGACCGGCCCGGGGAGGACGACGCCGGATCCCGAGCCATGACCGCCGACCACGTCCTCGCGCTCGACGTCGGGACCCAGAGCGTCCGCGCGCTGGTGTTCGATCCGCGCGGCGAGCTCGTCGCCCGGGCCCGTGTCCCCATCGAGCCCTACGTCTCACCGCAGCCCGGGTGGGCCGAGCAGGACCCGGAGCTCTACTGGCGGTCGATCGGCGAGGCCTGCGCGGCGCTGTGGGCCGGCGGCATCGCCCGGCGGGATGCGATCGCCGGCGTCGCCCTGACCACGCAGCGAGCGACCGTGGTCGTCACCGACGGGACCGGCACGCCCCTCCGCCCGGCCATCGTCTGGCTCGACCAGCGACGCGCCGAGGACGTGCCGGAGATCGGAGGCGTGACCGGCCTCGCGTTCCGCGCCCTTCGCGTCCGGCGGACCGTCGCGGCGTTCCAGGCCGACTGCGAGGCGAACTGGCTGCGGGCCAACGAGCCCGCGACCTGGTCACGGATCGGGCGCTATCTCCTGCTGTCGGGCTTCCTGACCCATCGGCTGACCGGTCGGTTCGTCGACTCCGTCGCCGCGCAGGTCGGCTACGTCCCGTTCGACCACAAGCGGCTCACCTGGGCGAAGCCGGGCGACTGGCGCTGGGAGGCCGCCCCGATCGATCCGGGCTGGCTCCCGGAGCTCGTCCCGCCCGGGGGGCGGCTGGGCGAGCTGACGACCGGGGCCGCACTCGTCGTCGGGCTGCCACCCGCAACACCGGTCATCTCCGCGGCGGCCGACAAGGCCTGCGAGGTGATCGGCTCGGGTGCCCTCGCGCCGGAGATCGGATCGCTGTCGTACGGGACGACCGCCACGATCAACACGACCCAGCGCCGGTACGTCGAGGCGATCCCGCTCGTGCCGCCCTACCCCGCGGCGGTGACCGGGGCGTGGAGCCTCGAGGTCCAGGTCTACCGGGGCTACTGGCTCGTCGACTGGTTCAAGCGCCAGTTCGGCGCGACGGAGGTGGCCCAGGCCGAGGAGCTCGGCGTCGCGGCCGAGGCCCTCTTCGACGACCTCGTCCGGGCGACCGAGCCGGGCTCGATGGGCCTCGTCCTCCAGCCGACGTGGACGCCCGGTGTCCGCATCCCGGGTCCCGAGGCCAAGGGGGCCATGATCGGGTTCGGCGACGTCCACACCCGGGCCCACGTCTACCGGGCGATCCTCGAGGGGCTCGCGTTCGCGCTCCGGGAGGGTGGCGAGAAGGCGGCCGCGCGTGCGAAGACTCCGCTCCGCGAGCTGCGGGTCTCTGGCGGCGGCGCCCAGTCGCCGGCCGCGATCCAGCTGACGGCCGACATCTTCGGGTTGCCGACGGGCCGGCCACACACCCACGAGACGTCTGGCCTCGGAGCCGCCATCGACGCGGCAGTGGGCCTGGGCCTCCATCCATCGTTCGAGGCGGCCGTCGCGGGGATGACCCGGGTCGCCGAGACGATCGATCCCGATCCGGACCGGCACCGGCTGTACGACCAGCTGTACCACCGGGTCTACCGTCGGATGTACGAGCGGCTCAAGCCGCTCTACGAGGAGATCATGGAGATCACGGGCTACCCGCCGAGCTGAGCGGGCCGCGACGCTCGCCCGGTGCGTCAGCCGCGCTCGAACACCACGACCTGCCAGATTGCGGTGGTCCGGATCGACGTGCGGCGGAGCCCGGCCGCGATCGCGACCGACTCGACGTCGGCCGTCCGGTGGATGTACATGCGGATCCGGCGCCGGAAGAGGCGGTTGATCGCGTTGAACGCCGAGGCGCCAGCCCGGATCCACCACGAGTCGCGCGGATAGACCAGCCCGTACCGTCGGCGAGCGCGCGCCGCCGACAGCCCGACGAGCTGACGCATCTCGGGGTAGCAGCAGACGACACGATCGAGGGCGACGAGGTCGGCCGGCTCGACCTCGGGAGCGATCTCGACGAAGTCGCCGGCCCGGTGATCGACGCGCTCCGCCAGGCCGCGACGCTGCGCCTCGCCGATCGCGACCGTCACGTACGCGGGTGAGCCGTCGACGTCGACTGCCGATCGTGCGCCCGCTTCGAGCAGCCCGAGATGGAGCGCGCCGACCCCGGCCCCGATGTCGAGGACGGTCTGGCCGGTGACGTCGGCGCCCGCGCCTCCGCGGAGTCCGTCGATCAGCCACTGCGTCGTGCGATCCGGCCCCGACCGCCGATAGACGCCCAGGTCGCGCTCGGCCGACTTCACCCCGAACTCGTTGCCGACGGCGCATGCACAGCCGAGACCACAGACGGGCTCGTCGGGACGACCCTGCGGGGCGCCGTCCGGGCTGCCGGTGCTCATGCCTGAAGAGGCTACGCCGGCCAGACCGCGTTCGTCGCGGATGGGCGAGGCTGGCAAGGCGCCGGGGAGCAGCGGAGCGAGCGCACCACAAGGTGCGTGAGCGAGCAGCGGAGCCGGCAACGCAGTCCAGCGTCGTCCAGGCGCGACAGCCGTTGAGGCCTGCCTCTATGCCCGGACTTCTTGCCTCATGAAGCGGACGTACGCGAGGGCGAAGAAGAGCACGGTGATCGCGAGCATCACGACCATGTGCGGCCAGACGAGGAGCAGGCTCTGCTCGAACGACTGCAGCGACGGGATCCGCTGGGCGGCCTGCTGGTAGCCGCCGATCGTGGCCGGGTTCGAGACCGCGGCCACCTGCGGGTTCAGGATCGCGAGCGACGCCTCACGGTACAGCGTGTCCGGCAGCAGCCGGGTGATCGTCTGCTGGAGCGACAGGTTCGACGCCTGCTGCTCGAGCGTGCCGGTGATCGGAGCGAGGAAGCCGCCGATCAGCCCGGTGATCAGGCTGCCGAAGAACGTCGCGAGGAGCCACGTCCCGAACGCGACGAGGGCCGACGTCGCCGCCCGCCGGATCAGGACCGACAGGAGCAGCCCGAAGGCGAGCCAGAGCGAGACGTAGAGGAACGTCAGGATCAGCCACGTGATGATCCGCAGCAGCTCCTCGGCGCTCGGGACGATCCCGAGGCGGATGATCCCGAACGCCGCGATCAGGACGACGATGACCGACAGGACGAGCCCGATCACCGCGAGACCGGCCGCGAACTTGCCGTTGATCACGTCGTCGCGGTAGATCGGCTGGGACAGGAGGCGCGGCAACGTCCCGTTCGAGCGCTCACCGTTGACCGCATCGAACGAGAACACGATCCCGAGCAGCGGCCCGACGATCGCCACGAACTCCCATGCGCTCGGGAGCTGGACCTGGCTGTCGCCGACCTTCGGCGAGAGGGTGAACAGGAACAGGAAGATCGACGACGCGCCGGTCACCTGCGACGCCGCGGCCCGGATCGCATCGGCGGCGAAGTACATCGGGATCAGGGCGGCGAGCCCGAGGACGATCAGCAGCGCGACGAAGCGGGCCGACCAGAGGTGGTCCGCGAACTCCTTGCCGGACACGACCATCCAGCCGGCGTGGGGCACGGATCGCTCGCGCCGCGACGGGATCGAGCCGTCGTCGCTCCGGGCGGGCGCCGTCGCGGGCGCCCCGTCCTTCGCCGGCGCGGCCGTCGGGAGGGGCGCGCTCTCGCTCGTCACCGGACGTCCCTCGCATGGCCGTGGGAGGCGCGCTCGACCGCGCGCCGGTAGATCTCCTCGAGCGACGGTGGCACCGGCCGGACGGAGGTGAGGTCGAAGCCGTTGGCGGCGGCCGCGGCGAGGATCTCGCGCCGGACGCGCGTGTCCTCGGTGGCCGGTCGGACGTCGACGACCCACGGGTCGGTCCCTCGCTCGGGCGCCTTCACGCTCGCCACCCCGTCGATCGCGGAGAAGACCTCCCGGACCCGATCGATGCCGCCCTCGTCGGCCAGCACGATGTCCGCCTCCACGTGGGCCGTGTCGTCCCCGAACCGGGCGGCCAGCTCATGCATCGTCCCCTGGCCGATCAGCCGGCCGGCCGCGAAGATGCCGATCCGGTCGCACACCGACTGGACCTGGTTGAGGAGGTGGCTCGAGAGGAGGATCGCCATCTGGCGCTCGCGGACGAGCTTCCGCAGGAGGTCGAGGATCTCGGTGACGCCGAGCGGGTCGATCGCCGTCGTCGGCTCGTCGAGGATCAGGACGTCGGGGTCCTTGATGAGCGCGTCCGCGATGCCCAGCCGCTGGAGCATGCCCCGCGAGTACGTGTCGGTCCGGTCGTCCGCCCGGGCGGTGAGCCCGACGGACTCGAGCGCGTCTGTGATCAGGTCCTTCGCCTCGTCCCGCGGGATCCGGTTCAGCCGCGCGGTGTACTGGAGGTTCTCCCGTCCGCTCAGGTCGCCGTAGAAGCCGACGCTGTCGGGGAGGTAGCCGACGCGGCGCTTCACCTCGAGCGGCCGCCGCGCCGGATCGAGCCCGACGACGCGTGCCTGGCCGTCGGTCGGCTCGGTGAGGCCGAGGAGCATCAGGATCGTCGTGGTCTTGCCGGCGCCGTTCTGGCCGAGCAGGCCGAAGATCTCGCCGGCCTGGACCTCGAGATCGAGGTGGTCGACGGCGACGAGGTCGCCGTACTCCTTCGTCAGCCCGCGGGTCCGGATCGGAGCCCGCGGCCGGCCATCACCCTCCGGCGCGCGGCGAGGCGACGCGCCGGGCTCCCGGTCCGGCGCCCCGCCCTTCCGACCGACCCGCTTCCGGACCGGTCGCGTCGAGGGTGCCGTCATCGCCGGCCGTAGGTCCGGAAGACGTAGAACAACCCGGCGAGGATCGCGATGATCAGAACGATCCCGGCCAGGAGCCAGATCGGCGAGGTCTCGACCGTGAAGGTCATCGCGAGGTCGTCGGTCGCCGCGTTGGTCCCGTTCTCGCCCGGCGCGGAGCCCGTGATCGTGATCTGGTAGTCACCCGTGACCGCGTCGCCGGACGGGGTGATCGTCGCGGTGACGGTCACCTCCTGCCCGACGGGGATCGTCGGGATCGTCTCCTGGTCGAAGGTGATCGTCCAGTTGGTCGGCTGGGTCGCGGTCATCTTCACGTTCGCGAGCGGCCCGGTGCCGTCGTTCTTCACGACGACCTGCTGGGTCGTCCCGCTGCCGGCGGCCCCATGCGCCGAGACGAGCTGGTTCGGGGTGGAGAGGGTCAGCTTGAACGAGCCGGTGATCTGGACGCCCAGCTGATACGGGATCGTCTGCGTGCCCGCGGTGACCGTCAGGTCGATGATGTTGGGCCCCGGAGGGGCGGTCGGCGCGGGCGTGACCGAGACGGTGATCGGCGTCGAGCTGCCGGCCTTGACGACGATGCTCGCGGCCTGGGCCTCGGACAGCTTCGTGTCGACGGTCCAGCCGGCAGGGCCGGTCGCGGCCGCCGAGACGGTCTGGTCCTGGGCCGAGCCGTTGTTCACGGTCACGGTGAAGCTGTAGGTCGAGTCGTTCGGGCCCGTCAGGGTCTGCGACGTCGAGCTCAGCGTGACGTCGCCGGCGACCGAGGTGCTGACACCGACGGTGATCGGCAGGGTCGCGGTCTTGCCGCCCTGCGTCGCGGTCACCACCATCCGGCCCCCGGTCACGGTCGTGTCGGCGGGGATCGTCACATCGAGCCGGGCGGTCCCGGCCTTGCCGTCGATGATCGAGACGCTCGAGATCACGAACCCACCACCGTGGAGGGTCGCGGTCCAGCCCGTCGGGGTGCCGGACACGGCGAGGTTGACGGTTCCGTCGTTGGGCGCGGTGATCGTCAGATCGAAGCTGGCGCTGGCGCCCGGGGCGACCGCGATCGACGGATACGGTGTGGTCACGGCCAGGTCGGCGGCGAGCGCGGCGGGTGCAAGCCCGGCCAGGGCGAGGGTCGAAACGGCGAGGGCGATCGCGGGGCGTCGCACACGCGCGATCAGGGACGTCGGCAAGGGACCCCTCCTGCAGTCGGTTGCATCGGACTGCGGGAGTCTGCCAACAAGCAACCCCGGACGCAACTTCCGTTTCTGAGAGGAACGGTTCAACTTTCGCAACCGAACCGCACCCTGGAGCGTCCGTCAGCGCGGGACGCCCGGCCGTCAGCGACCGGCCGCGACCTTCGCCCCTTCCTCGACGACCGTGATCGGGACCGCGATCGCGCCGCGCATCCGGCTCGGGACGTCCTGGCGGAGCCATCTGGAGACGCCCGACGGGAGGGTCGAGAGGATGATCTCGGACACGTCGCGGCCCCGGGCGGCGTCGCGGACCGCCGCAATCGGGTCGCGGTCGCCGATCTCACCGTCGACGGTCACGCCCTGGCTCGCGAGGTGATGGCGAAACGCGGCGAGCCGCTCCTCGGCGGACGCTCTCGCCGCCTCCTCGTCCCAGGTCATCCCGCCGCCCGGTGGTGGCGTCGCGGGAACGACCACGTGGAAGTCACGGTTGCCGGACGCGATCCGGCTCGTCACCGTGGTGGCGAGGGCCTCGCTTGGCAGGGTCTGATTGGCGACGATGAGGATCGTGCTCATCGGGACACCTCCGTCGCGCGTGCCGCGTTCGATCGAATCGTCGCGCCGACGTCAACCGGTACGGCGAGGACCCCCGGTTGGTTCGCCTCGCGTCCCCTGAATCTCCCAAACCCAACTCCGGGTGGCGGCGCGCACCCGGACCGCCGCGCCGCACCAGGCTCGACCGACCGCTCCACCCGAAGCACGGATCACGATGACACTTCGGGTGGAATCGGCGGTTCGTGCGGCCGATGGCGTGCGGAGTGCAAACCGGGGCCTGCGTTTCGGGCAGGCCGGACCAGTTGACGAACATGCGTTCGCATGGCATGATCCTGTTTGCCCGCAGCGGCGTCCACCGGTCGAGCCCAATCCGCTCCCGCGACGTCCCGGGCACAGAACACCAACCCGCTCCGGCTCCTGAAAACCGAGCCGTCCGAGCGGACCGTCAAGGCCGCAGCGCCGCGACGAGCGCCAGGGCGAACAGATCGCCGGCGCCCGCGAGACGCGCGAGCCAGAAGGAACACCGAACCAGCACCATGATGACTCGAACCACCTCAACGTCGGTGGCCGGCCGATCGGTGGCGATGCGCCGCATGCGCCGCCGCTCCCACGCCGCCGGACGCCCCTACTGCGGCACGAACGGCTGCACCAGCTTCCTCGAGATCGACCCGACCACCCGGATCGCCTCCTGCCCCATCTGCGGCTACACCCGCCACACGCATTAACCGGCACTGAACTGCGTTCGTCGCACATGGGCGTCGAGGGCAAGGCGCCGGAGAGCACCGCAAGCGAGCGCACTCGACGTGCGTGAGCGCGGAGCGCAGTGCGGCAACGCAGCCATCGGCGTGCCAGGTGCGACAGCCAGCGGGCGTCGCGCCCGACGGATCGGTCCGGTTGCTCAGTCGCGACTGACCGATCCTCGAAGCGATGACGCCCGCCACCTCCACCGTCGACCGCTCCCGCCTCGCGCGAGCGATGACGGCCGAGATCGATCGCTTCACCCGGGCACACCCCCGATCCCACGCCCTGCACGAGCAGGCGAAGGCATCGCTCCTCGACGGCGTCCCGATGAACTGGATGAGCGAATGGGCGTCGCCGTTCCCGCTCTTCGTCGAGGCGGCGCAGGGTGCCTGGTTCCGCTGCGTCGACGGGCACGACTACGTCGACTTCTGCCTCGGTGACACCGGGGCCATGGCCGGCCACGGCCCGCCACCGACGATCGCCGCCGTCGAGCGCCAGATGCGTCGCGGGATCACCCACATGCTCCCGACCGAGGACGCCCTGGCGGCGAGCCAGGAGCTGACGCGCCGGTTCGGGCTGCCGCTCTGGCAGTTCACGATGACCGCGACCGACGCCAACCGGTTCTCGATCCGGCTCGCTCGCCGGGTCACGGGCCGATCGAAGGTCGTCGTCCACGATGAGTGCTACCACGGCTCGGTCGACGAGACGCTCGCCACCCTCGACGGCGACGGGCGGGTCGTCGCCACGGAGCTGAACATCGGGCCGCCCGTGGATCCCGCACTCACGACCCGGGTCGTGCCGTTCAACGACGTCGCGGCCCTGGAACGCGCCCTCTCCGACGAGGACGTCGCCGCGGTCCTCGTCGAGCCGGCCCTCACGAACGTCGGCATCGTCCTCCCGGAGCCGGGCTACCACGACGCGCTGCGCGAGCTGACCCGGCGGACCGGCACGATCCTGATCATCGACGAGACCCACACGATCAGCGCCGGGCCCGGCGGAATGACGGCTCGCGACGGACTCGAGCCCGACATGCTCGTGATCGGCAAGACGATCGGCGGCGGGATCCCGGTCGGGACGTACGGCATGACCCAAGCGATCGCCGATCGGGTTCGTGCGTCCATGCCGCCCCGCGCCGACGTCGGCGGCATCGGCGGGACCCTTGCGGGGTACGCCCTGTCCCTCGCCGCGGTTCGCGCGACCCTCGGCGAGGTCCTCACGGACGAGGCATTCGAGCGGATGATCCCGCTCGCCGAGCGCTGGGAGGCCGGGGTCAACGAGGTCATCTCGAGGCGCCGGGTTCCGTGGCATGTCACCCGGCTGGGCGCCCGCGCCGAGTACCACTTCCTCGCCTCGCCGCCGCGTGACGGTGCGGAGCAGGCGGCCCACGCGGACCACGAGCTCGAGCAGTACCTCCACCTGGCGGTGATGAACCGCGGCGTGCTCATGACCCCGTTCCACAACATGGCCCTGATGAGCCCGGCGACGGTCGAAACCGACATCGATCGACACACATCGGCGTTCGACGAGGCAGTCGCCGCGCTGGTGGGCTGAGGTCGGGAGCGGTCCGGGGCTCTTGCCTCGATCGCTGGAATGGCTATCGTCGGGACACCACCGAGCCAGCGGGAGCGCAGGGTGTCGATCACGATCCGGGCCGTCGGCCAGGCATCCAGGCGGGGGACCAGGCATCGCGTTCCGAATGCGGCCGCCCTGCTCACCTCGATCGACGAGTGGCTGGTCGACGCCGCGAAGGACACGCTGCGCAAGCACACGCTCGGCGACCGCACCGCTGACGGCGCGATCGAGGCCTCCCTCCACCCCGCCGCGCGACCGGTCCGGATCGAGGCGACCGATGCCGGCGTGGCGACGGTCCAGGCGATGACGATCCCGGTCGGGCCCGGCTATCACACCTACGTCGCCGAGCTCCTTCGACGGCTCGGTCAGGACGTCGGGCTCACCTGGAAGGCGGCGTCCGAGCCCGACGGCTCCAGCGACCCCACGGGGGCGTTTCCTGCGGGCGACCGGGCCGACGCCGAGCGGGCCCATCTCGGCTGGCTCCGATCGAGCATCACGGCCGTGCGCGACGCCCGACGACAGGGCGCTGGTGGGCTCCACCTCGCGACGCCCACCGGCGTTCGCTACACGTTCGACGGCGCGGTGGCGACCGTGCTCGGACCACGGGACGACGCCTGGGTCGAGCGTGCCCTGGGCGATCCGAGAACCGCAGCCGACGTCTGGCCGTGGGCCGCCGACGCGATGGATGCCCGGTACCACCTCGGTCGGGCACTGACGCTCCTCTGGACGGAGGTCCGATGGCGACCGCCCGTGGGCACGCCGGAGGTCGCCGTCCTCGACGACGTGCTTGCGACCCTCCGGTTCGCCTACCCGCTCGAGCCGGCGCTGCCGTGGCCGTGGGCCGCCTGGCGCGAGGCGTTCGCGCTGCGAGGCCACAACGACCCCTCGACGCACCAGCTTCTCCAGCGAGCAGCATCGATGGAGCAGGCACCGGGCGACATCGGAGGCCCCGTGGCGATTGTCGGGTATCGCCGGAACCCGGTGACGATCGTCCAGGCCGGCTGGGGGATCGACCTGCCGGGCTCGTTCACCGATCGCCGGACGGCCGACGAGTGGTCGGGCAGCGACGCCGGCCGCACCGTGACGTTCGCCGCGGCCGAAACCGCGTCCGAGGGGATCCCGATGTCCCCGACGGCCTTTCTGCAGCAGGTCGCCGCCGGCCTCGGTCCCGACGCGATGGAACACGCGAACGGGACGGTCCGCGGCCGGGCCCGGATCTCGACGGACTCGAGCACCGGCGTCGAGGTCGCGACGCTCGACGGGTTCAGCGCGGTCACCGGGAGCGGCGCGGCCATCCGCATCGAGTTCGACGACCCGAACGACTGGAAGTGGGCGATCGACACCTGGCGGGGGCTGCGGCCGGTCTGACGGCTCTGGCCGCCGGCGAAGGGCGGTCGCCACTCCGGTCGTGACAGGCGAGCTGTCACGGCCGCGGGCTAAGGTGGGCGGGTGCAGGACATCGACGGCAGGCCCGTCTATGCAGCCACGGACCTCGTCGCCTACCTGGCCTGCGAGCACCTGACCCGGCTCGAGCGAGCGGCCCTGGCGGGCCTCGTCCGCCGGCCGATGCGCGACGACCCGGAGCTCGACATCATCCGGACGCGCGGATTCGAGCACGAGCGGCGGTACCTGGCGGATCTGGTCGGCGAGGGTCGGTCGGCCGTGACGATCGCCCTCGACGGTTCGATCGAGGACAGCGGCGAGCGACTCCGCGCGGCGGCGGCAGAGACGACGGCAGCGATGGTCGCCGGGGCGGACGTGATCTACCAGGCGACGTTCTTCGACGGGACGTGGCGCGGCCACGCGGACTTCCTGCTCAAGGTCGACGACCCGGCCCGACCGTCGGCATTCGGCTCGTGGCACTACGAGGTCGCCGACACGAAGCTGGCGCGCCACGTGAAGGCGAGCGCCGTCCTCCAGATCTGCACGTACGTGGATCTGCTCGAGGCGGTCCAGGGCGTCCGCCCGGAGTGGATGCACGTGGCCCTCGGCGGCAGCGCCCGCACGGTGGAGCGGCTCCGGGTCGACGACTTCCTCGCCTATTACCGGAGCGTGAAGGCGCGCTTCCTCGCGGCGATGGGCACGGCGGAACCTCCGAGCTACCCGCCGGTGGGCACGTATCCCGACCCGGTCGAGCACTGCGACGTCTGCCGATGGGCGGCGGAGTGTGCGATGCGGCGTCGCGCCGACGACCACCTGAGCCTCGTCGCCGGGATCTCGACCCGGCAGCGTCGCGAACTCATGGCCCGCGGCGTCGACACGCTCGCAGACCTCGGCCGGCTGGAGCTGCCGATGGAGCCGGCCCTGGAGGGGATCAGCCTCGGCGCCCTGACGCGGGTTCGCGAGCAGGCCCGCATCCAGCTCGAGGGCCGGATCGCGGGGGACCACCGATACGAGCTGCTGCTGCCCGGACCAGGTGCGCCGATCGATCCGGAGCGCGGCCTCGCCACGCTGCCACCACCGTCCGCGGGCGATCTGTTCTTCGACATCGAGGGCGACCCATACGCGCTCGATGACGGTCTCGACTATCTCTTCGGGGTCCTCGATTCGGACGGCGAGTTCCACGCCTTCTGGTCACGCGACGCCACCGGCGAGTTCTCGCTCGACGGGGAACGGCGGGGATTCGAGCAGCTGATCGACTTCGTGATGGACCGGCTCGTCGCCGACCCGGCGCTGCACGTCTACCACTACGCGCCGTATGAGCCGACGGCCCTCAAGCGGTTGATGGGCCGCTACGGCACGCGCGAGGACGAAGTCGATCGACTCCTCCGCGGCGGCGTCCTCGTGGACCTCCTGCGGGCCGTCCGGCAGTCGATGCGAGCGTCCGTCGAAAGCTACTCCATCAAGAAGATGGAGGTGTTCTACGGCTTCGAGCGGGAGGTCGACCTGCGCGACGCGGGATCGAGCATCGTCGCCTTCGAGCAGTGGCTGGAGCTCGGCGAGGGTGAGCGGCCGGCATCGGACCACCTCGATCGGATCGAGCGCTACAACCGCGACGACGTCGTCAGCAACCGCGAGCTGCGGGACTGGCTGGAGCTGCGGCGGGACGAGCTGGCCGCACTGACCGGACAGCCCGTACCGCGCCCGGCGACCCGCGAGGGCCAGCTCCCCCCGGAGCTGACCGAGGCCCAGGCCCACGTCCAGGAGCTGGTCGAGCGGCTGACCGCGGGGATTCCGGAGGATCGCCTGGACCGGACCGACGACCAGCATGCGACGTGGCTGCTCGCCCAGCTCCTCGGCTGGTATCGGCGCGAGGACAAGTCGATGTGGTGGTCCTTCTTCCGCTGGATGCTGGAGGCGACGCCGGAGGAGCTCATCGCGGAGTCGGACCCACTCGGAGGCCTCGAGCCGGTCGAGCGGATCGCGGAGCTCGGCAAGGGCAAGGAGGTCTGGCGATACCGGTTCCCGGACCAGGAGTTCGACCTTGGCCGGAACGAGGTCTACGACCCGGCCAGGGCAATCGAGCATCCGAACGAGTCGCCGTTCAAGTTCTGGAAGGCCGGCAAGGTCGAGGCGACGGATCTCGTGGCCGGGACCGTGGACATCAAGCGAAACGCGGCCGATCCACACCCACACGCCCTGGTCCCGCTCAACCACTTCCAGACCACGGACCAGCAGGCCTCGCTGGTCGAGCTCGCCGAGTACGTCGCCAAGCACGGGATTACCGGCGGCGGGCCCCACCAGGTCGCGCGCGATCTCCTCCGGAACGTCCCGCCACGACTCGAGCAGGCTCCCGGGAGCGATCTGACGTTGCCCGGAGAGCTCGACCTCGATGCCGCGATCCGGACCGGTCGTCTCCTGGACCGGACGACACTGCCGATCCAGGGCCCGCCGGGGTCGGGCAAGACCTACTCGGGGGCCCGGATGATCCTGGCCCTCCTCGCCGACGGCAAGCGGGTCGGGATCACGGCGATGAGCCACAAGGTGATCGGCAACCTCATCCGGGCGGTCCAGAAGGCGGCGTCGGACTCGACCGCGCCCGGTGCCGGCAGGCTCGACGTCCGGATCGTCCAGCGCGGTGACGAGGAGCAGGTGCTGGACGACCCGACGATCACCCGGGGCAAGTCGACCGACGACGTCCGGGCCCGCCTCGACGACGGCCGAGCGAACCTCGCCGCCGGGACGTCGTGGCTCTGGGCGTCGTCGAAGATGGCGGGCGCCGTCGACGTCCTGTTCGTCGACGAGGCCGGTCAGGTCTCGCTCACGAACGTCATCGCGGTCGCCCGGGCGACGAGCAGCCTCGTCCTGCTCGGCGATCCCCAGCAGCTCGACCAACCGCTGCAGGGAACCCACCCGCCCGGCGCGGATCGGTCGGCCCTCGGCCACATCCTCGATGGCAGCTCGACGATGGCGCCGGACCGGGGTCTCTTCCTCGAAACGACCTGGCGGCTGCATCCGGACCTCTGTGCGTATACGTCGGAGGCGTTCTACGACGCCCGGCTGTTCGCCGAGCCACACCTCGCCGGCCAGCGATCGAACGCGCCGGCGACGCTCGCCGACGGGACCGGCCCGCGGCTCCTCGCCGTGCCGACGACCGGCGCGGACAACGAATCCCCGGACGAGGCGGCCGCCGTCGCATCGCTCGCCCGCCGCCTCGTGGAAGGCGGTGCGACGTGGATCGACCCGGCCGGCACGGCGCGGCCGGTCGGCTGGGACGACGTCCTGATCGTCGCGCCGTACAACGCCCAGGTCGGGACGATCCAGCGGCTCCTGCCGTCCTCGGCCCGCGTCGGCACGGTCGACAAGTTCCAGGGTCAGGAAGCGCCGCTCAGCATCTACTCGATGACGTCGTCGGACCCCGAGCTCGCCCCACGCGGCATGGACTTCCTGTACAGCCGCCATCGCCTGAACGTCGCGACGTCGAGGGCCCGGTGCGTCGCCGTCGTCGCCCTGTCGCCCGAGCTCCTGCGCGTCCGCGCCCGGAACCCGGAGCAGATGCGCCTGGCGAACGCCCTGTGCCGTCTCGCAGAGGTTGCCGCCCGACCAGCGGCCGGGTCGGTCGCCGTCCCGGTCTCGCTTGCGCCGGCTCCTGCCCCGCCAGCGGCGGACGCGACCGGGCGCGACGGACCGCTCACCCTCGGGCTCTGACCGACCGCGACCCCTCGACCGGCGGCCAGTTGCAGCCGGGTAGGCTCGCCTTCAGGCCGGGGCCAGCTCCCGGACGACCCACGCCGCGAGCACCCGCGCGCAAGCCTCGACCTCTTCGAGCGGCACGTGCTCCTCGGCGCTGTGAGCGACCTTGACGTCGCCCGGACCGAAGATCACGCACGGCGTGGCACCCTCGTGGATGAACAGCCGCATGTCGGCGCCGTACGGCTCGCCGAGCAACGCCGGTTCGCGACCGGTCACGGCCGCGACGGTGGCCGCGAGGCCGACCGGCAAGGGATGGTCCGACGGGACGCGCCCCGATCCGAACCGGCCGCCGACGATCTCGACGGTCGCGGGATGCTCGCGGAGGAACGGATCGGCGGCGTTGGCCGCGTCGATCGCCCGCCGCAGGTCCGCGGCCGCATCCGCCGGCGTCTGTCCGATCCGGACGCCATAGCGACCGTCGGCGACGACCCGGTCGAGCACGGTCGACGCCCACTCTCCGCCCGAGACGATCCCGACGATCGTCGGGTACGGCAGCCCCAGGACGGTCATCAGCGGATCGGTCTCGGCGGCGTTCCGGTCGCGCTCATCGGCTTCGAGCGCCCGGAGGATCGCGTACAGGTTGTCGAGCGCGGAAATCCCCTCCCGACGCTGCGACGCGTGGGCCGCCCGGCCCGGCACGGTCAGCCGGAACGTGATCGCACCGGCATGGGCGACCACGATGTCCAGGTTCGACGGCTCGGTGATGATCGCGAGGTCCCCCGTCACGCCCGCCCGGATCGCGGCGAGCGTGCCCTGCCCGCCGTCCTCCTCCCCCGGCACGAGAGCCACGACGAGCTCGCCCGCGAGCTGCTCGGAGGCGCCGCTCGCGACGATCGCCCGGACCGCCGCCAGGATCGCGGCGACGCCGCCCTTCATGTCGCAGGCACCTCGGCCGTACAGGGCGCCGTCGCGCACGTCGCCGCTCCACGGTCCGGCCGACCAGGTCGCCGGGTCGCCGGGCGGGACGACGTCGACGTGGCCCGACAGGATCACACGCCGCCCTCCGGCCGAGCCCAGCCGGCCGATCACGAGCGGGAGGGCCGAGCGGGTGGTCTCCTCGCCGGGCCAGTCGGGGTCCGCGCGGACCGCCGCGGGATCCGGAGACGGGGTCTCGAGCCGCATCCCGGCCGCGGCGACCCGGACCGCGAGGTCCGCGGCGATCGCCTCCTCGTCGCCGGTGATGCTCGGGATCCGGACGATCGCCGCCAGCTCCTCGCGGAGAGCGACCGGGTCCACGGCATCGGCGGCCGCCAGCGCGGCCGACGACAGGGCGCTGATCGTCACGCTTCCCGGAGCAGCGGCCGGGTCAGGCAGGTCACGCCGCCGGAACCGTTCTCGCCGACCTCGCGGAGGGGGATCGCGTGGACCTCGACGCCGGCCGCCTCGAGGCCGCGCCGCGTGGCCGGGTTGCCGTCCGCGACGACGACCACGCCCGGCCGGACCGCGAGCACGTTGCAGCCGAGGGTCGGGTACTCCTCCTCGGGAACCTCGACCAGGCCGATCCCGAGCTCGTGGAGCCACTCCCAGAGCCCCGCGGGCAAGAGTGGCAGGAACACGACGGCCAGATCGTCGCTGATCGGCGAGATGACCGACATCAGGTGAACGAGCTCGGCCGGCCCCTTCCAGTACGGCACGTCGACGATCCGGGTGTCGCCGCCGACGATCGCGGCCAGCTTGCGGGCGCCGACGTCGTTCGTCCGGAGCGTGCGGCCGATCACGAACAGGTCGTCGCGGAGCCAGACGGTGTCGCCGCCTTCGACCGTGCCCGGCGCCTCGATCCTGCCGGCGATCGGGACGCCGCGGTCGGCCAACCAGCGGGCCAGGATCTCCGGCTCGTCGGCGCGGTTCGGCTTCCCGGGCCGGAGCGGGATCGCCCCGCTGCCGGCGACGAGCAACGGGTCGAAGACGTAGCAGAGGTCGGGATCGTCGTCCGGCTCGTGGTCGAGGGCATGGACCCGGACGCCGAGCCCATCGAGGACCTCGACGAGGCCGTCGTGCTCGCGCTGGGCGGCGGCGAGATCGACCGGCCGGAGGAACGCGTGGTCGGGCTCGTCGAAGGCGCGTCCGAACGCCGGGCCCGGTCGCTTGACGAGGACGTCGCGCAGGGGCGCGGTCGAGCTGCGGGCGCCCGCGCGAAGCTGGGTCGGGATCACGGCCCGAGGATACGACGACGAACCGTCTTCCCCGGGTCGGGTTGCGGGCGCAGGCTGCGGGCGTGAGCGGCTACGCGACAGCGGCGCGGATCCGCGGGGTGACGCCCCGGCTGGTCCGGGCCGGCCCGGACCCGTGGGGCGCCATCACCGCCGTGGCCGTCCCGGTCCTCGAGGAAGTGCCGGTCGTCGTCCCCGGGCGCGGCGACGCGATCGACCCGCCCGGTCCGACTCTCGCCGAGCGCTGGACCGCCGCCCGCGAGCGCTGGTCGCAGCTCACCTTCTACGTGTTCGACGCCGAATCCTGGCGCTGACCCGGGACGCCGATGCGGTCCACGGCGAGGGCCGCCTGGAGCGCGGCGCCGACCGGGCGTCCAGCATCCGCTCGACGAGGACCCGTGCCGTCCCCGGCCCCGTCGAGATCCCCCACGGACCGTTCCCGGCCGCGATCCACAGGCCCTCGCACCACGATGCCGGCCCGACGAGCGGCCGCCCGTCGAGACTCACCGGTCGCGCGCAGTGGCGGAGACCGAGCAGCGGCGCGGAGGCGACGGCCGGCACATACCGGGCACCCACCCGACGGATCCGATCGAGCCAGTCGGCAGGAACGGGCTCCTCGGTCAGGAACGTCGAGCCGAGGGCGCTCGAGCCGCCAGCCACGGGCACGAGGCTGAAATCGACGCCCGCGTCGGACTCGTCCACCCCGACGTCGGCCGCCGCGTCGCCGCCCGGCTCGATGTCGATGTCGATCGACTCCAGGCCATGCCGGGGCGCAGCCGCCAGCGCGATCGACGCGACAACGCCCCAGACGGGCCGGATCGGCCGCCAGGCGCCGGTCGGGTCGACGATCGATGGCGTCCACGGCCCCGCGGCGACGACGACCGCTCCGGCCCCCTCGACGGCACCGGCCCGATCAACGCCGATTGCGCGACCACCGTCGACCGCGATGCCGACGTCGTCGCCGATGACGATCTCGACGCCGCTGGCTCGTGCGAGCTCCGCGAACGCAAGGGTCGCGGCGGCCGGCTCGACCGGGTAGCCGATCGCCAGCCGGCAGGCGCTGATGCCGCGGGCGATTGCCGGCTCGAGCGTGCTCAGCGCCGAACCATCGAGGACCTCGGGCCGGCTCGCCGGCCACGCCGCCGCCCATCGCGAAGCCTCGTCGTGGGCCATCGTCTCGTCCCGGCCGACGTACAGCAGGCCCGCCGGCTCGTCCGGGAACGTGAACCCCGCATCGCCCTCGGTCGGCAGGCCGCGATACGCCTCGACAGACCGGCGATACAGGCCGGCGAGGACCGGATCGAACGGGTGCTGGACGATCCCCGAGTTCCGACCCGACGCGCCGGCGGCGATCGCCGCCCGCTCGTACAGCCGAACGCTCAGGCCGGCCTCGGCGAGGAAGGCCGCAGTCGCGGAGCCGACGATCCCGCCGCCGATCACCGCAACGTCGGGCGCCGAGACGCGTGCGCTCATCGCGGCCGGACAGCCGCCCTGCCGACCCTCAGCCCGACGCCGCGGCGACCGGCCGGGCGCTCGCCGCGATCCGGCCCAGGGCCTCGACGAGCCGGTCGATCTCGGCGGCCGTGTTGTAGTGGGTCAGGCCGATCCGGACGACCCCGCCGACGTCGAGCAGGCCGAGCCGCTCGATCAGGCCGGTCGCGTAGAAGTCGCCGTCCCAGGCGGCGATGCCCTCGGCACCGAGGCGCTCGGCGATCGCCCGCGGCGCGATCCCCTCGAGGCGGAGCGCCGCGGTCGGCGTCCGATCGTCGAAGCGGCCGCGATCGGTGATCCCGAAGAGCCGGAGGCCCGGGATCGCCTCGAGCCCGTCGACGAGGCGGCGGTACAGGCCCATCTCGTAGGCGCGGATCGCGGTCATGCCCGCGTGGACCCGCTCGCCTCGTGTGGCGTCGCCGGACGCATCGCCGTACGACACCCCGATCTCCGCGAGGTACTCGACCGCCGCGGTCACGCCGTTGAGCCCCTCGAAGTTGCCGGTCCCGGTCTCGAACCGGTCGTCCGCCGGTCGGAGCTTGTAGGCCGGGAGCGCATCGAGCACCTCCGCCCGCCCGTACAGGACGCCCGCGTGCGGCCCGAAGAACTTGTATGTCGAGCAGGCCAGGAAGTCGGTTCCGACGGCGGTCACGTCGATCGGCAGGTGCGGCGCGGCGTGGACGGCATCGAGATAGGTCCAGGCTCCGGCCGCGTGGGCGCGCCGGACGATCTCGGCGACGGGATTGATCGTGCCGACGGCGTTCGACGCCCAGCCGACCGCGACCAGCCGCGTCCGATCGGTCAGGAGGTCGTCGAGCTGGTCGAGCGCGAGCGTGCAATCGGCGTCGCGGATGTCGAGCGTCCGGACGACGAGGCCCCGATCGGCCGCGATCGCCTTCCATGGTCCGACGTTCCCCTCGTGGTCGAGGATCGTCACCACGATCTCGTCGCCCGGCACCATCGTGGCGCCGATCGAGCGGCTGACGTGGAACGTCAGCGACGTCATGTTCGCCCCGAACTTGATCTCCGAGGCATCGGCGGCACCGAGCATGTCGGCCATCGCCTGGTGCGCCTCGTGGACGGACGCATCGCTCCGCCGGCTCGTCAGGAAGGCGCCGTCATGGTTGGCGTTCGAGGTCTTGTAGTACGCGGCGATCGCCTCGATGACCGTGTCGGGGACCTGCGTCCCGCCCGGTCCGTCGAACAGGGCGACCGGCCGGCCGCCGTCCTCGATCGACAGAGCCGGGAAGCGGCGGCGGAGCGCCTCGACGTCGAACGTGGTCATCGGAACCTCGACTGGGGTCGTGCGGGCGATCGATGGCGTGATCCCCGATCCTAGCCTGCGCGAGATCGTTGAGTTGTCAACTACCTGCGGGAACGGTAGGATTTCGGGCATGCCCGCATCGATCACGCCGACGAACGAGCCAACCGCCGCACGGGCCCGTCGCATGCGGTCGGCCGCGGCCGAACCGCCCGGGATCGAGGCCTGGCGGAGCTTCCTCGAGGCCCATGCGCGGATCACCCGACGCCTCGACGACGAGCTCCAGGCGGCGCACGGGCTGTCGCTCGCCGAGTACGACGCGCTGCTCCAGATCGCGACGACACCGGGCCGGCGGATCCGCATGAACGTCCTCGCAGAGCGAGTGATCCTCTCGCGCAGCGGGATCACCCGGCTCGTCGATCGGCTCGAGGCCCAGGGCTGCGTCGAGCGGATCGCGTGCGAGACCGACGCGCGGGGCCAGGAGGCGCAGCTCACGCCCGTCGGCCTCGACCGGTTGCGGGCCGCCGCCGGGACCCATCTGAACGGCGTCCGACGCTACTTCCTCGATCGCCTCGACCCGGCCGAGCTCGCCGCCCTCGGCGCGAGCCTGGCTCGCGTGGCGACGCCGCTCAACGCCGACGGCCGGACGATCCACGAAGGGTGCCAGCCGGCCGAGGCCTGACGGCATGGCCGGCGCGGGTCGCATCCGGACCGGCACGAGCGGCTTCGCCTACGCCTCCTGGGCGCCGCGCTTCTACCCCGCCGGGCTGCGGAGCGCCGACTTCCTGCAGCACTACGGGTCGCGCCTCGCGACCGTCGAGCTGAACAACACGTTCTATCGCCAGCCGAGCCCGGCGGCGGTCGACGGCTGGCTGGCGGCGACGCCCGACGACTTCCGGTTCGCCGTGAAGGCCCAGCGCGGCGCGTCCTTTCGATCGCTCCAGGTCGACCCGGGCGAGAGCGTCCCGTGGCTGACCGGCCCCATCCGGCGCTTCGGGGACCGGCTCGGGACGGTCCTGTTCCGGGTCCCGGACAACGTCCAGCGGAACGGCGATCAGCTGGCGTCGCTCCTCGGCGCCTGGCCGCGGGACCTGCCGCTCGCGATGGAGTTCCAGGAGGCTTCCTGGCACGTCGACGAGACGTTCGCCGCGCTGTCGGCTGCCGGCGCCGCGCTCGTGACGACGGACCATCCCGACGACCTTGAGCCGCCGACGATCCGCCGGACCGGACCGTTCCTCTACCTTCGGCTCCGGCGGGCCGACTACTCGACCGACGAGCTCCGGCGCTGGCTCGATCGGCTGGAGCCGTTCGTGTCCGACGGCCTCGACGCGCTCGTCTACTTCCGCCACGACGACGTCGGGCGGGGCGCAGAGCTTGCGCTGGAGCTCGGGACGCTCGCCCGCGACGCCGGCCTGGGCTGACGCCGCGCGGCGGGAGCGCCGGCCCGGCGGCCGGTCCGTCAGCCGCGCCGCGCGACCCCTCGGCGGGCCCGAATGCGACGAGGAGGGTCAGCTCGTCGGTGATGTCGTGGAAGGTGTGCGGAACGGTCGCGGCGACGAAGACGACCGAGCCAGGTCCCACCTCGCGGTCCTCGTCGCCGACCGAGACGCGGCCGCGACCCGAGATCACGTAATAGACCTCGTCCTCGGTGTGCGGCTGCTGGAGGTCCGGCTGGCCGGCCCCCAGCACGTACAGCCCGACCGACAGGTCCGGGACCGTGAGGAACTCCAGGTAGGGTCGACCGCTCGCCGCTCGACGGGCGACGAGCTGCTCGAGCTCGAAGGCATCCATGGGCCGAGGATAGAGGAGCGGCACCGTGGGGAACCACATCGTCGCGACAACCGTAGGATTTCGACGATGCCGATCCCGTCGCTCCGCGACCGCGGCTTCCGCTCGCTCGCCCTGGCCGCGGGTCTGGCCGTGACGGTCGCCGCGTGCGGCTCGACCGGATCCAGCGGGTCGGCGTCCGCCTCCCCTGCCCCGGCGAGCGCATCCGAGGGTACATCGGCGGCGCCGGCGGCCTCCCCGTCGCAGCCGGCGTCGTCGGCCGACGCGAGCGCGCCCGTCGCCGTCGGCTCATTCGACCCGAACGGCCTGACGCTCGGGTTCGAAACGGTGGCCGAGGGCCTCGAGTCGCCGCTGGCGATCGCCAACGCCCACGACGGCAGCAACCGGATCTTCGTCGCCGAGCAGGACGGCCGGGTCCGGATCGTCAAGGACGGGGCGGTCGATCCCGACGCCTTCCTCGACATCTCGAGCCGGATCACGAGCGGCGGCGAGCGGGGACTCCTGGGGCTCGCGTTCCATCCGAAGTTCCCGACCGACCCGCGCGTCTTCGTCGATTACACCGACCCGAACGGCGACACCCAGGTCTCGTCGTTCACGGTCGACCCGGCCGACGAGGACCGCGTCGATCCCGCGTCGGAGGTCCGGATCATCCACGTCGAGCAGCCGTTCGCGAACCACAACGGCGGCGCGCTCGCCTTCGGCCCCGACGGGTTTCTGGTCATCTCCCTCGGCGACGGTGGGTCCGGCGGCGATCCGCAGGGCAACGGTCAGTCGTTGACCACCCTCCTCGGGAAGATCCTCCGGATCGACATCGACACGTCCTCCGGTGACCGGGCGTACGGCATCCCCGCGGACAACCCGTTCGCCGACGGCACCGGCGGCCGGCCCGAGATCTGGCTGACGGGGCTCCGGAACCCGTGGCGCCTCAGCTTCGATCGGGCAACGGGCGATCTCTGGATCGGCGACGTCGGGCAGGGCGCCTGGGAGGAGGTCGACGTCCAGCGAGCCGGCGCACCGGGCGGCACGAACTTCGGCTGGAACCGGATGGAGGGCCGGCACTGCTTCGACCCCGGGTCGGGCTGCGAGGAGCCGTCGCTGGTCCTGCCGGTGACGGAGTACGGCCACGACAAGGGCTGCACCGTCATCGGCGGGAACGTCTACCGGGGGTCCGCCCAGCCGGCGCTGGCCGGCGGCTATGTCTTCGCCGATTACTGCTCCGGCAACGTCTGGACGATCGATCCGTCGACGGACGCATACCGCGACCCGACGCCGGTCGCGGAGACGGGCCACAGCTTCGCCGGGTTCGGCGAGGACGAGGCCGGCGAGCTGTACGCGGTCGACATCAGCGGCGGATCGCTCCTTCGCGTGACCGCCACCAGGGGCTAGGGCAGCCGCCGCCCAGCGCCCGCTGCCCTCACGGCGCGTCCCATGCGACGAGCTGGGCCCGGAGCCGCCCCCGGGCGCGACAGAGGAGCGCCCGCGTGGCCAGCTCCGAGCGACCCAGCCGGCGGGCGATGTCGCGCGTGGGAAATCCCTGGGCCGCGAGGACCATCGCGACGCGATCGTCGTCCGCGGTCCGGGCGAGTGCGGACACGACGATCCGATCGCGCTCCCGGCGGACGATCGCGTCCTCGGTCGACGGCGACGAATCGCGATCTGCGAGGCGATCGACCGCACGAACGCCGGCGGCCTGCTTCCGGGCGCGGCTGACCACGATGTTGCGGGCGACGTGTCGCACCCATGCGTCCGGCGAGTCCGGCAGCCGCCCGGACGAGACGAGGACGACGAGCCGGACGAATGTCTCCTGGCAGATGTCGGCGGCATCGTCCGGGTCGCGGACGAGCGAGCGGACGTAGCGGTTCAGGCCCGGTGCGCCCTCCACGTACCAGCGGGCGATGAGCAGATCGGTCTCGGCGGCGGCCGGGATGTCGGGTGTTCCCATGGATCCTGCCCTCGATGGGCCGCTCGGCGGCGGCGTGGGGCAGGTATGGGATCGCCCGTGTCCCGGGCACATCGGGCTGCGGTCCCGACCGGGCGGGCACCCCGTCGGGCGAGATCGGGCAGACGTGAGGTGCGGCAGGCCCCGCCAGGGCCCGCGTCAGCCCCGATCGACCGGTGGGTCGGTGCCCTTGTTGCGGCCGAGCCCGGCTTCGCGGGCACGCACGATGGCCTGCGATCGGTCGGCGACCCGGAGCTTGTTGAAGATATTCGCCACGTGGTTGCGGACCGTCTTGTCGCTGATCCCGAGCCGTTGCGCGATCTCCGTGTTGGACCGGCCCTGGGCGATCAGCTCGAGGACCTCGTCCTCGCGATCGGTCAGCTCCGGGAACGGATCGGCCATCGGCGCCCGGGACGCGGCGAAGAACGCCTGGAGTCTCGTGGCGATCGACTCACCGAAGATCACCTCGCCGACGGCGGCCGCACGGATCGCGTGGACGAGATCGCCGCTGTCCGCGTCCTTCGGCAGGTACCCACGAGCGCCGGCGCGCATCGCCGCGAAGAGCGAATCGTCGTCCTCGGACATCGTGAGGATCAGAACACGCGTCTCGGGCCGCTCCTCGAGGATCCGCCGCGTCGCCTCGATCCCGGTCATTCCCGGCATCCGCAGGTCCATCAGGACGACGTCGGGCTCGGTCCGTCCGGCGAGCTCGACGGCGAGCTCGCCATCGGCCGCTTCACCGACGAGATCGAGATCCGCCGTCCGATCGACGAGCGACCGCAGGCCGTCGCGGTAGACCGGGTGGTCGTCGACGACGAGGATCCGGATCGGTCGCCCGGGCGGGCCCGGGTCCACGGGATCGGGCGTCATGCGGAGCTCGAGGCGGTCCGGACCGGGAGGACCGCGATGAGCCGCGTCCCGCCGCCCTCGGCCGGCTCGATCACCAGCTCGCCTCCGACCTCGGCGGCGCGCTCGTACATGGAGCGCGTCCCGACCCCGATGGCCGAGTCCTCGATCCCGATCCCATCGTCGCTCACGTCGATCCGCAGCATGTCATCGTCGATGATGAGCCGGACGGTGCCGTCCGTGGCGCCCGCGTGGCGAACCATGTTGGCAACGGCCTCCGTGACGATCCGGTACGCCGCGACCTCGATCCAGGGCGGCAGCTCCGGCAGACCGTCATCGGCCACGGTGACGCTGGTGCCGCTGCCGGCGGTGAGGGCCTCGACCTGCAGGCGCAGGGCGCCGGCGAGTCCCAGCGAGTCGAGCGAGGGCGGGCGGAGGCCGCGGGCCAGCCCGCGGACATCGGTCAGGATTGTCCGGACATCGGCCCGGATCTCGTCGAGCAGCGGGTGGAGCCCGACCGGATCGGCGTCCACCGCCGCCCGTGCGGCGTCGACCTTCAGCCCGAGCGCCGCGAGCGACGGCCCGAGGCCGTCGTGGAGCTCGCGCCGGAGCCGGAGTCGCTCCTCCTCGCGCGCCGCGACGATCCGTGCTCGGCTCGTGGCGAGAAGGTCGACCTGGAAGAGCCGATCGCGGACGACGGCGAAGCCCACCGCGGCGACCGCGGGCAGGGCGAGCAGCGCCACGACGCTGCGCGGGACGAGCGGATCGCGGGACAGCGCGAGCGGCAGGCTGAACAGGAGGAGCGACGCGGCCGCCGCCACGAACAGCGTCACCGCGATCAGCCGGATCTGCGATCGACGCGGCTCCGGCGTCCGGCGGTAGCCGGCGATGATCGCGGCCAGGACGGCCGCCGTCTCGACGGAGACGATCGCGGCGCTCAACGGGCCGAGGCGACCGATCCACGCCAGCGACCCGCCGCCCGCGATCGCCGCCACGACGGCTCCCGCGGCCAGCCCGAGCAGCGGGAGCCAGTACACGAGACGGATCCTGCGCGGATGCCGGACGACCCACGACGCCCGGACCGGGTAGAGCAGCAGGACGTGGGTCAGGGCCGCCCAGAACACGACGCCCAGGACCGTCGCGACGCCGAACGCGTACAGGAACGGCGTCGGGACGACGAGATCGGTCGGCTGCAGTCCGACCTCCCACGCGACGATGTCGGCGACATCGCAGACGACGGCGATCGCGAGCAGACGCAGGACGATCGCGCGCGGACGCCGGATGACCAGGACGAGCGTCAGCAGGAGTGTCGCCGCGCTGAACGCGACGAGCGCGAGCGGCGCCGCGCCGAGCCGCGCGAGCGGGAGCGTGGACAGCGGCGCGACGAGACGGACCGGCGCCCCGGAGCGGAGAACCTCCATGTCCACGGTCGAGCCGAGGGTCTGGAACCCGAACAGCCACGGCGGGCGGAGGGCCGCGTCCGCCCACTCCCGGAGCGGCCGCCCGTCGACGGCAACGACGATGTCGCCCGCACGGAAGGGCGACTCGGCGGTCAAGGGGAAGACGCCGACGCCCTCCGCCGACCACGGCCACGTCTCGGTCGGGATGACCGCCGACTCGGCGGGGATCAGGAGGCGGCTGGCCGCCATCGCGATCACCGAGACCGCAGCAACCGATCCGACGAGGACGACCCACAGCCAGGCCGGTTCGCGAACCCGATCGCGGAGCCGCATCGAGCGCACGCCCTCCTGTCGGTTCTCGGCAGGATACGGCCGGGACGTCTCGCGCCGGTCGTCGAGCGCGCCGGCGCGCCATTCGAGGAGCGGACCTCAGGCGATCGCGAACGCCACGGTCACCGCGATCTCGAGCTCGTTCGTGCCCGCCTCGACCGGGGTCGCGACGTCGGCGGACGCCTTCATCCGCGTCTCCGCCATCGTTCGTGGCGGACCGGGCGGAAGCGCTCCGCCCTCGGTGATCGCGACGACCGTCCCGAGAGTGACGCCGGCTTCGTCCGCCAGCGTGGCCGCGCGGGCACGCGCGTCGGCGACGGCTCGGCGGCGTGCCTCGGCCACGGCCTCGGTCGGATCGGCCAGCCGGAACGTCAGGCCGTCCATGCTCGTCGCGCCCGCCGCGAGCGCGGCGTCGATCAGGCCGCCGACGGCGTCGATCCGCCGGACCGTGGCCTCGAGCGTGTTCGTGAGCTGGTAGCCCGTCACGCGCGAGCCGCCCTCGGGCAGGTACTCGCGGACCACGTCCAGGCCGACGAGCGTGGTCTGGAGGTCGCGCCGGTCGACGCCGCCGGCCGTCAGCGCATCGAGGACCGCCTGCATGGTCGAGGCCGCCGCCGACCGCGCGTCGCCGGCGGTCGGCCGGACGACGATCGCTCCGAAGCGGATCGTCGCGACGTCCGGGTCGACACGGACGGTGCCGCGCCCGGGGACGGTGATCGTGTTCGAGGTGGACGTGCTGGTCATGGCCGGATCGTAGCGTGACGATCGGGTGACGCGGCGGCGTGATGGTTCTGCAATGCCGGACCCACCGCTGGGTGACCCGTCGTCATTCGGAGCAGCGCACGGTCACCTCGTGCAGGGCGAATCCCTCGGTGGGTTTCGTGCGCCTCGCGCACGGATCGGCCACCTGCCCGCACGCCGCGGGCCCCGGCCGCACCGGCCCGCCACCGGCGGGTCGTCCCACCACGACCCGGTGACGTTCCGGACGCAGGCCGGCAGCCAGGCATCGATCGGGCTGATCGGCGAATTGGCGTTGGCCCATGGGATCGCCCATCGACGGGCCGCGATCGGTCGTGACCGACCGCATCGCCCCGACGGTCGAAGCCGCGCGACGACGCTCCTGATCGTCGCCCTGGTGACACTCATGATCGGCTCGGTCCTGCTCGTCGGGGCAGCCGCCGGCATGACCGTGGCCGTCGTCGGCGCGCTCTCGAAGGACCTGCCGGACCCGACGAACCTGGCCGGCCTGACATTCGCCCAGCCGACGGTCGTCTACGACCGGTCGGGCAAGGTCCAGCTCGGCCGCTTCCAGCAGGAGCAGCGGCGGGTCGTGACGTTCGCGGAGGTCCCGCATCTCGTCATCGACGCGACGACGACCGCCGAGGACCGCACGTTCTGGACGAACAACGGGTTCGATCCCGCCGCGATCCTCGCCGCGGTTGCCGACAACGCGTCGACCGGGACGGAGCGGGGTGCCTCGACGATCACCCAGCAGCTCGTCCGCGCCCGCCTGCTCCCGGCTGATGTCGTCGCCCCAGGGGCCGATCGCTACCTCCGGAAGGCGAAGGAGGTCATCCAGTCGGCACGATTGACCGGGGCCTACCCGGGCGAGGCCGGCAAGGAATCAATCGTCACCGCGTACCTGAACGAGATCTTCTACGGCCACGACGCCTACGGGATCGCGGCGGCCGCGCGGATCTACTTCGGGGTGAGCAATCTGTCGAAGCTGACCCCGGCCCAGGCCGCTCTCCTCGCCGGTCTGCCGAAGTCGCCCACGAACCTGGATCCGTACCGCTACGCCCAGCGGGACGCGCACGGCCGCCTCGTCGTCCCGCCGGACGGCGCCGCCGGTGGTCCGGCGGGACTACGTCCTCGAGAGCCTGTCGACCTCGCGCTGGACCAGCCTCACGGACGTCCAGCTCCAGGACGCCCTGAACGAGCCGGTCGTCCTGGCCGGCGACGTCCCACTGTCGTTCCGCGCGCCGCACTTCACGTGGCAGGTCCGGCGCCAGCTCCAGCAGATCCTCGGGCCGCAGGCTTCGATCGAGACCGGCGGCTACACGGTGATCACCTCGCTGGACTGGCGGGACCAGCAGCTCGCGGAGAAGTGGCTCACGGCCGGGGCGATCGCCCCGAACCTCTCGCGGAAGGCGTCGGCGACGCTGCTCAGGCGGCTCAAGGTCGGGGCCGCCGACCGGCAGTGGATCAATGCCCTCCGGGGCAAGGACCTCCACAACGGGGCGCTCGTCGCCCTCGACTACCGGACCGGCGATGTCCTCGCCTATGTCGGGAGCGCCGGGTACTACCGCGAGGGCATGGCGAGCCGGAAGTTCGAGCCCAAGTACGACGCCGCGGGCGACGGCGTCCGCCAGCCGGGCTCGGCCTGGAAGCCGATCGTCTACGCGAGCGCGTTCGACGCGAAGCGGCTGACGCCGGGCAGCCTGCTCCTCGACATCGCGACACCGTTCGGGCGCAACTGGACGCCGCGCGACGCCGACCAGCTCGACCGCGGTCCGGTCCTCGTCCGCAAGGCGCTCCAGTTCTCGCTCAACGTGCCGGCGATCCGCGCCTTCCAGCGGGTGGGAACCGAGATCGTCGCCAACCGGTCGGCGAAGTTCGGGATCCGGTTCGCCGGCGGGACCCGACTGTTCCGGCAGGCCGGCCTCGCCGCCGCGATCGGAACGGTCGAAGTCACGCCGCTCGACCTGACGTCGGCGTACGGCGCAATCGCGAACGGCGGCGCCCACGTCCCGCCACGGCTGATCCTCGAGATCCGGGACGCGTCCGGCAAGGTCGTCTACCGGGCCGGAAAGCCGAAGGTGACCCAGGCCGTCAGCCCCCAGGCGGCGTTCCTCGTCAGCGACATCCTCCAGGGGAACACCGACCCGAAGCAGAACCCGATCTGGTCGAAGGTCCTCGAGATCCACAACGGACCGGGCGGACGGCACCGGCCGGTCGCCGCGAAGACCGGCACCGCGAACGATGCGCGCGACCTCGCGACGTACGGCTTTCTCGCCCCGCCGAGGGATCCGAAGGCACCGGCCCTCGCGATCGGGCTGTGGATGGGCAACAGCGACCACTCGAACCCGCGGTCACGGAAGCCGGCCATCTCGCTGACCGCGGCCGCGCCGCTGTGGCACGCCTTCGTCCGCGACCTCACCGCGAAGCAGCCGATCGCCCGATTCAGCGCGCCGAAGGGCGTCGTCCAGGCTCGGATCGACGCGTGGACCGGGGGCGCGCCCGGTCCGTGGACCCGCGACACGGTCCGCGAGTGGTTCATCAACGGGACGCAGCCGGGCGCGAAGAACGCGGTGGATCAGCCGGGCCTGCTCTACACCCGGTCCTGCGGCGGCTGGCGGGTCGACCCGGTCAAGGCCGAGCTCGGACCGCGGTCGTGGGATGCCGCCGACGCGGCGTGGCTGGCGCGGGCACGAGGCGGCCCGGGCGTCGGCGGCCGGACCGGGACCCGCACCGCGTACTTCTGGGGACGGACGGGCTGGGGCGGACCGCTCTTCGGGAGCTGCGCGCCGAAGCCGAAGCCCGAGCCGAAGCCGCCGAAGGGCGGCCCGGGCGACGGCCCGCCGGGTCCGGGCGGCCCGGGCGGCGGCGGTCCCGGCCCGGGCGGCCCGACGCCGCCTCCCCCGCCGGGTCCGAAGCCGTGACCGTCGATCCAGGCCTTGGGCGGTCGATCGTCCGCGGAGCCGGCCTCGCGATCGGGGTTGCACTCGTGGCAGCGGTCGTCGTCATCGGGCTGGCCGCGATCAACGTCCTGATCCTCGTCTTCATCGCGGTCATCCTCGCGTCGGGCCTGGAACCGATGATCAACTGGCTCCGCGGCCGCCTGCCGATCGGCCGCGGGCCGACGATCCTGATCGTCTACGGGCTGTTCCTCGCCGCGGTGGTCGGAATGGCCGTCATCGTCGTCCCGGCCGCGCTCGCGGAGCTCGAACGGGTCGTCGCCGCACTGCCGCCGTTCTTCGACCGGGTGCGGGGCTGGGCGGAGACAATCGAGCCCGCAGTGCTGTCGCGGAGCCTGACGTCGCTCGTCGACACGGCGGCCCGGGCGCTCGTCCCGCCGGCCGCGGCGGCCCCGGGCCAGGTGGTCGCGGTCGGGATGTCGGTGGCCCAGACGATCATGGCGATCCTGACCCTGCTGACCGTCGTCTACTTCTGGCTGACGGAGCACGCCCGGCTCCAGCGCTACGTGCTCGCGTTCATCCCCCGGCAGCGGCGCGCCGACGCACACGCGGCCTGGAATGCGGCCGAGGACCGGCTCGGGCGGTGGGTGCGGGCCGAGCTGATCCTGATGAGCACGATCGGGATCAGCACGGCCTTCGCCTACACGCTTCTCGGGGTTCCGGCAGCCCTGCTGCTCGGCCTGTTCGCGGGCCTCGCAGAAGCGATCCCGATCATCGGGCCGCTGATCGGGGCAATCCCGGCAGTCCTCGTCGCAGCGACCGTCTCGCCGCAGCTCGCCCTCGTCGTCACGGTGGTGTACCTCGTCCTCCAGATCATCGAGGGCAACGTCCTCGTGCCGATCGTGATGCGGAACACGATCGGGATCTCGCCGTTCCTCGTCATCATCAGCGCCCTGATCGGCGGCGCGGCGGGCGGCTTCGCCGGGGCGCTCCTTGCGGTTCCGATCGCGGCGGTCGGCGAGATCGTCATCGAGGGACTGCAGGCCCGCGAGGTCCCGGTCGCCCAGGATCCGACGTCGGTCGAGATCGCCGCCGAGGAGGACGCGAACGCCGGCGACGGAGCGGACGATTCCGCGCTCGATCGAGGGAGGGGTGAGCCGGCCGCCGGCCCGGACCGGCGCGATGTGCCGGCCTCGGCGCGGAGCGCCTGAGGCTTGCAACGAAACTGCAAGACCGCCAGACGCACGGCGGATGTCCGCGGGCCCACCGCTTTGCGCTACTGCAACGAACGCCGCGCAGCGGCGTCGAGGGAACGGGAGCCGTGGGCCAGACGCTCGTCCGAGATCGAACATCGTGAGCGCGCACGCCGCACGCCGGCCTGCCTTCGACGAAGGGCCGGAGCTCGAGCCGCCGGACCGGATCCGCCGGGCGCCGACCCTCCCCGTCGCCACGGTCGCGCGTCCGTTCGACGATCTCGCCGCGGTCCTCGCCGGGGTCAGCGCGGGCATCAGCGTCCAGGACCTGTCGGGGCGCCTGATCTACGTCAATGAGCTCGCGGCGGAGCTTGCCGGCTTCGAATTACCCGAGGTGATGCTGGCCGCCTCACCCGCGGACCTCCTGTCGCGCTTCGCGATGATCGACGAGGACGGCAACCCGTTCGATCCCGAGAGCCTGCCCGGCCGGCGCGTCCTCCACGGACAGCCGTCCACGCCGACCGTGATCGGGTTCCGCCTGGCGGACGGAGCCGAGCGCTGGTCGCTCGTCGACGCCCGGGCCGCCACGCTCGGCGACGGGACCCGGGTCGCGATCAACACGTTCCACGACGTCACGCCAAGGGTCGAGTCGGAGCGCCGGATCCGCGAGCGCGAGGCCCGCTACCGGGAGATGGCCGAGCAGCGCCGGCGGGCGGAGGACCGGCTGGAGTCGGTGCTCCGGCATATGCCGGTCGGGGTGATCCTCGTCGACGCCTCGAACAGCCGGCTCCTGTTCGCGAACGACGCCGCGCGCCGACTCCCGCACATCCGGTTCCGGATCGGCGACGTTCCCCAGTACCTCGGCAATCCCGGCTTCCGGGCAGACGGAAGCCCGGTCGCCGACAACGACTGGCCGCTGCAGCGCGCGATCCGCGGCGAATTGGTCCAGAACGACGTGCTGACCATCGAGAACGACGCCGGCCAGCATCGGTCCTACAGCATCAGCGCCGGCCCGATGCGCGACCGGAGCGGCGGGATCGACCTCGTGATCGAGACCGTCACGGACTTCACCGAGCGAGTCGTGGCGCAAGAGCGGGAGCAGTTCCTCGCCCGGGCGAGCGAGGTCCTCGCCTCGTCGCTCGACGCCGAGCAGACCGTTCAAAGCGTGGCCGATCTGATGGTCCCGCGGTTCGCCGACTGGTGCGTGGTCCAGCTGGCCGACGAGGAGGGCCTGCCGCGACGGATCGCCGTGGCGCATCGCGATCCGGACAAGGTCGCCCTGGCGATCCGCGCGTCGAGCGAATACCCACCCGACCCCGAGTCACCCAACGGTGCCGCCGCGATCCTGCGCGACGGCCATGTCGAGTTCGTTCCCGACATCAGCCCGGAGCAGGTCGACGCCGCCGCTCGCGACGACCGTCACCGCGAGATGCTCCGGGCGCTGTCGCTCCGCTCGGCCCTGGCGGTGCCACTCACCGCCGGCGGCCGGATCCTCGGCGTCCTGACCCTGATCCACGGGGAGTCGGGCCGGCGATTCGAGCGCGACGACGTGGCCTTCGCGGAGGCGCTCGCTGCCCGCGCGGCCGCATCGATCGAGAACGCCCGGCTCTTCCGCGAGGGCGTCCGGTTCAAGCGCCTGCTCGACGCGACCAGCGACGCCGTCCTCCTGGCCGAGCTGCCAGGCAACCGGATCACGTACGCGAACCGGGGCGCCGTCGAGCAGTTCGGCCGGCCCGTGGAGGAGCTCCTCGGGACGAGCATCGAGTGCCACCTCGACCCGGCGGAGGCCCGCTCGCTCCAGACCGCCGTCGAAGCCCTCGGCGGGGGCGCGTCCGATGCCCGGACGGAGACCGTTCACCTCGTCCGCCCCAACGAGGAGCCGATCCCGGTCGAGATGCGGCTCCAGCTCGTTCACCTCGCCCCGGAGCCATCGCGGATCCTCGCGGTCGCCCGCGACCTTCGCGAACGGATCGCCACGGAGGAGGCGCTGCGGCGGCTGGCGACCGCGGAGCATGCAAGGGCCGCCGAGCTGAACGCCGTGATCCGGGCGATGGGCGAAGGCGTCTTCGTCTGCGATCGCGACGGCCGGATCATCCTCGCCAACCCGGCCGCGGAGGACGTCTTTCCAGACGTCGAGGAGCAGACGTACGGCGACATCCTCGCCGAGCTCGTGGATCCCGACGAGCTGGCTCCCTCGCTCGGGCGGACTGGCGGCCCGGTCGAGCTCCGGGCGCGACGCGGCGACGAGCGCTGGATCGAGCTCTCGACCTGGCTCGTCGTGGCGGACCACGAGACCGATGTCCGCGAGGAGACGATCGTGGTTCTGCGCGACGTGACCGAGGCCCGCCAGCGCCAGGCCGTCCGCGACACGTTCATCGGCGTGCTGTCCCACGAGCTGCGGACGCCCGTGACGACGATCTACGCGGGTGCCAAGGTCCTGTCCCGCTCGGGCGAGCTCCCGGCGAACACGCGCGCCGAGATCTTCGGCGACATCGTCGTCGAGTCCGAGCGGCTCCACCGGCTCGTCGAGGACGTCGTGGCCATGACGCGGTTCGGGGACGAGGGTGGGGACGTCGGCGCCGAACCGGTCCTGATCCAGCGGCTGCTGCCGCCGGTCATTTCGTCGGAAGAGGGCCGCTGGCCGGGGGTCACCTTCCGGCTCGCCATGCCCGGCGGCTTGCCGACCGTCATCGCCGACCCCACCTACGTCGAGCAGGTGGTCCGGAACCTCCTGTCGAACGCGGCGAAGTACGGCGGGACCGGGGCGATGGTGGACGTCGCGGTCGAGACCGCGCCGGGCGAGGTCATCGTCCGGATCGTCGACGACGGACCGGGCTTTCCGCCCGACGAGAGCGACCAGCTCTTCGAGCTCTTCTTCCGCTCGGCGGAGACGGCGCGGACCGCATCGGGCGCCGGGATCGGCCTGTTCGTCTGCGCGCGGCTGATCCGGGCGATGGGCGGCCGGATCTGGGCCCGCAACGGCGACAACGGCGGCGCGGAGTTCGGGTTCGCCCTGAAGGTGATGGACGAAGACGCCTGACGGCTCACACCTGCGTTCGTCGCGGATCGGCGAGGCCGGCAAGGCGCCGGGGAGGACCGGAGCGGGCGCACTTCGGGGTGCGTGAGCGAGGACGGCAGCCGGCAACGTCGTCCAGGCGTCGTCCAGGCGCGACAGCCATCTAGATCCAGCTCCGCCAGCGGGCGACGGCGAGGATCATGAGCGAGCACGCCAGCATCGCGCCAAGGGCGACGAAGAAGTTCGACGGCTCATCGAAGAACCCGACCTTGAAGTTCATGCCCATGATCCCGGCGAGGACGATCGCCGGCAGGGCGATCGAGGAGACGAGCGTCAGGACCTTCATCACGTCGTTGGTCCGCTGCGAGGATCGGCCGAGGTAGAGGTCGAACGAGCCGACGAGCAGCTCCCGGGCGTTCTCGAGGCCATCGATCGCCCGCTCCAGCCGCTGGATGACGCCCGGCCACAGGATCCCGAGGTCCGAGCGGATCTCGAAGTCGGGTCGCTCGAGCGGCAGCAGCGCCTCGCGATTGGGGGTGAGCACCCGCCGGAGGCGGGCGATCCGCCGACGGAGGACGAGCACCGATGTCAGGAACGTCCCGTCGCGGCGGCTGCGGACGGCCAGCTCGTCGAGCTCGTCGATGGCCTTCTCGACCGACTCGATCTGGTGGAAGTAGGCGGAGAGGATCGAGTCGAGCAGCCCGGCGGTGAACCCGACCGAGTCGAGTCGCCCGAGCTCCTGCTCCTGGTCGACGTCCTCGCGGAAGGCGTCCATCGCCGACAGCGGCCCGTCGTGGACCGTCACGATGTGGTTCGGGCCGACGACGATGTCGACCTCGTGCCGTCGGGCTTCGGGGTCGTCGGGCTCGACGGCGCCGATCGTCAGCACGATCCGTTCGGGCAATCGGAGCAGCCGGGATCGTCGATCCTCGCGGGCCAGCCGGTGGAGGCCCTCGGCCTCGAGGCCGATCGCCCGGGCGACGTGCCCGAGGTCATCGGCCGTTCGGTCGTCGAGGTCGAGCCAGAGCAGCTGCTTGTCCCCGAGCCGGATCGGGTCCTGGGCCGACACGTCGACCTCGCGGTCCTCGCCGGCCGCGTCGTACAGGATGGCGCGAACCGTCACCGGACGAAGGCGAGGATCCCGGCCGCGATCACGGCGACGATCGCCAGCACCAGCTCGACCACGCGCATGGACCCTTCGCCCTCGTCCGAGCGAATGGCCGACGCGATCGTCTCGCGGATCATCGATGTGACTCCCCTGTTCGGCGTGCCGAAGATGGACGGTCCTGACGCCCGCGATCGACAGCGTCAGGTGGGCCCCCGCCCCCGGATGGGTGGCCGGGCGCTCGTCGCCGCCGGGCCGGGTTCTGCGATCTGACCGCTGGACGTGGGACGCAGGATGGGAGTCCGCGAGTCTCAGCCGAGCGCGCCGGCCGTACTCGGCCCTTGCACCGTCATTGCACGTTCGGGTCCGTCGGGCGCACCCGCATCAGCACGCACTGCGAGAAGCCTGCAACGGTCGATTGGCCGCCGTGACGGGCGTCCGTTCGGCGGTGCTCGCTACCGTCTCCAGTCGTGGCCGTCCCCGGCCACACCGCGGTGCCGGACCCCCGGTGCCCTGGCCAATCGGAGGAACCCGCCACCATGCTGAAGCGAATCCTGCTTGCTCTTGCCCTCGCGGCATCGCTGGGCGGCGCCGTCGTCGCGTGCAACAGCCCGTCGTCGACGACGAGCCCGTCAGTCGCCGCGCCGAGCCTCGAGGCGCCGTCGGAGGCCGCGCCGTCGGAGGCCGCGCCGAGCGCGTCCTGACCCATCGCGGATCGCGACATCGACGCCCCGGCCGCAGCGGCCGGGGCGTCGCGCTGCGATGCGGATGCGATGGCGCGAGGCCCGATTCGAGCGGCCGCGCAAGAGCTGCCGACTCACACTCGCCTCGGCTCCGTCGCCGATCCCGGATTCGCCTCCGATCAGGTAGCGACGGGGACCCGCCTCCGCGACATCCTTGGGGGGAGATCGCGAGGCACGCGGACCATGCGGTGCCGGTCAGGACGACAACGTCCACCGGCGCCGCATCGTCTTGTCCCGGCGGTTTCGGAGGCCTCCGCCGACAGCCCCATGGCCTGTCAGACCGTTGCAACGGACCGAGCCGCGACGTTAGGCGGCATGAGCGGTCCAGCCGTCGAGACTGCCGGCGTATCCGGTTCACGGGGGTACAACGGAACCGACCAACAAGGGATGGAGGTCTCACCTCATGAACATCATTGCGTGGATCGTGCTCGGCGCGATCGCCGGCTACCTGGCCGGCTTCCTCGTCCGCGGTGACGAGGGCCTGGGAGTCATCGGTCACATCGTCCTCGGCATCGTCGGCGCGCTGGTCGGCGGCTTCCTCGCCGGTCTGCTGTTCAACTCGAACCCGATCGACGGGCCGTTCGACCTCAGCTCGATCGTCGTCTCGGTGATCGGCGCGATCCTCGTGGTCGTCGTCGTCAACCTGGTGACCGGCCGGACCCGATCGGGCCGCGGCGCCATCTGACCCAACCCGCGGAGCGACGCTCCGCTCCATGCCCACGGAACGCCCACCGGAACCCCGGTGGGCGTTCCGATTCCCCGCGCCACATCCACGGCCCCGTGATCAGCGGGGCTCGAGCGAGGGATCCCGGGGCGATTGCCAGTCGCGTGCAACGATGACGGTGCCGGGACGTGTCTCGCGCGACACCTGCGGACGATAGCGTCGAGGCGTGCAGACGATCTACATCGACGGATCCGCCACCCTCGACCCCGACGCGCCGGACCGGCTGGCCCATCTCGCGGGCGCCGGTGACCGGCTCGTCCTGGTCGCCCCCAGGGACCACGCCGCGGCGACGCTCGCCGCGTGGGATGAGCTCATCGACGTGTTGCCGGTCGAGCCGCCGCGGGGATCGTGGTACGTCACCGCCGACCCCGGGACCTGCCGCGATCGACAGCCCGGCCTGCGGACGATCCTCGTCGGGCCGCGCGCGGACGGGCCACGCCCGACCAGGTGCGACTCGACGGCGAGGGACCTGCGCGAGGCCGTCCTGGAGATCCTTGCCGCCGACGCGATGAGCTGAGCGCGGATCGGTCGGTGGCGTCGATCGCCGCCGAGCACCGCCGGCGAGCTCGCCCGGCGAGCCTGCAACATCCCGGACAGGCCCCTGCAACCTGCAGACGGGTCGGGTTGACGTCCGCGTCACCGGCCCCCGTCGACACTGGACGAGCGGGCTTCCGACCACTGGGGGTCCGGAAGCCCGCGTTCGTCCCTGCCCGACCCCTGTCCGGATCGGTCTTCAGCAGCGATCGGGGCTGTTATGCATATGCAAGGTCCGACAGGTGCGCTGGCAGACCGGCGAGGGGCGGCGGTGACTACGATCAACGGGCTGCTCGACGGCCACGCCGTCGATCGATAGTGAACACATCCGCGTGGAGGCGCTTGTGACGGGGCGTCTTCACCCCCGATCCCGCGGACGCCCGGAGCCCCCTCCTCCGGGCGTTCCGCACGTCCAGCGCCCGACACGCAGAGCAGTCGCGAACATGGAACGGCCCGGCCGGTGAACCACCGGCCGGGCCGTCGATTTCGGGCGAGGGTCGGTCAGCCGGCGCGCGTCCGGCGCGGGCCGCCGTTGTGCCGGTCGAACAGCGTGAAGCCCATCGCGGTCGCCGGGATCAGCGCGAGGATCACGAGGAAGCGGTTGGCGCCGCCGAGGAGCAGGCCCACGGCCAGGCCGAGCGAGAGCGATGTCCCGACGGCGAGCACTTCGTCTGACTCGCTCCGGATGAGCTCGTTCGCCTTGCCGAGCTGAACGCCGGTCGCATTCGCGGCATCCGGCAGGCGGGCCGCGGCGGCGGACGCCTTGTCCGCGACCTCGCCGGCGATGTCGCGGGCGGTCGTCGCGAGATCGCCCGTGCCGTTGATCTCGCTGTTGATCTCGGTGTCCGGGGTCCGGGTCGTGGCCATGGTCATCCTCCATCGAGTCGGCTCGTCATGATCGCCCACTCACCGCTTCCGGGCGAGCGATCGAGACCGACAGTAGGCCCGGTCGGACCCCAGCCGAGCGTGTCACCCATCCGGCCCGGTTGCATGCGCGTGACAGCCGTGCCGGTGAGGCGCGGCGCGGCTCCAACCGGACGGCCGACTGCAAGCGCGCTGTCATCCGGACTCGCATCGGGTGAGGGCTTGCGCAAAGGTCCGGCCCCGAGGATCAAGGCAGTGGACCGGATCCCCCGGTCCGACCAGGAGGACCCGACCATGACGTTCGAGGACGTGAAGACCGATACCAAGGAGACCATGCGCGAGGCGCAGAACAAGGCCAAGGAGACCTGGCGCAAGGCGGACGGCGAGGAAAGTGTGTCCGACAAGGTCGCGAACGCGGGCGATGACGTCCGTGACGCGATCGGCAACACCGGTGACGAGCTGCGGCGCGGCGCGAGCCATGCCGACGACGACATGAAGGATCGGCCGGCCTGATCCCGGGCCTCCTCACCGAGATCGCGCCCCCGCGGGCTCCGTCCGCGGGGGCGTCTTCCTGTCCGGGATGGGGATCGGCTCCGGGATCGGATCGGCTCGGAACGGTCGCGATCAGCGGTCGGTCCGGACCAGCCCGGTCGGCGGTTCGAAGGACACGCCGCACCAGGCACAGGCGTCCCAGTCGATCCCGATGGGTCGTCCGCACCGATCGCAGCGATGGCCCAGCGTCGCCCGGCAGTGCGGGCAGATCAGCCAGTCGTCCTCGATCGGCTTCCGGCAGGCGGGGCAAATGGGGATCTCGAGCTCCGACTCCAGCGCCGCGTCGCGGAGATCGCTCATCCGGGCCTCGGCGACGGTAACCTTCGGTCGGACGACCACGTACAGCAGCAATGCGAGCGGGAACAGCAGCGGCGAGGCCACGATCACGAGCCCGGCCGTCGCGTACGGCAAGGCCGGGTTGTCGGTCCGGCGCCGCATGTCCACGAAGGCCCACAGCGCCGATGCCAGCCAGAGGATGACCACATAGCCGGCCGCGACGGTGAGGAACAGCTCGACGATCGGGTTGGTGAGGACGGACCCGAAGGCGTCGCCGATCTGCTGGAAGATCTGGTCCATCGGTCGCTTGACGACCTCCCCCGGCCCGGCCGGTCTCGCGACGCCCTGGCCCCGGCCAGCCATCGCCATCGTTCCAGGCGGGTCGTTCGATCCCGAGCCCGCCTGACACCGTCTTGCAGTTCGACCACCCGGATCGGCCCTGCGATGGAGCCGCAAGGCGTCGGCCTGCTCCACGGCAGTGTCGTCGATCCTGCCCGGGACATCCTTGGGCCATGTTCGAGCAGCAGGAGCCTGGACCGGAGCGACGCACGCCGTCGTCGACGACGCACGCCGACGATGCGTCGCCGGGCTGGATGATGTCCGGGATCCGGGCGATGATCGAGCCCTTGCCCGAGGCCATCCTCGTCGCGGACGCCTCGGGCCGGATCCAGCTGACGAACGACGCCGCCGATCGGCTCTTCGACGGCGATCCGGTTCGCACGGCCACGGATCTGCTGTCGCGGCTCGAGGATGGCCGGCCGCCGGCAGGGGCGTCGGACGAGACGGCTGCGGACGACGCGACGGACCGGCGGATGGTCCGCCCACGTCACCTGCCGACCACCTGGTACGCCCTCGACCGTGTGCCCCTCGCCGAGGCCGACGGCGACGGCGCCGCCTTCGTGCTGCGCGACGTCTCGGACAGCGGGGATCGGCAGGTCGAGCGGGAAGCCTTCCTGTCCGTGCTGTCCCACGAGCTGCGGACGCCGTTGACGACGATCTACGCCGGCTCCTCGGTCCTCGCTCGCCGGCCGCGTCTCTCGGCGCCGGCCACCCGGACGTTGGCCATGGACATCAGCCTCGAGGCCGCCCGCCTCTACGACCTCGTCGAGAACCTGCTCGTGATCGCCCGCCTCGAGCGACGGATGCTCCACCCGATCGACGAGGCAGTCGATCTCGGGATGGCCCTCGACGCCGAGATGCGGATCGCCTCCGGCCGAGTGGCCGGCATCCGGATCGAGCGTGAGGGCCCGTCGACCGTGCCGCCCGTCCACGGTGACGCGACCTACGTGGCCCAGGCCTGCCGGAACCTGATCCAGTCGATGCTCCGCGTCCCGGCTCGGGATGCCGCCGTCCGCCTGGTCGCCCGGCTGGAGGTCGATCGGGTCGCGCGAGAGGTCTCGGTCCGCATCCTCGATGAGGGCCCGTCCCTGACGATCGACGAGCTCGATCGGGCCTTCGACCTGCCGCTGTCGACCGCCACGGGGCGCCTGGGCGGCGTGGGCATGGGGCCGTTCGTCGCGCGCCATGCCGTCGCGGCGATGGGTGGCCGGACGTGGGCGCGGGATCGCGTCGGTGGCGGGCTCGAGATGGGCTTCGCCCTCCGGATCCACGACGGCGTCGGCCGTCGGCCCGGCGCGTCAGCCGGCCGCTGAGCGAGACGCCGCCGACCGGCGGCGATCGCGGGTCCGAGTCGTCCGGCCGCTGGAGCGGCCCGCATCCTCGCGAAGCCGCGTGCGAAGCAGCGCGATGACCGCCCGCTCCTCGTCGGGATCGGTCGCGCCCGGCGGATCGTCGGCGTCCTCGGCGGCCTTGACGAGGGCGGTCCGGATCCTCCCGTCCAGGTAGGCGTCGACCACTGCCGGATGGACGTAGGCCTGACGGGCGACGGCGGCGGTGTTGCCGAGGTTGTCGGCTGCCGCCTGGATCGCCGCGGAGACGTTGCGCTGCTTCTCGCGATCGGTGGAGCCCTTGCCGAGCGCCCGCAGCGCCCGCCAGGCGAGGACCGTCCCCGCCCAGGTCCGGAAGTCCTTGGCAGTGACCCCTGGGGCGATCCCGGCGAGGTAGCCGTTGACGTCCTCGGACGCGACATCGTGGGGCTCGCCGTCGGGACCGACGTACTGGAACAGCTCCCGACCGGGCAGGTCGCGGCAGCGTCTGACCACGGCTGCGAGGCGACGGTCTCGCAGGCCGACCTCGTGCAGCCGCCCCGACTTGCCCCGGAACCGGAACCTGACCTGCGTGCCCTCGACCCGGGCGTGGCGATCGTGGAGCGTCGTCAGGCCGAAGCTTCGGTTCAGCCGGACGTACTCGTCGTTGCCGACCCGGATCAGGGTCAGCTCGAGGAGCCGGACCACTGCCGCGAGGACCTTCTCACGCGGGAGGCCCGGCCTCGCGAGGTCGCGGTCGACCTGATCGCGGATCGCCGGCAGCGCGCGGGCGAACGCGACGAGACGTTCGAACTTGGCCGTGTCCCGCCGCGCGCGGTAACGGGCGTGATACCGGTACTGCTTGCGGCCGCGCGCGTCCCGGCCGGTGGCCTGGAGGTGGCCGTTGGGCCACGGGCAGATCCAGACGTCGGACCAGGCAGGCGGGATGACGATCCCCCGGATCCGCTCGAGCGTCGCCCGGTCACGGATGATCCGGCCGTCGACGTCGCGATAGGTGAAGCCGCGACCCGACCGGCGGCGCGTGATCCCGGGCCGGTCGTCGCTGGCGTGGCGGAGCCCCGAAAGCGCCGCCGTGTCGTCGGTCATCGTGCGGGAGCGTCGTGGACGCGACGTCGCGCGAACCCGCGGTCGGCGCGGTCCGCGGTGCCAGCGACCTTGCAGCGTGTCGTCATGCATTCGTATCGCCCCGGGTCCCGACGTGGGTGTCGTCGGGATGGGCCGCCGGAGAGACTCCGGGCGCCCGGAGCCGAGCGACGGACCCGGCCCTGGAGGACGCATGGAGCCCAGCCCGACCGCCCAACCCACGAGCCCCGCGCCCGACGACCTGGTCGTCATGCGGGGCGTCGCACGGACGTTCGACGACCGCACCGTCGTCCGCGACGTGGATCTCACCGTCCCGCGCGGGACGATCCTCGGGATCATCGGCCCGTCCGGGGCCGGCAAGACGACGACGATCCGGATGCTGACCGGGGCGATCGCCCCGTCGAGCGGCGAGGTCCGCGTCCTCGGACGGGAACCGAAGAAGTTCCGACGCTCGGACCGCGAGCGGATCGGCTACATGCCCCAGCTGTTCAACCTCTACGAGGACCTGACGGCGGGCGAGAATGTCGACTTCGTCGCATCGCTGTTCGGGATGCTGTTCCGCCGGCGCCGTCGCCGGGTCCGCGAGGTGCTCAAGGTCGTCGACCTCTGGGACGTCCGCGGCCGGCAGGCCGGCCGCCTGTCGGGAGGCATGCAGCGACGGCTGGAGCTCGCCTGCGCCCTCGTCCACGAGCCGGACCTGATCATCCTCGACGAGCCGACTGCCGGCATCGACCCGCTCCTCCGAACCACGATCTGGGACGAGCTCCACCGACTGCGCGACGCCGGGCGAACGCTCCTCGTCACGACCCAGCACATCAGCGAGGCCGAAGAGTGCGACCAGGTCGCGCTGATCGTCGGCGGCACGATCATCGCCCTCGCCACGCCCGACGAGCTCCGCCGGATGGCGACGAACGGTGACCTGCTCGACATCGAGACCGAATCGATGTTCGACGCGAACGACCTCGTCGGCGGCGATGGGATCCGCGAGGTCCGCCAGGACGGTCCGCGCCACTTCCGCCTCGTCGTCGACGACGCAGGCGAGGCCCTGCCCGCGGTGGTCGAACGGATCCGTACCGCAGGGGTCGAGGTCGCGTCGGCACGCGAATACCGCCTGTCGTTCGACGAGATCTTCGGAAATCCTGGTCGGCCGTCACAACGACCGGGCCGAGGGCGAACCCGAGCCAGGCGGCGACGACGCGGGCGGGTCCGGTGACGGACCCGCCGCGACCGACGGCGTCGAGGCAGCGGCATGAGCCTCCTGAAGACACTGACCCGGATCCTCGCGGTCGTCGGCAAGGAGCTGATCAGCCTCGTCCGGCGACCGGGCGCGCTCGTGAGCCTCGTCATCGGGCCGTTCCTGATCATGGCCCTGTTCGGACTCGGCTACAGCGGCTACCGCCGGGCACTCGACACGATCGTCGTGATCCCGCCGGAGACCGGCCTCTCGACCGATGTCGCGACCTACCAGCAGGTCGCCGGCGAGGGCCTGAACATCGTCGCCGTGGTCCCCGAGGAGGGGCCGGCGATGGATCGGCTGACGGCTCAGCAGGTCGATGTCGTCGTCGTCGCGCCACCGGACGCTCGACAACGGTTCGAGTCCGGCCAGCGGAGCGAGATCGGTGTCCGGGTCAACCTCACCGATCCTGTCGCCGGGAGCTACACGGTGTTCCTGGCGCGTGGCCTCGAGGCCGCAGTCAACCGCCAGATCATCGAGCAGGTCGCGGCCGAGACGGAGGGGTTCGCCGCGAGCAACGGCGCCGTCGATGCCGAGAAGATCCCGCCCGAGGTCCTCGCCGCGCCGACCCAGGCGGTCCTCGACAACGTGGCCCAGTCTCAGCCGACCGTGGTCCAGTACTTCGCACCGGCCGTGCTCGCCCTGATCCTCCAGCACCTGGCGATCACGCTGATCGCCCTGTCGATCGTGCGCGAACGACAGAGCGGCCTGTTCGAGCTGTTCCGGATCTCGCCCATCTCGACCGCGGAGCTCGTCACGGGCAAGCTCGTTGCGTACGGGATCTTCGCCGGGGCCGTCGCGGTCACCACCGTGACGCTCCTGATCGTCGGGTTCCACGTGCCGATCCTGGCCGACCCGGGCTGGATCGCGCTGGTCGTGGCCCTGCTCGTCGCCGCGTCGCTCGGCCTCGGCCTGATCGTCGCCGCGGTCTCCGATTCCGAGCCGCAGACGGTCCAGCTGTCGCTGCTGCTTCTGCTCGCCTCGGTCTTCTTCTCGGGCTTCGTGCTCGCCATCAGCGAGTTCCAGGAGCCGGTCCGGTCCCTGATCTACGCGCTGCCCGTGACGAACGGCATCCGGCTGCTCGAGGACTTCATGTTCCGGGGCGGGACCGTCGTGGGCTGGCAGCTCTGGCTGATGGCCGGCCTGGCGGCGGGTTACATCGGGCTGGCGTGGCTGCTGCTCCGCCGGGTGATGTCCCGGGCCTGACCCGCGTCCGTTCTCGCTCTCGCGCTCGCGACCCGATCACCCAGTCGTCCCGGACGCTCCGCACGCCTCGCGGTCCGCCTTCGCCCTCTTGCCCTCGCCGCCGGCGATCACCTTGCCCGGCCATGCATGTCGTCACCCAGACCAGGGGCGGTCGATCCTGCGCGGGAGCCGTTCTAGAAGCGTGTGGCCGATCCGGCATTCCATCAGTCCAGCTGCGCCAACACCTCGTCCGGGGGCGCGTCCATGCACTGACGCACCTCAATGGCGGCGTCGGCGGCCTGGCTGATCTGCGCGGCGATCTCGATCGCTCGTGCCTCGTCCCGGACATCGACGACCCAGAAGCCGGCCAGCGAATTCCGCGACGCAAGGAACGGGCCGTCGGTCGTAGCGGGAGCGCCTTCCTGCACGCTGACCGTCCTGGCCTGGGATGGGTCGGCGAGGCCCTGCTGGAACACGAGCTCGCCGGCCGCCTCGAGCTCCACGTCGATCCTTCGCATGAAGGCGATCATTCCCTTGATCCACTCGGGCGGCTTTCCCTCAAGCCCGGACCGATCTCCGAACGTCATGATCATGTACTTCAACTCGGTCTCGCCTCCTGAGCTTGTCGACGTCGCCGCGCCGATCTCGCGGTTCGCATTGGGTCCAGCAGTCTCGCTTGATCGGACCGGGCCGCGGGCCCGAACTCATCGCCGCCGACGCTGGCCAGCGACCTCGGGCGGCCGTGATGGTGGCTCGGGCACCCGCAACGGGCGAGCCCTCTCGAACGAACGGCCACGGGCCCCGAAGTCTCCAACGGTCTCCGGATGGCTCGTTGAGCCGATCACCGTCCCGGATCGTCGCCCCCGGTCGATGATTCGACCGCGTGCTCGGATTGCCCGTCAGATCGTCGCCCAGTGACGACCGGACCGCCCGAACCGCGGCATCAGGGGGATGCCCGAGCGATCCCACGCACGAACCGCGCGACCAGACCGGTTCGATCGGGTCTCCAGCGAGGCCGCGTCGACCCCGGGCGACGATCTGGCAGGAAGTCGACGAGTCAGGGTGAGGACGTCGACACCCGGCGACGATCTGACGGGATCAGACCGGGGCAGACGACCGGGTAGACGGGTTCTGCGACCGGGGTAGGCGACCGGGGTAGGCGACCGGGGTTGACGACGGCGTCAGGCGCGCGCGGCCTGGCGCCCGCGGCTCGGCAGCTCGAGGACTCGATCGTCTGCCGCGTCGTCGAGGCCGAGCATCCGGGCATAGACCGCCTCGTAGCCGTCGGCCATGCGCTTCGCCGAGAACCGGTCGATCACCGAGTCGCGGATGGCCCGGCGATCCAGCTTCCCGACGCGATCGACGAGGAAAGCGAGCTGGGTGACGTCGTCGCCGAAGAAGCCGTCGATGCCGTCGCGGATGATCTCGTCGAGGCCGCCCACCCGGCGGGCGAGCACCGGGGTGCCACAGGCGAGTGCCTCGATCGCGACGAGCCCGAACGGCTCCGGCCACGAGCCGGGCATGAGCACCGCGTGACTCTGCGCGAACAGCGCGTCGCGGTCGTCGCCGGACAGCTCGCCGAGGAACTCGACCGAGCGGCCGGCCCGCTTCAGCGCCGGCTCGAAGACCCCGGTGTTGAAGTCCTGCTCCTTCGGCGTCGGGCCGACCTTCGCGGCGATCTTCAGCGGCCGGCCGGCGGCCTGCGCGATCTCGATCGCCTCGACGATGCCCTTCTCCGGCGTCACTCGCCCGACGAAGACGAGGTCGTCGGTGCGCCGGCGCTCGAAGGGGGCACCGTCGAGGGTCAGCCCGTTGTGGACGATCGTCCAAAGGACGTTCGGGTGGACCGAGGCCTGCGACTCGCTGATCGCGACCATGCCGTCCGGATCGTCGGCGAACGCGTCACGCGACCACGGCAGGTCGAGCCGCCCGTGGAACGTCGCGACGAACGGCCGCGAGATCGCCCGGCGGAGGGCGAGGGAATACCACTCGAGATGGCTGTGGACGATCTCGAACGCCGATTGGTCGTCGAGCACCCGGAGCATCGTCGTGAGCATGTAGCCGCTGATGTCACCGCCCTCGCCCGCCGGCCGGAGCGCCTGCGGCACGGTCGCGACAAGCGAGCCCGGCACCTCGGAGTCGCCGGATCCGAACGTCGTCACCTCGTGGCCGCGCCGGGTGAGCTCACTGACGAGCTCGAAGACGACGCGTTCCGTCCCGCCGTATCCGTCCGGGGGAACACGCTCGATCGGTGGCGCAACCTGGGCGATGCGGAGAGAGGGGATCACGGGCGTCCTCTGGAAGCGGGCACGTCCGACCCACCGGTTCCTCCGGCGGTCGTGAGTGGGCACGTCGAGCCTATGGCCCGCGAGCCCCGCCTGCCCTTTCGCCGCTCGCGACCCGCCTTTCAGCCGCGTGACGAGCGGTCATCGCCCGAACGGAAGCTCCGCCAGGACGAGAGGAGGATCGCGGCGCGAATTGGCGCGGGGATCAGCATCAACGGCAGGAGGTAGCCGCTGGCGAGCACGAGCGCCGGTGGCGTCATCGCGAGCCCGAGGACCGCTCCGCGACGCTCCCCGCGCCAGAGCCACGTCCCGGCCACCGCGTCTGCCGCACAGACACCGACGAGCATCCAGCCGAGCGCGACGAACGCCGCGGGATCGAGCCGGTCGAACGGGCCGCCGGCGAACGCCCGGAACCCCCACGGCGTCATCGGCAACTGGCCGTTCCGGGCGCGGTAGGCGAGGCTGAGGGGCATCGCGATCCCGAAGCCCGCGTCGGCGATGAACGACGCGGCCGCGATCCGGACCGCAAGCGGGGGGCGCGAGCCCGCCGTCACCGCCATTCCCCCTGCCAGAGGGCAAGCCCGATCCAGGCGAACCCGAGCGCGAGGAGGATGCCGAAGGCGGCCGTCGCCACCTGGCCGACGACCGGCGGCAGGAACTCGGCAACGAAGAAGGCAACGAACAGCCCGGCCGTCGCCGCAAGCAGCAGAGCGGCCGCGGGGCGTGGCAGGACCGCGGCCTGGAGCGTCGCGATTCCGGTGAAGAGCAGGCCGACGGTCAATGCGATGCCGAGCACGAAGACGATCGGGTGCTCGCCGATCGGGGCGTCGACCGAAGGGTGGAGCAGCGGCGGCGTCGCCACGAGGACGGGCAGCAGGAGACCCGTCGTCAGGAGCACGTAGCCGATGAGGCCGACGGCGCCGGCCCGATCCGCCTGCACGACGAGGATCGCCCACAGCGATGGGATCAGGAGGACGGCCGTCACCAGGAGGAGGGCTGCAACATTCGTCGACAGCGACGGAGCGATCACCGGCCGCAGCGAGACGATGACGATGGCGGCGGCGAGCGCTACGGAGCCCGCGATCAGGGCGGCTCCGGCCCCGTGGATGGCCGTCGTCATGTCACAGCCCGAAGCGCATGAGGATCATGCAGGTGAAGATCGCAAGGAAGCCGATCAGCTCGAGGAGGACCAGCCGCTTGGCGCGATCGGTCGCCGCGACCAGCTCGGCCGTTGCCGTTCCGTCGGCATTGAGCGGGGCATGGCTCATGGCCTCGACACCGGGGACGATGACGAACAGGCCCCACAGGTACGTCGCCGTGGTGACGCCGAGGGCGACCAGCCAGGTCAGGCCGTACGCCGTCGCGAAAAGGACATCGACGCTCCGGATCGGTCCGAGGGCCGTGCCGCGGACGACCCCCAGGACGATGATCAGCGGGACCACGACCTGGAAGATCCGGTTCGACCGAAGGCCGATCGCGCCGCCGATCTCCCGCTGGCGGACGATCGGGAGCTGGTTCAGGGCCGGGATCACGATGACCGCGAGCACGAGCGCGTTGCCGAACCAGAGAATGCCGAGCAGGACGTGGAGCCACTGCACCACGACGATCATCCAGTCCATCGTTCCCACCAGATGCGGCGACGAGATCGGATGCCGATGCTACATTTAACTGCCAGTCGTAGTCAATAGTTTCACAGGGAGTGGACGTGCCCCGACCCTACGCGCTCGGGAAGCGCACGGAACCGAAGAACGAGACGCGGGCTCGGATCGTGGCCGCGGCCGCGCGCGTCTATCGGGATCGCGGCGTGGCCGCGGCGTCGAACCTCGCGATCGCCAGGGAGGCGGACGTCGCCCCCGCGACCGTGCGCAACCACTTCCCCGACCCGCAGGAACTGGCCACCGCGGTCTTCGACGAGGTCCTCGCCGAGTTGCGCCCGCCGACCCCTGCGATCTTCGACGGCCTCGACGGGATCGCCGAGCGGATCACCCGCCTGGCAACCGAGCTGGCGGCGTTCTACGACCGGAGCGCAACCGCGTGGCAGCTGTACCGGCAGGAGCCGTATCTCGTGGAGGCGTGGTCAGGCGGCGTCGACCGCTACTACCGCGACGTCGACGACCTCATGCGCACCGCGCTCGGACCTCTGAAGCGCGACAAGACGGCGCTGGCCGTCGTCGCTGCCGTGATCGGACCGCCGGCGTTCTTCGCCCTGCGCGCACGCGGCCTCTCGAGCCGGAAGGCCGCGGACCTCTGCGTCGAGGTCACGGTTCCGTGGCTCGAAGCCCGGGCCGCGGCGAAGCAACGCCGCTGAGGCCCGTCTAGACGGCGAGCGGATCCAGCTTCGTCGGGTCGACCCCGAGCTCGCCGATCGACCTGGCGGCCTTGTCGGCGGGCATCGCCCCGCAGCGCGCCAGCTCGCTGAGCGCGGCCGCGGCGATGTGCGGCGCGTCGATCTCGAAGAGCGAGCGGAGCGCCTCGCGCGTGTCTGACCGGCCGAAGCCGTCGGTCCCGAGCGAGACGTAGTACGGCGGCAACCAGCGCGAGACCATGTCGGGCAGGGCCTTCAGCCAGTCGGTCGCGGCGACGATCGGCCCGCCATCCGGGCCGAGGACCGACGACACGTACGGCACCTTCGGCGTCGCCTTCGGGTTGAGCCGATTGAACCGCTCGGCCTCGAGCGCGTCGCGGCGCAGGAGTGGGAACGACGGGGCGGAGTAGATCTCGGCGGCGATCCCGGCCTTCTCGGCGAGCAGGTCGCGGGCCGCGATCACCTGCTGGAGGATCGCCCCGGATCCCACGAGCCGGGCGCGGTGAGCCTTCGGTCCCAGGTCGGGCGCCTCGGCGAACCGGTAGATGCCACGGATGATCCCGTCTTCGACGCCCTCGGGCCGCTTCGGCTGCGGGTAGTTCTCGTTGTAGATGGTGACGTAATAGAAGACGTCCTGGCCCTCGTGATACATCCGCTCGACGCCGTCGCGGACGACCGCCGCGAGCTCGTACGCGAACGCCGGGTCGTAGGCCCGGACGTTCGGGACGGTCGACGCGAGGATGTGCGAATGGCCGTCGTCGTGCTGGAGACCCTCGCCGGTCAGCGTCGTCCGGCCGGCCGTCGCCCCCATCATGAAGCCGCGGCCGCGGCTGTCGGCCAGCGCCCAGATCTGGTCGCCGGTCCGCTGGAAGCCGAACATCGAGTAGAAGATGTAGAACGGGATCATCGGGAAGCCGTGGGTCGCGTAGGACGTCGCCGCGGCCTGCAGCGACGCCATCGAGCCGGCCTCGGTGATCCCCTCCTCGAGCACCTGGCCGTCGACCGCCTCGCGATAGGACAGGACGAGGTCCGAGTCCACCGGCTCGTAGCGCTGGCCGAGCGCGGCGTAGATCCCGACCTCCTTGAAGAGCGGATCCATGCCGAATGTCCGCGCCTCGTCCGGGATGATCGGGACGATCCGAGCCCCGATCTCCTTGTCGCGGATGAGGTTCCGCAGGATCCGCGTGAAGACCATGGTCGTCGAGACGGCGGTCTCGGAGCCTGCCGCGAACTCCTGGTCGATGGCGGCCGGCGGCTTCGGGAGCGGCGCCTTCCGGACGATCCGCCGGGGCACGGAGCCGCCGAGCGCCTTGCGACGCTCGCGGAGGTACTGGACCTCCTCGGAGTCGGGGCCCGGGTGGTAGTACGGCGCGTCCTTGAGCTTCGCGTCCGGGATCGGCAGCTCGATCCGGTCGCGGAAGATCTTCAGCTCCGCCTCGGACAGCTTCTTTGCCTGGTGGGTGATGTTCCGCGCCTCGACGCCCGGTCCGAGCGTCCAGCCCTTCACCGTGTGGGCGAGGATCACCGTCGGGGCGCCGGTCCATTCGGTTGCCTGCTTGTACGCCGCGTAGACCTTGCGGTAATCGTGGCCGCCCCGGCGGAGCTTCGCGAGATCGTCGTCCGAGAGGTGCTCGACGAGCTTGCGGAGCCGCGGGTCCGGCCCGAAGAAGTGCTCCCTGATGTAGGCCCCGCCGGCGACCGAGTACTTCTGGAACTCGCCGTCGAGCGTGTTGTTCATCTTCTCGACGAGGACGCCGTCGACGTCGCGGGCGAGGAGCTCGTCCCACTCGCGGGCCCAGATCACCTTGATCACGTTCCAGCCGGAGCCGCGGAACACCGACTCGAGCTCCTGGATGATCTTGCCGTTGCCGCGGACCGGGCCGTCGAGGCGCTGCAGGTTGCAGTTGACGACGAAGGTCAGGTTGTCGAGGCCTTCGCGGGCGGCGAGGTGCAGGGCACCGAGCGACTCGGGCTCGTCGCTCTCGCCGTCGCCGAGGAAGGCCCAGACCCGGGAGCCCGACGTGTCGAGCAGGCCGCGGTTCTGGAGGTAGCGGTTGTAGCGCGCCTGGTAGATCGCGCTGATCGGCCCGAGGCCCATCGAGACCGTCGGGAACTCCCAGAAGTCCGGCATGAGCCGCGGGTGCGGGTAGGAGCTGAGCCCCTGGCCCGGCACCGTCTCTCGCCGGAAGTGGTCGAGCTGGTCCTCGGTGAGACGTCCCTCGAGGAACGCCCGGGCGTAGATCCCCGGGGCCGCGTGGCCCTGGTAGAACACCTGGTCCCCCGCCCCGCCGTCGTCCTTGCCGCGGAAGAAGTGGTTGAACCCGACCTCGTAGAGGCTCGCCGCGGACGCGTAGGTCGCGAGGTGCCCGCCGATCCCGCTGAACCGGTTGTTCGCGCGGAGGACCATCGCGACCGCGTTCCAGCGGATGATCCGGCGGATCCGCAGCTCGATCTGCTCGTCGCCCGGAAAGAATGGCTCCTGCTCCGGGCTGATCGTGTTGATGTAGCGGGTCTGGGTCAGCGGCGGCAGCCCGACGTGCAGCTGGCGGGCCCGCTTCAGCAGCTTGTAGACGAGGAAGCGGGCCCGGCCCTCGCCCTCCTGGGCGACGAGCTGGTCGAACGAGTCCAGCCACTCCTGGGTCTCGGCGGGGTCGATGTCGGGAAGCTGGTGCTTGAATTCGTCGAAGGACATGACGGCCTCGTGGGCTGGTGACGGACCCGGTCAGGCGGGCTCGAGGCGGAAGTTGGTCGACAGGACGGCGGGCTCGAGCATCGAGTCGTAGCCCTCGATTCCCGTGTACTTCGCGGTCAGCGCGCGGTTGATGCGATCCATCGAGTCCGGATCGGTCGCCGGGACCGCCGTCGCCGGGATCCGCCGGCCGGCGACGTGGATGGCGACGGCAGGGTTCGCGGTCGCCTCGCGGAACCACCGCCCGCGAGTCCCCATCACCGAGCGGACGAACGTGTCGTGACCGTCGACGACGACCCAGATGATCGTGCGGTGGGCGGGTCCGTCCGGGGCCTGGGTCTCGATCTCGATCTCTTCGGCCGCCCGGATCCGGGCGAGGTCGTCGTCGTCGAAGCTCATCGAGGCCAGCGTAGCCCAACCTCGCGTGAACGTGCGTTGCGGGTTGGTTGCGAGGCCGTCCCGGCGGGCCGATCAGGTCGAGGTCGAACGCAGCCTCAAGGGTGGAAGACGAAGCTTTCGAGGATCGGCAGCACGTCGGCGCTCGTGCGATCGAGCGATGAGGGCGGGGACGGTCCGACATCGCTGAAGCCAATGGCCATCGTTCGCTCGTCCGTGAGCTTCAACAGGATCAGTCGCAACGGCTGGTCGGGACCGAGGCCGAGGCCCGGGCCGGTCTCGTTCCCCGCCCCGACAAGGATCGGGACGCCGACGACCGGACCGCCCAGCCCGACGCAATGTCCGGTCCAGGAGGGCGCGAGCTGGAGATCCAGCATCGTTCCCGGGTAGCCGCCGATCGTCACCGCTACCGGCGGCGTCGAGACGACGCCGGGTCGAGCGATGATCGCCGCCACGATGTCGTCGATTCCGGTCCCGACGCCGGTGTCACCGGTCAGGGGACCGCACGTCGCCCCGTCCGGGCCGGCGGCCGCCACCCGGGACCTCGCGAAGATCATGACGAACGAATCGGTCGAAGTCTGGCCCTGGGCCGCGCCTCCAACGTGATGCAGCCCGAGTGACCCGGCCTCGTCTCCATTGACCTTCCATCCCGCGGGCACGGTGTACGACAGTCGACCGGGCAGGGCCGCGTCGCCGAACGGGTTGAATCGCGACGTCAGATGCGTTCCTGGCGGCAGCGTGGGATCGCCGTCCTGGGGAGGCGGGAGGTCTGCTCGGACCCATGGGCCTGCCAATGCATCCTCGCGTGCGGCGCACCGATCCGTGCCGACCGCCGTCAGGGTCATGACGGTGCCGTGTCCGTCCACGGACCAGCGGTACGCTCCAGCGTCTCCGGGCGCGCATCCGATCGTGTCGACGGTGGCCGTCGCCAGGAGCGTCTCGGAGCCCGCCGCGCTGATCGCGGATCGCGACGCCTCGGGACCCGGCTCGCGCCCGAATTCCGCCTGACCGCCGATCAGGCTCAGGAACCCCGAGCCGTACAGGTCCGGGCCGGGCGCCACCGGCGACGGCCGTTGCCACACGTGGCGGAGGACGCCGGGGATCGGGCCGCCGACGGCCTCGGGGGGTCGGCGCTCGGCGACGAGGACAGCGGCGCCGACAAGGACAACGACGACCATCGCAGCGGCCCAGCCGAGGCGGGCGATCCGGAGCCCGCGCCAGGCACGGAGGCGACCATTCGACCAGACGCTCCCGTGCCCGGCCGCCATCGCCGTCCTGGAAACCTCGAGCGCATCGATCCGTCGCGCGGCGGCCGGATCCGAATATGCCCGGACCCGATCGGCGAGGCGCGTCTCGAAGGGGTCCGCCAAGCCTCGCTCAGTCATCGCCGAGGTCCTTTCGAAGCCGTTCGAGAAGGCGATGGAGACGAACGCGCACGCCGGACGCGGTCATTCCCATCGCCAGACCGATCTCGGCCGAGTCGAAGCCGCCGATGAACCGCAAGCCGACGATCGCCCGATCCTTCGGGTCCAGCCGACCGAGGGCGCCGGCGAGGTCGATCATCGCGGCCTGGTCGACGTCGGGCGGTCGCATAGGGTCGGCGACGGCAAGCTCCCTGATCGTTCGTCGGCGCCGGCTTCGGGCGATCTGGCGTGCCTCGTTGGCAGCGATCGACATCAACCATGGGCGCAGGCGGTCCGGGTCGCGAAGGTCCTTCAGTCGACGGTACGCGACGGTCCAGGCCGCCTGTTCCGCCTCCTCCGCGATGTCGAGGTCTCCGCACACGACGTAGGCGATCCGCGCCATGTCGGTGTGATGCGCGGCGACGATCCGTGCGAACGCAGCCTCATCGCCGGAGATGGCGCGCGCGAGCATCGACCACCCTGGCTCGGCCTCCGCGATCACGCTTCCGATCATGCTCTATAGATGCCGGCCGGAGCCGGGCCGTTACAGCCGACCCGCCATCGATTGATATGCGCGCGTAACGGTTCTGCAATGTGGCTCTCGACTCGCCGGTACCACCCGGTCGGCAGACTCGCTGGCAACGACCGGCGTATTCGACCGGCAACCGGCAGGCACCGCGCTCGCGAGCGGCAGCCATCGGCCCCCAGCCACGTTCGGAGCATCCATCGCATGACCGAGGAACATCACGACACTGTTGTCGTGGAGGACGGGAGCAGCGGCAGCTCGCTCAACCTGATCGTCGGGATCATCGTGATCCTCGTGCTGCTCGCCGGCGTCTGGTACTTCGCGATCGGGCCGGGCTCGTCGTCCGGCACGACCACGACCGACAACGGCGGCGGAGCCCCGCCGGCCACCCAGCAGGCGCCCGACCAGCCGGCGGCGTCCTGACCGACCGATCAAAGCCGGTGCGCCGCCGCGATCCGACTCCCCTGACGGGCTTCACGCCGGCGTCCCGAACCGTCACCATCACCTGATTGCACGGGAGGTTCTCCGTGGGAACGCAACCACTGGTCCTCGTCGCCGACGACGAGCCGCGGATCACGAAGCTCGTCTCCATCGCGTTGAGCGAGGAGGGCTTCCGCGTCGTCACGGCGACGGGCGGCGAGGATGCCCTCGCCAAGGCGGAGGAGATCCGGCCCGACATCGTCCTCCTCGACATCGTCATGCCCGACCTCGACGGGATCGAGGTCATGCGCCAGCTCCGCGAGCAGCGGCCGGTCCCGGTGATCCTGCTGACCGCGAAGGGCGCGACGGCCGACAAGGCCAAGGGCCTCGACCTGGGCGCGGACGACTACATCGCCAAGCCCTTCCACCCCGACGAACTGGCCGCCCGCGTTCGCGCGGTCATCCGGCGCTCGACGGGGGTGGAGCCGGGCGCCGGGGTCGTCGCGTTCGACGACGTCGAGATCGACCTCGAGCGGCGGATGGTCCGGCGCAACGGCGAGCTCGTCCAGCTGTCGCGGACGGAATGGCTGCTGCTCCAGCATCTCGCCACCCACCCCGGCAAGGTCGTCCTCCACACCGAGCTCCTGACCAAGGTCTGGGGCCCGGAGTATCGCGACGACCTCCAGTACCTCCGGGTCTGGATCAGCCGCGTCCGCCGAAAGCTCGGTGCGAAGCCGGGCGAGCCGGGCCGGATCCGGACGTTCCAGGGGATCGGCTACCTGCTCGACGTCGAAGGGACGGCGGGCGGCGGTCAGGACGAGCCGGCGGAGCCGGCAGCGGACGAGTCGTCGACGGCCGAGGCCGGGACGAGCGGCCGCGAGGCTGCCGCAGTCGGATAGCCCACCCGCCGGCGAATCACGGAGCAGCCCGCCGGACCGGCGGGCTGCTCTTCGTTTCCGTCGTTCGGGCTCCTCCAACCGTCATCCGGCTGCAACGCGAGGACTCCCGCCGACAACCGGACCATGACTCCGATCCGCGCACGCTGGAGCTCGACCCCGGGGGGCGGAACCGCATGGGAGGTATCACGCAATGACCTACGACGAACGGATCGTGAGATCCACGGACGGGGATCCGATCACGACGAGCGACAGCGTCGTCGAGCGCCACGTCACCCGCAGCCCGAGCGGTGGCGAGCTCGCCGGACGGATCGTCATCGTGCTGTTCGGGATCGTCCAGGTCCTGATCATCCTGCGGATCGTCCTGCTGCTCCTCAACGCCCGCGAAGGCAACGACCTGGTGTCGTGGATCCTGAACATGAGCCAGATCTTCGTCGCGCCGTTCGAGGGCATGCTCAACACCGATTCCCTGAGCTCGGGCGGGTCGGTCCTCGACGTGGCGGCGGTGCTCGCCCTCATCGGCTGGACCGTCCTCGAGGCGCTGATCCTCGCCGCGGTCGGGATCTTCCGGCGGGAGCCGGCGACCCGGTAGCGGCCCGGCGGCGACTCGCCGCCCGACCACCTGAGTCCGGGCCTCGAGCCGGGAGTCACCCTCCTCGCGACGGCGACGCCGACGGCGTTGCCGTCGCTTTCTGTCCGGCGCCGGGTCCGGCGACGGCCCGGCTGCTATGGTCGAGCGGTGCAGCGCTACGACGCGACGACGGCCCTGGTCGTCGTCGACCTGCAGAACGACTTCGCCGATCCGGCCGGCAGCCTTGCGGTCCACGGCGGCTCGAACATCGTCCCGATCGTGAACGCCGAGATCGCCATGGCACGATCCGCCGGGTCACTCGTCGTGTTCACCCAGGACTGGCATCCTCCCTCGACGCCCCACTTCGCCAAGGACGGCGGGATCTGGCCGGTCCATTGCGTCGCGGACACCTGGGGCGCGGAGATCCATCCCGACGTCGACCCGACGGCCGTCGCCGAGGCGCCCCGGATCCGCAAGGGCCAGAACGGCGAAGACGGCTACTCGGGGTTCACGATGCGCGATCCGGTGACGGGGGAGACGACCCCGACCGGGCTGAACACGATCCTGCGCGACGCCGGGGTGACGACCGTCGTCGTCTGCGGGCTCGCGACCGACTACTGCGTCAACGCGACGGCCGTCGACGCGACCCGGCTCGGCTTCGAGACGGCCGTGCTGATCGATGCGTGCCTCGCCGTGAACCTCCAGCCGGGTGACGGCGACCGGGCGCTCAGTGCCATGTCCGAGGCCGGGGTCCGGACCTGGTCGACGCGGATGCGCTAGGCGCCGGTCGACATCCGTGCAGGTCCACCTCGTCGACGCGACCTACGAGCTGTTCCGGGCCCATTACGCACCGCGTCCGCCGGTCCTCGGCCGTGACGGCGTCGTCCTGTCGGGGGTGTCCGGCCTGTGCGACCAGCTCCTGTTCCTCCTCCGCGAGGAGGGCGCGACCCACGTCGGCTGCGCGACCGACCACGTCATCGAGTCGTTCCGCAACGACCTGTTCCCCGGCTACAAGTCGTCGGCCGGGATGGAGCCCGCGCTCCTCGCCCAGTTCCCGGTCGCCGAGGAGGCGATCACGGCGCTCGGGATCGTCCTCTGGCCCGAGATCGAGTTCGAGGCGGACGACGCGATCGGTGCCGCCGCGGCCCGCTTCGCGGTCGATCCGGACGTCGAGCGGATCCTGATCTGCACGCCGGACAAGGACATGGCCCAGTGCGTGATCGACGATCGAGTGGTCCTCCGCGATCGCCGCCGCCAGATCACGTACAACCGCGACGGCGTCCTCGAGAAGTGGGGCGTCGAGCCGGCCTCGATCCCCGACTGGCTCGCCCTGGTCGGCGACTCGTCGGACGGCTATCCGGGCCTGCCCGGCTGGGGCGCGAAGTCGGCGGCAGGGGTGCTCCGCCGGTACGGCTCGATCGACGCGATCCCGGCCAAGGCAAGCGAGTGGGACGTGCCCGGGGTCAGCGGCGCCGTCCGGCTGGCGGCCGTCCTCACGGAGCAGCACGACGCCGCGATCCTCTACCGGACGCTGGCCCGGCTCCGCCTCGACACGCCGATCCCCCAGGCGCATGCGGCCGAGCTCGAGTGGCGCGGCACGCCCCGGGCGACGTGGGAGGCGTTCTGCGACCGTTGGGGGCTCGACCGCCTCCGGGCCCGGCCGCACCGCTGGCTCGAGGCCGACGCCGCCTGAACGACGGGCTCAGGAGACTCCGGTGGCCAGACCGCGGAGGCGAGCCTGGAACGCCGGCGGGGCGGCGACGATCCCCGCGAGGCGGGTCGCTCGGGACGGGTCGTACCAGGTCGAGCCGTCGAAGGCGCTGACGACGGCACCCGCCCGCTCGGCGATCAGCCCGGCGGCGGCAATGTCCCAGGCGGAGAGGCCGGTCTCCTGGACGAACGCGTCGAACCGGCCGTTGCCGACATAGGCCAGGCCGAGAGAGGCCGAGCCCATCGAGCGCGGCACGCGGACCGCCTTGCGGATCGCCCGGGCGCGGCTCGCGACCGAGCGGCCGGACAGCGCGAGCGAGATGACGTAGTCGGTCAGCTGGTCCTTCGTCGAGGCCCGGATCGGCCGGCCGTTCAGCGTCGCCGGCCCGTCGGAGGTCGCGGCGAAGACCTCCGCTCGGGTCGGGTCGAGGACGGCCCCGGCCGTCGGGCGACCGTCGACCACGAACCCGATCGAGACGCAGAACACCGGCAGCCCGTTGGCGTAGTTGACGGTGCCATCGAGGGGATCGATCACCCACGTTCGGCCGTTCGCGGCTGTCGGACCCGTGGCCGCCGAACCCGCGACGGCCCGGCCGCCGTGCTCGCCGGATTCCTCGGCCAGGATCGCGTCACCGGGGAAGCGATCCCGGATCGCCCGGATGACCAGCTCCTCGGACAGGTGGTCGGCCTCCGTCACCACGTCCCGGGCGCTCTTGTACGTCACCCGCTCGAGCCGCTCGTAGCGGTCCATGAGAATGCGGCCGGCGGCGTCCGCGGTCTCGATCGCGAATGCGAGCTCGGCGGCCCACGCCGATCCGGCCGGCTCGGCGGAGACCGGGTCGGCGGTTGTCGCGGGGTCGGTCACGGGCCGGTGCAGGTGACGTTGAACGGCCGGTCCACGCTGCCGAACGCCGCCTCGTGCTCGACGGTGGTCGTGGCGCCCGGCGCGATCTTGGGCGTGTAGACGACCTCGGAGTGGTTGATCCCGCGGTCGGCGGGGTCTGTCAGCCGGCACGTCGCCGACCCGGTGGCGGTCCCCTCGTTCCTGACCTCGATCGTCGCGACGACGGCGCCCGCCGTCGACCCTTCCCGCATGGCCGTGACCGCGGCCGCGAATGGCCCGATCCCGGCGACCGCCAGGTGGGCGGCGACCGCCAGGGCGGCGATCGCGATGCCGACCGCGAGGAAGACCGTCCCGTGGACCTGGGAGCTGGCCGAGTCCTTCAGCCCGAGCGGGTTGCACCGATCGCACAGCCCGACGTCGAGCGCGACCGGGGCGCCGCATCGGGCACAGGGATGGGTCAGGCCGGGCGTCGTCCCGGGCGGGTTGACGTGGGTCGGCGTGGAGGAGGTCATCGAGTCGATGGTGCCATGGACCGGCGAACCCCGGATCGGCCGAGGCTCCGGCCGCCTACCAGCGCGACACCGCCTCGACGAGGGCGTCGACGTCGGAGGTCGTCCGGGCGAGGACGATCGCCCCGTCCGCCCCGATCTCGTGCCAGCGCTGCCACGCGGCCCGGGGCTCGCGACACCACTCGCTCTCGGCGACGTCGGCGTCGCCAAGCCAGTCCCCCTGGAAGCCCGCGTAGATCGTCTGGTCCTCGCGACGCCGGCCGGCGGCATCGAGCGCCTCGAGATACAGCGGCAGGTTCTGGACGAAGTTGTTCTCGAACGTGCTCCAGCCGTCGCCGATCCGGGCGGCGAGTCGCGCCCCCGCCGGCGTCTCGCCGCCGATGATGATCGGCGGTGGCGGTGTCGGGACCGGGAACGCGTGGGCGTCGACGAGCGGGTAATACGGCGAGGGCCGGGTGATCGGTCCGCCGGTCCAGAGAGCGCGGATCACCGCCACGGCCTCCTCCAGCCGTGCGACCCGTTCCCCGGCATCCGGGAACTCGATGCCGTATGCGGCGTGCTCCTTCGGTGCGCCGCCGATCCCCATCCCGAGGATCAGCCGCCCGCCACTCGCGATCTGGAGCGTCGAGGCCATCCGGGCGAGCACCGCCGGATGGCGGTTCGTCACGTTGATCACGAACGGCCCGACGGTGACCCGCTCCGTCGCGGCGGCTGCCATCGAGAGGATCGTCCAGCTCTCGACGACCGGCACGGTCCGGTCGCCCTGGCCGACGAAATGGTCCCACGCCCAGACGCCCTGGTAGCCCGCGGCGTCGAGTCGCCTCGCGCTCTCGAGCCACCAGCCCGGCTCGGCGCGGATCGTCCGGAGCGTGACGCCGATCGGCAGCCGGTCCGTCATCCCGCTGCCGGCGCGCGCCGCGTCGCTCCGACCTGATCACCCATGCATGGCAGGACTGCGCGAGCGTGTCCTCCGGCCTGCAGCGACGCCGTCGCCTCGGAGATCAGCCGCGGAATGGCCAACGGAGACCGGTGTCAGGCCCTGGAAGACGACCTGACCGGCTCCGGCAGTCCCTGGGTGACTGGATGATCGGGTGCGACCTTGAACGCGATCCACGCTGCTAGAGGCCCGTCTCGAACAGGCGGATGTCCTCGGGGCTGATCACGTGGCCGTCGCCACGGCTGAACTCGAGCAGCTTCCGGCCGCCGAGGGCGTCGAGGTCGGCGGGGAACCGCCCGATCATGTCGAGGACGACCTGCTGGATCCGGGCGGCGTTCTGGGCGAAGACCTCGGTCACGCTCTGGGCGTCGACGGCCTCCGTCCCCTCGAGGACGCCGGCGTCGTAGTCGGTGATCAGGGCGATGTTCACGACCGCCATGCCGAGCTCGCGACAGAGGTAGGCCTCCGGATACTGGGTCATCGAGATGACCTCCCAGCCGGCGTCGCTGAACCATCTCGACTCGGATTTCGTCGAGAAGCGCGGGCCGTTGATGATCACGATCGTGCCGGTCTCGTGGAACGGGATCCCGTGCTCGCGGATCACGTCGGCGGCCACGCCCCGGAGCACCGGATCGTAGATGTCGGCGGAGCTGACGTGGGTGACGATCGGGCCGTCGAAGAACGTGTCGGCACGGCCCCGGGTCCGATCGACGAACTGGTCGCACAGGACGAAGTCGCCGGGCTTGACATGGCGCTGGAGCGACCCGGCAGCGCACGGCGAGATCACCGCCTGGACCCCGAGCGAGCGCATCGCCCAGACGTTGGCCCGGTAGTTGATCCTGTGCGGCGGGATCGTGTGGCGGCGCCCGTGGCGAGGCAGGAAGGCGACCATTCGCCCGGACACTTCGGCCAGGAAGAACGAATCGGACGGCGGGCCGTACGGCGTGTCGACCTTGATCTCGCGGACGTCGTCGAGGAGCGAATAGAAGCCCGACCCTCCGAATACGCCGATCTCCGCCGAAGCCGCGACCACGCTTGCCTCCTCACCCGCTGCTGGAGCGGGGATTGTCGCACGGCGGGCTATCAGGAACGGCCTCGGCGGCTCCCGGAACGCAGGCAGGAGCGGCCGTCGGACCCAATCCCATCCGCCGCGGCTAGGATGGTCGGGCCAGGGAGGTGCCTGCCCGCATGACCGAGCCGATCGACGAGACCCAGCCACACCCGACCGTGGGATCCGACGCGCCGCCCGCCGCCGGCGACGCGGCCGCCTCCGCTGCTGCTCCTCCGCCCGCGTCGCCCTCCCCGCCCCTCCAGGCCGCGCCACCCGGTCCGCCGAGCGACTGGCGCGAGCCCCCCTGGTACCCGCCCCGCGAACGGTCCCGCGATCGCGGACCCAGCCCCATCGCGATCGTCATCGGCCTCATCGTGCTTGGAATCGGGATCTACTACTTCGTCGACCGGACGCTCGGGATCGCGCTGCCGCCGATCAACTGGGGCAGCCTCTGGCCGCTGATCCTGATCGTCATCGGGGTCGTGATCGTCGTCCGTGCGATGAGCCGGCGCACGTAGGGTCGAGATCGCGATGAGCGTCGACGGACCGCTCGGGGTCGAGGCGACCCTGACCCTGGCCGACTGGCGACGGACCGTCGCCGCGCTGTACGCCGACGTCCGCCGACTGGCCCGGGACGATCCGGGCGGGGCCCTCCGGCTGTGGCGCGAGACGCGGGAACGACTGTTCCGCGAGCATCCCCAGTCGCCGGTCCCGGCCGCGGGTCGGGCGGCGTTCCGCTCGCACCACTTCGACCATGACCCGGCCCTCCGGTTCGAGGTCGTCGTCGAGGAGCTGGAGCCAGAACCGGGGAGCCCTCCGAGCGACGACGACGGGCCGTTCGGCGGGATGAGCCTCGGCGGGCTGCCGGCGTTCTCGATCGATCTGCCGCTCAGCGGCGGCGGCGGCATGGCGATCCGCCGGTTCGGGGTCGTGTCGATCCCGTTCCCGTCGGGCACGAGGAGCCTCGAGCTGTACTGGATGGAGGGCTACGCGGGCGGCCTGTTCCTCCCCTTCCGCGACGCGACGAACGGCCGCGAGACCTATGGCGCGGGGCGCTATCTCCTTGACGCCGCCAAGAGCGCCGATCTCGGTTCGGGATCAGCGCCCGACAGCCTCGTTCTCGACTTCAACTTCGCCTACCAGCCGTCGTGCGCGTTCGACCCGAAATGGGCGTGTCCGCTGGCCCCGCCGTCGAACCGGCTCGACCTGGAGGTCCGCGCGGGAGAGCGGCAGCCCTGAAGGCGGACGCGCTCACCCGGACCATCGTCCTCATCCCCCATGGGACGGTCGTCCCGTGAAGCGGTTTGCGGACCGCGCGTACGATGGCCGCCGGGGGCCGGTGCGGGGCTGCGCCTCGTACCGGCGAACCGACCGCAGTGGAGAAGGCAGTTCGTGCGGTTCCTGACTGGATCGAAGCGATGGGACGGCGAGGAGCGCCTGTTGTGGTCGCGCGACATGCGGTTCGCGCACCGGCTGGTGGCCTACCTTCCGGGCGTCCGCTTCTACGAGCTCGACGCCGGGATCGTCGTGATCGGCCCGGCCGACGAGCTGACCGACGCCTACGCCGCCGAGGTCGCCGCGGCGAACCACACTCCGCCCTACGGTCTCGTGACCCTCGACGCGACGCTCCCGGAGGGCGAGCGTCACCTCGTCGCCCTGTCGTCCGCGGTCCAGCAGTCGGGCCTGGCGGAGCGGATCGGGATGGCCCAGTCCAGCCACCTCGTCCAGACGAAGATGCTCGACTACTTCTTCACCCTGAGGAACGTCCACGCGATCGCCTACCAGCCGATCGTCGAGCTGAAGTCCGGCGAGCTGATCGAGTACGAGTGCCTGTTCCGGCCCCAGATGCCGGGGCTCCAGACGTCGATCAGCACCATCGTCCAGGCGGCGATCGACACCGGCCGGACGATCGAGCTGGACGGCTTCATCGTCCGGGTGATCCTCGAGCGCGCCGCCGCCCTCCAGGCGGAGCGCCGGACGGCCGGGTTGCCGCCCCTCCACCTCGCGATCAACTTCACGCCGGCGAGCCTGCTCGACCCCCAGTTCGAAGCGCCGACGTTCGCGAAGATGGTGAAGGACGCGAACCTCAACCCGAAGCAGATCACCCTCGAGTGCACGGAGCAGCAGGCAGTCTCGGACATCGGCCCGCTCGTGAAGCAGGTCAAGGCCCTGCGCCGGCTCGGGTTCGGATTCGCGATCGACGACGCAGGCGCCGGGTATGCGAGCTTCACCCTGATCGCCGCCCTCCGGCCGTCGGTCATCAAGATCGACCGCGAGATCGCATCGGGGATCGCCCGCGACGACGCCAAGCAGGCGCTCGTCGAGGCGTTCGTCTCGTTCGGCGGCCGGATCGGCGCCCTGCTCCTCGCCGAGGGCATCGAGCGGCGGGCCGACCTCGCGGTCCTGACCGAGCTCGGGGTGGACCTCGGCCAGGGCTACCTGATCGGCAAGCCGAAGCTGGTCCCGGAGCTGCCGCGCCCGATGGAGACGCTCCGCCTGGACGCCGCCCGCCACGCGATCGGGCGCCGGGTCCGCGACGCCGATCCCCGCTCGCGGTCACGCAAGGTCGCCGACCGAGCGGTCTAGGGCCCGTCAGTCAGCCTCCCCTCTGACTCGAAACTCGAGTCGGATCGTGGTCGAGCGAGCGCCGCAGAGCGCCTGCCCGCTCGAGGTCACGCACGCCCGACGCCGACTGACTCGAGACTCGGATGACGAACCGGCGGGGTCCCGACGAGCCAGAGTGAGCCCCGCGGCTGGCGATCCAGCCCCGAGCGCGCTCTGCTCGCCCAGCGAGCACTCCGTCGATCGTCGGCGACGGTCGGCTCGCCCACCGAGCAGCTCATCGAACGAGTGGCTCGAGCGTCGACGATCTGCTCGCCCAGCGAGCGGCGCGTCGGTTGATGCCAACCCCGACCCACACGGTGCTCGCCTGGCGAGCAGAGCGGACGCCGCCCCGACCCGCGCCGCGGCCGTCGGCGCCTCACGCCGCGTTTCGTTGCCTCGCGTACCATCGGCTCATGGAGCCTGCCCAGAGCCCGACCCTGCCCTCCCCTGCCCTGACCGAGCAGATCCGCGCCTTCCTCGAGCAACCCCTGTTCGCGGCCGTGGCGACCACCGACGCGAACGGCGCACCGCGCCAGGCCGTCATCTGGTACCGCCTCGAGCCGGACGGCCGGATCCTCATCAACAGCCGTGTCAGCCGGTTCTGGCCGGCCAACCTCCAGCGCGACGGCCGCGTCTCGCTCGCGGTCCTCGGCCCGGACGGCTACTCGTGGGTCGGGTTGATCGGCCGCGTCGACGCCGTCGACGACGACCCGGCCCGGGCCCTCGCCGACATCGAGGCCCTGGCCCGGCATTACCACCCCGAGGGCGCCGACCCCGCCGACCTGGCGTCGTACCGGGCATACCCACGGATCACATTCCGGATCGCGATCGACCGCGTCCACGACCACCTGGAGGACTGACGGGATGGCCACCCCGACGATCGGCTACGCCGCCATGCTCGAGCAGTTCGGCCCGCAGGAGGTCGTCGGCTACTCGGTCGACGCCGAAGCAGCACGGGTTCACCGGCGTCATGGCCGCCGACCACTTCCAGCCCTGGGTCCCCCAGCAGGGCCAGCGCCGCGTTCGTCTGGAACGTGCTGACGGCGATCGGCGAGCGGACGACGGGCGACATCGGACCGGGCGTCACCTGCCCCAGCTTCCGGTTGCATCCGGCGATCGTCGCCCAGGCATCGGCCACGCTCGCCGCGATGTACCCCGGCCGGCACTGGCTCGGCCTCGGCACCGGCGAGGCACTCAACGAGCACATCGTCGCCGGCTACTGGCCCGAGACGCCCGAGCGGATCAACCGGATGTTCGAGGCGATCGAGATCATCAAGAAGCTGTTCGGCGGCCGCGGCCAGGACGTCAAGCACGACGGCAAGTTCTTCAAGCTCGAGTCGACCCGGCTCTGGACGATGCCCGACGCACGCTCCGCCGATCTACATCGCGACGGCCGGACCGGTCACCGCGAAGAAGACCGGGCATGTACGCCGACGGGCCTGATCACGGTCGGCGCGCCGGAGGAGAAGATCGCGAACTGTCCGCGAGCAGTGCGAGGAGGGCTGTCGCGACGCCGGCAAGGACCCCGACGACTTCCAGACATCCTGCAGCTGCACCTCTCGTGGGCGCCGACCGACGAGGAGGCCCTCGCGAACGCGATGACCGAGTGGCCCAACGGCGGGATGAAGTTCCCGAAGCAGGACATCCGGTCGCCCGCTCGAGCTTCGAGCAGATGGCGAAGCTCGTCCGGCCGGAGGACTTCGAGGGGCGGATGCTGATCTCGTCCGACCCCGACCAGCACCGCGCCCAGATCCAGCGGTTCCTCGACCTCGGCTTCGACCAGATCTACCTGCACAACGTCGGCCGCAACCAGGCCGAGTGGATCGAGGTCTTCGGTCGCGAGGTCCTGCCGAAGCTCACCGCCTGATCCTCCGCCCGGCATCGATCGCCGGCCACAATGGCGCTCCCAACCGGAGGCCCACCGATGGATGTCCGCGTCAGCGTCCTGCTCTGGCCCCAGACCGACTCATGGCCCGCCCTGCGCGATGCGGCGATCCGGGTCGACTCGCTCGGGCTCGACGGGCTCTGGACCTGGGATCATCTGAATTCGATCGTCGGGCCGTGGGAGCAGCCGATCCTGGAGGGCTGGACCACGCTCGCGGGTCTCGCCGCGGTCACGAGCCACGCGACGCTCGGCCTGATGGTCGGCGCCAACACGTTCCGCAACCCGGGCCTGACCGCGAAGCTGGCGACGACGCTCGACCACGTCAGCGGCGGCCGGGCGATCCTCGGCATCGGCGGGGCCTGGTTCGAGCGGGAGCACGAGGCGTTCGGGTTCGAGACCTGGGGGACCGGCTTCGGCGAGCGGCTCGACCGGCTCGACGAATCGGTGATGCTCCTCCGGCGGCTCCTCGACGGCGAGCGGATCGATCATCACGACGGCCGCTTCTACACGATGCACGACGCCCTCTGCCAGCCCCGTCCGGTCCAGGACCACCTGTCGATCCTGATCGGTGGCTCCGGTCCCAGGAAGACCCTCCGGACGACCGCCCGCTACGCCGACATGTGGAACACGGGCGGCTCCCTGGAGGAGCTCAAGCGGAAGGGCGAGACGCTCGACGAGCGGTGCGCCGAGATCGGTCGCGACCCCGCCGAGATCGAGCGCACGATGACCGACTGGTTCCTGATCCGTGACGATGCCGCCGAGGCCCGCCGGGTCCTCGCGTCGCTGGCCGCCGCCAACGGCGACAACCTCGGGGACGACGACGCCTGCTTCGTCGGGTCGCCGCAGAAGGTCGCCGACGAGCTCCGTCCGGTCGTCGAGCTCGGCTACCGCCACATCCTCATCGACGCGATGGCGCCGTACGATGCGGAGACCATCGAGCGGCTGCCCGAGCTGCGGGAGCTCCTGAGCGCGTGACGGGCGAGGGATGACGATCGAGCCGCCGCCACCGGCGCCCACCCGGACCGACGTGTCGGACGATGCCCTCCGCGAGGCCATCGTCGACGACCTCCGACGGTCGGCGGTCCGGCGCCGGGCCCTCGCCGGCGAGCGGGTGATCGAGACGCCATCGATCCTCGCCTACGTCAGCGAGGTCAATTCGGCCGACGCCAACGAGGTCGCTCGAGCGACGTTCGGCGGCGAGGACGAACCCGACGTCGACGCGGCCATCGAGCGGACGATCGGGCTCTTCGACGGACGGCCGTTCCTGTGGTGGGTCGGGCCGGACGACGAGCCGGCGAACCTGAGCGAGCGGCTGTCGGCGCACGGGATCGTCTTTCTCGACGAGATCCCCGGGATGGCTCTCGACCTCGACGACCTGGCCGGCGAGGCCGAGGTCCCGCCGCCACCGGAGCTGGACATAGCGCCGGTCCTCGACGCGGTCGCCCTCGGCGACTTCCACGCGGTGCTCATGCACGGCTTCCCGGAGGCCTGGACGGACGAGTCCTCGATCTCGGCGATCGCGACTGGCGCCCGGCTGGTCTCGGCGGAGCAGGACCATCGGGAGCCCACCGGCGTGCCGATCCGCTGGCTGGGCCGGGTCGAGAGCCGGGCGGTCGCCACGGCCCGGCTGCACACCGCCGCTGGCGTGGCCGGGGTCTATGCCGTCATCACCGTCGACGACGCCCGCCGCCGCGGCTACGGCGAGGCGATGACCCGCCACGCGCTCCTCGCGGCGCGTGCGGCGGGGCTCCGGATCGGGGTGCTCCAGGCTTCCGCGGCGGGTCGCGGCATCTACGAGCGGATCGGCTTCCGCGAGCTGTGCCGGTTCCGCCTCCACGAGTGGCGCCCGGCGCCGGACCAGGCGATCGACGCCGGCGCGAGCGAGGGCACGAGCGAGGGCACGAGCACCGGCCCGGGCCCCGGGATGGAGGAGCGATGACGATGCGGTTCGGGGCACAGCTCTGGTCCCAGCACACGTCATGGCCGGAGTTCCGCGACGCGGCCCTCGCGGCCGAGTCGGTGGGCTTCGACTCCGTCTGGACATGGGATCACCTCCTCGCGATCTTCGGCCCGTGGGAGCAGGGCATCTTCGAAGGCTGGTCGGTGCTGTCCGCGGTCGGTGCCGTCAGCACGCGGATCCGGCTGGGGCTCCTCGTCGGCGCCAACACGTTCCGCAACCCGGGCCTGACCGCGAAGCTGGCGACGACGCTCGACCACGTCAGCGGCGGCCGGGCGATCCTCGGCATCGGCGGGGCCTGGTTCGAGCGGGAGCACGAGGCGTTCGGGTTCGAGACCTGGGGGACCGGCTTCGGCGAGCGGCTCGACCGGCTCGACGAATCGGTGATGCTCCTCCGGCGGCTCCTCGACGGCGAGCGGATCGATCATCACGACGGCCGCTTCTACACGATGCACGACGCCCTCTGCCAGCCCCGTCCGGTCCAGGACCACCTGTCGATCCTGATCGGTGGCTCCGGTCCCAGGAAGACCCTCCGGACGACCGCCCGCTACGCCGACATGTGGAACACGTCGGGTGCGACCTTCGAGGGCGTCCAGGCGAGCCTGGCGACGCTCGACGAGCACTGCGCGGACGTCGGCCGCGACCGGTCGGCCATCGAGCTCAGCGTGAGCTTCCCGATCTCGATCCGCGACGACGTCGCGTCCGCGCAGGCCGCGTCCCTCGAACGATTCGGGGCCAACGGCGTCGAGAACGCCGGGGACGGTCCCCACCTGGCCGGCCCGCCGTCGCTGATCGCCGACGCGATCGCGCCATATCGCGAGCTCGGGTTCCGGACGGTGATCGCGCGGCTGCCGGCGCCGTTCGACCGGGAGACGATCGACCGGATGCCGGAGGTCTGGTCGGCCCTCGGCGACGACGCGTGACCGAGCGGTGACCGAGCGGTGACCAATCGCGAGACCGTCGTCTGTCTCGCCGGCGGCGTCGGCGGGGCGAAGCTGGCCGAGGGCCTGCAGGCACTCCTCGGCGATGCGCTGTCCGTCATCGTCAACACCGCCGACGACACCGAGCGGCACGGCCTCCTCGTCTGCGCCGACCACGACACGGTCATGTACACGCTCGCGGGACTCGAGAACGCCGACTTCGGCTGGGGTCTGGCGGGCGACACGTGGGCGACGATGACCGCCCTCGAACGGTATGGCGAGGAAGGCTGGTTCCGGCTCGGCGACCAGGACCTGGCGACGCACATCGTCCGGACGGCACGGCTCCGCGAGGGCCAACGGCTGACGGCGGTCTGTCGCGAGCTGCAGGCGCGGCTCGGCGTCCGGGCCTCGATCCTGCCGATGACCGACGAACGGGTCCAGACGCGGGTCCGGACCGCCGACGGCTGGCTCGACTTCCAGGACTACTTCGTCCGCCTGCGGCAGGCCCCGGACGTCCTCGAGGTCCGGTTCGACGGGATCGGGGCGGCCAGCGCGACGCCGGAGGTCACCGCCGCCCTCGATGCCGCCGGCACGGTCCTGATCGCCCCCTCGAACCCGATCGTCTCGGTCGGGCCGATCCTCGCCGTCCCCGGGATCCGCGATCGGCTCGCCGCCGCGAGGGCACGCGGAGCGGCGATCGTCGCGGTCAGCGGGATCGTCGGCGGCAAGGCGCTCAAGGGTCCCGCCGACCGGATGCTCGCGAGCCTCGGCCACGAGCCGACTGCCCTGGGTGTCGCCCGCGGCTACGCCGGGCTCATCGACACCTTCGTTCTCGACACGGTCGATGCGGCGCTTGCCCGGGACGTGGAGGCCCTCGGCATCCGGGCGATCGTCGCCGACACGATCATGACCGACGACGCCTCACGCGCCCGGCTCGCGCGGACCGTCCTTGGGGCCGCTGCGGACCGGAGCTGACCAGTCCGTCAGCGACGCCTCGCCGGACGGGAACTGCGGCCGGTAGATACCCAGGAACCAGCGAACCGAGCTGCGGCTCCGCAGCGCGAGGATGATCGGGATCGCGATCCCGACGACGAGGCCGGCCACGATCGAGCCGTTCATCGACATCCCGCTCACGGCGTTCAGCGCCAGCCCGACGACGAGCCCGCCGAGCACTCCGTCGATCACGGCGACCATCCCCGGCATCGTCACGACCCAGTGGGCCGCCGCGCTCCCCGGTCGATGGACACCGAAGGACTTCTCCATCCCGGCCGGATCGTCGGTCGTCCCGGTGATGAAGTACGGCCTGAGCGCCGGGTTCATCTGGAGGTAGGCATGGCGGATCCGGTTCATGCCGGCGACCCAGACGAAGTCCTCACTGTTGACCTCGTCGAGCCGCGTGAACGTCACGAGGCCGACAAACAGGGCGATCGGCAGCATGACCAGCGCGAACGCGAGGAACTGCTCGCCGAAGTTCGTCGCCTGGCCGACCAGGGCCAGGGCGACCGCCGTCGCGGAGACGACGGAGAGGAACAGGCCGGCCCGGCTGAACGACTCGCTCCAGCTGAGCGACCGCGTCGCGAGCAGACTCCAGTGCTCGGTCGAGAGGATCTGCATCGAGCGCGGGTCGTCGAACGGCCCGGGCTCGGTCGGGGCGGCCGCCGGGTCGCCCGGCTTGTCCGACGGGACGGGTGGGTGTTCCTGCATGGTGGGACCTCCTCCGCCGAGCATACGCAGGCCGTTGACAGCCGCGGGCCGGGACGGCACAGTCCGGCCGTGCCCACGACCCGGACGTTCCGCGCGACAGCCGGCCGGCAGCAGCCCTCGCCGAGGGTGAGCCCGGCCTGACGACGCGCGCCCCCGACGGGTGCATCGACGGACCCATCGCCCTCGGCTCGGCCGGGGGCCTTTTCATGCCGATCGCCCTGTGCACGATCGGACCCCCGACCGCCGGCGCCACCACCGACACTGGAGTCACCAGCATGGACGCCACCTTCCTCGCCCGCGGTCTCGCCGTCGGGTTCACGGTCGCCGCGGCGGTCGGCCCGATCAGCATCCTCGTGCTCCGACGGACCCTCGCCCACGGGCAGGTGTACGGACTCGCCTCGGGCATGGGCGTAGCCCTCGCCGATGGGTCGTACGGCGGCATTGCCGCCTTCGGCCTGACGGCGATCACCTCGGTGCTCGTCGGCCTTCGCCCGGCGCTTGGTCTGGTGGGCGGCGCATTCCTCGTGTATCTCGCGATCCGGACGATGCTCGCGCAGCCCGCGATGAACGCCGCCGAGGTGCGGGAGCGACCGGGCCTGCCGGGCGCCTTCCTGTCCATCTACGGGCTGACGATGACGAACCCGATGACGATCCTGTCGTTCGCCGCGATCTTCGCCGGGCTCGGGCTGAGCGGCGGAAGCCTGGCGGAGGCGGCGCTCCTGACCCTCGGAGTCTTCCTCGGCTCGGCCACCTGGTGGGTGGGGCTCACGTTCGCCGTGAGCAGGCTCCGCGCCCGGCTCACGCCCACGATCCTCCTCTGGATCAACCGGCTGTCCGGCGGGATCCTGCTTGTTTTCGGGCTTGCGGCCATCTGGCTGGCACTCTCGTTGGTTGGACCCGCGTGATTGCTAGGATTCGGCAATGCCCAACCGGGATGGACCTGTCGTCGCGATCGTGCCCGTGGGCTCCCTCGAGGGGGCGAAGTCCAGGCTCGGTGCTGTCCTCGACGCCGAGGAGCGGCTGGAGCTGACGATCCGTCTCGCCCGGGCGACGATCGCGGCCTGCGTCGCGACGCCGGGGATCGCGGAGACCCTCGTCGTCACGCCGGACGACGACGTGCGGCGCCTGGCCGTCGAGCTCGGAGCGCGGCCGCTCCGCCAGCGCGACAGCGGGCTGAACCGCGGGATCGACGCCGGGCGGGCGGAAGCGATCGCGAGCGACGCCGCCGCGGTCCTGATCCTCCCGATCGACCTGCCACAGATCTCGGTGGAGGCGATCGAGGCGGTCCTCACGACCCTCGACGACCCGCAGCGACCGTTGGTGGCGATCGTCCCGGACCGCCACGGGCGTGGGACGAACGCCCTGCTCCTTGCGCCGCCCGATGCGATCGACACGTGCTTCGGCGGTGACAGCCGGTCGGCCCATGCGACGGCGGCGGTGGCGGCCGGCGCCCGCCTCGTCGAGCTCGACGGACCGCTCGCCCTCGACGTCGACACCGCCGACGATCTGCTCCTCGCCGAGGCAAGCCTCCGCGCGACGGAGTCGGACACGAACGCCGCGGCCGAAGCATTGCCGGTCGATGTCGGCTGAGGGCCGCGTCGAGGCGATCGCGCTGGTCGGGATCCCGGAGGTCGTGCCCGGCGACGATCTCGGCCGGCTGATCGGCGACGCGATCGAGCGGACCGAGGGCGTCCTGCCCCTCCGCACCGACGACGTCCTCGTCGTCACCCAGAAGGTGGTCTCGAAGGCGGAGGGCGCGATCGTCGACCTCACGACGGTCGAACCCCGGCCGGATGCAGTCCACTTCGCCGAGCGCTGGGACCGCGACGCGCGCCAGATCGAGGTCGTGCTCCGCGAGGCGCGACGCGTCGTCCGGATGGAGCACGGCGTCCTGATCACGGAGACGCCGCACGGGTTCGTCTGCGCGAACGGCGGCGTCGACGCCTCGAACGTCGGGCCCGAGAGCGGTTCGATCGTGACGCTCCTGCCGCGCGACCCGGACGCATCGGCGCGGACGATCCGCGGGGCGATCCGGGAGCGGTTCGGCACCGACGTGCCGGTGATCGTGTCGGACTCGTTCGGGCGGCCGTGGCGCTGGGGCATCACCGACGTCGCGATCGGAGTCGCCGGCCTCGTCCCGATCGAGGACCTCCGGGGCCAGGTCGACGCGGACGGCCGGGTGATGAAGTCGACGATCCGGGCATCGGCCGACGAGATCGCCTCGGCGGCGGAGCTGGCCCTCGGGAAGGTGGGCGGGCGACCGGTGGCGATCGTTCGCGGGGCGCATCCGCTCCTCGGCGAGGGATCGATCGCCGACGGGATCATGCCGGCGAGCTTCGACCTCTTCCGCTGACGGGTCCGCGCCCGACGATCGCCCGCCAGACGAGGACGCCGCCGAGGGCGAAACCGGCGCCGGCGATCGCGAACAGCACCGGCAGCCCGAACGCCGCCCCGATCGCCCCGCCGACGAGCGACCCGGTGATCGCGCCGATGTTCGCCGTCGTGCCGGTGAAGATCCCCTGCGCCGTCGCCTGGGTCGAGCGGGAGACGCTGCCGGCGACCCACGTGACCGTGCCGACGTAGACGAACGCGTAGCCGAACCCGCCCAGCGCCGACGCCGCCACGATCTGCCACGGCTCGGTCGCAGCCGCGCTCGCCAACGCCCGGGCCGAGAAGGCAAAGGCGCCGATGACGATGAGCCGCTCGGCGCCGACCCGGCCCGCCAGCCGCGGGAAGGCGATCATCAGCGGCACCTCGAGCACCGCGCCGATCGACCAGGCCGCCGCAACGAGGGTCGCATCGCCGCCCAGGTCGATCACCCGAAGCGAGAGGAAGCCGAGCAGGGCCGCGTTCGAGCTCCAGATCGCGAGCAGGGCGATGAACAGGGGCCCGAACCGGGGACGGGACAACACCGCGAGGATCGACGACGGAGCCAGCCCCGCCAGCGCGGCGCGAGCGGTCCCGCCGATGGTCGCGCTTCGGGCTCGGGCCGGATCCCGCGTCGCCGGCCGGAGGAGCACCCACGCGCCGATCCCCGCGGCGAGGAGCAGCGGGAGGTTGATCACGAACATGCCCCGCGGCCCCAGCCGCTCGATCGCGGCGCCGGCCACGAAGGCGACGACCACGAACGCAGCCGAGCCCCACGCGCGGGCCTCGCCGAAGCGCTCCCGCCTGCCGACGATCCGCACGACCCGGCTGTCGACCATCGGCGCGATCCCGGCCGGTGACCGCGGCCAGCAGCCCCAGGGACAGGCCGAGGGTCAGCGGGTCGGTCGAGATCGCGAGCAGCCCGACGAAGGCCGCCGCCAGGGTGCAGGCGACGAGGACCGGACCGCGGACGTCGCCGAACCCGTCGGCGATCGAGCCCCACGCCGGTGCCGCGAACAGGCCGACCAGCGCGAACCAGGCGAGGAGCAGCCCGATCAGGCGGAAGTCGAGGCCGCGCGACTCGAGGTAGAGGGTGATGTACGGGAGGTAGGCGCCGAGGCTGCCGAAGAGCAGCGCGTAGACGATCGCCGGCCGGACGACCGAGACGGTCGCCGGGGCGGCGGAGGGCTCGGGGGCCGCCTCAGGCTTCGTCGGCGGCCGGAGCGTCGGCGTCGGCCGTGGCCGGGCCGGCTGCCGCCGTCGGCGCGCCAGCGCCCGGTGCCACCGGCTCGAGGTCGATCGTGCGGACCTGGCGCGTCCGGCCGGCCTCGGTCCGGACGAGCGCCGATGGAATGGCGCCGGTCGTCAGCTTGTCGATCGTGGCGATCTCGCCGGAGTACAGACCCGAGCCCGTGATCCGGACCCGATCGCCGACCTTCAGCCCTGCCCGTCCCGTTCCAGCGGAGAGGTTGATCGAAGCCACCGTCGGACGCTGGTAGGGCACGTCCGAGCCCGGGCTACCCGGGGCTCCTGGTTCGCCCGGTCGTGGCGGGCGTGTCGCGTTGCGGGGCGGCGGGTAGGTCGTCTTGCGTTTTCGGGCGGGCACTGGCTGAGCTGACCTCCGGGTTCGGTCGATGGACGGTCGGATCAGCGTCCCGCGAGCGCGGGCCTTCGATCCGGCACCGCGCAGCATGCCACACCGGGGCGGCTCGCCTCCCTGACGGAGGTACCGGTGGGTCCGTCCCCGTTCGAACCGTCAGATCGCCCGCATCCGGTTGTTCTTCGCGTCGTGGGTCACCTCGGCCAGCCCGAGCGCCTCGAGCAGCGGCGGCATGTACACCCCGAACCGGCCGCGAAGGCCCTTCTTGAGCCCGTACCAGCCGCCGCGCGGGTTCGACTCCGATCGACCCCAGGCCTCGACGGTTCCGTCCGGCGCCGGCTTCTGCTCGTCGGCCCCGCCCAGGGCCACCCAGTCGCCCTGCTCCTTCAGCCAGGCATGGAGCTCGTCGATCGCCCGGGCGTCATACAGCAGCTTCGTGCCGCCGACCTGGCAGACGATCGTCGGCGGGTCGGAGGCGTCGTCTCGGTACATCGTGTACTCGGACGTACCCGGTGGGGTCTTGAGGACCCACGGATCGTCCTTCGTCCCGCTGCCGTTCGCCATCGCCGGCTCCTCCCCTGTCCGCGGCCTCATCGGACCGCCTGACGCGACCATGCACGCGATCCCGTTAGGATGCAACACATGCCCGAGCAGACCATCGCCACCGACGACCTCGTCGTCGAGGACAACCCGCAGGAATCGCGCTACGAGGCGAGGCTGGGAGACCGGATCGTCGGGATCGCCGAGTACGAGCTCCCGGACGACCAGGGCCCGATCGTCTTCGTTCATACGGAGGTCCTCGGCGACGTCGAGGGCCAGGGGGTCGGCGGCCGGCTGGTCCGCACCGCGCTGGACGATGTCCGGGCGCGCGGGCTGCGGATGGTCATCGACTGCCCGTTCATCTCGTCGTGGGTCAAGCGCCACCACGACTACGACGACCTGATCGACCGGACCGTGTAGCGCTCAGGCCCACGGGTTCGGGCCGCCGCCCCGGCGCGTCCGGCCCAGCCACGCGACGAGGGGCAGGAGCAGCATCGGGAACTCGAGCGACGAGTAGAGCAGGCCGCCACCCTGCGAGTTCACGAGGGTCGTGACCCAGTCGGCCCACATCGATCCGAATGGCAGGCACAGGAGACCGAACACGGCCGCGCCCAGCCACCACGACCGCCGCCGGACCCCGAAGAGGGCGAACGGCGCGAGGCTCGGCTTCAACAGGACGAACGGCGCGGCGAACCGCGATGCGCCGACCACCGCGAGGGCCATTGCCGCCATCGACCACATCACCGGATTTCCCGTCCAGATCTTCAGCAGCGTCGTCGGGTTCGCGATGCAGAGGGCGATCAGCGGCCAGACGAGCGGCCGCGGCCGGAGGACCGCGACGACAGCGGCGACGACCCCGAGCGCGACCCCCCACCACAGGACGGCCTGGACGGCCGCCACGACCGTCCCGGCCCCGATCGAGAACGGGACGAACAGCCACAGGGCCACGGGCGGGTACAGGACGTCGCCGGCGCTGATCGGGTACGGCCCCGCCAGCTGGTACGGCTGGTAGAACGGCCCGCCGGCCAGCCAACGAGCGGTCACATCGCGGTACAGCTGGAAGTCGACACCGAGCGGCTGCTCCAGCGGGTGCGGCACGAGCAGGACGAACACCACCGGGATCGCGAAGACGGCGGCCGACAGTCCCAGCGCGACACGCGGTCGATCGAGCCGCCCGGTCCACATGGCATCGACGATACCGGGCGGGACGGCGCCGGCGCACGCGACGGGATCGAGACGGACCGGTCGTAGGGTCGGCGAGCCGGTCGCCACCGAGGACGACCGCGCATCGCCGCGTGCACGAGACCGCCGTGACCCACCGCCATCCCGCCGCCCCGCGTCATGGCCGCGGCCGACGCCTCGCCGCAATCGCCGTGACGATCGGTGCCGCCCTGGCGGCCTCCATGACGCTGTTGTCTCTCCTTGCCGCGCCGGTCTCCGCCGCGAACGGAACGATGCCAGGTTCGGCGCTGGTGGAGCTGATCGCCGCGGGCAAGCCAGTCGAGCTCGACGGAGCGACGATCACCGGCGACGTCGACCTCAGGCCCGTCGACACGGTGGCCCGGGTCGTCCGCTGCACGAACTGCACCTTCGCCGGCTCGATCCTCGCCTCGAACACGATCTTCAACCGGGTCGTCGACCTCAGCGGCGCAACCATCGCGGGCGCCGCGCTTTTCGACGGCGCCGTGTTCCGCGACGCGTTCCTCATGCGCGAGACGACGGCCCGGCCGGCTGCGATCGATGGCCTCGCGTCGTTCACGCTCGCGGCGTTCAATGGTCGCGCGAGCTTCGAGGGGATCCGGTTCGCGAGCGACGCGGACTTCCGTGTCGCCCAGTTCCTGGCGGATGCCTCGTTCGCCGATGCCGAGGTCGACGGTGCCGGACGCTTCGACGGCGCACTGTTCGACGGCCGTGCCTGGTTCAGCGGGTCGCCCGCGGGCGACGTGGCTCCGTCCGGCCCCGTGACCCAGTCGGGCTGTCCGGGAACCGTCCGGGGCGTCTTCGTCGGACCGACGTCATTCACCTCCGTCGCCTTCTCGGACAAGGTCGACTTCCGGCAGCGTTGCTTCGGCGCCGATGCCGCGTTCGACGGTGCGACCTTCGGCGCGGTCGACTTCAGCCTCGCCATCTTCCGGGACCGGGCGACGTTCGACGATGCGAGCGTCGACGGGGCGGCCTCCTTCCGCGTCGTCCAGGTCTTCGGCGACCTCTCGTTCCAGCACGTCGTGCTGCGCGGACCGGCGACCTTCGAGGCCGCCATCCTGCACGGGAAGGTCCAGCTCGCGGGCACGTCGGCAAGCGACTCCCTGTCGCTCGACGGGGTCAAGGTCGGATCGACGCTGGGACTGAACAAGGTCCAGGCCAACGGCTTCGAGATGGACCTCGACAAGCTCGGCAGCGTTCCGGGCGGGCCCGTCCGCGAGGCCGTCCTGGCCATGGTCGAGTCGAGCGCACGGGCCCGGGGCGACTTGGGGCTGGCGAACGAGGCGGAGTTCCAGCGATCGTCGCTCGAGACCGACCGTGCCGAGGGTCTCGATCGGACATCCGGGCTCCTCCAGCGCGAGGTCGCCGGCTATTTCGTCAAGCCGATCTATCCCCTCCGCGCGTTCGCGATCCTGTTCGTGGTCGGGATGTTCGTGCGGTTCCTCGTCCGGACCGGCGCGCTCCGGCGCATTGGCGACGTCCAGCTGGCCCGCCCGACGCTCGCGACGCTGCCGGCACGCCCTAGCGTCAGCCGCCAGGCAGCGATGAGCGCCTCGAGGAGTGGCCTGCTCAGCGGCAGCCAGGTGATCCTCGATTTCGCGGTGAGCGCCGAATCGACGTTCCGTGCGGCCTTTGGTCTGAAGCTGACCTCGGACGGGGAGCCGCCGGACGAGCTCTCCGAGTACGGCGTCGCGATCGCCCGCGGGGCCGAATGGCTGACCTACAAGGTTCTGATCGCGATGTTCCTCCTCGGACTCGCCAACTCGAACCCCACGTTCAAGCAGCTCTTCGAGGCGGTGGCAGGATGACCAGACCGTTCCGACGCGCCGGTTCGGCGCTTGCCGCGATCCTCCTCACGAGCTCGGCCTGCGGCGGGGCGGTGGCCTCGCCGGCCCCGTCGGACGCGACTGCCCCGCCCAGCCCGGTGGTGAGCCCGTCGGCGGTCGTGTCCGCTCCCCCGTCGGTCCAGCCCTCGCAGCCGACCGCGAAGCCCCAGCAGGCGTCTGTCGGCAAGGTGAACGACGTCATACTGGAGCAGGGCTTCGTCGACGACGAGGATGCGGCACCCGGGAACCCGGTGTTCCGGGGCAGCTCCGTCCGCACGAGCGACAGCGGGGCGCTCGAGTTCGACGTGAAGAACCGGATCAAGAGCTGCACGATGGTCCAGTCGAGCGAGGTCCGGGTCCAGCCGTCGGCGGACGTCCTCGTCGACTTCGTCGCCGGGACGACGACGTGCACCACGGCCAAGACGTCGAAGGACCTGACCCTCACGGCCAACGGCACCACGACGATCAGGACTCCCGACCCCGTCCTCGTCGTGTCGATCGACGGTGACAACGTCACGGTCGGCATCGCGTCCGGGATCGCCCAGATCCGGAACACGTCGATCGCGGACAACACGCCGATGTACGTCGGCCCGAAGTCCGTCACGTTCGTCCCCAAGGAGGGGCCGCCAGGCGAGCCGTCCGGGATGGACATCGGGTCCTATCCGGACATCGTCGGCGAAGCCATCAACGGGCAGCTGGCCGGGATCAAGCCGCCGCCGAGCGGCCTTCCTGACTCGAAGGGCTCGCCGGTCCTGCGGCGGATCGACGCCCGGAAGCTGATCCAGGTCGGCGTCGACGAACAGCTCGCAGAGAACCAGCAGGTCCGGAACTTCATCGATCTGCTCATGGAACGACAGGGCCAACAGTGGGACGTCAAGACAGACAACACCTCCCTGGCGGCGGGCGAGGTGCCCGCGTCCTTCAAGGAAGGGGCCATCGACTTGTTCTTCACCACGGGCCGCGTCGCCAACTCCTCCGGCCCGCTGCCGATCGTCCACGATCCGAACCAGGACCAGCAGGTCGTCGTCTACATTCCCAAGGACAACGTCTTCCTCCAGAGGGAACGGGCGTTCCTCCAGGATCTCGTCAATCGCGGCGGCTACCGCGAGGTGTATCTCCGGTCCTTCGACCAGGAACCCGACTACGGGAGCATCGCCGGGCTGTTCGGCCTCGGCTGATCGCCGCTGGACTATCCTCGGGTCGACCCCCGCGAGGACGACATGGCGACTTCGCTCCGATCGGGCCTGGCCCCGGTCAACGGCATCGAGCTCTGGTACGAGGTCCACGGCGTCGGCAGGCCGCTGGTCCTGCTTCATGGCGGCTTCGGCTCCGTCGAGATGTTCGGCCCGAACGTCGCCGCGCTCGCGGCCGGACGCCAGGTGATCGGCGTCGACCTCCAGAGCCACGGCCGCTCCCCGGCCGCCGATCGACCGATGCGGTTCGAGACGATGGCCGATGACATCGCGGAGCTGATCGCCCTCCTCGGCCTGGAGCGCGCGGACGTGATGGGCTTCTCGCTCGGCGGCGCCGTCGCTCTCCGCACGGCGATCCAGCATCCGGGCGTCGTCGATCGGCTGATCCTCGTCTCGACCCCGTTCCGGCGGTCGGGCTGGTACCCCGAGATGTGGGGCGCGATGGATGCCATGGGCCCCGAGGCAGCCGGACCGCTCGGTCAGTCGCCGCTCGGCGCCACGTACCGGGCGATCGCGCCGAACCCCGCCGAATGGCCGGTCCTCGTGACGCAGGTCACGACGATGCTCCACGACGACTACGACTGGACGACCGAGGCGGTCCGGCTCTCGATGCCGGTGATGCTCGTCATCGGCGACGCGGACGGCCTTCCGCCACGACACGCGGTCGAGTGCTTCGAGCTGCTCGGGGGCGGGCAGCGGGACGCCCACTGGGACCTCTCCGGCAGGACCAGGCACCGGCTGGCGATCCTGCCCGGTGTCACCCACTACGACATCAACGTCAGCCCGCTCCTGGCGACGAGCGTCGCCGCGTTCCTCGACGAGGCCTGACCGTGGCGTCGTACACGCTCAACGAGCGGGCGGTCGCGAGGGCGCGGGACCTGATCGACCACCGCCAGTACGTGCTCGACAGCGACTGGGGCGAGGTCGCGCCCGTCGCCGACGACGAGAACACGTTCCTGAAGACGCACGACTGGGACGAGTACGCGGCGTGGCATCTCGGGTTGACCGACGGTGCGAACGACGAGACGAAGGCCCGCTACGCCTTCGTGTATGGCGACTTCCGGCGGGTCCACCGGAGCGGGCTGATCGCCTGTGTGTATCGTGCGTCGGAGTGGCGGCACAAGGCGATCGAGCTGGCGGCGCACGAGCTGCTGCAGCATCTCGACAAGACGACCGCCTGACCGGCGCCGCCAGCCGGGTCACCGCAGGGAGGGGCGGCAGCCGTGGTGCGCGCCGGCACCGGATCGACTTCGAGGGCGGCAGCTCGGGACGCTCATCCACCCGGCCGGGGGCGCGGAAACTCGTTGCCGACCGGCACCGGCGGCAGTACGATCTCCAGCCTCCGCCACGACCAGTCGCGCCCGTCGAAGTCCGGTTGTCCGGGATCCAACCGTTGGCGGAATGGGAGGTGGCCGAGCCATGGTCGACGAGACGCCCCAGATCAACCCGGTCGACCCCGGCCCCGTGCCGGACCCGATCGAGCCCTGGCAGTCGAATGGCGTGAGCGGCGAGCCGATGCTCGGCTCGGTCGCGGCCATTGACCTCGTCGCCGAACCGGACGACGCGACCGCGACCGACGGCGAGTCGGTGGTCGAGGCCGAGGCGCCCGCCCCGGCGGTGGCAGACGCCGCCGCGGTCGAGGCCGAGGCGCCCGCCCCGGCGGGGGCAGACGCCGCCGCGGTCGCGACCGATCCGGCGCCGGGCATCGACGATTCCACCGTCTTCCTCGCCAGCCTCGCCCAGGCGATGCGCGAGGCCGCGCACGCCGACCGAACCCGGGTCGCCGACGACGTCGATCGGCGACGTGACGCCCACGTCGCGGGGATCAACGCCCGTCGCGACGAGGAAGCCGCACGGATGCGCGAGCTCGCCGTGGACGATCGAAGGGCGATCGATGCCTGGGTCGAGGCCGAGGAGGCGCGGATCGCCGAGGAGCGCGACCGACGGAACGCCGCCGTCGATTCCGACCTGGAGACGAGCCTCACCGAGCACGGCGCGATGGTCGACCGGGAGATCGTCCGGGTCGAGGCCGCGATCGCCGTCTATCGCCAGGACGTCGACGCCTACTTCGCGCGGCTGGAGGGCGACTCCGACCCGGTCCTGATCGCCCAGCACGCGGCCCGCCGGCCGGTGTTCCCGGACCTCGACAAGCTGGCGCAGCCGCCGGACGAGACGGCCGTGGACGTCGCGCAGGCGACGGTGGTCGCGGATCAGTCCGCAGGCGCGGTGGAGGCCGTCGCCGACGCAACCGAGACGACCGCCGTCGCCGAGGCGGCGGTCGCCGACGTGGCCGCGACGACCGAGCCCGAGGCCGAAGCCGAGGCTGACATCACCGCGACGGCGACCCCTGAGGCCGAGCCCGAGGACAACGGCAAGGCCGAGGACGTGCTCGCCGCCACGCTGATGGTCGGCGTCATGGACGGTGACAAGTCCCCGGACGAAGCTCGCCCAGGCGTGGGCCGCCTGGAACGAATCGACGAAGACCGCGGACCAGGCGGCCGAGGCAGCCAGGGCCGCCGAGCCGCCGCCGGCGCCGTTCGTCCTGACGCCGCCGGCGACCGCCGACCCGGCGACGCCGACCGACGCCGCAGCGGCCACTCCGAACGACGGCGAGACGGTGGCGTCGTTGAATGGCGGCGACGCGGTCGAGTCGACCGGGGCCGCCGGGACGGCATCGGAGCCCGTCGCGGTCGCGGCCGGCACGTGGAAGCCGCCGGCTGAGGCAGAGACGGCACCCCAGCCGTCCTCGGGCGCGATGGGCTGGTTCCGCAGGGACCGCGATCGCGACCACGGCGGTCGCTAGCGAGAGCGACGGCGCCCGACGGGGCGCACCACAGGGGGACGGGATGAACGCAGCGACAGCCTTCGGCCGGGTGACGGCCGGCATCGTCATGGCGATCGTTCTCGCCGCCTGCAGCGCGTCCGCGAGCCAATCCGCCGGCGGTGGCGGATCGAGCGGTGGAGGCGCGTCGTCCGGCCCTGCGGCCTCGAGCGGCGCCGCGTCGACCGGGCCCGACGCAGGTGGAGCGCCGAGCCAGGCGGCCGGCGGCGGGGCCGCCGGCGGGGACTGCGGCGTCCACGAGATCAACGGGGTCAGCGCCCGGACCTTCTGCGGGCCTGCGGCGGTCACGTTCACCCTCGGCGGCGACACCCACGAGCTGAAGGGCGGGGAGTGCTCGGGGTCCGGCGACACGTTCGCGATCAATGTCGGGACGATCGTGCTCGGCGAGCTCAGCCCGAAGCCCGACTACTTCGGGCTGACGATCATCACCCCCGACGGCTCGCCGATCGCCGACGGCAAGGCGACGGGTGCGCCCGCCCTGGCCGGGGATGTCGGCGGCACCGCGTTCGCGATGAAGACCGACGGGACCGTGACCCTGAAGGACGGCTTGAAGGCCGGCGACTTCGACGGCGACACGTTCACCGGCCCGAGCCCGATCAAGGGCTCGTTCAGCTGCGGCTGACGGCTAGACCGTCAACGCCCGGAACGGGTCGGCGACGGGCGCCAGCCGGACGCCCTGCGGGCCGCCGGCGACCGCCCGGTCGTAGCGCGACGTCATCCGGAGGCCCTCGAGGTCCAGCCGCCCGACGAACGTCCCGAACAGCAGGAAGTCGTCGGCGGTCTTCGGGTCCGCGCGGGTCCCGGCCATCGTGAGCGGGTACCAGTCGAGGCGTCGCATCTGGGCGTCCACGAAGTCGGGCCGGTAGATGATCCCGACGTCCTGGGCGATCTGGAGCGCCTTCGGGAAGTCGCTGTTGTCGCCGGTCATGATCCGCTTGACCTTGGCCGCATCCTCCTCGCCGATCAGCTGCCGGAACGGCGACAGCGTGAACTGGTAGACCGGTGTCCGGCGGGTCGATCGGGCCAGGTCGCCCCGCATCAGGTAGCTGAAGTGGACGTCGCCCGAGACGATCGCGACGAACGTCTTCGGGGTCGTGCCCTCGCCGTTGACGAGGCTCTCCAGGAGCGTCGTCATCCGGTCGAAGCTCGACGGGAACGCGGGCCACAGCTCGATGTCCTGCTCGAGCGTCGGGCCGGCGATGAAGTGCTCGATGATCTCCTCGAGGAAGAACCCGGCCGTCGCCCCCGCGATGCCCCCGACGATCGCCCCGCCCGCCGCCCCGGCGGCGGCCCCGGCCGGTCCTCCGACGAGGAAGCCGCCGATCCCACCGACGATCGCGCCGCCGAGCGCACCGGCCAGCCCGCCGACTGCCGCGGTCTCGAGTCGCTCGAGGAACGAGGGGTCGTTCTCGATCTTGTCCGCGACCCAGCTGAACAGGTCGTGGAGCGGATGCGGGTTGAGGACCGGCCCCGGGACGACGAGGACGACACGCCGTCGGGGATGATCGAGCGCGAGGTCGCGGAAGTCCGTCCACGACGGGTCGTCCATGAGCAGGCGATGGCCGGACAGCTTCCGCGTCATCCGCGTGTCGCCGACGACGAACCGCGTCCCGGCGGCCTCGAACGCGTAGCTCCAGCGGGCGCGACGGGTTCCCCGGACGTAGCTCTCGAACATCGATGTCAGGCGATCGGTCGCGTCGTCGAACAGCGGCCGGATCCGCGGGGCGAGCGGCCGCATCCGCTCGTCGGCGAGCCAGTCGCGCGGCGCAAGGTTGCCTGCGCCCTGGTACAGCCAGTAGGCGAGCAGGCCGGCCCCGAACCGGGTGATCCAGGCCGGCGACCGCCGCGCCGCGACCCAGTCGGCGGTGATGTTCCAGTCGTCGGTCTGCTCGTGGTCGTCCATGATCATGAACGACGGCACGGTCGACAGCAGCCAGCGGACCTCCGGCGTCGCCGTCCAGGCCTCGCGGTACAGCTCGACGAACTGGGCCAGCGTCGTCGCGGAGTCCGGGTCGTCGCCCCGGAGGTCCGGCCGTCGGAACCGCGACTTCAGCCGGTCCGACAGCTGGTCGCCGTAGACCTGGTCGCCGGTCAGGAGCAGGAGCTGCGGCCAGCTCGTCCGGCGGTCGTCCCAGGTCTCGGCGAGCTGCGAGGCCAGGCCGAGGAGCGCGTCGAGGCCCTTCTCCGACCCGGCCGGATCGCCCTGGGCGTAGCCGGCCCGGCACGAGCCGTATGCGATCCGGAGCGGGTCGAACGCCCACGTCGGCAGCGTCCGGAAGAGGCTCGGCAGGCCGATCCCGGCGAGCTTGCGATCCGGCCACAGGTCCTTGACCGAGCCGTCCTCGCGGCGGCCCCGGACGACGTAGCTGTACCAGGTGTCGGGCAGGAGCAGGTCGCAGGCGATCCAGCAGTAGCGGGACGCCCCGACCCGGACCGGGTAGCCGGTCGCGCGGACCGGGATCATCGGCGCGCCGATCCCCTCCCCCGTCAGCTCCACCTCGATCTCGGTGAAGCCGTCGGCGACCTCGACCCAGATCACCACCGACGTCCGATCGACGTGGCGGAGGAGCGGGCCGCAGATCAGGTCCGGCTGTCGGGACCGGAGGTGGCCCTGGGCGTCGAGCTCGACGTCGTCGCCCGGGCCGCCGATCCCCGTGAGCCCCCGGCCGAGCCGGCGGGCGGTCGCGCCGGTCATGCCGGCGGCGCCACCGGCGTCAGGTCGGGCACGTCCGCCAGGACGCACGTCCCGGCGACCGGCTCGATGTGGGTGCCCATGAACAGGTGGACGTCGCGCTTCCGGACGAACTTGCCGAGCCAGCCCGGGTTCCTGATCGTGTCGCCGATCTTCTTGCCGAGATCGACGACCGGCGGCCGATCGCCGAGCGAGCTGACGAGGTTCTGGTGATCCGTCAGCGGGACGTAGACCGTCTGGTCGCGGACCTGGAGCTTCGACCACTCGAGCGCACTGGAGAGCGATGCCGCCGGCGCCCGGTTGGCGCCGGTTCGGGCCTTCGGGGCGAGCAGACGGAGCATCGGCTGGGCGAGGTCGCCCGTCGCCCGCTGGTCCTCGAGGTGGCGGAGGAACCTGCCGGTGTAGATCGACGAGTTCGCGTTCAGGTGCTCCGCCACGGCGCTGGTCCGAGCGGCGGCCCGAACGTCGTCGTCGAGGCCCAGCTCGGCGTTCGCGACGCTGACGATCCTCGGATCGGTGACGCGGCGGGCGAGGAAGTCGCCATAGGCGCTGCCCATGCCGCGCGCCGGGAACGTCAGCCGCCCGGCGTGGAGGAGGACGCCGAAGTCGACCCGCCAGAGGGTCGTCACGACCTCGAACCGACGGAAGACCGGGCTGAACCGGAGCTCCAGGCTGCGGTCGAGGTACGGGTTCGAGAACGTCCGGGTGATCGACCGCTCGACGGCGACCGTCCGCGACGTCGTCGTGTCCGTCCGGTACGACTGGCTCTCGGAGCGCTGGATCGTCGAGAGGCTCTCGTCGATCACATCGAGCGTCTTCGAGTTGCCCGACGTGCCCGGCGTGGCACCGCCGTCGTCCCCGCCCCCGAAGATCGATTCGATCCCCTTCTGCGCCGCGTCGATGACGCCGTTGACCGCGTCGACGCCGGCCTGGACCGGGGCGGTGATGACGTCCCACGCGTCCTCGAGGAACGAGCCGAAGATCGCCGAGATCGGCGACAGCTCGACCGAGCTGCCGTCGTAGTCGGTGTCGATCAGCTCCCGCCCGTGGCGCCGGGTGTTGGTGCTGACCTCGGACGACTCGAACGCCGTCTGGACGGTCCGGACGAAGTCGGTCTGCTCGCGCTGGCGGACCTCGGTCGAGATCGTCTCGCCGGGCGCCAGCCCCATGACCGAGCGGACCGGCGCGACGCAGGCTTCCTTCGCGGTCCAGGTCTGCTGGTAGAACAGGTTGAAGTACGGGTGGACGGCGCCGCCCTGCATCGACAGCGCACCGAGCGGGATCTCGCCCTCGTCGCGGGCGAGCGGCGGCCCCTCGATCGTGCGATTGATGATGAGGCGACCATCGAGGTCCCCGCACTGCTCGTACGGGGCGCAGACGTCCTCGGCCATGTGCCCAACCTCCACACGGCCCCCCGAGGCCGGTGTGGACCGTGGCTGCGTCCGTGGCCATCTGGCCCGCGGTCTGGCGGTGGTCTAGCAGGACCGCGTCACGACGGCGTCGCGGATGGTCGCGGGCCGCGCGGCTGCGGACCGCGGAGTGCGGTTCGGTCATTTCGCCGTGCCGCCGAGTCGGGCTCTGCCAGATCGTCGTCCGGGGTCGAGGAACGGGCCGTAGACACCGCATGGCTGTCAGATCGTCCTGGGTGGACGACGGAGGCGCGTTTCGCGGCCGATTCCGCCGCTCGGACGAGCGGGATCGTGCGTGAACGTTCGTCGTCCGCGCTCCGCACGATGCCTCGTCGTCCTCGGGCGACGATCTGACACCGAAACAGTGCGGCGCGCTGATCCTCGACGCGTCACGACGAGAGATGGCGGGATCGAGAGGGGGAGAGCGAGCGGAAGGGCGGTTCAGGCGGGCGACGGCTCCGGTGACAGCGCGGCCGCGCGATCGCGGGCCCGGGTGAACGCGGCGATGCTCGACTCGACCATCTCGTCCGAGGCGGTCAGCGAGATCCGGAACCAGCCCGGGACCTCGACGACGGTGCCCGGCAGGACGACCGCGCCCTCTTCGGCGAGCATCACCGCGAAGGCGTGGTCGTCCTCGATCGGCGACCTCGCCATGATGTAGAACGTGCCCTCGGGCATCGTGTGCTCGTAGCCGAGATCGTCGAGGATCGCGCCCATTCGGTCGCGCCGGCGCTGGAGCGCGCCGATGTCGATCGACAGCTCCTCGAGATCCTCGATCGCGTGCTGGAGATCGGCGTTCGGGAACGCGTAGCCCGTCATGACCTGGGCGAGCAGGATCTGCAGGCGGAGCTCCTCGCGATCGGGCATCGTCGGCGGCACGGTCAGGTAGCCGATCCGCATCCCGGGCGCCAGGAGCGTCTTCCCGTACGAGTACGTGACGATCGTGTTGGGGTACGACTCCGCCGGGCTGTGGAACGTGCGCCCGTCGAAGACGATCCGGTTGTACGGCTCGTCGGACACGAGATGGATCGGCCGCCCGATGCGTGCCGACGCCGACGCGAGCGTGTCGGCGAGGGCCTGGAGGTCGGCAGATCCGTAGATGCGGCCGCTCGGGTTGTGCGGCGTGTTGATCAGGACCGCCCGCGTCCGCGTCGTGATCGCGTCGTCGATCGCGGGCAGGTCGAGGTCGAATGAGGGCGGGCTGAGCGGCACCCGGACCGGTACTCCGCCCGCGGCCAGGATCAGGATCTCGTAGAAGAACCACGGTGGCGAGAGGAAGATCACCTCGTCGTCCGGCTCGACGATCGTCTGGAACGCGACGGCGAGCGCCCCGAAGCCGCCGTGGGTCATCGCGACGTCGGCGGGATCCCAGTCGAGACCGGTCCGCTTCGTCAGCGATCGCGCCACCGCGGCCTGCGACTTCGGCTCGGACATCTTGTAGGCGAACCAGTCCGGGCGCTGCGGGTCGATGGCCCGATGGAGGGCCGCGACGTAGCCCGGCAGCGGCATCTCGTTCGGGTTGCCGAACGCGAAGTTCGAGATGCCCGGCCGCTCGAGGGCGCCCGCGAGCGGTCCGTTGAAGAGGGTCAGGAACGGGGCGATCGAGTCGAGCATCGCCTCCTTGGTCGACTGGCTGGGCATCGGATCGGAACTCCTGGCACTGCAGCGGCGATCTCCCGGATCGCCGGCGGGCTCAGGGTAACGCCGAAGGCCCGGGCGGACGTCACGGAAGACGCCGGCCCGGGCCGGGAGCGGAGACGACGCGGGTCAGTCGCGCGGCGCCGGCGAGAGGAAGGTCGCCACCTTGACGACGATCGCCACGGCGGCGGCGAACGAGGCGACCGCGAGGGCCAGGAAGGCCCACCACAGACCCGCGAACTGGCGGGCGAGGGCGGCGTCGGCTGCGGACACCGGGATGTGATACGCCTCGGCGACCGGCACGGCGATCGGGAAGGCGATCGCGAGGCCGAGGAACGTCATCCCGGCGGTGATCAGGACGAGGGCGGCGATGCCGGCGACGAGGCCGACGGTGACGGCCGCGACGGGCGAGGGGCCGCGGCGGGCGGGTTCGGTCTGGGCGAAGGATGCGGTCATCAGGACTCCGGGTGTGCTGCGGGCTTGGGGTTCGGGGACCAGCATCGGCGCCGAGCGGAGCGGCGACCATCGTCATCCGGCCGCTCCGGCAGGGGGCAGGTGACTTGACACGGTGGGGTTCCATTGTCTTGAACCCCCAGCCGCGCCAGTCCCCGACCCGCCCACCCCATCCCGTGGAGGTCCCTGTGCGATGAGCAGCCCAGTTCGGCGTTCCCTCGTTCTCCTCACCCTCGTCACGGTCCTGCTCGGGGCGTTCGGCGCCGCGGCGCCGGCGACCCTCGCGACCCACGGCTCGTCATCGAGCATCACGAACACGACGATCCGCGGGATCAACGTCGACCGGACGACGATCCCGCAGCTCGAATCCCTGATGAACCGGCACAAGCTGACGTCGGTCCAGCTCACCCAGTTCTACCTGCACCGGATCAAGCAGCTGAACCCGAAGCTGCACGCGGTGATCAAGGTCGCCCCGGGCGCCCTCGCCCAGGCCCGGCTCGCCGACAAGGCGCGCCGGTTCGGCATCCGGCTGCCACTCCTCGGCATCCCGGTGATCGTGAAGGACAACATCGACACGCGGGACATGCCGACGACCGCCGGCTCGTTCGCCCTCAAGGGCAGCCAGCCCGGTGACGCGTTCATCGTCAAGAAGCTGCGCGCGGCCGGCGCGATCGTCATCGCCAAGGCCAACCTCAGCGAGTGGGCGAACTTCCGGTCGATCCCGTCGTCGAGTGGCTGGAGCGGCATCGGCGGCCAGACGAACATGGCCTACGTCCTCGATCGCAACCCGTGCGGCTCGAGCTCCGGCTCCGGCGTCGCGGCCTCGGCGGACCTCGCCACCGTCGCCGTCGGCACCGAGACCGACGGGTCGATCGTCTGCCCGTCGGGCGCGAACAGCCTCGTCGGCATCAAGCCCACCCTCGGGCTGCTCAGCCGGGCGGGCATCGTCCCGATCTCGGCCGAGCAGGACACGGCCGGCCCGATGGCCCGCAACGTCACCGACGCCGCCGTCCTCCTCGGGGCGATGACCGGCGTCGACCCGAAGGACGACGCGACGGACGACCAGGTCGGCCACGCCTTCCGGAACTACCGCCAGTTCCTCGACAAGCACGCCCTCGAGGGCGCCCGGATCGGCGTCTGGCGGGACGGCGTCTGGAACGCCACCGACAACCCCGAAGTCGACGCGATCATGGTCACGACGATTGCCACGCTCAAGGCGCAGGGCGCGACGATCGTCGATCCCGCGAACATCCCGATCGGGCCGGCCTTCGAGCCGGAGTTCGCCGCCCTGCTGTGCGAGTTCAAGACCGACATCGCCAGCTACCTCGCGACGTACACCCGGCCGCGGTTCCCGAAGACGCTCAAGGACCTGATCGACTTCAACACGGCCCACCCGAACCTCGAGGGGCCCTGGAACTCGGCGATCTTCGACATGGCCGAGGCCACCGGCGGCCGGGCGGACCCGGCCTGCACCGCGGCGCGCACGCTCGCGACCTCCACCGCGAAGGCGGCAATCGACGATGTCATGGCTGCCAACGACCTCGACGCGATCGTCTCGCCGACGAACAACCCGGCCTGGGTGACCGACCCGGTGAACGGCGACAGCTTCGACGGCTTCGTCTCGTCGTCGAGCCCGTCCGCGATCGCCGGCTACGGCAGCATCACCGTCCCCGCGGGCTACGTCGGGCCTTTGCCGGTCGGCGTGTCGTTCATCGGCGGCCGCTGGTCGGAGCCGGCGCTGATCGGCTTCGCCTACGACTTCGAGCAGGCGAGCCACGTCCGGGTCCCGCCGAAGTTCCTGCCGACCCTCCCGGCAGCCGCGGCGGCGTCGGCCGCGGCGTCGTCGTCGCGGGTCGCGGCGTCGGCCGACCAGAAGCGGGCAGCCGTGCCGAGCCGGCACGGCCAGTGGCGGATGCCGTCGCTCCGGTAGCGTGACGAGGCCGCGCGGGCGACGCCCGCGCGGCCGCTCCCTCGACGACAACTGGTGCGCCGCGGCAACTGGTACGAGTGGCGGCTGTTGAACCGGACGAGAAGGCCGGTCATCGTCGACAATGCGGAACCTCAGCGTTCATTCGGTCTTCCCGATCGGGTGACAGGTGCTGGGGTTTCGCCTCGTTCCGGACAAGCTGACGGCAGGCCCAGGAACGCAAGGGGAGTCGCCATCAGACGGATCGCTCCGGGGGCGCGGGCCCTGATCGCGCTGGCTGTCACCGGCACGATCGTCGTTGGCGGTGGCCTCGTGCCCAGTGCAGCGGCGGCCACGCCGGATCCGTCCGACGTCGTCCTCGTCCTCGACTTCTCCGCCTCGATCCTGCGCGATGCGGCGAACCGCAACCGGTTCGGGGCCGCCCTCGAGCGGATCGCGGATCGTGTCGACACCACGGCGACGGACCTGGTCGCCGGCGACGCCACCGTCTCCCTCGTCCAGTTCGCCAGCCGCGCGATCGACTACCCGGGCTGCGTCGACATCGGCCTGCTCAACAGCCCGGCGAACGTCGCGCGCCTCTCGGGCTGTCTGCGGTCCGTGGCTCGCGCCTACCGCCGGGGTCTGAGCGCGCCGTTGACGAAGAAGATCGGGGTCGACACGAACTACGTCGCCGCAATGGAGCAGGCGGCGAAGCACCTGCCGGCGGATTCGCCTAGGCCCGCCGTGATCCTGTTCACCGACGGCAAGCACGACGTGAAGGGCGTCCCGTCCAGCCGGGTCCAGCCGGCGCTCCAACGCCTCTTCGGCAATCGAACGTCCTTTGCGTTCCTGCCGGTCGGAATGGGCCTCGACCCGAAAGAGCGCGGTGCGCTCGCGGCGGGGCTCGACCGGATGAAGGTGACCCGGGCCATGCCTGCCTGCGTGAGCGGCGCGACATTCGACTGGCCGCAGGTCGTGTTCCAGTCGCCCGACCAAGCCGGCCAGGCGGTGGCCGTCGCCCTCCAGAACGCGACCTGCACGTTCACGGTCGCGCCGACGCCGACACCGCCGACTCCACCGCCGCCCCCCGCGCCGGCCCCGGTATCGAACATCCACCTCGTCCCGGGCGACGGGCAGATCGACCTGACCTGGACGCCGGCCAGCGCCACCGCCGGCTCGGCGGGAGCGTCGGCGCCGCCCGCCGTCGGCTACCAGGCACGATGCCGGCCCGCGGGCTCGGACGCCGAATGGATCGTGTCGGGCGAGGGCGTCTCGCCCGATCCGAAGGCGACCGTCGAGGGGCTCGCGAACGGCACGACGTACGAGTGCGAGGTCGCCGCCGTCGGTGCCCAGTCGACCGGTGACTGGACGCCGGCCGGCGGCCCGGTCATGCCGATCGGCCTCCCGGCGCCTCCGACGAAGCCGTCCGTCGAGGCGCTGAACGGGGCGGTCCGGGTCGCGGTCGCGCCCGCGACCGGCGTCTCTCACTACCGGTTCGAGTGCTCGGGCGACGGCGGGTCGAGCTGGCCCGCGACGATCGACGCGGCACCGGGCGACCCCGCCGAGATCGGCGACCTGACGAACGGGGTCGACTACCAGTGCCGGGCGTTCGCCGCGAACACGACAGGCGTCAGCGAGGCGTCGCCCCTCTCCGACGCGGTCAAGCCGTGCGGAACCGGGTTCGAGTGCAACTCCCTGATGCTGCCCATCCTCGGCGGTCTCGGCGGGGTCCTCGTCGCCGGGCTCCTCGTCGCGCTGTACATGCTGTTCCGGGGCCGGACGACCGGCCACGTGGTCGCCGTCGTCGACGTCATCCACACCGCGAACATCGGCCACGGATCGAGCCTCGGGATCGGGTTCACGCGGGCGCCGAGCAGCCGGACGGTCACCGGGATCGTCGCCGATCGCGGCAAGGGGGCGGAGATCCGGGTGCGCCGCCTCCGCGGCGGCCGGTTCGCGGTCCGCGACCGGGCGGGCCGCAACGTCGTCGAGGACGGCGCCCCGCTCGTCGTCATCGACTCGATGGGCGTGCGTCACTCGCTCACGCTGCAGGCGTTCGGGACGAACGCGGCCTCGGAGGTCGCGAGCCGCCGCTAGCGATCTTCGGCACTCGCCGCCCGGGCTACGCCGATCCGCGAGGAACGATCCAGCGAGTGGCCTGGCGCGTGATCTTCGCGATCCGATCGTAGTCCGCGTCGTAGTGAACAACCGGCAGTCCGTGCCGCTCGGCGGCCGACGCGATGACCAGGTCCGCGATCCGGACGCTCCGCTGAAGGCCTGGTCCTGCGGCGGCGAGGGCACGGTGAACCGCCAGGGCGCGAGCCCAGTCGTCCGTGGTCGTGTCGACCAGCCGCGTGGCTCGCAAGCCGCGCTCGAAGCGCTCGTACTCCCCGAGGTTACGGGCCCCGTTCAGGTACTCGAGCAGGATCGGCTCCGTGATCGCGACCTCGTCGGCGCCGACGGCATCCGCCAGGGCGGCCGCGGCCAGGGGATCACGGGCCGCAAGGATCAGGGCGCTCGTGTCGAAGAGCTCGATCACTTGCGCTTCGAGCCGTAGCGCTCCTTCGTCTCGGCGAAGCGATGGCCACGCATCGCGTCGAGATCGTCGAGATCCAGCGCCGGCCGGAAGTCGAGGATCCCCTGGCGCTGGCGGCGTCGAACGACGTCGGCAAGGGCGGCGTGGACGGTGTCCACGATCCGCGTCGTGCCCAGCTCCGCCGCCGCCTCGGCGACGAGGTCCACATCGAGGTCCATCGTCGTATGCTTCCGCATCGGTCGATCGTATGCAGACAAGTCGGTTCCGTCAATGCATGACCGGGCGACCGCACCTCGGGCGTGGTTCGAGGCTCGCTCGAGTTCGAGGATGGCCACCACGAACCGACACAAGGCGCGTAGCCCGCGATCCGCGGCTAGGCACGATCGGGTGGCTGCATCTCTCCTCCGTCGAGGGCGCGATAGGCCATCAGCGCCACCGAGAGACGCGGCCGGATGTCGCCGTCGATCGGGTGGCCGAGGGCCAATTCGATCCGCTCGAGGCGATACGCGACCGTTCGTGACGCGAGGTGCAGGCGTCGGCCGGTCTCGCGGATGTTCTCGCCAGTCTCGAAGAAGACACGGAGCGTCTCGACCAGCTCCGTGCCCATCCGCGGCACCGCCAGCAGCGGCCCCAGCTCCCGGGCGACGACCGCACGGAGCAGCGACTCGTCGAGCATCAGGAGCCGCTCGACCGCGAGATCGTCCGGGTCGTCGACCCAGCCCGTTCGGGCCATCCGGTCGGCCGCACGAAGGGTGTCCTCGGATCGAGCCAGCGACGTCGACAGGCCCTCGATGCCGTTGACGGCCTCACCGGCGACCGCGGTCCAGCCCGTGCCCCACTCGTCCAGCGCCGACCGGATCCGGGCGAAGCCCGGCCAATCGGCGCGGGCGAGGACGACGATGCGGCGGTGACGGGCGATCACCTGCGGCATCGACATCCCGCCGGCCTCTGTCCGTGCCCAGTCGGCGGAGGATGGAGCTCCAAGCCGGGCAGCGAGCCGATCGGCGAGCTGATCGGCCTCGTCCTCGAGCGCGCCGTGGTGCGGCGAGATCTCGATGAGTCGATACGACCCGGACGGGTCGAGCCCGTACCGGATCGCGAGGCGCCGCAGGCGAGCGGCGGCGGCGGCGTCGAGAGCGACGTTCGACAGGAGCTCCTCGAGGAACGCACGCCGCGCCGTCGCGTCGCGAGCCACGATCGCTCGGTCCGTTCCGTTGTATCCCTCGGCGATCGCCAGTGCGGCAACATCCGCGCCGGTGAGCAGCCACAGGGCCAGGTCCTGGAGCGCTGCCTGGTCGACATCGAGCTCGCGCGCCATCCTCCAGATCGCCGGCAGCGCGGACATGAACCGATCGATCAGGCGCTCCGCCGGGAGGGCCGTCTCGGCCGCAACCGAGCCTCGCTTCACCAGCTCGATCCGGGCCCGATTGGCCGGTGCTCGTCCACGCTCCGGGTCCGCGAGCAGCGCGAGCGCGAGGTGGACGTCGGCGCGGACGTCGTCCGGCCCCTCGCCGACGTCCTCGGCGACGAGGAAGCACAGCCGCTCGGCGTCGCGGGCGATGACCTCGATCAGCTCGGTCCGACTGCCGATGGGCGTGGACATGGCGGAGGCACCGTACGTCCGTTGCCGCAAGGCTGCAACTTCGTTTCCCAGAAGCCTCGTCCCGCCATGTCGCGCAAGAAACGACTGCGCCGATCCGGCTGCGAGAGCTACTGAGCCCGGACACCTCGAAGCCCCGGTGGTTGGGGGGCCGCCGGGGCTTCGATGGCGATGTGGTCGGACGATCAGACCGTGACGGCCGCCCGGTACGGAGACTGGATGGCGCCGAGCTGGACGAGCATGTCCAGCGTGTTGGCGAGGCCCCAATGCTCGGCGAGGCGCCCATTGGCGACCCTGCCGATATGGAACTCCTGCCAGGTCGCGTTCTTGCCGGTCGCACGCATGCCCATGAAGTCACCCTTCATGGTGCCCGTGGCCGTCAGGCGATGAACGATCCGGTCACCACTCTCGATCGAGTCCTCGATCGTGTAGCGAAGATCCGGGAAGGCCGTCTTGAGCTCGGTTGCCCACTTCTTGAAGCCTTCACGCGTCGGGGCGACGCCCGGCGGGTTGGCGTGCTCGACGAAGTCCGTCGACACGAGCTCGTCGATGAGCCCGAAGTTGCTGTTGTTGAAGACCTCGAGCGGGATGCGCTCGATCATCTTCTTGGTTTCCGTGGTCATGGTGGACCACCTGTGCTGCGATCCGCGCTGCCGTGGCGAGTCCAGGTCAGAGCCCCGCGTCGGGTGCCCACCGGGTGTGAATTTCCCCGGCACCTGGTCGGTTGTGGGCAGAGCGGAATACTGCGTATTGTATGGTACGATTCGTATGATGTCAACCGAACGGCTCACGCCGACGTCGTACCTGGTCCTCGGGCTCCTCGCCCGCGAGGGGCCGTCGACCCCGTATGACCTCGAGCAGCACGTCCGGGCCACGCTCGGGAACTTCTGGTCGTTCCCGCACACCCTCCTGTACAGCGAGCCGCCCCGGCTGGCCGCGCTCGGTCTGGTCACGGAGACGCGCGAGACCGAGGGTCGACGACGACGGGTGTTCGCGATCACGGCGGCGGGCACGTCCGCGCTGAAGTCGTGGCTGGATCGTCCATCCGATGCGCCGGCCGAGCTGCGCGACCCCGGGCTCCTCCAGCTCTTCTTCGCCGACCTGGCGTCAGCACAAGCCCGGCTTCGCCTCGCGGAGCAGCAGCTCGCCATCCACCAGGCAAAGCTCGCCGCCTATCGCGAGGACGAGCGCCAGGAAGGACGTCCGGATCGGCCGCGAAGGGGCCAGCGGACCGTGGAGCACTGGCGAGGCGAGACGCTCCCGATGGGCCTGCGGTATGAGCGCGCCGCCGTCGACTTCTGGACGGACGTCGTGGCGAAGGCCGGCGCGGCGACGACGAGCCGCCGCTGACCGTGGGCCACGAGGCTCGGTAACGTCTCGGGCGCTACGGGGCGTAGGGCGGCGCGAGGCCCTTCGGCAGCGGGAAGTGCTTCACGTTCAGGGTCGCGAGCTCCAGGCCGAGGACGTCGGCGGTCGCGGCAATGATCAGATCGGCGGTGGCGATCCCATGGTGGCTGCGCCGCCACGTTCGGCCAAGCTCACCTGCGCGTCGAGCGATTGCCTCCTCCACCGGGATCCACGAAATCGTCCCGAACAGTCGTTCCGTCGGTCGGCGCTCGTCGCTTCGAAGGCCACGCAGGACCTCGACCCTTGTGATCTCCGAGCAGCTCGGGGGCCCCGCGAGCGTTCGTGCGTAGCCGATCGCCGGCGCGTGCCCCCGCAGGATGTCAATGACGATCGATGTGTCCCAGAGGACGCTCACCGTCGACGCCGCTCGATCTCCTCGTCCCGTCGCTCATCGGTCGCGCGCATCGCCTCGACGTACGAGGCACCATCCGGAAGCGCCGCCGGTGCCCGTTCGATCGCGTCGACCGCCGCCTGGAACGCGGCAAGCTTTGCAGCAGCGCCCTCGGGCTCGGACAGGTATGACTCGATCGCCTCCCGGATCACGGTCGATTTGGTCGTGCCGGTCGCCCGTGCGCGCATCGTCAACCGGCGATCCTGTTCCGTCTGGAGATAGATCTGCGTGCGCTTCATGATGTACGAAACATACATCGCGCGAAGGGATGTGTCGAGTCTGCCTCGTGCTTTCCCTACTGACCCTCGGACCCAGCTTCGTCGCGTCGGATCCGACGCCGCCAGCGGGAGGGGCCTACTCACGAGTGGCCCGAATCGGTGGTAGCCACAACGGCGTCGCGCGCGTAGGTTCCGCGCGTGGACGGGTCCACGGGTCGGATCAGCGCGCGCGATGGCCTTGCGGTCGTCGGTTTGTTCGGCGGCGCCCTCGTCCTGACCGCGCTCGCCGTCGTCGCCTCGATGGGCAGTGGAGCCGGACCGGCGTCGGCCACCCTGGTCAGCACCGCCGTCATCGCCCTCTGCTCCGTCCTCGGTGCTGCCGTCGTCCTCGTCGACCGCTTGCGCGACGCGGAGGCCGCGCTCGCACGGTCGGCCAGGGAGGCCGAGGAAGCCGGCTCGCGGCTGCAGGTCCTCGTCGAGCATGTCCCGGCCGCGGTCTACATCGACATGGCCGATCCCGAGGTCACCGACGGCGGTCGGCTCGCCTACATGAGCCCGCAGATCATCGGCATCCTCGGCTACCGGCCGGAGGACTTCGTCAACGACCCGGAGCTCTGGCCGAGCCGCGTCCACCCCGACGATCGCGAGGCCGCCCTCGCCGCGTACGAGACGCACTGGCGGACCGGCGAGCCGCTCCGCGCGGAGTACCGGATGCTCGCCCGTGACGGCACCGAGATCTGGGTCCGCGACGAGGCCTACACGATGCCCGACGACACCCGCAGCGGACATCCCGTCTCGCAGGGCCTGCTCGTCGACGTGACCGACCGGAAGCGGCTCGAGTCGAAGCTGATCCACGACGCTCTCCACGATCCACTGACCGGGCTGGCCAACCGGGTGCTCCTCCGCGACCACCTCGAACGGGCCCTCGCCCGACATGGTCGGACACCCGGCACAGTGGCCCTTCTGTTCGTCGATCTCGACGACTTCAAGCGGGTCAACGACAGCTACGGCCATGCCGCCGGTGACGAGATCCTCATCCAGGTCGCGCAGCGCCTCGCCGGCGCCGTTCGGGGCGAGGACGTCGTGGCTCGCCAGAGCGGCGACGAGTTCGCGGTCCTCCTGGGTGGCGTCGGCGGCGAGGACGGGGCGATCGCCTCGTCCGAAAGGATCCTCCGCGAGCTGCGCCGGCCGTTCCAGCTGGGCGCCCGCTCACTCGTCGTCGGCGGCTCGATCGGGATCGCCCTCGCCGCGGACCGCCATGCGACCGCCGAAGATCTGCTCACCCAGGCCGACGCCGCGATGTACGCGGCGAAGGCCGCCGGCAAGGCCACCTTTGCGGTCTACGAGCCGCAGATGCCGATCCGGACCTGGACTGAGCTCGAGGCCGCCGGCTAGGGACTGGGTGCGGCGGGGTCGGTCTCCGGGGCGGGATCGGGCGCGTCCGCCGGATCGGTCGTCCGGACGAGCGGACCCGTGCCGTGGAGCTCAACGAGCACCACGTGCGCGCCTCTCGGGCCATCCTGGTGGCCGGCGACCGTGGCGGGCCCGGTCAGGAACCCACCCTCACGCGTCCGGCCGATGAGCTGCCCCGACGTGGACCCGTGGGCGCGCTCCATCAGGACCCTGGCCGACCACTGCGTCTCGCCGCGATCGTCCTGCCACTGGTCGATCGTGCAGCGCCCGATCGGGATGTCGCCCAGGACGACGTCCAGGAGCTCGAACCGGCGATGCTGGCTGACCACCCGGCAAATCTATCAGAGGATGAGGCGCTCCCCGTCTGTGGCTCGACGACGGCCGAGGGAGGTTCGCGGACTCGATCTCCCGCGAATCTCGAGAAAGATTGATCCCTTTCGACTTCTCGGACGTCCCTACTAGGTACAGGGGTCCCGCCGCAGACAACTGAGCCTGCGCGACGACCCTGGAGGGACGTCGATGACACATCCCACGCGACCCTCGAGAATCCCGCGCCGGCTCGCCGCCCTGTTGGCGGTCGCCGTGCTCGGGGCGGCGATGCTGATCCCTGCCGCCTCGGTCTCCGCGGCCGAGCCGACCGACATGGTCCTTGAGTGGAACCTGAACGCGGTCAACGCGATCGGCAACCTGCCGACGGCGGTGCCGCCGGCGGCGCCCGGTCTGGGCCAGGTGCCACCGATCGCGGCGATCAACCTCGCGATGGTCCACGGCGCGATCTACGACGCCGTCAACGCGATCGACGGCACCCACCAGCCGTATCTGCTCGACATCCATGCACCGTCGGGCGCGTCGCAGGCCGCGGCCGTGGCGACCGCCGCCCACAACGTCCTCGTCGGACTCGTCGCGACGACGCCGCCCCAGGTCACGGCCAGTCTCGACGCGCTGTACGCGACGTCCCTCGGCAAGATCCCGGACGGCCCGGCCAAGAATGACGGAATCGTCGTCGGGACCGCGGCCGCCGCCGTGATGCTTGCGGATCGTCTCGGTGACGGCCGGACCGGCACCCGAACGTTCGACGTCGGCACGCTGCCGGGCGAGTGGCGGCCCGTGCCGCCGCTCAGCAACAACGTCTTCTCGTGGGTCGGCGAGGTTCGACCGTTCTCGCTCCATCGACCGAACCAGTTCAAGGTCCAGGCGCCACCGCCGCTGAAGAGCAAGCAATACACGCGAGAGTTCAACGAGGTCAAGACGCTCGGCGCCAAGGTGGGCTCGACGCGGACCACCGACCAGGAAGCTCTCGCGAACTGGATCGCCGTAAACCCGTTCGGCCCGCAGAACGCGACCTTCCGCGCCCTCTCGACGAGCCACGGCCTCTCGACCGCCCAGCAGGCTCGGCTGTTCGCGATGACGACCTTCTCGTCGGCCGACGCGGTGATCGACTGCTTCAACCAGAAGGACTTCTACGACTTCTGGCGACCGCAGACAGCCATCCAGGAGGCAGCCACGGACGGCAACCCGAACACGGTCGCCGATCCCGCCTGGGTATCGCTGTTCCCGACGCCGGGCTACCCCGACATGCCGTCCGGCTACAACTGCTACACGGCTTCGCAGATGAACGCCGCCAGGGCGTTCTTCGGGACCGACAATGTCGCGTTCACTGTGACGAATTCGTTCGGCCCACGCAGCTACACCAAGTTCACGGGCTACGTCCATGATGCGATCGAAGGTCGCATCCTCATCGGCCTCCATTTCCGAAGCGCCGACGAGCAGGGCGCCAAGCTCGGCAAGAAGGTCGCCCAGTGGGTGACCAAGCACGAGTTCCGGCCCGTCCATCACTGACGGGCAGTGGTCACGACCCCCGGCCTGCTGGGGCGGCCGGGGGTCGTTGACTGTCGCCCACGAAGAACGGCTCGGGCGCTTCGCTACGGCTGGACGATCGTCGTCCTGAATCGAACGGTGCTGTCGTTCGCGATCGCCAGGATCGTCGCCGAGGCGCTCTTCCCCTCGGGTTCGATGGCGAGCGCCCAGACGCCTCCGGTCGGATTGACCGTGACCGACCAGAACATCGAGCCCGCTCGCCGCAACCCGACCGGCCAGCCCGGTCGGACCTTGCCGTTCGGCCCCACGGCGATCAGGCTGCCGCCGCCCGATGGAGTCGACGCCGCCTCGAGGAGATAGAGCACCTTCGAGTCGCTGACCTGGGGCGTCGCGTACCACTGGACGCAGCCCGTATCGCCGGAGTGGCACGTGCCCGTCAGCTGCATGTCCACGTTGACGTGATATGGCCAGCCGGTCCGTGCCTTTCCATTGGGATCCAGCGCCATCACGGCCGTGCGGTGGCCGGCAGTGCTGACGATGAACGTCGAGCCGTCGGCAGCCACGATCGGCGGGCCGGGATAGTCGCTGTTCGTCGACGTGCTGGTCGAGGCGATCGGCAGCTCGGCGGACCCGTACGGAGAGACGACGCCGTATTCGTCGAGGACGACCGTTCGGGCCGGCGGCTTGTTCGGCGAGCCCACGACGAGATAGGCAAATCCTCGATCCCTGTCGAACGCCAGGTCGGATCCGATCCCGTCGATCGTGGTGGGCGAGCCCGGACGCACACCACCAAGGCCAAATCCGGTGACGTCCGTCTTGACCGACGTCGAGCTCGTCCAGTCCCGATACCTCGTCCCGTAGGCGAGGTAATCGGTCCCGACCGCCCAGGCCAGGTCGCAGCACTCGAATTGAATGTTTTCGCCCGTCTCGACAGAGCCGTCGACGTCGATCGTGGTGACGCTCACGGGCCAGGACTGACCCGCCTCTCCACCGACGTAGAGCAACGGGTTCACGAGGAGGACGAGGCTCTGATTGACCATCTGGCCGAGCGAGCCGTTGTCAATGTCGACCGGCCAGCCCGGGAGTGATCGACCGGCTGCGTCGAGGGCAAAGGAGCGCCGAACGGCAGCCGCGTCGTTGTTGGGGGGAGGCCGATGGCAGAGGAGACGGACGGTCCCGTCCTCGACGGGAAGCAGCTGGTCGCAGTCTTCGACGCCGGCAAGAAGGATCGGCCAGCCGCGCGCCGCCTTGCCCGATCGGTCGAGCCGCGTGACGACCTCGCCGCCACGGCCCGGGACTGCGACGTAGAGGCTGCCATCAGGGCCCGGGGCCATCTGGATCTGCGTTCCGAGATCCTCACCCGACCCCTTGACGGGCAGGTTCGGGCCGGGGGCCGCCGGACTCGGGGCAGCCGGACGAGATGACGCCGATGCCTGCGCCGGCTGCGTGCTGGACGGCACGACCGACGAGCTCGATCTCGCAATCGTCGGCAAGGACGGACTAGCGCCTGCCAACGGGACGGCCGCGCTGGGCGCCGACGAGCCGGATCCGTCGACGAGTCGAATGACGGCCCCCAGCGCGACGCCGCCGACGATCGCGACCGCCGCGATGGCCGCCATTGCCCGAGGCGGAGGCAGGCGCCTGGTGGTTCGTCGCGGGCCCGTGGGTTCCATCGAGGTCAAGACGTGCGATCGGCGGTCCTGTTACGGACGGTGCCAATCATGTTGCGGCCAGGAGCTGATCGGCGGCCTTCTCGAGCGCCCTCGCGGCCCTGGCCAGCGGCTCCATCAGCGCCGGCGTGCACGCCTGGCCGCAGCGGAGGGCGAACGCCGCCGCGTCGCGCAGCCGCTCCTCCATCAACACCCAGGCCGCCTCGCGGTGCGGCAGCAGGTAGTCGACCTGGTAGAACAGCTCGAACCCCGGGCCGGCGGTGACGCCCGGCATGTCCCACCCGACCGGCTGCGTCGTCACGACGCTCCCGAGCGGCTTGATCGCGGTGTACATCAGCCCGACGGAGACGTCCGCCAGGACCGCGAGCTGCTCGGGCGTCTCGTCCGTGTGGGCGAAGTACCGGGACAGGAGCTGGAGGAGGACCTCGTAGACGACGTTGAGGAGGTCCATGCAGCGCGTCGTTCCGGGATCGGTGATGAGCGGCATCGGGACCCCGGTCGCCTGCCGGCGGACGTTGGCCGCAACGACCGGCCGGGCGGGTTCGAAGCTCGGGTCCGCGCGCTTGATCGCCAGGTACTCGTCCAGGACGCTCGAGCAGGCGTCCGAAGTGGGCCTCGCGCCACTCGCCGCTGGTCCCCTCGCCCTGCTCGACGATCGTGTCGATCGCTCGCGTTGCCGACGCCAGGTCGGTGACGGCGACGAGCTCCTTCCACCGGAAGTGCTCCTCGGTCGCCTGGGCGTTCGCCGGCCCGATGAAGAGCCGCTCGGGTCCGATCCGATCGGCGAGATGCTCGAGACCGGCCTGGATCGACCGGTAGAGCTGGCCGATCGTGTCGAACTCCTGCAGGTGCGGGACGATCTCGTCGCCCTCGTCGTGCGGCAGGGCGATGGCCTGTCGCGATCGCCTCGAACCCCTCGGCGTCGTCGACGTCCATGCCCTCGGGCCGCTCGAGGAAGGCGAAGTGGCGGAGCGCCGCCTCGCCGAAGGGCAGCAGCTCGATCCGGACGCCCGCCGGATAGCTGTAGGCGGGCATCGGGAAGTTCGGACGGGCGAAGCGCGGTGCGGCCCCGACGGCCGTCAGGAGGTTCTGGACGAGCGCGAGGTGGAGCATCTCCTGGGCGCCGATCGCGAACAGCGTCGTGCGCCAGCGCTCGACGGCCTCCTGCGTCTCCGCCGACAGGCCCTCGCGGGCGTGCTGCTTCAGCGAGAACGCCGCGAACAGGTACTGGAGCATGATCAGGTGCTCGAGCTCGGCGGCCTTGCCCAGCGTGTAGATGAGGGCCTCGCGGTGCTCGAGCCCGGCAGCACCCTCGGCCGTGCCCCCGCGGACGGCGAGGACGTTGGCGAGCGGCCCGTGCGGGCCCGGCGTGACGTTCTCGATCATCGTGGCGTCCCTCTGGCTGTGGGCGATCGGAGCCTACGACATCCGATGGAGGGTCTGCGGCCTCAGGCCGCCGAGCGGCGATCGACATACGCCACGTACGTGACGACGGCTCGAAAGCCCAGGCGCTCGTAGATCGGTCGGCCCATCTCGCTCGCCTGCAGCGCCGCGACGTCGCAACCGGCGGCCACGCCGTCGCGGACGACCCGCGCCGTCATCGCGGTCCCGTACCCGCGTCTGCGGGCCGACTCGATCGTCGCGATGCTGAAGACGCCGATGGTCCGGCCGGTGCGCCAGCCCAGCCCGGACACCACCGGCTGACCGTCCGCGTAGCCCACGTAGACGACGCACCCCGGCCGACCGATGAGGTCGAGGCACGTCGTGCCCGAGGCGACCGCCGGATGCGATCCGAACCCGGCAGTCAGGGTCTCGCAGTGGACGTCGATGCCGGTGGCGTCAGTCACCCGCCGGATCTCGAGCTCCGCCGGCATCTTCCCGGCGATCGCGTCGTCGTCGATCGGAAACGCGACCATCCCGGGCGGCGAGGTCACGTCCCACCCGAGGGCCAGTCCCGCCCCGTGGAGAATCGGGACGAACCGATCGTCGATGCCGGCGCGCAGGCGGACCAGGAAGGGGTCGCCCCGCTCGCGCGCCCTGGCCACCGCGGCGAGGACGCCGGCAGGGGTTGCGGCGTCGCGCTCGATCAGGACCTGGTTGAGCCAGTCGAACGGCAGGCCGGTCAGGATCGAGACCACCCCGCCGCCACGGTTCACCTCCGCGCCGCGGCAGCAGCGCAACGACACCCGTCAGGTAGTCGATCCAGTTCTCGTGCTCGAGGGCGACCAGCTCGTCGTCCGGCATCACGCGGTCACCCCGCCGCGCGGCCTGGCCAACGATCCCCGTCGATCACGCGGGCGCGGACGCGGCGTGCAGACGCATCGCGCCACCCACGCCCTTGAGCTCCACCGGGCCGATCTCGCGGAAGGCGACGTCCGACCCGCCCGGCGGCGTCGACGACCTCCTGGCTGACCAGGACCTCGCCCGGCCGAGCGTAGTCCGCGATCCGCGAGGCGAGGTTCACCGTCTGCCCGTAGTAGTCGCCTTCCTGGTAGACCACGGGGCCTGCGTGCAGCCCGACGTGCGCCGGCGGCAGCCCGGCCTCGGCCACGCCCGCAACCATCTCCAGGGCGGCAACCACCCCCGGGCCGGGATCCTTGAAGAAGAACATGACCCCGTCGCCCAGCCACTTGACCGGTCGTCCGCCGTGCTTGACCGAGGTGCGCTCCACGAGCCTCGCCAGGTTCGTAGCCAGATCGGCGGCCGCCGCATCACCCCGCTCCTGGGTGAGTCGGGTGTATCCCGTGATGTCGAGAAAGCACATGGCCGGCGCGTGGTCGAGTCGATCGTGCAACCCGAGGCTGGCGAGCATGCTCTCCGTTCCGGCGATGATGTTGGCCATCCAGACGTGGACGAGCTGAGCGCGATAGATCGCCAGGAGCGCCTGCGCGTCGAGCGGCGTCCACGCTCGCGACACCTCGTTCGAGGCTTCCCCGACCTGCTTCGACGTGTAGCCCGCCGCGAACAGCGGCCCCATGACCTCCGTGCGCCAGGTGTCGCCCGAGGTCTCGGCGATCCGCCGGAGGCTGTCGCCCATCACCCGCAGATTGCGTTCCACCGTGATCTCCCGGAACCCACGGGCCAGCTGAAACTCGATTGCCGGAACGATCGCCATCTCGTCCTCGCGAACGCGGCTCGCCGGATCCGGCACGCCTGAGCCGGTCGCCTCGCGCATCGCGACGAGCAGGTGCATCGGGACGCCGGTCCTGGCGCTCAGCTCCTCGAACGTCTCGCTGGCGAACGAGGCGAACAGGCTGTAGGCGGGATCGTCGATGAAGTCGAGCGAGAGGTCGCCGCTTCGCAGCGCGCTCGCGAGGAGATCGAGCGGGATCGACGCGGCCACCAGCCTCCGGATGACGCCGACGCGCCGGATGTCGCCGTCGGACAACCGACCATCGGCGTCGGGCTGGAGGATCCCCAGCTCGACGAGGTGACGCAGCTCCTCGACGGTCGTCCCGGCTCGCTCGGCTGCGACCGAGATCTCGTACCGCTCCACGCGCCGTACTGTACCGGCGGCGCAACGGTCAGGCCCGGCTTGATCGCTCGCGGTTGACCTTCCCTACGTCCTGATGCGGACCCCCCGTCCTGCAGTGGCCGTCGGGAGTCGTTGGCGTCCGCTCCGTTCGGATCGGCATGGTTCGGCCTGGGCGACGGCCAGCCAACGACGACCTGCTAGCGTCCGGCGCCACGGGAGGTGAGCAGTGCCGAACCCCGACGCGATCGTCGCGACGCGAATCCAGTTCGATCCTCCGCTCGCGGGTCGCGACATCGGCGAGGCGATCGCCGCCCAAGGCGGTCTCACCGTCGACCTGGGCGGCGACCGTCGGGTCCGCCTCGACCCGGAGGACCGCCGATCGGTGGGTTTCGCCACGGTCCTCGACGGGCTCGCGACGCTGGGTCAGCCCGCCTACATCGAGCTCGACCCGGCGACCGGGTCGATCGAGCGTCTCCTGATCCCGCTCGTCGGGCGAGTCGTGTCCATCAGGCAAACCTCGGGTCCGGGCGGCGGCGTCGAGGTCGACTTCGAGCGTTCGCACGCGCGACACATCCTCACCACCGGCACGGAGGGGTTCGAGGAGCTGGAGCGCCACCTGCGCACGGCCTTCGACGCTCGCCGGCCCATCCTGCTCGTCGAGGACTTCGAAGGCCGGATCATCGACATCCGGGACTTCACGCCCGACCCTGACCGGCCGCTGCCCCCTTTTCCCGAGCCGGGGGATGAGCCGATCCCGATCCGGCCGAAGCGCTGGTGGGACTCGGTCGTCTGGCCACTGAAGACCCTCTGGTGGTGGGTCTGCTACCCGTGGTGGTGGTGGCACTGCCCCAGCCGCAGTCAGGCCCAGGCCATCTTCAATGCGATGGCGGCAACCAGCTGCAACCCGCTGACGGTCCCCGTGCCCTGCATCCCCTTCAAGTATCCGGACGACGGCTGCTGGGCTCGCGCCAACGAGATGTGCCGGCTCATGGTCGGGTTGGGGTTCAACCCGGCGAAGGTCTGGATCGACGGGAACCTGCTCGTCGCGTCATCGAACAAGCCCGGCTGCCTGGTGCACTGGGGCTGGCACGTCGCGCCGACGATCTGCGTTCGTGGCTGGCCGTGGTGCGACAACCGGATGGTCATCGACCCGTCGCTGTTCACCACTCCGGTGACCGAGGGCGAGTGGAAGGCGAAGCAGGGCGACCCGAACGCGACGTTGACGGACACGAACCGCGATGTCTACATCCGCCCGCCGTGGTTGCCGCTCCACGATGACTCGAGCTACACGGCGACCAAGAAGGACCTCGCGACGTATCGGCTCTATCTCTACAACCGGGCGATCCAGTTCGGGGCTCCGCCGTACTTCTGCCCATAGGCCTTCGCCTGGCCCGCTGGGCGGTCGGGGGTCGTTGACGATCCGCCTCGTCGGAATTCCGACGCCCGCGATGGCCACGAATCTGGCCGATTTGACGCTCGCAAGAGGGCCGACTCGGGGCCCGAATCGTGCTCAATACGTCGTCTTACGCAGGCGGATTCCGGCCCGATTCGAGTACAATTCGAGGCGTCGAGAACAAGCTCGACAACCTATCCAGAGCGCCTGAGAGTCCCGGCTCGTTGAAGGCGCGGCAACCATCGGTTTCCTCAAGCCGGCACGGTGCCAACGCCGGGTCCGATAGGAGACGAGGACGTGTCTTCCACCGACCTTCGGTCGGGCATTCCTGTGTTTCGCGCTGGGTTTGAGCTCAACCCGCGGGCGGGACGGGCCCGACCCCGATGCACCCGTGAGTCGCTCGAACGGCCATGTCTACAACGCCTGCCGAGACTCTGTTCGCGTACATCCGCAGGCCCATAGGATGAGCGCTCTTGAACGAACACCGAGTGGCCGACGTCGAGCTGACCGTCCTGGACGCGGACGACATGCCGGTTGCCGACACCGACGTCGTCGTCGCCCAGGTCGACCACTCGTTCCGCTTCGGCTGCACCGGGTTCCAGGCGATCGAGCTCGCGGCCGGCGAGCTCGAGGCGGACCGCCAAGAAGCCACGGAACAGCTCCTCGGCCACTGGCTCGAGCTGTTCAACAGCCCGACGCTCGCCTTCTACTGGGGCCGCTTCGAGCCCGAGCGCGGCCATCCCGACACCGACCGGCTCCGCGCCGCCGCCCGCTGGTTCGTCGACCGAGGCGTCTGGGTTAAGGGCCACCCGCTGTGTTGGCACACGGTCTCGCCGGCGTGGCTGACCGAGCTGCCGGTCGACGAGATCCGCGAGCTGCACTTGGCCCGGATCCGCCGCGACGTCGGCGACTTCGCCGGGCTCATCGACGCCTGGGACGTCGTCAACGAGGTGGTGATCATGCCGGTCTTCACCGCCGAGCGGAACGGCATCACGAGGCTCGCCCAGGCGGTCGGCCGAGTCGAGCTGATCCGGATGATGTTCGAGGCGGCGCGCACGCCTAACCCCGGCGCGACGCTCCTGCTCAACGACTTCGACGTGTCGGCCGAGTACGAGCGGGTCATCGAGGAGAGCCTCGCGGCCGGCGTCCGGATCGATGCCATCGGCATCCAGTCGCACGTGCACCAGAGCTGGGTGGGGTGTCGAGCGGACCCAGGAGTCCTCGAGCGGTTCGCCCGGTTCGGCCTGCCACTCCACTGGACCGAGAGCACGCTCGTCTCGGGCGAACTGATGTCGGCCGACGTTGTCGACCTCAACGATTGGCAGGTCGACGACTGGCCGACGACGCCCGAGGGCGAGGTCCGCCAGGCCGAGGAGCTCGTCAGCCACTACCGGACGCTCGTCGCCCACCCGGCCGTCGCGTCGATCACGTGGTGGGACATCCAGGACGGCGGCTGGCTCAACGCCCCGACCGGGCTGATCCGCGCCGACGGCTCGACGAGGCCGTCGTTCGAGGCGCTGCGCGGGCTGATCAAGGGCGAGTGGTGGCTGCCGCCGACCGACCTGCGCACCGACGAGGCCGGCCGCGTCCGGTTCTCGGGCTGGCTCGGCGACTACTCGGTCAGCGCGGGCCGCGCGGCCGGCCGGGTATCGATCGAGCGCTCGGGTCGCGTGGCCGCCGAGGTCCGGCTAACGCCGTCGGGAGACCCCGCCGACCGACCGATATCCTGAGACGGTGTCCCCGACCGACCTGTCCGCCGTCCGGTGGATCCACGGCGCCGCCGACTGCGAGCAGTCGACCGACCCGCCCATCCAGGTCGTCTCCCTCGACGAGGACACGTACGTCCTCCGCCAGGGCAAGTGCGTCAACTACGAGGCGCCGTTCCTGTACCTGCTGTTCGGCGAGGACACGGTGCTGCTGCACGACACCGGCGCGACCGCGGACCCGGACCTCTTCCCGCTCCGGCACACCGTGGACGAGATCATCGCGTCGCGGGGACCGCGGCACGGTGCACTTCCTCGGCTGATCGTCGGCCACTCGCACGGCCACGGCGACCATCGGGCGGGCGACGGTCAGTTCGCGGATCTCCCGGCGGGCTCGCTCGCCGGGATCGGCGCTGACGCGGTGGCCGCGTTCTTCGGGATCGCCGATTGGCCGACGGGGCAGGCGACGCTCGATCTCGGCGACCGGCCGATCGAGGTCCTGCCAACCCCCGGCCACGCCCCGGACCACGTGACGCTCCTCGACCGCTCGCGCGGCCTCCTGCTGAGCGGCGACGCGCTCTACCCGGGCTGGCTCTTCGCCCGGGACTGGCTCGCGTTCCGGGAGAGCACGCGGCGGATCGCCGCCCTCGCCCGCGCGGAGGCCGAGGCGAGCCGGCCGATCCGGCACATCCTCGGCGCCCACATCGAGATGAGCTCGAGACCGGGCGAGCTGTACGAGTACGGGACGACCTACCAGCCGGACGAGGCACCGCTGCCCCTCAAGGTCGACGACCTGTTCGCGCTGGAGGCCGCCCTCGAGGAGGCCGGCGACACCCCGCAGCGGATCGTCCTGGACCGGTTCGCCGTCGAGCCCGAGCCGCCGGACTGAGCCAGGGGCTGGCGGAGCCCCGGTCCACGGTCAGCGGCGGACGCCAAGGCTCACGGCGACGATGTCACCGAGAGCGAGCTGCTCGGCTTTGCGGAAGGCGTCCTTGATCGGCAGGACGTAGCCGCCGTCCTTCGGCCACAGCGACGTCTCCCAGGCGCTCGCCCCGACCCGGACGCTGACCGGGATCATCCCCCAACCGTAGGTGACGTCGGCCGCGACGCGTCCGATGGCACGTGCGGCATCGGGTGGCACAGTGACGAAGTGGTACGGCGCCGGGCCGCGCCAGTACCAGAGCTCGCCATCGAAGGCGAATGCCAGCGCGTCGGGCTCGGTCCCTCCCTGGCCACCGGCGAGAGCGAGATCGTCGCTGCTCTCGACGAGCTCGAGCTCGATGTCTTCGGGCGGATCGATCGCCATGGCGTCAGCAGGTCACGTGGAGGACCGCCGCCACCTCGTCATCGGGAAGCTCCGCCAGCAGCGCGCAGGCCTCTGCCGTCGGCCGGCTCACGACCTCGACACCCCGACGGGCCGCCTCCGCAAGGAGCTCCGGCATGACCGGCAGCGCACCCGACGCTCCGGTCCCGACGATGAGCCGCCGCCCCGACCACGGGATCGCCTCCTCCGGCGAGAGCGGGGTGTGGCCGTATCGGTCGCGGTAGGCCTTCGACGGACCCTTCTTGCGTTTGCGGACCCGACCCTGCTCGATGACGACGTCATGGTTGAACCGTCGACCATCGATCTCGATCTCGCCGAACGACACGAGCGCTGCATCCATGCCGAGCCTCCCGGTGCCATCTTGGCGCAGGACCTAGGCGATCGGGATTCCGCCGCGATCGATGCGCCCGCTCGAATGAGGGCGGCCGGCGGAGCGGCGGGCCGATGCCCGGCGCGCGACGTACTTGCGCATCTTGTCCTGCTCCCCACCACCCCGTCCGTTGCGCCTCGACCGCCTGGAGCCGCGCTCCCAGGCCTGATGACGGCTCAGGGGGTGGCATTTCGGGAGGACGACCCCCTGCTCCATCCAGGCTTACGCCGACAGCAGCCTCCCCGTTTCCGCGTCGACCACCACGCCGGCGAGATCCGCCTCGGGGAGCCACCGGACATAGTCCGCGACGAGCACGAGCGCATCGTTGGCGCCGGATTCGGCGGCGGCGAGGAGCCAGTCGAGCCAGACGGACGTCGCCTCTTCCGGTGGGAGCACGCTCAGCAGCGCCTGGCACAGGCGCCGGAACGGCGCCAGCTCTCCTCGACGGGCCAGGTCCCCAGCTGAGACGGTCGCTTGACCAAGCTGTTCGCGAGCGGCCTCGAGGTCACCGCTGTGCTGGAGCCCCACGGCGAGGCGCGCGTTGATCTCGGCGCGCTCGGCGAGGGTGAGGGCAAGCCAGCCGTAAGCGGACGTCACCCCGGCCATGGCCTCGGCCGCAGCCTCGGCCTGGTCGGTGAGCCCGCGCTCTGCGGCATCCATGGCCAGGACCGCTCCGAGGCTGGCGATGGCCGCGGCGATCAAGCCCTGTCGGCGTTCGAGGGCCTCGACGGTGACGATTCGTGTGCCTGTGCCTGGGCCCATGCCCAGGCCGCGAAGCGCGCCGAGCGCGAGTTGGGCGTACTTGACGGCCTGCGCGTGCAGCCCCCATTCCCAGAGGAGCCAGGCCACCGCCGGAACCACGTCCGGATCGTCATCGGCGACCGCGCGATCGAGTGCCGCACGGGCCGTATCGACGTACTTCGCGATTGCGGCCGACACGTCCGCGATCGAGGAGGACGATTCGGCCAGCCGAGCGCGTGCCTCCGTCCGTTTCAGCCACGCCCTGGCCTGCCGTCGGTCACCCGCACGGACGCTCGCGAGCACCATGCCGGCGGAGGCGACCGCATGGATTGCCGTCGCGGCGACCACCTCCTGCTCGGTCGGTTCGCCTTCCCACTGGGTCGACCCATCCTTGAGCAGGGCTTCGGCGAGCTCGAGTGCAGGTCCGGCAGCGACGCCCCGCGCGAACGCGCCGGCGGCTTCGAGTCCCAGGCGACTCGCCTGGACGTCGACCACCTCGAAGACGACGTCCAGCGCATTCGCGGCCGCCGCCACGTCGCCGAGGAGCGTCGACGTTGCGGCGAGCTGGGCGGCTGGTTCGAGCCGCCTCCTCGCGACGGCGGACAGGACGCGAGCTCGAAGCCGGGCATCAGGAACCTGGAGCGGTCGCTCGATGAGCAGTCGCCGCACGAGCTCGCGGACGTCCTGTGGCTGCCCGGTCCGGGCTCGGTGGGCTGCCCAGTCGCCGACCGCGGACCACAGGCCCGGATTCGACCGCAGCCGCTCCGCGAGTCGGGCGGCCTCGTCGAGAAGGTCGTCCCCGATGAGGGCCCGCATCGTGGCGCCGAGGGCCGCGTCCAGCGTTCGGGTTGCCGGGATGCCCTCGAGGGCCTCGATCAGGTCCGTTGCGGCGGATCGCCGTTCCTCGACGGGTGCGGCTGGATCCGACACGGCGAGGGCAGCCGCGAGCCCGAGGACGCGGCCGCCCGGGAAGGCGCTCGTGTCGGCGAGCGTTCGTGCCTCGCCGAACCTGCCGGCGATCACGAGGTCGACGATCAGCGAGAGCTTGAAGTCGGCCAGGCCGCCGGACTGGACCTCGACCAGCATCGCCAATGCCGTGACGTCTTCGGGGATCGGCTCACCGGTTCGAGCGAGGAGCGAGAGCAGGCCCCGAGCCGAGGATGCGTTCCGTGCGTCGACATCGATCGTCTCGGGCGCGAACCACTGCCTGCCGAGGAGGCGCACGGCCATTGGCTCGAGTCGGCGTGCGATGGTGACGGCACTGTCTGTGTGGTCCTGCTGTAGTTCGATCCTTGCCAGCCGGACGCCCAGACCCAAACCAAGATCATCGGTCGGGTTCCCGTCGAGCAAGAAGAGGCCGAGGCTTGGATCGCCGCCAGCTGCACGCAGCCACGCCGCGGCGACCGCCCAGTCACGGTCGAATACGTACGTCGCCACGGCCTCACATGCAGTTGGCTCGGCTCCTTCGATTGTGGCTTCGATCACATCCACGATGGCCTGGTGACGGTCGGTCTCGCCGCGAATGCCTTCGACGATGTTGAGCGCGGCGTCGGCCTGTCCTGCCGCGGCGAGGTGCTTGGCGAGGCCACGGTTCGCGACGTCCAGGTACCCGTCCGGCAATGTCTGGATGGTGCTGCGAGCGACGTCGAACCGTCGCAGCGCCGCCTCCGCAACCGCGCGCCGGTAGCGGGCGGCATGGGCCAGGTCATCGTCGAGACTCTTGTCCTCGAACGACTCGGTCGGGATCGCGTCGAGGAGCGACCCGGCCACGTCCGTGTCTCCTTCGTCCGCCAGCCGCTCCACGGCGACCAGGGGGATGAGGTGCCCGTAGAGCTCCCAGAACGGGTGGCTGATTGCCGCCAGCTCCGCGATTGCCGCGGCACGTCCGGCGATCGGAGCGAGCCGAGTGACGGCATCGACCGGGATCGTGGCGAGGGCGACGTTCTCGGCGTTCGTGCCTTGCCACTCATCGGGCGCGGGAAAGTTGACGAGCACATGGACGGCGTTCAACGCGGTCATGCCGGGGAGCAGGCCGGTCTCGACGACACCCCCGAGGAGCGGAATGGTGGTCGCGGCACCGTGGATCACCTGGCGGGCACGAACGACCTCCCCGCGACCGATCAGGGCTTCGGCGACGCGAACGAGGGCGTCGAACCGCAAGGCGGGATCCGGATTGTCTGCCGCCCATCGCAGCGCCTGGTCCACGTCCCCCGCCTCTGCGATGGCGCCGACGAGCGATGGCGGCGCCTCCCGGAGCGTCGCCGCGAGCTGGCCGGCCAGCAAGCTCAGCTCCGCGATCGTCGGAAGGTCGACCGGAGGGGTCGCGCCGACATCGAGTGCGACCCAGACGTCGTCCAGGGCCTGGGCCAGGTCACCTCGTCGCAGCAGCTGGCGACGAACCCATCCCGCATCGACGACCTCGAGCAGCTCGGTGCGCTCGCCCAGCGCCGCGAGATGGGCGACGAGGTGGTCGAAGACGTAGCCGTCGTCGGGCAAGGCCGACCAGCTGCCGGCACCCTTCTCGACCCGATAGCTCGTGATGAGCGCGGCCTCCAGCTCGGCGGGCTGCGGGCACTCGAGACGAACGAAGTCTTCCTGAAGGCCGTGCAGGACGAAGCGGTCACCGTCAGGGGACGCGCGCCGCGAGATGAGGAGCCGCCGCTCGAGCAGCGGCAGGACCAGTGAGGCATCCAGCGGCGCGAGGCGGCCCGGCCGGGACCAGAGCCGGACAACGACGCTCTCGGTCAGCTCGGCGCCGGGACGGAAGGCAGCGAGCTCGAGGTAGCACGCGGCGGCCTGAGGATCGTCGACCGCCAGCGCGTCGTACGACGCGGCCAACGCGCGCAGCAGGCTGGGGTACGGGTAGCCGGGAAAGCTGGCTTTGACGAGGTCGAGTCGGCGAGCATCGAGGGCCTCAACGACGCGCGGCCACGGCACCCGGTTCTGGACCATGGCGCCGATGATCGCCAGGGCGAATGGGAGACCGTCGGTGGCGGCGACCACCGCGTCGCCCTCGGGCGGAAGGGGACCGTTCGCCCAGCCCTCGAGCAGGCGTCGCGAGGACGCCTCGTCGAGCTGGTCGACCGCGATATCAGCCGCGCCCAACGCGGTCGCGATCGCCTGATCGAGTGTCGTGAGCAGCACGCGTCCGCCGGGGCCGACGGCGCTCACGAACGCGGCCGCGTGCTCGGCGTCGCGCACGTCGTCGAGGACGATGAGCGCCTCACGCCCGGCGAGTCCCTCCGCGAGGGCGACCGGGATCTCGTCCACCCTGGTTGGGAGCCGCGCGCCGGTGGCGACATGCTCGAGCACGGAGCGCGCACCGGTCAGGGGCTGGAAGGTCGGTCCGCACGTCAACCAGGCCACGCCATGGTGGAACGCGCGTCGGCTGCGGATCGAGCGCGCGAACGCGGCGGCGACCGTGCTCTTGCCGGATCCGGACACGCCGTAGAGTCCCGCGCTGCGAGGCGCGCGGCCGGCATCTTCCGGGCGCTGGCGGTCCAAGCCGAGGGCAAGCCACAGGCGCTCCTGCAGGTCCGGTCGCTCCAGCGCGTGCGGCGGGGCGGGTGGCACCAGATAGGTGATCCCGAGCGGTTGCACCGGTTCGGAGAGCAGGCGAACCAGCTCGGCAACCACGACATCGATTGTCTTCGGTGGCCTGGCGTCCACCGAGTTGTAGGCACGGATGCGCTCCGGGATGTCACCGAAGGTGCCGGATCGCAGCAGGGGGACGACGGCCACGCCCAGGTCGTCGGCAAACCCCCACTCCTGGGAGACGTACTCGGAGGCCAAGGCGTCCGGCCCGACCAGCAAGAGCAGCCTCGTGCTCGATTCGATGGCTCGGCGGATCTCCTGGTGGAAGGTCGTCCCTCTGCTGGGCAGCGACTCGCGGTCGAACCAGATCCGGACGTTCTCGCGAGCAAGGCCCGCTACGAGCGCGTCCCTGAAGGCCGGGTCGTCCGCCCGTGCGTAGGACAGGAAGACGTCGAATTCGGGGCCAGGATGGTCCGTCATGCCGGGATGAACATACGCGGCGACGGGAACGCTCGCGTCTCGCACGATGCGGATCGACATGGTCGACCGCCGGCGTCTCGTGGCCGTCGAGAACCCGCGATTGAACCCTTGGACGGGTGCATCGAGCGCTCGTGGACCAGGCGAGGCAGGGTGACGTCGAGGCCTTCGGCACCCTTGCCCGGCTTGTCGGCGACCGGTGCATGGCGATCGCGTTCCGGATCCTGCGCGACGTCGATCTCGCGGACGAGGCCGCCCAGGCCGCGCTGGTCCAGGCCTGGCGTGAGCTGCCGAGCCTGCGCGATCCCGACCGCTTCGAGCCCTGGCTCCACCGGATCCCCACCAACGAGTGCTACGAGATGTCGCGCCAGCGGCGCCGCTGGTCGCCCGACATCCACGCCTTGCCGATGGCGAGCCCATCGGAACCAACCGACATCCTCACCGTGGACGACCGCGACCAGCTCGGCCGGCCAGGGGGTCTCGGGATCCAGCGACTTGCCTTACGGTCGAAGCCCCACGCTGGCAAGCTCCGCCCGGGCAAGCCGGTCGTGGCGCCCGGAGGTCCAGTCACCGATCGGGTCCGGCGTGAAGTCGAGCAGGGTCGTGTAGTCGAGCCGCGCCATGGCCCGCATCGCCAGCGTCCTCTCGATCCCGGCGTCGGTATCAGGGGCCGTCCGGATGGCGCGATGGGCGGACCGCACCCGGTTGAGCCGGTCCCGACGCCAGGGGACGTAGCGGATGAGCCACGGGCCGATTGTCACGAGCGCGAGTAGCAACGCGAGCACGACCGAGACGATCGTGATGAACTGCTCGAGGCCCGTGCCGAGCGTGGAGATCGGCCCGCCACCGGCGGCGAACGCGCCGCTGGCGAGATCCCGCACCTGGCTGCCGACGACCGGCAGGCCCGCGAGCGAGTCGCCGAGGCTTCGACCGCCTTCGATCATGTTCTGGCCGCCCGCCTGAACGGCCCGGCCGACCCCGGCGAACCCGATGAGGAACTGGAAGAGCTGCCAGACGAGGTTGCCCCAGAAGGCGACCCAGATCAGGGTCGCGAGGTCGGTCAGCTGTTCTCGCGTGCGTGCGACTGGCAGCTCGCTCCAGATCTTGATCATCGGTTCCGACCTCCGCTCCCGACGCGGCCGGATGGGCATGCGACCGGCTCGCTCACAGCATGACCCACAGCGGGCGGCCGGTCGGTGTCGCCGGGATGTCGAGAGCGTCTCGTCACCGTCGGCCCGCGATTGAACCTTTCGCCGTGCCCACGGGTCTCTAGTCTGATTGCGCTCGGCTGAGCGCATCGAGCACGAGGTGGACGGGTGCATCGAGCGCTCGTGGACCAGGCGAGGCAGGGTGACGTCGAGGCCTTCGGCACCCTTGCTAGGCTTGTCGGCGACCGGTGCATGGCGATCGCGTTCCGGATCCTGCGCGACGTCGATCTCGCGGACGAGGCCGCCCAGGCCGCGCTGGTCCAGGCGTGGCGTGAGCTGCCGAGCCTGCGCGACCCCGACCGCTTCGAGCCCTGGCTCCACCGGATCCTCACCAACGAGTGCTACGAGATGTCGCGACAGCGGCGCCGCTGGTCGCCCGACATCCACGCCCTGCCGATGGCGGGCCCATCGGAACCGACCGATATCCTCACCGTCGACGACCGCGACCAGCTCGACCGCGCCTTCCGCAGGCTCACCGTCGAGCAGCGAACGGTCCTCGTCTTCCATCACTACCTCGGCCTGTCGCTGGCCGAGGTCGCGGAGCGGGTCGGGATCCCGCTTGGCACGGTCAAGTCGCGGCTCCATCACGCCACGCTCGCGATGCGGGCCAGCTTGGAGGCCGACGCGCGAACGCCATCGACCCAGGAGCGCCCGGCATGACCGCGTCCCGCGATCCCGATCAGCTCATCCGCGCCTGGCTCGCCGAGGGTCCGACGGAGCTGCCTCACCGCAGCTTCGAGGCCGTCGACGCGCGCACCGAACGAACACGACAACGGGCGATCCGCCCGTGGAGGAACCCTCACATGTCGAACCTGGCCCGCCTCGGGGTGGGAGCGGCCGCGGTCATCGTGGCCGCGGTCATCGGGATCACCGTGTTCCGCTCAGGCGGCTCCGGCCCAGGCGTCCTGCCCGCTCCCACGCCGTCGGCCAGCCCGTCGCCAGCCGCCAGCACGCCGACCGTCAGCCCGTCCGCAGTCGCGTACGCATGGCCGGCTCGGCTCGCCGCCGGCACCTACTCGACCAGCCTCAGTTGGGACCCGAGTCTCCTGTTCACGTTCACCGTGCCCGACGGCTGGCTGGCCCGCGACATCAACATCGTGAAGAACGACCGGATGACGGTGAAGTTCTTCCCGGTCGCGGACGTGGTCACCGATGTCTGCCAGCGGACGCTGCCGGCGACACCGGCCGCGACGACGCCCGAGGCCGTCACGACGGCGCTCGGCAAGCTCGTCGAGCTGACGGCGGGGCCGCGCGCCGCGACCATCGGCAACCGGGATGCCACGACTGCCGACTATCTCGTGACGCTGCCGACCGCCTGCAGCCCGACCGACTACACCCTGTTCAAGATTCCCGCCCAGGTCTGTGGAACGGGATGCGGCGACATCGTCGGCAGTCCGTGGCTCGGCCTCGAGTTCGCGTCTGGACCCGAGCACAACCGTGTCTGGCTGATGCAGGTCGGGCGACGCGTGATCGCCGTCGACGCGGCGTGGACTGATGCCGCGACCGCCGCCGATCTCGCGGAGCTCCAGGCGGTCATCGACTCGATCCGGCTCGACACGCCGCTCGCGACGCCGCCGCCGCAGGCGCAACCGGCGGCGTCCGGCGGGTAGGTCCGTCGCTCTCGAACAGGATCAGTCGTCGCGCGACAGGAACCCGGTCGCCTTCCCGGCGACCACGGCCGCGCCGGCGAACGACGCGATCGCGAGTCCCGCGAAGAGCCACCAGGAGTCCATGAGCCGCCCCGCGATCGGGAACGCAATCGCAAGGCCGAAGAAGGTCACCCCGGCCACGAACAACGTGAGCACGGCGACGACGGATACGAGGCCGACGAGGACCGTGACCTCGGGCGATGGGCGACGGAAGGGCTGTGGCTCGAGAACGAACGCGGTCATGGTGACTCCGGCATTGATGGTCTGAGTGACCCCCGGAGCATCTCGGGCGGAGAGCGCGGTCACCATCGTCATCCGGCCGCGACCCGGCTCGCCAAGTGACCCGACGTCGACTCGCCGCGCGACGACTCGGCTGTGACCGGCCGATGTCGCGACGTCCTCGGCCGGCGCGGCCGTCGAGACGGCACCCGAGGGGAGACGCCGTCGTGACGGGCATCTCGCAGGATCATGTCGTCGGACGCGAAGGAGGCTGATCAACCCTCGCGCCGGTTTCCAGACAGGCCGACTGATGACCAGTCCTGCTCCGACCGCGGACGCGGCCAGGCAAACGCCGAACGCTGCGCCGGGCCGCAAGCGTGACCCCAGCGACCCGCCGTCGTGGTGGGAACGACCGGCGGCATGGTTGTGGACCATCTCCCCGCTCATGGTCTGGTTCGCGTCCGTCGCGGCTGTTGTCGCCTACCTGCTCCTCCCGACGGTCGCCGGGTCGAGCGGGCCGGTCCCGGTCGATCCCGCCGCCGCCGTCGTGATCGGGCTCGTGACCAGCGTCACGATCTGGCTGCTCTCGGCGATCCCGCTCAGCGCGCTGATGAGCGCTGACCGGGCCCAGCCCCGCTTCTACATGGAGCTGTGCGAGCGATTCGACCAGTTAAGCGATCGCGTACCCAATGACTCGTCATCCGCCGAAGTCAGGGAGGCCCGCCGACAGCTTGCCTACGCCGAGGGACAACTCCGAGGCGAGGCGATGAAACCGAGTCTTCGCTGGGCGCTCGGACATGGGTACATCAGCGTCATGCGGTCGATCCATCGCGCGGACGAGTGCCTGATGATCGAGGAGTCCGACGACGCGATCGTGGGGGACGCGGTCCACGATGACCTCCTCCTGATGATGTCGTCGATCACGAACCGGGATGACCTCCGGAGGCTGCTCAGAACGGCAATCAACAAGGCCTCCCATGGAACGGGCCTCGGGGTCCTTCCGGCGATCTCGGGAACCCCGCCGGCACCCGGCGATCACCTCGACTGCAAGTCCGCGCGACAGGTGATGCGCTCCGTGCGGCATGCGATCAGTGTGTTCCGCGACGATGCTCGCGACGGCCTGATCCGCCTGCGAGGCCGGCTGCAATGGACGACGCTCGCGCTCGCCGCGTTGACATTCCTCCTGGTCGGCCTGGCCATGCTTCGCGCAGTCCCGGTGACGTTCGCGGCGGCGGCGTCGGCGTTCTACCTGGTGGCAGCGATCGTCGGCGGGTTCAACCGGCTGCGGCTCGAGGCGGGCCGCGAGTCGGCGGTCGACGATTTCGGTTTGTCGAATGGCCGGCTGTTCGCGTTCATCCTCATCTCGGGACTGGCCGGCGTCGGAGGCGTGTACCTGGTCGCGGCCTTGCCATCGCTGATCCCGACCAACGGCACGACACAGCCCGCCGCGACGCTCGAGACGGTCTTCAACCTGACCAAGAACCAGATCGGCCTGGTGTTCGCGGCTGTCTTCGGTCTTGCGCCAGGGCTCGCATCCAAGCTCCTCCTCCAGCAGGCGGACCGCCTCGAGGGTGACCTGGCCGGAGCCCGACCCGCGACCGCGAAGGACAGCGCCGCCCGGGATTGACCGGTCAGATGCCTCAGCCGAGGGGGTTGACAGGCGACTTAGTGAGCACTAAGTTACCGCGCATGACGACAACCGCGGGCAGTGCAACCCGCTCCCCCGGCACCACCCGCGGGCCGCGGATGACCGCGGACGAGCGACGCGATGCGATCGTCGCAGCGGCGACCGAGGAGTTCGCGACCGATGGGCTCGTCGGCGCGTCGACCGAGGCGATCGCCCGGCGGGTCGGCGTCTCGCAGCCGTACGTCTTCCAGCTCTTCGGGACGAAGAAGGACCTCTTCATCGCCGTCGTCCGGAGCTGCTTCGCCCGGACCCGCCTCGCCTTCGAGGACGCCGCCGCCCGGTGGACGCCGCCCGGCGACGAGGCCTGCAACTCCGCCCTGATGGCGATGGGCCTCGAGTACAAGCGGCAACTCGCGAACCGGACCCTCCTCCTCGTCCAGCTTCAGGCCTACGCGGCGTGCTCCGACCCGGACGTCCGGTCGGTCGTCCGCGAGGAATGGGGCCGGCTTTACCGGAGCGTCGCGAAGGCGTCCGGAGCCCCGCGCGAGGAGCTCCACCTGTTCTTCGCGCAGGGGATGATCCTCAACCTCGGCGCCGCGATCGGCCTCCCCGGCGAGGCCAAGGACTGGACCCTGGACATGCTGCTCGAGGAGGGAATCTGACCCTCGCAACCGCCGAAACCGATCCCCTTTTTTTGCCGTTAGTACTTAGCAACTGCTAACAAACAAGGAGACCAGCGACATGCCCCGCCCTACCCGCGTCGCGTGGACCTTCGCGATCAGCTCGATCGCCCTCTTCATGGCCGCGCTCGACAACCTCGTCGTCACGACGGCCCTCCCGGTCATCCGGTCGAGCTTCAACGCCAACCTGTCCGAGCTCGAATGGATCGTCAACGCCTACACGCTGACGTTCGCCGTCCTCCTCCTGACCGGCGCGGCGCTCGGCGACCGGTTCGGCCGGAAGCGCGTCTTCATCGTCGGCCTCGCGATCTTCACCGCCGGCTCCACGATCGCGGCCCTCTCGACCGACGTCACCCAGCTGATCGTCGCCCGGGCGATCCAGGGCGTCGGCGGCGCGATCATCCTGCCGCTCAGCCTGACGATCCTGTCGGCCGCGGTCCCCCGCGAGCGACGCGCCCTCGCGCTCGGCGCGTGGAGCGGGATCGCCGGACTCGCGATCGCGATCGGCCCGCTCGTCGGCGGCGCGATCGCCGAGGGCCTCGCCTGGCAGTTCATCTTCTGGATCAACGTCCCGATCGGCCTGATCGCGATGCCGCTGGCCGCCTACGGCCTGACGGAGTCGTACGGCCCGAAGGCCCGCCTCGACCTGCCCGGTCTGGGCCTGGTCAGCGGCGGCCTGCTCGCCGTCGTCTGGGGCCTCGTCCGTGCCAACGAGCTCGGCTGGACCTCGACCACGATCGTCGCCTCGTTCGCGATCGGGATCGTTCTCCTCGTCGCCTTCGTCGCATGGGAGGCACGGACCGCCGAGCCGATGCTCCCCCTACGTCTCTTCCGCTCGCGCACGTTCTCGGCCGCGAACGGGACCTCGCTCCTGATGTACTTCGGGATGTTCGGCTCGATCTTCCTGCTGGCCCAGTTCTTCCAGGTCGTCCAGCACTACAGCCCGTTCCAGGCCGGCCTCCGGACGCTGCCCTGGACGATCATGCCGATCTTCGTCGCCCCGGCCGGCGGCCTCCTCTCCGCGCGGACGGGCACGCGGCCGCTGATCGTCCTCGGGATGGCCCTGATGGCCCTCGCCCTGACGTGGATGTCACTCGTGATGACGCCGACGGTCGACTACCTCGTGATCGTCCCCGCATTCGTCGTCGCGGGCATCGGGATGGGCCTGTTCTTCGCCCCGATCGCCAACGTCGTCCTCTCGGCCGTGCGGCCCGAGGAGGAGGGCAAGGCGTCGGGCGCGAACAACGCGCTTCGCGAGCTGGGTGGCGTCTTCGGCGTGGCGGTCCTCGCCTCGGTCTTCACCTCGAATGGGTCGTACGCGACGGGGCAGTCGTTCGTCGACGGGCTGATCCCGGCAATGCAGCTCGGCGCGGTGGTCGTCGGGGTCGGCGCCGTCGTGGCGCTCGGGATCGGCGGTCGAACCCGCGCGGTCGCCGCTGAGCCCGAGACCGACGACTCCGTGGCAGAGCTCGGAGCGGCGGCGGCGTAGCCCACACGCAGCATGTCGAGCCCGGTCGGCTGCCGCCGGCCGGGCTCGTTCACGCCCGCAGCCGACGCCGGGCACCGCCCGATCCGCCTGCGGCCAACCTCGGAGACGGCGCTGCAACGGCCGGGTCGTAGCGTTCGACCGACATGAGCGACTTCGCGAACCTGGTCGAGGCGACCAGCGGACTGATCGGGGCGATCATCCTGCCCGTCGTCATCCTGATGGTGTTCCGGATGTTCCGGATCGAGATCAACGACTTCATCCACCGGACGAGCCACGTCGAGGGCAGCATCGGCGGAGCGAAGTTCGTGGCCGACGCCCAGCGGGCCCAGTTCCAGGGCGCGATCCAGAAGGCGATCGAGGGGCGAACGAGCCCGACGGCCGACCCCGGGCTCAGCGCTCAGAGCGCGCAGGTCTCGGCGTCCATCGCCGCCAGCTCTGTGACGCCGACGGTCGTCGACAATGCGAATGGCGCGACGATCCTCTGGGTCGATGACGGACTCCCGAACAACAACGTCTATGAGCGCCGGGCGCTCGAGGCACTCGGCGTCCGCCTCGTGCTGGCGACCACTACTCGCGATGGCGTCGGCAAGGCACTCAACCAGGCCTTCGACGTGGTCATCTCGGATCGCACCCGGGAAAACGACCATGAGGCCGGCTTCAAGCTCCTCGCGCAGCTCCGGAAGAAGGGCGTTCGGTCGCCATTCATCATCTATGCCGGTGCAGTCGACCCTCAATTTCGCGCCGAGGCTCGCGACCGCGGCGCCGTCGACGCCACCGACCGACCGGACGAGCTGACGCAGCTCGTCGTTTCGGTCCTGAACACCCGAGGGCGGCGACCCGCCGAACAGAGCAACGCGGCGCCGGCCGACCCCGCCTGACCGGCGCCCCCTCGATCAGTTCGTCAAAGGCAGCGCCTCGTCGCGGTGACGATGGTGCTTCCGATCCTGCATCGACTCGCCAGGACCGATCCCGGGTCGGCCACCGGTCGGTTGACTGGCTAGATGCCGTGCCGGTCCAGGAACCCCATCACGAGCGGCATGACCAGGTCGAGCCGGGAGAAGGACTCGAGGTGGTCGAGATCGGACAGGATCTGCGGCTCGACGCCGATCGCCGCCGCGGTGCGATCGGCCTCCTCGGTTCCACCGTGGCCGCCCGCGATGACCAGCGCCGGCGCAGCCACGGCCCGAAGGTCGATCGCGACGCCCGACCGATTCTCGCCCATGCTCATCGCGCCGAGCGCCGGGATGTCGTTGAACTCGGCGTCGTACCGGCGATCCTCGTCCGAGAAGGAGTACGCGTCCCAGATCGGGGTCATGTCGCCGTTGAACATCGCCAGCGAGCCCGGCACCGTCGGGGGTGCCGGGGGTCGAGTTCACGGGCCAGCCGTCGTGGAGGATGATCCCGCTGATTCGATCGGGGAAGTCGACCGCCAGCGCTCCTGCGAGCGCGCCGCCACGCGAGTAGCCCCAGGCGACGGCCCGGTCGACCCCGGCGGCGTCCAGCGCGGCAATCAGGTCGATCGCCACGTCCGGCCATCGATACGCATCGGGGTCGTGCGGCTTGTCGCTCAGGCCGTTGCCCAGCGGATCGACGCTGAGCACCCGGTGCGACGCCTCGAGGCGATCGACATACCCGGCATCGCGCCAATCGGCCGCAGACATCGTCGAGCCCGGGATGAGCAGGATGGCCGGCCCGGCTCCGGCGTCGTCATAGCTGATCGCGTAGCCGCGGGACATTGCCGCCCGGGTGACGACGGGAGCGGCCGACGACCGATCCGTCAGACGGTTCCTTGGATATCCGGGCATCGGGGATCCGGCGGAGATCGACATCACGCCCTCGTGTCGTGGCCGCGCGCGCCGGAACCCGGCGACCGAACGGAGATGCGACTCTACGCGACTCGGATCCGGCTGGAGTCATCGGCGGCGCACGGCCCGGATCGCACGCCCGTGGAATCATGAGCGAAGGAGGATCGTCCGATGAAGTGGGTCACCCGTGAGCACCCGAGGACCGACCGGATCGCCTGCCCGTGGCTGATCCGGACGTTCATCGACCCCGAGGCCGAGATCGTCTATGTGCCGCCCGACGAGGTCCTCTCCTACGCCGACCGCGAAGGGGCGACGAGCTTCGACGCGCCGGGCGCAACGTACACCCACCACAATGGCAACTGCTCGTTCGAGACGCTCGTGGAGGAGTTCCGGATCGAGGATCCGGCCGTGATGCTCATGGCACGAGTCATCCACGGCGCCGACGTCGCCGAGGACGTCAGGGCCACGCCGGAATCGGCCGGTTTGCTCGCGATCGCCGATGGCTTCGCCCTGCTAGACGTCGACGACCAGCGCCAGCTGGAGCTCGAGCTCCCGGTGTACGACGCCCTCTACGCCTGGGCGCAGGCGGAGGTCGCCGCCGACGGGCGTTGACGGTCAGCGTCGGACGAGGGTCGAGGCGAGTGGAACGCCGTCGGCGATGTAGAACCCCGTCGGCCCGTCCGGCACTAGGTCGAAGGTGAATCCGCCGTCATAGGCCTCGCGCGTCGCGCTGACGACGCTCGCGCCGTCGACGCGGTCGCCGGGCCGGATCGTCCCGAGCGCTCGGCCGTCCGGCAGCGGATGGCCGGGCGAGGCCCGGAGGATTCGCCCATCGTCGAGGACGAGCCTGACGACCTCGTGCGTCGCCGGGACCCGGGTCCGCCCGACGAGAAGCACCGTGGCGACGAACCGCCGGCCGGAGCCGTCGATCGACCAGACGTGCGTTCCGACCCGGACGTCCTCGATCGCGACCTGGCCGTCGGGCGTCGCGATCCGCGTCCCGCGGGCGAGGCAGATCGGACAGTTCGGCTGGCCCGCCGGCGCCTGCTGCTCGACCGTGATCGCGCCCTCCGCGTCGATCGTCCCGGTCGTCCGCCGGCCCACCGACGCGTTCGGCGCGGGCATGTTCAGGTAGTCGAACTGGTAGATCCCGGCAACCTCGGCGGGATCGAGCACGATCGCCCTGAGCTGCTTCCAGTAGCGATAGACCGCGAGCTTCTGGTCGTCGGTGAGGTTGCCGCCCGGGAGACCCGTTGCCGCGAGGATCGCGGCGAGGGCCTCGGAGTCCGCCTGGACGTCGCTGAAGTGCTGCTTCGCCAGAGCGGCCTCGTCGGCGCGGGCGACCGGGAAGAAGTCGGGGTCGCAGAACCAGAGCGGTCCGAACGCTTCGACCAGCCGGACCTTCAGCTCGGCCTGGGTCAGTGGTACTCCCGGCGTCGGACTCGGAGTCGGTGAGGCTGGCCGGGTCGACGTGCACGCGACCGCGAGCACCGCGAACACGAGCAGGCCGACAAGCGGGAGTCTCCCGACCGGTGTCGTGACTGGACGAACCATCGGCCTTCGACGTGGTCGGCGGTCGGAGGGTTCCGGCGACTCGGTCCGGCGGCTGCTCACTGGCGATCAGCCGTCAGCGCGAGCCACTGGGCGTGCCCGGGCCAGCGCTCGGCGCGCCACGTACCTGCGCATCTTGTCCTGCGCGCCGCAGTCGTCCATCGAGCACCAGCGCCGGCTCCGATTCTTGCTCTCGTCGACGAACAGGAACCGGCAGGAGGCGCAGCCCTTGACGCGATCGAGGGGGCCGTCGGTGACCAGCGTCAGGGCGGCGTGGATGATCGGCCAGAGCGGTCGCCCGAGATCCTGGTCGTCGGCCCAGCTCCACCTGTACTGCCCACCCGACGGAACGAGCTGTCCATGGGCGAGGGCCTCGGCCTCGTCGTGTTGCAGCCGCTGGAGGTCGGCTCGTGCGGGCGCGCCTCCCTGGGCGACGGCGTCGAACACGTCCTGGAGATACGCCCGTGTCGCCCGCGCCCGCTGGAACACGGCGTCGGCGTCGGCGGGCCGCTGTCGCGCCCGGCGAGCGAGGGACCGCTCCTCGGTCGCGCTGATCAACCCGATGTGAGCCGCCCAGGCCAGGAGATCCCGGTAGTCGCCGAGGACGTCGTCCTCAGGCTGCCCGCCGGCGGGCCCGTTCTGCGTGTTGAGCAGATCGAGAGCGACATTGCCGCCGACGATTCGCTGCCCTCGGAAGGTGTCGGATGTTTCCACTGAAACGTAGTTTAGCGGTTGACTCGGAGCGGCGACAGGAGTACGTTGGTTTCCGGCAAAACGAAGGTTGGTGGTAACCATGGAACACGTGCTCGTTCCGCTCCTGGTCATCTCGCCGATGCTCCTGATCCTGGCCCGCATCGTGTTCGTCCCGAACGGGATCGGCTTCGAGGATCTCCTCCGCCGAACGGACCTCGATTGGCCTCGCGGCGTGCAGGAGGAGGAACCCGTCCCCTGGCACCTCGAGCATCTGCACGCGCGCCCGCGCCACTGACGACCGGGCACTGTTCGTCTAGCTCATCGGCTCCGGTCGCGGCGCCGGGGCGCCGAATGCTGTTCTCGATTGGGACTGCGCCGCCTGGCAGGCTGACGCCTCGATGACGCTTGCGCACTAGCTTCCGCGACGTGCAGCCTCGATTCGTATCAGCAACCCAACATGCGGATCGCCGGAGGGGTCGCCCTCCGCGCGGAGGGCGACCACGGCCGCCATGACCTACGACGTCTTCCTGTCCCACAACAGCGCGGACAAGCCTGCGGTTCTGGAGCTCGCCAAGCGTCTGAAGGCCGCCGGCGTCGAGCCATTTCTCGACTCGTGGCACCTCGTTCCGGGCGAGCCTTGGCAAGAAGCACTCGAAACGGCCATCGATGTGAGCCGGACCTGTGCCGTGTTCGTCGGGCCCTCGGGATTCGGGACGTGGGAGAACGAGGAGATGCGCGCGGCGCTCAGCCGGCGCGCCCACAACCAGGAGTTCCGCGTCATCCCGGTGATCCTCCCCGGCGCGGTGCTCCCGGCGCGGGGTCGGCTTCCGGCATTCCTCTCACGCCTGACGTGGGTTGACTTCCGCCCGGGCCTGGACGATGAGGCCGCGTTCGATCGATTGGTCAATGGCATTCGCGGCCTGGCCCCGAGCGACGACGGAGCCGAGCGCCAGGACGCGGACGAGATCGAATGCCCATTCCGAGGGCTCGAGGTCTTTGACGAGGAGCACGCCCGGTTCTTCTTCGGCCGGGAGGCGCTCACCCAGTACCTGGTCGAGCAGCTCCGGACCGATCGGTTCCTGGCAGTGGTCGGCGCGTCCGGAAGCGGTAAATCCTCGGTCGTTCGGGCGGGGCTTGTCCCGCACATCCGGGCCGGCGACCTCATAGGCAGCGCGAAGTGGCCCATCGTGATCACCAAGCCCGGGCCGCACCCGCAGGAGGCGCTCGCCTCTGGCCTCGCGGCGGCGTTGGCCGCCGACCGGGATCCACTCGTCGCTCGACCGTCGATCCTCGCGGGCCTGCTGGAGAGCGAGCGGGGGCTCCACACCGTCGTCCAGACGACCCTCGGCACAGCCGGCGCCGACGCGCGGGTCCTGATCGTCATCGATCAGTTCGAGGAGATCTTCACTCTCTGCCACGACGACGATGAGCGCAGCCACTTCGTCGATCTCCTCCTGTACGCGTCGGCCGTCGCTGGCGGGCAGACGATCGTCGTCATCACGATGCGCGCCGACTTCTTCGGGAAGTGCGCCGCGATCCCGACGCTTGCGGCTCGCCTCGGCGAGCGTGACGTTCTGGTCCCACCGATGGACGAGACGGAGCTCCGGCGGGCCATCGACGAGCCGGCGGAGCTGGTCGGTCTCCAATTCGAGAAGGGCCTCGTCGACCGGATCGTCGACGACCTTGGCACAGAGCCGGGGGCGCTGCCGTTGCTCCAGCACACCCTCCTCGAGCTGTTCGACGGTAGGCGCGACCGCTGGCTGACCATCGATCGCTACGGCGCGATCGGCGGCGTCCGCGGCGCGATCGCCCAGCGTGCGGAAGCGATCTACGCGGACCTCACGCCCGATCAGCAGGCGGCGGCCCGGCGGATCCTGCTCCGCCTGACCGAACCCGGCGAGGGCACCGAGGACACCCGGCGGCGAGCCACCTTCAACGAGCTGTTGCCGACCGGTGCGTCGTCGGATTCGGTCGAGACGGTCGTCAACCGCCTCGCGGATGCGCGACTCGTGGTAACGAGCGAGTCGGACTCAGGCGAGGAGATCGTGGACGTATCTCACGAGGCGCTGATCCGCGGTTGGCCCCGCCTCCAGGCGTGGATCGAGGAGAACCCGGCAGCCCTCCGCGTCCACCGGCGGTTGACCGAGACCGCGACGGAATGGGCGGCTGCCGAGCGAGACCCGAGCTACCTCTTCGCCGGCCAGCGTCTGGACGAAGCGTCCGCCTGGGCGTCTGCCAACCCGGCGGACCTCAACGAGCTCGAGCGGGACCTCCTGGCGGCGAGCCAGGCCCAACGAGACAAGGAGCAACGCTCCCGGCGGAACCGACTGCGATTGGCGATCGGCGGGACGGTGCTTTCGATGCTCCTCATCGGGACTGCCGCCGTCGTTGCCGTCGCCAACTGGCAGCAGGCGGAGGAGTCCCAACGGGAAGTGTTCGCCCGGTTGCTTGCCTCGGAAGGCCAGCGAATTGCCGCCGAACAGCCGACGGAGGCATTGCGCTACGAGGTCGAAGCCTTCGCCAGAGCCCCGGCCGACTCGAAGACGTCCGAGGACCTGCGCGACATCGTGGTCGCCCAGCTCGCGACCGGCACGGTCGCCTCCCTCGGCTCGGTCGTCACCCACGCGTGGCCCAGTCCGGACGGCCGATTCGTCGTCGCCGTCGGTGAGGACGAAGGATCGATCTGGCAGCTGGTCGGTCCTCGGCCCCGGAAGCTCGCGGGCTTGCCCACGCACATCTGCGATGTCCTGTACCCGCCCGGGAGCGATGTCGGGATCGCCACGATCGAGTACGGGTTGAATTGCGCGAATGCGACGGCCCTCGTCTTCGAGGTCCGTCGGCTCGCGGACGGCGCAATCGTGGCGACGGGGCGTGGTCCGACGCTCCCCCTTGGTGACGCAACCGCCCACGCCCACGTCGTCAGCACCGTGGGCCATTCGGAGCTCATCTCGAAGTCCGACGGCAGGCCCCTTGGGTCTGCCAAGTTCATCACCACGCTCGATGGCGCGGATCGGGCGGTTCTCGAGGGCGACGACAGTTCGCGCCTCGTGAGCATGACCGACGGCACGTTGCTCAATGATCTCGGCCATGTCGAACCCGTCGCCGATCCTGCGAACGGATCGGTCGTCGCCGGCCGATCGCCGGACGGCTCGTGCACGCTCTGGAGCAGCGCCGACGGGCGCAAGTTGATCACGATCCGATCGTCGTGCGACCGTCTGCAGCTCAGCCGGGATGCGTCACTGGCCGTCGTCTGGTCGAAGGCGGGTGGTGTGATCGTCGACGTGGCGACGGGACGGGCGTTGTCGCAACTGGATCGAACGGTCTGGAACGTCGTGTTCAGTCCGGCCGCCCAGCCGAAGAGCCTGGCCGTGCTGCGGACCGGCGACGGCGTCCAGCTCAGGAGACCCGACGGCTCGACGATCTTCTCGTATGGGGAGATCCTCACGGACTACGAGATCGAGAACGGTGCTCGCGTCGAGTTCTCCCCGGACGGGAGGCTCGTCTTCCTGGACATCGGCGACGACCCCGAAGGCGTGACCGAGGGCGAATCCTCCCTTCGCTCGACGGTCGACGGCGCGAACGTCGCGTTGCCCCCCAAGCCCGGAGACGGCGGCGACCATCCGAGTCTGTCCAACGTGACCTTCAGTCCGGATCCTGAAGCCACCTACATCGAAGCGACTTACGGCAATGGATCGCAGCGGCTGTTCCGGACCGCTGACCTGGCCCCGCTCGACTTCGGGGACGAAGAGTCATCCTCCATCGAATTCCTTCCCCCTCCGGTCGGCATCCTGCTTCACGCGCTCCCCGAAGGCGGGTTCGAAGCGCTCCGCTGGAAGGATCTCCAGCCGCTGGGCAAGCTGCCGGGCGGCGAGTTGACCTCGTCCGAGATTTATTCGAACGCGACTCTTCCGTTCGCCGAGCTGGCCTTCGACGAATACTCGACGGAGGCGGTTCAGGACACGGTGCTCCTTGGGGCCGATGGGTCGATCGCGGTCCTGGGCCCAGGCCTCGTCGACTTGAGCATCGACGACAAGGCGACCTGGTTCATCAATGATGGAGCGATCTGGGCACGGCTCCCGACTCCGCACCGGATCACGGCGATCCGCCGTACGGCGGCGATCCACCAGTTCGATCCAAGCGGCCGGTGGCTCTTGCTCGCCGATCCGACCAACCGCGAGGCGTACATCCTGGACGTCGATGCCTTGTCGACCATGTCTAGCATCGAGCTCGACCGTCTTTCCCGGCAGGACCTCGTGAACCTCGTCTGTGCCGGACCAGCCGGCGAGATCGACCTGAACGGCCCGGACTTCCAAGTGCCTGACCTGAGCCCCGTCGCCTGCGTGCCGAAGTCGAACTAGGACCGGGGCCTACCGCCCTCCGCCTTCCGACGATGCCCATGGCTCCGGTCGCGGCGCGGCCGCGTGGATCACCTCGAACCGGGTCGTGTTGTTGAGAACTTCGACCTCGCCGTCGCTCAGCGCCAGGTCGAGAGAGCCCCCGCCAGCCCGCAGGTTCCGGATCGTGACCTCCGGCAGCCAGTCGGGCAGCGCCGGGTTGACATAGATCCGCGACCCCGAGGCGTCGGTCGTCGCGTGGATGCCGGCGAGGATCGCGATCAGCCGCAGGACGGAGCCCGCGGCCCAGGCCTGCGGGACGTTCGCCCCCGGGTACTGGACCGGGAAGCTCGCCTCGGCCTTGTAGAGCCCGGCGAACAGCTCGGGCAGGCGATAGCCGGACAGCCGTTCGGCGGCGTCGAACGTGCCCTTCGCCACCCGGGCCGCCTCGGCATCGAACCCGTAGCGGCGGAAGCCGCCGGCGATCAGTGCGTTGTCGTGCGGCCAGACGCTGCCGGTCTGGTAGCTGAACGGGTTGTAGTAGGGGTGGTCGGACGACAGCGTCCGGACGCCCCAGCCCGACCACATGTCGTCGGCCAGCAGCCGCTTGACGACCCGCGCGGCGCGATCTGGCGGGACGATCCCCGACTGGAGCAGGTGGCCCGCGTTGGACGCCACGGACCGGATCTGGCGCTTCGCGCCGTCCAGGCCCAGCGCGTAGGTCCCCTCCTCCTCCCACCACAGCGTCTCGTTGACCCGCTCGAACAGGACCCGCGCCTCGCGCCGCAGCCGCCGGGCGTCCTTCGGCCGGCCGAGAACTTCGTAGATGTCGCCCATCCGGAGCTTCGCATCGTAGACGTAGCCCTGGAGCTCGCACGTCGCGATCGGCAGCGAGGCGAGCCTCCCGTCGGCATCGACGATCGCGTCGCCGGCGTCCTTCCAGCCCTGGTTGTAGTAGCCGTGCGACGAGCGGGTCCCGTACTCCTGCAGCCCGTCGTGGTCGCGATCGCCGTACCGGTCGATCCAGCGCATCGCCGCCTCGGCGTTCTCGAGGTAGCGCCGGAGGATCGACTCGTCGCCGAGCCACTGGTAGAGGTACGACAGGACGATCACGTAGAGGCTCGTCGCGTCGTGCGTGCCGTAGTAGGGCTGGTACGGCAGGATCCCGAGCTGGGCCAGCTCGCCGTGCCGAATCTCGTGCGGGATCTTGCCCGGCTCCATGTCCCGCTCGGGGTCGGTCTCGGTCGCCTGCATCGCCCCGAGGCGTCGGAGCGCGCCCGACGCGAACTCCGGGTAGCCGGAGATCGACTGCATCGACACGACGAGCGTGTCCCGGCCGAACAGCGTCACGAACCACGGCACGCCGGCCGCGGGGATGACGACGTTGCGCTCGAACGTCGGGTCCTCGAGACGGAGCGCGTCGAGGTCGCGGATCGCCTGCTCCCAGGTCCGCTTGACCGTCCAGTTCGGCGTGTCGATCGCGACGGTCGGGAGTCGCGGGCGCGCGATGGGCCGGGGATCGTCGACGGCGTTGCACGGCAGGGTCGACGGCCGGCGCCGGCCGGCTCGGTCCTTCGCGGTCAGCGGCAGCCACTTCAGGCAGGCGTGCCAGACGCCCTTCGGCGCGATCCGCGCGACGAACACGAGGCGGCCGTTTGCGTACTGGATCGGCGAATCGGCCTTCTCGACGGCGACGATCAGCTCGCGCTCGAAGGGCCCGTTCGTGTAGGTCGTCCGGAGCTCGCCGCGCGACCGGAACCAGCGGGTGTTGAGCTGGCCGCGCCGGACGAGCGTGTTCTTCCGAACGTCGAAGATGTCGGCGAAGTCGGAGTCGATCGCGATCTCGATCGTCAGGCGGACGGGGCGGCGGGCGTAGTTGACAACGTCGAGGTCTTCGTGAACCCCCTCGTCGACGGTTCGATCGACGCGAATCGAGAGCGACTGCTTGTCGACGGGCCCGATGTCGTCGAGGAACGCCTCGTTCGTGTACTCGAAGCGGGCGGAGAAGAACTGGATCGGGGCCGAGTTGAGGAGCATCGGCCGGTGGCCGTTGATCCGCAGGTCGTAGCCGGAGATGAGTCGCGTGTCGCGGGTGAAGAAGCCGTCGTCGATCCCGCCGAGGATCCGGCCGTCGGGCTGGCAGACGAGGAACCGATCATCCCGATTGATCGTGATCGACGCTGGGCCGACCTGGACCGGGAACGTCACGAGGGAATGGTAGAGGTCGGCCGGCATCGCGTTTGGTCGCCGACCATCAGGGTCCCGTCGTCCCGTCGGCCGGTGGAGCGAGATCGACGTACCACGAGCTCTGGTTCGACGCACGCGGCCGAGCGGGACCGTTGACGATTCGTCCCGTCAGTCATACCATCGGTCGTACCATGAGTGAGAACGACCTTCGGGTCCGGGCGCTTCGCGAGTCCGTGGCGCCCTATGCCGGCTCGCCGGCCCGCGAGGGCGTGACGAAGCTCTCGATCAGCCTCCCGACGGATCTCGCCGACACGGTCAAGGCCGCGGCCGCCGAGAGCGGACTGAGCGTGAGCGCGACCATCGCGGCCGCGTTGAGGCGAACGCTCGAAGAGGCCCAGCAAGCGCGCCTCGATGCGGCGCTGGAGCTCGATCGCGAGGAGAACCTCGCATGGGCGAGGGCCTACCAGCCGATTACCGCAAGGCTCTGGGCTGATCTCGAGTGGTAGGGATCGGCCGCGGATCGGGCCCGAGCGGACCGACGCGCGGAGACATTCATTTCGTCCCGTTTGCGGAGGGCCGCGGCAACGCGATCGGCGGCCCACACCCGGCGGTCATCGTCTCGTCGGACGCCTTGAACCGCGGTGCCGGCACGGTCCTGGCGTGTCCCCTGACATCGAGGATTCGCCACGACCCCACCGTGTACCTGCCGCCCTACCTCGTCGCCGCCCATCGCCAGGCGACTGGACTCGACCGCGACGGGTACGTCAAGGTCGATCAGGTCCACACGCTCCCGATCGACGTTCTCGGGCCGCGCGTCGGTCGAGCCAATCCCGCAACGATGGAAGCGGTCGACCAGGCTCTGCGGTTCGTCCTCGGGCTGTAGGGGCCGAGGCATCAGTTCAGGACCTCGCGAGATGGCGCAAACTTCGGTCCATGACCGAGCGATTTGTCACGCGAGGGTTCGTCGGGCGACGCGGAGCCGGGTCGGACGGGCCGGCCGGTGACGTCGCCTCGCGGATCCCGCCGGGCCAGTACCTGACGACCGACTTCCCGGTCCTGTCGGCCGGCCCAACGCCGCGCACCCCGCTGGACCAGTGGTCGTTCTACATCGAGGGTCTCGTCCGCGAACCGGTGACCTGGACCTGGGACGACTTCACCTCGCTGCCCGCCCGCGACTGGACGGTCGACATCAGCTGCGTCACGAAGTGGACCAAGCTCGACATGCGCTGGCACGGGGTCAGCCTGGACACGCTGCTGGAAGCGGTCGACCTGGAGCCGACGGCCGCCTTCGTGATCGCCCACTCGGACGGCGGCTACACGACGAACCTGCCGATCGGCGACGTCCTGAACGGGCAGGCGTTCGTCGCCTGGGAATACGACGGCAAGCCGCTCGCGCCCGAGCACGGCGGTCCGGCCCGGCTCGTCGTTCCGAGCCGTTACTTCTGGAAGAGCGCGAAATGGATCCGCGGGATCCGCCTGGTCGATCGGGACGTGCCGGGATTCTGGGAGTCGCTCGGTTACCACATCCGCGGTGACCAGTGGCTCGAAGAGCGTTATAGCGGCGACTGAGGCCCCGTCCGTGTCGCTCGCTTCCGCACCGCCTGCGCGCCGTCCGAACCCCATCGCCTGGCGGATCGCCGACGTCGCCGCGATCCGCGACGAGACGCCGACGGTCCGGTCCTTCGATCTGTCCGTTCCGGGCTGGCCCGGCCATCGGGCCGGCCAGCACGTCGACCTCCGCCTGACAGCCGCGGACGGCTACAGCGTCGAACGGAGCTACTCGATCGGGTCCGAGCCCGAGCGGACCGGCGAGATCGAGATGACGGTCGAGCGGATCGAGGGCGGCGAGGCGTCGGCGTTCCTCCACGAGGTCGTGGTCGTCGGCGATCGGCTGGAGATCCGCGGCCCGATCGGCGGGTATTTCGTGTGGGAGGGGATGGGCGCGGATGCCACGCAGCCCTTGTTCCTGGTGGCCGGCGGCTCCGGCGTCGTGCCCCTGATGGCAATGCTCCGCCACCGGGCTCGGGCGGGCGTCGGCAATCCGGCGCGGCTGCTGTTCTCGTCCCGCCACTGGGAGGAGATCATCTACCGGGCGGAGCTCGAGACGCTCGTCGGGGCCGGCGACGGCCTCGAGGTGGCCCACACGCTGACCCGTTCGCGACCGCCCGGCTGGACGGGCTACGACCGACGGATCGACGACCGGATGATCGCGGAGGTGCTGGAGCCGCTCGGTTCGGTGGCCCGCTGCTTCATCTGCGGGCCGACGGCCCTCGTCGAGGTCGCCGCGAACGCACTGGTCCGGCTCGGCCTGCCGGCGGACCAGGTCCGGACCGAGCGGTTCGGGCCGACCGGATCATGACCGGGGAGGTGCCTCCGATGGCCGATGAGGTACGCGCGTTGATCGCCGACATGCGCGCCGACGAGAGCGTGCTCGACGGCAACGCCGTGGCCGGGCTGCTGGCGGCCGCCCTCGGCGCCGAGATGACCGCGGTTCCCGCGCAGTGCGCGCATTGCAACACGGTCAGCGTCGTCGCCCAGTTCCGCGCGTACACGCGGGCACCGGGCATCGTCCTCCGGTGCCCGGCCTGCTCGGACGTGGTCCTGCGCATGGTCGAGACGCCGACGGCGGTCTTCGTGGACACGAGCGGCGTCCGCTGGCTCCGCTTCGACCGCCGCTGACCGCCAGCCCGTTCGCTCAGTCCCGTCGATCGCGGCGGACGAGCTTCAGGTCCTGCTCGGCGTCCGGATAGGTGGTGCCACGTCGCTTCGCCTCCTCGATCGCCGCGACGATGAAGAACTCCGCCGCGGCGGTGTTCCGGCGGAACATCAGGATGCTGCCGAGGCCGTTCAGCGCCTCCGGATCCCACGGGTCGATCGAGAGGGTCCGGTAGAACCAGCGCTCCGCGCGGGCGAGCACGGGATCGTCCTTCGGGCCCTGGACGGCCTGGATGGCGTCCCAGTGGCGAACCATGTAGGCGTTCTTCAGGTGGTAGGCGGCGACGGTCTGGAGCCGCGGATCACACCGCCACCTCCGGCGGGCCCGCCAGACGATGGGGTCGAGCGCCGCCTGGCGCTTCGCCGCCTGGTCGACCTTCCATTCGCCGAGCAGGTCGAGGATCTTCTGTTGGGCGACCGCGATCTTGCCGATCGCCGCGTAGAGCTCCGGGCCCTGGGCCGCCTGCATCGGCGACAGCGGATCCGGCTCGTCCGGCGCCTCGCGGATGTCGCGCTCGATGCGATCGATGGCGTCCGGCGTGACCTCCTTGACGCGGAGGTAGGTCGTGTTCTCGAGGCACTGCGGGACCTTCGTCGGGTCGATCGCGACGGCGATGATCGGTCGGCCGATGTGGATCGCCATCAGCCACTCGGCGTTGACCCACCGCGATCCGCGAGCGGCCTTCGACCAGACGAGGACCACGCTCCGGGAGTCGCGGATCGACTCCTGGAGCTTGCCGGCCAGCGCGACGCCCTGACGAAGGTCGCTGTCATCGAGCCAGACGCTCAGCCCACGCTTCTCGAGCTCCAGTTCGATGGGGCGGACGCTCTCGATATCGTCAGAGGAGTGGCTGATGAAGGCGTCCATCACCGTCAGCCTGACCGGGGTCGGTTCGGCGGCCGTCGCCAGACGCGCTCGCCGTCCTCGAGCTTCTGTGTCGGGGCGAGCCCGGCGGCGCTCGCGACCGATGCCGAGGTCACGTGGTCCGGATGGACGTGCGCGGTCACGTCGGTCACGCCTGACGCGACCAGCCAGTCGACGACGGCTCGTGCCGCTTCGGTCGCGTAGCGGTGACCCTGCCACGGGACGCCAATGACCCAGGCGACGTCGGCCGCTTGCTCCACCCCGGACCACGAGATCGTCGCCTGCACGAACCCGATCGCCTCGCCGCCCGGGCGCATCCGGACGATCCAGTTGAGCCACGTCTCGGTTCCGCCCGCCGAGCGCCCGACGGTCTGGCGTTCGTAGCGGAGGCGAAGCTCCTCGAGGCTTGGCGGAACGCCGCCCGTGAACGCATATAGCCGCGGATCGGCAAGGACGTCGACCATCACGTCGGCGTCCTCGGGCCGGAGCGGCATGAGATCGAGGCGCGGGGTGGCGAACCGCTCGGCGGCGACGCCGCTCGCGATCACGATCGCCGTCGCCTGGCTGCCATCATCTCGTCGATCATTGCCTTCGACGTCAGCGGGTACCGTCGGGCCGGCTCGAACGCGCCGGACAACGTCTCGAACCGGTCTCGAAGGGCACCCGCGAACCGACGCAGTCCGCGGCGATCCATCGTGTAGGCGAGCACCCGCTGACCGCGAAGTGCATCTGCGATGCGGTCGTCCACCTCATTCGACGCCGTCGGCGACGGCTCGGCCAGCTCCCGCACGCGATCGTGTTCACCGATCACGACGAACCTCGGGCTGTTCTGCCCCTTCAAGGTCTCGATCTCCCACAGGAGGCTCCTCGTCGGGTCGGAGATGTCGACCAGGATCGCGGAGCTCACCTCTGCAAGCTGGAGAACGGCCTCGTGCCACATCCGGGGATCGACCCGGATCACGGTGAGGCGCGGCGCGAAGAAGCGGCCACCCTGATGGGCGATCTGGTACGCCCGGGCGGCCATCGCGGCGGGATCGGAGATCACCTGCTCCTTCATCGTCTCGGCCTTCCGCATCGAATCGATCGTGCCGGATACGAGCGTGAAGGGGACGGCCATGATCACGAGCAACAGCAGGATCGGGAACAACGCGAACATCCCGACGAGGACCAGCACCACGATCCCGCTCATGACCAGGAACGCCGACTCGACGTTCCAGCCAAGGGGGTGAGGCAGCTCGCGGGAATCGATCGCCACCAGCACCAGCTTCAGGTGGGCCAGGACCGAATCGAGCAGGCTGCCCCAGAAGTCGGGTTTCCCGATGGCATCGGCGACGACGATCGCCGCGATCGCGACGAGCATCCACGGAAAGAGGCGAGCTCCGACGCGGTAGACGCGATACGCCACGTCGACCGTCCGCGAGCCAAAGCTGACGAGCCCGAGGACTCGCTTCGCGGATTCGGGCACGCCGATCGGGGCCACCTCGTCGTCGTCGAGCGTGACGAGACGCCACGACGGACCGAGCGACGACGCGATCGCGTAGCTGACAGCACCCGTCGCGTCATCGAACCCGAAACGGCGAAGGAAGAGGACCAGCCGTCGATTTCCGCGGACGAGCCCGACACCGACGCGACCGCAGCCAAAGGCGAGCACGATCGACACCACCCAGATGGCCGCGATCGTGCCAGACGATGCTTCGAGCGTTGGCGACGAGGACTTGGTGTCGAGCACGCCTCCTACCACGGCGATCATGGCGAACGAGAGCAGGAATGCCGGCGCGGACGCAATGACGGCGATCAGGACGAGCACCGCTCCCACGAGCTGCCGAACCATCGTGCGCGGAGTCCGGAGGACGAGGCGACGGGGCGCGTCGAGGGCGTAGTCGATCCGCGGCGGACCGGTCGTCGTGCGATCGGGCCGCGAGGGATCCGTCGAGTCGTCCTGCGTATTCACTGTCGGCGCAGGCTATCCACCGGGCGTCGTCCGGGCGTCTTCGCGCGCCGGTCAGGCCCCGTCGTCGTCCGGGTCGTCGGGATCCTTCTGGTCGTCGCCTTTCGGTGCCGACCGCCGAGGGCCGTCTTGACGGGCACCATCGCCGCCGCCCGCCGGCTCTCCCTGTGCGCTCGTCGCCTGCTCGAGGCGGAGCTGGGTCATCGCGTCCTGCATCTCCTGGACCCAGCCGGAGTGCTCGGCTCGCATGATCCGTTCGGAACGCTCGACCAGGCGGTCGATGTTGGCCTGCAGGTCCTGGTCGGTCGCCGGCAGAGCGTTCCACCACGCCCGGATCGCGCCGAGGTCGCTCGCTGCCTGGTTGTAGAGCGCGACGGTCGTCTCGAGCTGGTACGCCTCGAGCAGGGTGGCGAACACGCCGACGATCGCCGTCGTCACCGCGACCCAGATCTGGAAGCCGATCGCCGCGAGCAGCGTGCCCAGGCCACCGAAGATCCAGGCCAGCCACCGAAGGAACCGGCCCTGCCGCTCCAACCGGGTCACGTTCTGCTGATAGAACGCGATCTGCGGGTCGATCCGGAAGCGGACATACGCATCTGGCGTCAACGGAGACAGCGGGTCGTCGAGCGGGTCCTCTGTGACCTCTTCCTGCTGGCCTACGGCCACCTTCGATCGCAGCCACAGTCGGAACCGTTGCCAGGCACCGGGTCGTTCAGCGCCCTCACCCAGCGCCAGGGCGTTCACGTCCGTTCGCATCAAGGCCCCCATCGCCGAACCGATCGCCTCGGCGAGCTTCACCTGGCGGGAGACCTTCTTCGTCTGTTCGTGGCTGTAGATGCCGGCCCGCGCGCGGTACCGGAAGATCTCGCGTTTGAGCGACTCCGACGTCCCGCGGAGCAGGATCCAGCGATTGCCCGGCCGGAACCGGATGGAAGCAGCCGAGATCGTCGTGATCGTGATCGGGAGGAGGATGATGAGGAACGTGAGCGCGTCCTGGAGCTGCGGGTCCGTCGACCCGAGGCCGGCCGCCTCGAGCGATGCCTTGCTGATCACGAGGAATGTCAGCAACAGCCCGAGGAGCAGGAGCCCAGCCTGACCGACCCGGAACTCGTGCTGCTGGCGGCTGGCGACGGCAGAGATCCGGTGCTGCTGGCGCCACGCCTCCGCGAGTGTCTCGTCCACGCCGAGGAGCCGCCCGAGCGCGCGCTCGAGGTCGATCGGATCGGCGTTCAGCGGCAGGACGGTGACGTCCGATTCCGCGAGGATCTGGGTGAGGACGTCCCGGGGTGGACGCGCGGGCCGCGCCGCGAGGCGTTCCGCCAACTCGTCCGCCGTGCCTCCGGTGCCCCCGATGGCGATGATCGGAAGGCCCCGATGAGCGACCAGACGGGCCTCGTCGAGCGCCACGTCGCCGCCGCCCGCCAGGACGACCGCCGCGACCCGTCCCCGGCGGAGCTCGTCGAACGTGTCGAACAGGAGCGACGTCTCGCCACCCCAGGCGGCGCTGTTCGCGAGCAGGAACTGGGTGTGGTTGGGTTCGAGCTGAGTGTCCCCGGGCGCGGCCCGATCATCACCCGGCCACGTTACGAGACCGACGGGCGAGACGCCGACGAGGACGGTCCCAACGTCGCTCTGTCCCGCCGCCTGGCCGAGCGCTTGCATGACGCCCGAGTCGGTGCCGCCGTCGAGGAGCGTCGCGCCCGCATCGGCGGCGGCCCGGATGGCGCCTCGCTCGAAGAGGCGGGTGAGCTGCGCCTGGACGGTGGCGTCGAGCGAGGCCGCACCCCCGATCAGGAGCAACACGGGACGCGATCCGCTCAGCCCGAGCTCGCCCAGCAGGGCGGTCACCGGCCGGCGGGGGCCGGCAAGGACGGCACGCGCGGGATCCCGTCCGGCGAACGCGATGTCGAACGCCCATGCCGGGCCGGTCGCGTCGGGCTCCATCGACCCTCCCCTCCTCCGATAGGCGCTTCGGACGTCAGGGACGATACGGAGTCGGCGTCATGTCGCCGTCGCGATGTCCGGCGATCCGGGCCGGATCGGACGAGCGGACGAGGCCGCCGCGCTTAGCCGGCGAGGGCGCCGCTCCCCGTGGCAGGCGCCGGCGCGGCTTCCCGCAGGTCGTCACCGCCCTCGAACGTCGTCCGCATCGGGACCTCGTGGAGGAACAGCACGAGGATCGCTGCGATCACCGCCGCCACGATCCCGGCCCAGAACGTCGTCGCGATCGCGATCGAGAGCGCCTGGTGGATCCCGGCCACGATGTTCGGGATCAATGGCTCGACGATCGGCCGGAACTGCTCCGGGACGCCGGCGAGGATCCGGGCGCCGAGGTCGCCCGTGCCGGTCAGGTCGACCTGACCGCCCCCGGACTGGAACGCGTCGACGAGCGGCTGGGGAACCCCGGCCGCCGTGAGCTGGGTCGGAATCTCGGTCACCAGCTTCTCGGCGAACAGCGTCCCGGCCATCGTCAGGCCGACGGTCCCGCCGATCTGCTGGAAGAAGGTCAGGCTGCTGGTGGCGACGCCGATCCGCTCTGCCGACACGGCGTTCTGGACGATCAGGGTGAACACGGCGAGCGACGGCCCGATCCCGACTCCGGCCAGGAGCATCCAGAACCACAGCGTGGCGCGATCGGTGTCGGCGCGGAGGTTCGTCATCAGGAAGAGGCCCACCGCGAGCAACACGAGCGAGACGAACATCATCACCTTGTAGTGGCCGGTCCGGGACACGATCTGGCCGGACGCGACCGCGCTGAAGATCAACCCGGCGAGCAGCGGCAGGAGGCTGTAGCCCGATTCGGTCGCGCTGTCACCGGCGACGGTCTGGAACCAGCGCGGCAGGAAGATGACCGTGGTCAGGAACCCGAACCCGACGAAGAACGTCGCCGCGACCGAGATCGAGAACGTCGGCAGCCGGAACAGCCCGAGGGGTACGATCGGGTCCTTCGCCCGCGACTCCACCCACAGGAACACGGCGCCCATGGCGAGCCCGAACAGCATCAGGCCGCCCACGACCGGGTCGGTCCAATCGTTGCCCTGCTTGTTCGACAGGCCGATGAGGAACGGCCCGACCGCGGCGGTGAACACGGCCGCCCCGAGGTAGTCGATGTTCTGCCCGGCGTCGGGCTTCCGGATCGCAGGCAGCAGGCGCCACAGGATGAACAGCGAGATCAGACCGATCGGGATGTTGACGAAGAAGATCCAGTGCCAGCCCCAGGTGTCGGTGATGAACCCGCCGAGACCTGGGCCAACGAGCGACGACAGCCCGAAGACCGCACCGAAGAGGCCGAGGTACTTGCCGCGCTCGGCCGGCGTGTAGAGGTCGGCCACGACCGCGAGGGCGATCGGGAAGATGGCGCCGCCGCCGAGGCCCTGGAGGCCACGGAACAGGATGAACTGCTCCATCGTCTGGCTGAGGCCCGCGAGCGCGGAGCTGATCAGGAACAGGCTGACCGCGAAGATGACGATCGGCCGGCGGCCGTAGAGGTCCGACAGCTTGCCGTAGATCGGCCCGCTGATCGTCGAGGTCAGCAGGTAGATCGTGACCGACCAGGTGTAGAGCGAGTTCCCGTTGAGGTCCGTGACGATGACCGGGAGCGCCGTCCCGACCACGGTCTGGTCCAGGGCGAACAGGAACATCGCGAGGAGCATCGCGCCGAGGATTTCGAGCTTGGCGCGCGGGGACAGGTGCAGGGCGATCTCTTCGGGCGTGTCAACGACTTCGACGTGGGCTGCGGTCATCGGTGGCTCCTGGGCAGGGGACAGCATCGTCTCATGCGTACTGACCAGAGTGCGTCAAGAAACTCATCGGCCGAAGAACGCACGCAGCTCCGCCGCGACCGGCGCGGGATCCCCGCCCCGGTCGCGGTTCCACGAGGCGTCGTGGCCGAGACCTGCGAGGGTCACACGCCGAGCCTTCGGCAGAACCGTGGCCAGGTGGTCGAGGGCGCGCTTGAGGAAGGCCGGGCTGCGGTCACCGCCCATCAGGAGGACGTCGGCGGAGATCGACCGGTAGCGATCGAGGTCGCCGCTCGCCGCGGCGACGACCGCGAAGTCGTCATGGAGGGTCGGCGCCAGATCGCGCATCGTCGGGTAGTCCCCCGCCTGCCCCTTCGCCTCCTGGCGCATCCCGGCGAGGACGAGCCGGCTCGTCAGCGCCTTCGGCATCGCCCGGAGCCAGCCCGGGCCCATCTCGGCGCCGCGCATCGCGGTCACCATCGCGTCGCCGATCCGGCCGCGCGCCATCTCGTCGTCATAGGTGGCGAGCACGCGAACCGCCTCGTCTCGATCGCGGAGCAGCGGCGGCTCGAACGCGGCGACCTTCCGGATCCGCGGCATCGTGCGGGCCGCCTCGAGGGCGAGGATCGCGCCGGAGCTGAGGCCCCAGACACTCGTCGCGCCCGTGGCATCGAGGATCGCCGTCACGTCGTCCAGCCCCTGCGCGAGCGCATCGCCGGGCCGCGACGGCCCGCTGAGCCCGCGGCCGCGGCGGTCCGGCACGATGACGGTGAACGCGTCGGCGAGCGCCCTCGCCAGCTCGACCTGATGAGCGCTCGACGACGCCGATCCATGCAACAGGACGAGCCCCGGGCCGGTGCCGAACCTCCGATATCCGATCGCGGTCCCGTCGCGGGACGTGACGGCTCCGCGGGCCTCGGAGGCGGTGCGTTCGGTTGGGTGGGTGGTCGCGGCGACGGGCGCCGCCTCGGCGGGAACGGGATGCGACGACATGACTGGACGGCCTTTCTGGGTCGGGGTAGGATCGCCTTGCTGGCTAAGTTCCTTAGTCCATGAATAACTTAGTCGCTAAGCGAGTGTGCGTCAAGCATGGGATCGAGTACGCGGTCGGGCGGGTCGAAGGCACGCCGTCAGGCGGCCGTCACGGCGCTCAACCAGGAGGTTCGCGGCTGGCAGGCCGACCAGGAGCTCTTCGACTCGCTCGTGATCGAGCTGGCCGGAATCAATCGGACGGACTGGCGCTGCCTCGACATCCTCGGCACGCGCGGGCCGATGACCGCCGGGCAGCTGGCCGAGGCGGTTCGCCTCACGACCGGCGCGGTGACCGGCGTCCTGGATCGGCTCGAGAAGGCCGGGCTGGTTCGCCGCACCCGTGACACGGACGATCGACGGCGAGTGATCGTCGAGCTGACCGACGAGGTCGCGCGGCGCGGCACCCCGGTCTACGGCCCGCTCATGGCGGAAAGCGAACGGGCGCACGCTCGCTTCGACGCCGATCAGCTCGAGTTGATCGCGAGCTTCATCCGGATCGAGCGGGATCTGCTCCAACGGCACACGAAGCGGCTCGCGGCCGCGACGAGCGCCGCCTCAGGCGGGTCGACCCCGCGCTGACCCAGGCATGGCCGCCCGGGCGAATGCCCCCGGCGTCGTCGCGAGGCGATCGATCCCGGCGGATCCTCAGCGGCGTGATGGCCGGCCTGCTCGCCCTGATCGTGATCACGGTCTAGGGCTGCAAACTCATTGACACCTGATGCGTCATCGACGAGCATCACGCATCATGGCACGCACGACGATCGATCTCGACCCATCGGTGCTCCGGGAGTTGCGCCGTCGAGGCGCTCGCGAGGGCAAGAGCATGGGTCAGGTCGCGTCCGAGCTCCTCGCCCGTGCCGTCGCCACATCGGCCGATGCACCGGCACCGGACTTCGTCTGGACCACGGCTCCGCTCGGACCGGCGCTCGTCGACATCGAGGACGAGGAGGCCGTTCGGCGCGTCCTCGATCACCCGGAGTGAGCACCACGGTCGACGCGAACGTCCTCGTCTACGCCTCGAACGAGACCGACGCGCTCCATGACCGCGCGGTGGCGCTCGTCCGTCGCCTGGCGGCAGGTCCGGAGCTCGTCTATCTGTTCTGGCCGGTGCTCCTCGGCTATCTGCGGATCGTGACGCACCCCGGGATCCTGTCGACGCCCCTCTCCCCGGTGATCGCGATCCGGAACGTCGAGGCGCTCCTCGATCGGCCGCACGTTCGGGCGCCCGGCGAGGCCGACGGGTTCTGGCCGCTGTTCCGTGCCACCGCGGGCGAGCGAGTTCGCGGCAACGATGTCCCGGACGCCCACATCGCCGCCCTGATGCGCCAGCACGGCGTGCGCCTCATCTACACCCGGGATCGCGACTTTCGCCGGTTCGACTCGATCGAGGCGCGCGACCCGTTCGAGTAGGCGGTGACGATCGGCCCCGAAGCCGAGGCCCGGATACGCGGACGGCGCCCTTGGGAGAAGGCGCCGTCCGGGTGGAGGATGGGAGCCAGAGCTGGAGGTGTCGCGACGCGACCGCGCAGGGGCAGGTCGCGAACGCGACAGACGGTGGACGCGCGCGTCATCGGTGACGGGACTCGGTGAACGCGAGCGAGGCGTTTCGGATTCAGGTCGCCTGGTACTCCTCGGCGTGTGCCGATGCACGCACTCGCCGCGGGCAGCGCCGGCTTGAGCACTCGCGAGTCCGGACCGACGGGCGCAGGAGATGGATCTCGTCGAAGAAGACACGACAGATGCGGACCTCCGAGGAGTCGGAGCAGGCGGTCGGCCGACGAGCGAGCGAAGACGGCACGTGAAGATCGATCGAGGCGCGCCGTGCGGGGACGCTCGGCGCGAAAGTCGCTGAGCGGCTCGTCGAACTCGTCGTCGAAGTACGCCTGGAGCGCGTCGTCGTCGCGTCGAACAGCGGCGCCGCCGGTCTGCGTCGCGATCTCGGCCATCGCCTCCTTGCTCGCCTCGCCGAACAGGACCGGATACGTGTGGACCGCCGGACGGGGCGTCGGGCAGGGCCTCGAAGTCCGCCTTGAACTGGTCCGGGTCGACGCCGGCGTTGTTCTCGCCGTCGGTCATCAGCACGATCGAGTAGAGGCGGTTCGGGTCGGCTCGCCTGCGCCTTCTGGACGATGTCGTACGCCGCCTCCAGCGCCGAGTAGATCGCCGTCCCGCCACCCGCCTGGAGGCCGTCGATGTAGTCGCGGATCGCGGTCATGCCGGCGCTGTTCGGGGAGGTGTCGTCGATCGTGAACTCGCGGATGTCCTGGACCGAGTCGTTGAACGTGACGATCGTCACCTGCTCGCGGGCGCGGAACCGCGCGAACTGGCCGGTGATCGACTCGGTCCGTGCCCGGTCAGCGCCTTCATCGCGGACTTGAGCTGGTTCATCCGGTCGCCGTCCATCGACCCCGACACGTCGAGGACGAACACCGCCGACGCGGGCCGGCGGATCTCGTCGAGGTAGGTCGTGATCAGCGTATTCGAGCGTGTCGAGCTTCGCCGGGAACGGGAGCTCGATCAGGGTCCGGCTCGGGAAGCGCGGGTCGAGGGCGACGCCCGGGATCGCCGGCCGGCGGAGCGTCTCGGTCATGATCCGCTTCTGGACCTCGGGGGTCCGGAGCCAGGCGGTGACCTTGTCGTACGCCGCGCGCTTCGATCCGTTCAGGAGCATGAACGGGTAGTCCGCGGTGACGATCCCCTCCTTCGGGTAGATGAGCTCGAGCGGCTCGGTCAGCTTCCCGCCCTCGTTCAGGCTCATCAGGATCGATTCGTAGTTGACGATGCCGTCGACGGCCGACTGGTCGCGGACGTACGAGTCGGCGAGGAACCCGGAGCTCCCCGCCGTCAGCGCCTGGCCCTTGAAGAACGCCTTCAGCGCGTCGGTGTCGATCGTCGCGGTGTCGATCGAGTCGCTGCTCCCGGACGAGCGCCGACGCGACGCCGACGAGGGCGACGAGGCCGCTGTTCGACGCGGCCGGGTTCGTCATCGCGAACTTGAACGAGCCGTCGGCGGACTTCGCCTCGATGTCCTTCCAGGTGACGTTCGGGTTGTTCGTCCAGCCGAACCGGTCGGCGACGCTCTTCTTCACGCCGAGGACGACCGGGCTGAGCATGATCCGCTCGTGGGCGACGACCCGGCTGCCGGCGCCCGGCAGCAGCGAGAGGTAGTTGCCGCTGCTGAACCAGGCGGCGTCGGTCGGCGCGCCGCCGGCGATCGCCTCGGCGCCCTCGAGCGTGCCGGAGTAGCTGAGCGCGCAGCTTGACGCCCGGTCGCCTTCGCGAGGTCAGGCAGGAGCGGCGCGAGGTCCTTCACCTCGGACCCGGCCAGGACCGTCAGCGTGTTCGGGTCGTTCGGGTCCGGGGTCGACGACGACTGGATGCCGTTGAAGATCGTCGCGAGCGAGGCGCGGCGCGACACGGCGCACGACGCGCCCGACGCCGCAGATCACCGGGGATCGGACCCCAATCGGTCGATCGGCGACCCCTGGGCCTCGTTCGCCCGGACGCGGTCGAGATAGGCCTGCGACTTCGTGATCTCGCTGGAGAGCGCGGTTACGGTCTTCTGCATCGTGTCGAGGGCGGCGACCTTGAACGTGTCGATCTCGTCCATCGTCGCGTAGATGTTGGCGAACGCCGCCTCCAGCTTCCCGAGCTCGACCGTGGCCGACGCCGCCTGTTCGCTGATCTGGCCGGACTGCTGGTGGAGCATCTCCGAGGTCGACTCGATCAGGCTGGAGGTCGTCGTGTTGAGCGCGGTGATCTGGTCGAGGACCAGCTTCTGGTCCGCCAGGGCCTGGGCGACGATCACCGCGGTCCGCAGGGCCGAGATCGTCGTCGTGGTCGCCCGCTGGACGCCCTTGACCAGCTCGAGGTTGTTGCGCCGGATCACGTCGAGCGCGAGATAGCCCTGGACGCTGACCGCGAGCTGGGTCAGCAGGTCCTGGTGCTTCTGGCGGACGGAGAAGAGCATGTCCTCCTTGAGGACCTTCGCCCGCTCGGGGTCGGTCGCCTCGATCGAGGCGATCCGCGCGGTCAGCGCGTCGTCGAGGCGCTGGGCGAGATAGGCGTACTGGCGCAGCCGGCCCATCACGTTCCAGAGGTTGACCTTCTCCTGCTCGATCGCGGCGTTGTCGCGCTGGAGCTCGTCCTGGCCGTGGTACAGGGCCGTGATGATCGCGTCGATCTCGTGCTGGCTCGAGCGGTACTTGTCGAAGTAGTCGCGGAGCTTGTCGCCCGCTCCGAACGGCAGGAGGCCGAGAAGCTTCTTCGGGCTGAAGAGGTCGCCCTGCTTCGCCGGGTCGAGGTCCTCCACCTCGTGGCGGAGGTCCCGAAGTGACCGGCTGACGGTCGAGGCCTCGGTCAGGCCGCCGTTCTGCATCGCCGCGAGCGGCTTCTCGAGGAGCCGGTTCGAGACCCCGGCAGACGCCCGGATGTCGTCGTCACCGAGCTTGCCGATGTCCTTGACCTTGTCCGCGAACGCCTCGCTGTGCGGGTCGAGGGTCGTGACCGCGTCGAGATAGCTCGCGACCATCGAGTCGAGCTTCGCCTGGTCTACGGCCGGGATCGGGACGGCGTTCTCGGCCCGCGCCTGCGCCACGGGCTCAACCGGCGCGGGCGCCTCGAGAACGAGCGAGGTCGTTGTGGCGGCCGGTGACGCCGCGGGGGCAACTTCGCCCGCGGCGGGATCGGCGGTCGGGGTCGGTTCGGGCAGCTCCAGAGAAGGTTCGGTCATCGACGGGCTCCTCGTCGGGCGGTTCGGCTCACGGGACCGCGAGTCCGATCGGGGCGAGGCGCCGTGGCGACTGCGTCATCGTGATTCCGTTGACGGTGCTGGCACGGTTGTCCCTCGGCGGTCGGGTTCGGCACACCATTCGGTGCGGTCGAGATCGAGCGAGGCCTCCCGTCCGGCGCGTCAATCACACCATGAGTCGGCACGGACGGCAAGCGCGCCGACCGTCGCCAATCGACCGGACACGACTACGGGGCGCCCGTACGGATGCCCCGTGATCCTGCGCGAAGGGACGGTCAGCCCTTCGTCATCACCTGGACCGTCGCCGGGACCTCGCCGTCGAGGGTGTCATGGACGAACGCCACGAGGAGTCCGCCCGTCGCCGGGTTCCTGCGGACGACGGCCGAAGAGGCGAAGTCCGTCGTCAGCGTCCTGTGCGTCCAGCCGGCATTCGGCGCCTTCTGGAAGAGCTGCAGGGAGGTGAAGTCGCCGACGAGCGCGTCGACCTCGCCGCTCGCGGGATCCATCGTGATCGACGAGGCACCGATGTGCTTCGAGAGCCTGGTCGTGGACCAGCTCCCGCCGACGTTCGTCGAGAGGTAGGTCCCTGCGGACGGGCCCGGGTCGCCGTCGATGCAGCCGCCGGAGCCGCCCCCGCTTCGGGTCCACAGCACGTAGGCCGTGTTCCCGGGGCCGAGGGCCATCACCGGACCGGAGCCGTTGGACGTGCCGGGGATCGTGGAGGTCGAGAGCTTGCCGCCCTCGACGGTCCCGAACAGGACGCCCTTCGCGCCGTCCAAGGCCACGCGCGCCAGGCCGTCGTCGCCGATCCGGAGCGCCGTCGAGCCCGTTGCTCCGCCGATCCGGACCCGCTGCGCAGTGCCGTTGGCGACGCGCTCGTAGAACGCGGCGTCGCTCTTGTCGTTCGTGACGATCGCGTGGAGCACCGTCCCGTCGGCGCGGAGCGCCTGGAGATGGTCGGCGGTGGCGCCGACCTTGCCCGGTGCGGACCAGTCGCCCTCCGGCAGCGACCGCGAGCGGACGTACACCCCGACGTCGGAGAGGCCGTCCGTCCCGCAGCCTTCCTCGTCGGGGGCGACGCGGGTGTAGCCGAGGGACAGCGTCGAGCCGGCGAGCGCGAGCTGGGGGTCGCGCTCGAACCGGCCCGAGGGAGCCTTGAAGGTCTTGACCGACCAGCGGAGGCCGTCGGACGACGACGCGTAGCGAACCTCGCCGCCGACGTTGCCGCAGGTGGCTGCGAGGTGGCTGACGCCGGCGTCATCGACGGTCGCGACGACGCTGCTGCAGCCGTCCAGGCCCTTGACGGTCCGGGCCTTCGACCAGACGGCGGGCGCTCGGGTGGGCGTGGGATCGGGCCTGGCCGACGGGTCGGCCGGCGTCACCGGGCCCGAGGGCTCGGTCTCCGGCTGGGCCGAGGGCGACGGGCTCGCGGACGGCGAGACCGCCGGGATCGGGCTGGGCTGGGCCGGGCTCGACGGGCTCGGGTCGGGCGTACCCGCGCACGCCGCGAGGACGAACGCGACGACGCCGACGAGGAGGAGCGGTCGTGGGTTGACGGTCATGTCCCTCTGCCTGTGATCGGTCGACGGCGGTCGCGGGGACGATCCGCGGGTTGATGGATCGGAATGTCGCCGACGCGCCGCGGCCGAGCCCAGCGTCGTTCGTTGACGGCCAGTTCGGTCAAATGTCCACAATGCGAACGTGGCCGAACGTCTCACTGCCGAGGAGCTCGCGCTCCGCGTCGGCGCGCTCAGGAAGTGTCACGAAACGACCCGAACCGAGACGCCGGCCATTGACCCCGGTGGTAGCGTGATCGCACTCGGAAGTACTTAAGGTTGTGGTATTGCTTGCTGAGCTGTCGTAGGAAACGAAACGTCGCTTCATAAGAAGGCTTCTGGGAATTCGAAAAGGCACCTGCGTTAACGCGCCAGGGTCTTTTCCATTTCTGGGGCCGTTTTTCGTGCCCCGACAGCGCGGCCGGCGCCGATTCTCTGCCACGACGCCTCCATCCCCGGCCGGACGTGGACCAGCCGGCCGTGACGCGCCACGGTGTCCACGAACGAGCCGGGCCGGGCGACCCGGCTGGCGTATTCGTCGGGCGTGAGGAAGATCGCGTCGACCGCGACCGGGAACCTCCGCGATCGCGTGCCGGAACTCGATCCCGCGCCGATCGACCGGCCCGCTGAACGGACCGACCACGAGGAGGTCGACGTCGCTGTCCGTCCCGGCCCGCTCCTGGGCGACGGACCCGAACAGGATGACCGCGTCCGGGTCGACGAGGTCGACGACCGTCGCGGTCAGCCATGCCGTCAGCCGCTCGAGGCTCATGCTGCGCTGAACCGGACGACGAGCCAGGCGTGGCTGATGTCCTCGGACGTCAGCGACCGGAAGTCGGTCGCGGTGTCCTTCTTGACGAGGACGGTCCAGTCGCCGAGGAGGTTCACGGCAGGGTTGAACGTCGCGCCGCGATGGTGCGCCCCGCCCCAGATCCCTTCCTTGCCGGCGGGGACCGTCACCGGCGGGTTCGCCGGCGGCGGCGCACCGGGCTGCCGGATCGAGACGTCGAACGAGCCCGCGTGGCCGCTGACGAGGAAGAGGTCGAGCCCGGTCAGCTTCACCGCCTTCGTTCGGGCGTAGAACGGCAGGTGCTCGGGTCCGATCGTGAACGCGAGGGCCTGGTCGACGTCGGCCCCCGGGCTCAGGAAGCGGTACCACTCGGACGCGAAGTCCGACTTGAGGTCGATGAGGCGGACGCCGGCCGGCGGGAGCGTCGCGGCGAGATTGGTCCGGGCCGCGTTGACGTGGGCCACGGTCCCCGAGCGGACGGCCGTGTACCGGAGATGGAGGATCACGTCTGACAAGGTCCGCGGGTCGAACGCGTTGGACTCGGCCGGCAGGGAGATGTGCCACTCGCTGACGGCGCCGGCGCCCTCGAACGGCAGGAGGCGATCGTCGCCCAGGCTGAGCTCGAAGAGGCCCGCGTCGTTCTGGCCGCTGCTGGTGGCGATCAGGCTGATCGGCATCGGGTTGGCCGTGAACCGCGCGTCGCCGCCGACGAGCGGATCGCCGTAGTCGGCCCCGACGTTGTCGTTGACGCGCATCGCGTTCTTCGTCATCGAGACGGTCGCGTGGACCCCGCCGAACTGGCCGACCACCGCAGGGATCGTCACCGCCAGCGACTTGATCCGTCGCCGGACGTCACCCAGCCGGTCCATGTCGAACAGCCACTCGGGCAGGGTCACGTCCGTCTCGCCGGTGGCCCGCAGCCGGACGAGCGCGGCCGGGTCGACCTGGGCGAGCGAGACGTGCTTGGTCAGCTCGAGCTCGCGGCCGTTCTGCTCGAGGTACGCGACCTCCATGCGGCGGAGGTCGTTGGCGAGCCTCTCGCCGGACAGCAGGCCCTTCTTCAGGCTGTCCCAGTAGCCGAACTCGATGAACGAGAGGTCCGGCCGGCCGAGCTCGAACTGGAGGGCGCGCTCGGCCCGCCTGGCCATGTCGAACGCGAGCTTGTAGCTCTGGAAGTAGACCGTGGCGAGCTGGCCGAGCATCCAGTCGTAGAGCTGGCTGTTCGTGTACTTCGTCCGGAGGTACTCGTCGGCTGCCTTCGACTGCTCGATCTGGAGCTCGTGGTTCTCGAGCTCGCGCTCGGCGATCGCCTCGCGGATCGCCGACCCGGCGATCTGCTTCTCGATCTGGGCGATCTCGGCGTCGGACTGCCCGGCCTGGAAGTCCCAGTCGTCCTTCCGGCGCTGGTAGCCACCGAGCGTCGCCGACACGCTCGCGCTCTTGTCGAGCGCCGCCGCGATCGACTGGATCACCCGGGCGCCGCTCTCGATCGCGTCGGCGATCTTCGTCCCGTCGACGACGTCCGCGGTCGCGTGCGGCGACCCGCCGAACCCGGATGCCCCGACCGTGACGCGGGGGATGAAGCGAAGACCGGACGACAGGATGTTGGCCAAGGGCGACCCCCGCCTCGAGGCCCGCCGAGATGCCCTGGAGCGTCAGCGCGGTCGACTCGGACGGGTTCATGAACTCGCGGCTTCGGTAGTACTCGCGCTTCTGCTCGGCAATCGCCTTCGCCCGCTCGAGCCCGGCCGTCGCCTCGATCGCCTCGGCGATCTGCTGCTTGCGCACGTCGCGCGACGCATTGAGCAGCTCGATCTCGTTGGAGGAGCGGAGGAGCGCGAGGCCTTCGGCGTCGCGCTTCTCGAGGGTCGAGAGGAGCTTGTCCCCGAGCGCCTTGACCTCGCCGCAGAACTCGGCGGCCTTGGCCGCGAGGACGCGGTAGCGGTACTGGCAGGACAGCGCGCCGAGCCCGTCGATCACCTCGCCGATGTCGACGCCGGCCGCCGCCGCCTTGACGAGCAGCGCCGGGTCGATCGGCGGCTCGAACAGCGGGAGCTGGCGGACGACGCCCTGGATGTTCATGCAGTGGCGGATCTTGAACAGGCGATCTTCGACCGTGTCCCAGTAGCCGAGGAGCTTGTCGTTCGCGCGGGATGCAGAAGTAGAGGACCTCCATGGCCGGCAGCGGCTCGGCGTCGGCGTGGCGTGGCGGTCGCCACGGTCGGCGGCGCGACGAAGTTCTCGATCAGGGCCGGCACGCTCCGGTTGCCGAACGGGTCGAGCGCCCCGTCCGCGATCAGCTCCTCGTACGACTTGTCCTCGTGCGACGCGGACGGCACCTTGACCGGCCGGCGCCCGAGCAGCTCGTAGGCCAGGACGTAGAGGGTCGTCGCCTCGTTGATCGACTCCATCGTGTCGCGCCGGAAGAGCTGGTCGCCCCACGCGATCAGGTTGTCGATGTACTTCATCACGACGGTCTTCTGGTAGGCGACCGGTCGGTAGCGGGCGATCAGGTGCGGGTTGAACGGATCGTTCCGCCAGGCCCGGATCTGGTCCAGGTTCGCGCCGATGATCGGTGAGCAGGTTCTCGATCCGCTGCTTCCGGTACTCGTCGTCGCTCCGCTCGAAGAACGGCCGGGTGACCCAGAAGCGCTGCGGTGTCGGGAGGGCCTCGACGTTCGTCGGGTCGAAGATGAAGTGGAACCAGCGCATCGCCTCCTCGAACCGCTGGTTCTGGCTCAGCTTGCGTCGCGATCAGCAGCGGGGCGTGGAAGAAGGTCTCCCAGTTGTAGATGGAGTAGGCGCCGTACGGCTCGAAGTCGACCCGGTCGGTGGCGGCCGTCGGATCGACGTCGGTCGTCGGTCCCGGCAGGTAGTCGGCGGCGAAGCCGAAGCTGTTGCCCGGGAAGTAGGTCTGCGGCGACTGCTGGAGACGCCGGGTCAGCAGGCGGTCGATGCCCGACCGGTCGAGCTCTCGGAGGAAGAGCGCCGTGTACGGGTGGTAGAACGGGTACATCCGGTAGCGCATCCGTGTCCCGGTCTGGCGAGTAGCCGATGTGGTAGGTCTCCGGGTGGGTCTGGACGAAGAACGCCCGCTGCGCATCCTGGTAGAGGAACGGCTCGGGACCCCAGACCGACGTGTCGAACTTGATGTGGTCCTGCGAGAACACCAGCTCGAACGGCGCATTGCCACCCTTCAGGACCGTCTGGCTCGCGGCGTTCTCGAGCACGTTGACCCGCGCCGCGTTGCCCGGGGCGTTCCCGAGCCGCGTGCCGTCGTAGTGCATGCCGTCCGGGACGGGCAGGCGTGGCGCCGTCTCGTACGGGCCGGACAGCCGCGAGATCGCCTTCGCGGCCGGCGAAGTCGCGGCTGACGTACTCGAACGAGTTCGTGTCGGAGGTCGTGTCCGAGAACGGCCCGAACTGGTCGGGCAGGTGGTAGAAGGCGCCGATCGCCTTCATCTTCACGGCGACGACGCCGCCGTCGAACACGAACGATGACGAGTGCCATGCCCGAGCCGCCGGGTCGAACCGCTTCTTCGTCGGGAAGATGAACGAGTTCGTGAACTGGTCGTAGATCCGGCCGTCGTTGAAGTCCTTCGACATCGAGACGTAGATGTCGAGCCAGAGCTGGTTCTCGCGGCTCTTGTAGCGCGGCTTGAAGTGGTAGCTGTGTCGCGGCCGCTCCCACGGGTGGACGAGCTTCTCGCGGGACACCTGGCGCTTCGACCAGCCGCCCTCGACCCGCGACGTCCAGGCGAGCTGGATCTCCAGCACCTTCGGAGTCTCCGGGCTGTCCTGGGCGGCCGTCGGACGACGACGCCGCCGCCGGCGGCTGCTTCTTCGTCTTGATCGGCTTCTCGATGAAGACGAGCCAGAAGAGATGGAGCCGCCGGTTGTAGACGACCGGCACGACGTGGTCGCCGACGATGTCGACGTCGATCCGGTCCCAGGCCGACCACGTCCCGTAGTTCAGGTCGAACGTCCGGTAGAAGTAGACCGCGGGGTCGGCCCGGGTCCGGCCGATCACGTGGAGGACGTTGACCGTCGGGGGCAGCGAGTCCCACGGGTTCTCGTCGTCGACCTCGTGATAGACGCCGACGACCTCGAGCCGCGCCACCTCGTGGACCTTCTGGAGATAGTGGCGGAACGCCGACTCCGTGTGCTCCGGCGTGAGCTCCGACTGGAGCAGCTCGTCTTCGAGCTCCTTGAAGAACGGCGACTTGTCGTCGCGGAGCTCGGGCAGGATCCAGTTCTCCGGGTAGAGCAGGACGCGCTTCGCCGCCTCCGCGACGCGGTAGCTCTTGAAGTACTTCCACTGTCGCCACGAGTCGCTCGACACGGCGTCCGACAGGTCGGCCTCGGACACCTCGACGTCGGGCTGCTCGAGGTTCAGGAAGCAGCGCTGGACGAACATCTGGACCGAGCGAGATCGCCTGCTTGATCCGCGAGGTGAGCTGGCAGGCGCCCATCTCGACGTCGATCAGGAAGAAGCGCAGGAGGTCGTCGGGCTCATCCCAGTAGCGCGGGTTGCGCCACGTCTTGCCGCCGGCGCTGACCGTCGGCTTCTCCGTCCGGAGGGACGTCTCGATCAGGTACCGGATCAGGGCGTCGCGCTTCCGCTCGCGCAGGACGTCGATGAGCGGCGTCGCCGTCGCCAGCCAGGTCGGGTCGTCGTACTTCGACCGCGCAGCGGCCCGGATCGCGCTGATCGTCCCCTCAGGGTCGGGGTCCGCGTCGCGTCGCGACCAGCCCCGGGCGAGGGCAGCCGACACGCCCAGTCGGCGGACGACGGCGAGGGCCTTGTCGATCCGGATCCAGGTCTCGACGGACAGGTAGTCGTTGGCGGCCTTCTTGTACGACAGGCCGAGCGCGTCGTGGACGGCCTCGAGGTCCGCGACCGACCATCGCGTCAGGTCGTGGATCGCGGTCCGGAGGTCGCCGATCGGGGTCGCCGGTGCTCCCCCGCCCCCGACGGCCCCGGCCAGGTCGAAGACGTTCCGGAGGGACGACCCCTCGGGCTCCGGGTAGCGCTCGCGGAGATCGAGCCACTGGCGGAGTGCCAGCCACGGCGGGAACAGCGGCTGGGCCGGTGGAGCGTCGACGGGCAGGCTGCCCAGGTCGAGCAGGCCGAAGCCGCCGCCGGACTCGAGGATCCACTCGAGATCGTCCGCCGAGCGGATGCGCTGCCGGCGGACGAGAAGCGACACCTTGTGGAGGAGCCGGAGCGAACCGAACAGGTCGCCGAGCGTGACAGCGTCCAGGGCGTTGACGTACGAGTCGTCCGGATTGCGGTCCGTGATCCGGTGGTCGACGAGGTGGGTCAGGAGGGGGTGGCCGGCGCGCTGAATCGTCTTCACGATGATCCGCGCCTGGTCGCTCGGCAGGCTGAATGCCGACGCGACCTGGTCGATCGCCCGGGCGTCGCGTTCGGCCGCTTCGAGACCGCGGAGGGCATCCCGGAGTGCGCCGGCGATCTGGGTGACGGCCTCCTCGCGCAACCCGTACGGCGAGTCCGGCCGGTGCCGGAGGAGGTAGTCGAGCTCGTCGATCTCCAGCCCGGACCCCGTGATCCAGCGATGCCGATCGATGAGGTCGAGCAGCGTCCCGGGCGTCGCGAACGGGTCCGCGGTCGCGGTGATGTCCTCCAGCGTCAGGAGCTGCTCGACGCCGGTCTTCAGGCCTCGCGCGAGAAGCCCCTGGTCGAACAGCCGGGTCAGGTTGGCGAGGGTCAGCGAGCCGTCGGTCCGGGCGATGAGCAGGCGGAGATCCGTCTCGGACTGGCCGAGACCGGAAATGAGCGCGGGCACGTGGTCGGCGAGGTTGCCGCCGGGCAACGCCGCGAACGCCGGGTCGACCGGGTCCGTGACGGCCCTGTTCTGGAAGAGCCGGGCGAAGAGCGGCTCGACCGTCCGATCGACGTCGTCGGGCCGGCGATGCGGCTGGGTGTCGATGTCACCGACCAGCGCGAGGGCGCCGTCGAACGAGCAGCCGAGGATCGCCTGGACCCGCAGCAGCTGGGCAAGCCGCGTGACGGTGTCCTCGTCGATCTTGCCCGCACCCAGGCGCGGCGCCCGGACGAGGCGATCGAGCTGCCACATCTCGAGCGTCGTGTGGCGCCACAGGCGGAGGAACCGGTGGATGCGGTCGAACCGGGTCGGGGTCAGGCCGATCACCGACTGGAGATCGAGGTCGCACTCCGCGGCCGGTCGCTCGATGTCGAGCCCGCCCGTGGCGGGCGCCCCGTCGAGCCAGTCGACCTGGAGCAGCGCAAGGAGCCCCGGGTAGTCGAGGTGGGCGTGGTCGAGGAACTCGCGGACGCCGACCTTCTTCCGGGTGCAGTCGAAGCCCCAGGCCTTCGCGAGGTGGGTCGGGTCCACGTCGGCGGACGTCACGATCGTGGTCTCGTGCGACGACATCGCGAGCTGCTCGGCGGCGATGCTGACGTCCGTCGGCACCCGCGGGCCGCCGGCCGGCCGGGCCTGGAAGCGGTCCATCAGCTCGTGGCGGGCAACGCCGAGGTGGTCGAACCAGATCCGCGCCTCCTCCTGCCACAGGTCGAACGCGGAGTCCATCGGGTAGTCGGCGTCGCGGATCGTCTTGTACGCCGCGACCCGGACGTTGTCGGGGAACGCCCGGAGCTCCGCCGCCGGCTTGGTGGTCTGCCAGGCGAAGTCCTGCGCGGTCGTCGGCGCCGGGACCGCGCCCTCGAGGATCTCGCAGACGAGATCGATGTAGGGCAGCGGGATGTCGGTGTTGTCGCAGTTCAGCTTGACGTTGCCGATGTCGGGGCGCCGATCGAGGAGGACCCGGTCGACAGCCGCCTTGTCGGGTCGCTTCGAGGCGTGCTTGCTGAGGAACCGGAGCGAGTCGGCGAGGTAGGCGGCAGGACCGAGCAGCGACGAGCAGTGCTTGCAGTCGCAGTAGTCCTGCGGGCCGAACAGGGACTCGAGGTCCGGGCTGTCGCCGAAGACCTCCTTCAGCTCCTCGGTCGTGTACGTCTGGGGCGGGACGGCGGCGGGCGTGCCCTCGTGGACCTCGCGGCGGAAGTCACCGAGCCTGGCGAGCACCTGCGCGTACATGAACTCGGCCTTGCCGTACATCGTGTACGCGGTCTTCTCGTCGATCGACTTCTTCGCCAGGGCCTGGGCGAAGGCGCCCTTGCCGAGACCGACGATCTGGGCCGAGCTGTGGATGCCGGCCTCGAGGAGGGCGCGGCTCGTCGTGGCCGTCGGCGACAGGCGCTGGACGCGCTGGACGACCTTGAGGTTCGCCCGCACCTCCGGCGCGAGGTTGGCGTCCTTGAAGGTCGTGTCGATGCTCGCGCTGCGCAAGTCGACGTCCGGGTGGTCGTAGATCAGCGTCTGTGTCGCTGCGAAGCCCGGCAGGGCGAGGTCCTGGCTGCGACCCACCTCGGCCGCGACCGCCACCGACGGATACAGGCGCTCGCTCTTGGCGACGAGGCTCGCCGCGTATGCGTCGACGCGTTCGGTCGGGGTGCCTTCGAAGCCGTCCGGAACCTGCTTGCCGTTCTCGTTGATCAGCCCGATCCAGCCGGCCCGATCGAGCTTCGCGGTGTCCACGACCGTGTTCAGCTCCGGGTGCGCCGGGTTGGCCAGGACGGACTTGAGGAACGAGACCGTCGGCGGGTGGTTCAGCGAGATCTGCCCGATCTGGGCCGTCGCCTCGAGGTCGGCGACCGCCTTCGCGCCACCGAAGTCGGCGGGCCGCGACTTGAGGTCCGTCCAGAACGGCTGCCCGAGACCCCGGTTCGCGAGGAACGAGGCGGCGACCGCGGCGTGGAACCCGGCCGGCACCGAGGATGCCGCCAGCACGCCCTGGAGCGAGCCGTTGCCCGCGAGGATCGGCTTCTCGAGCGCGAACCGCTGGCGAACCGCGTCGAGGGCCGCCAGGATCTGCGTCCGGGCCGCGACCACCGCGATCGGGACGAGGTTCGCCGGGCCCGCGGCGTCGAACGTCGTCGCCGCCAGCTCCGGGTCCATGAACCCGATGCCCCGGGCGGTCTGCTCGACGAGCTGCTCGATCAGGGTCCAGCCCTGCGTCGCGAACAGGAGGTTGCCGGGCAGGTTCGACGGCTGGCCCTGGCCGATGAACGCGAAGATCGCCGCGGGCGACAGGTGCGGATCCCCGATCGACGCGGCGACCTTGTGCGTCAGGACGAGCCGCATCACGTCCTCGGGGTTGAGCGCGGCGTTGATCGCGACGTGGGTGACCTGCTGGCTCTCCGTCGAGTGGTCCGGGCCCGGGTCCTCTTCCTTCAGGTCGCCGATCGCGACCGGGCCGAGGACCGCGACGACCGCCTGCATCTGGCGATCGAACAGGGACGTGCCCCGGTACGGCTCGTCGCCGCTCGTGAAGTTCGTCCAGGCGATCGGCGTCGGGTTGTAGACCATCTTCGAGCCGAGCTCGTGGCCCGCTCCGTCCACGACCCGCACCCGGACATGGGGCAGCAGGCCCGGTCCGACCTGCGGCTGGAACCCGACGTCGTAGAACCCGTTGCCGAGCGTCGGCTTCTCGGCGAGGACGGGGCCGTCGCCGGTCACCGTCCGGGCGATCACCTGGACCTTGACGTCCGACCGGCCCTGCCACAGCTCGTCGCGGACCGCGCCGCGGAGGCGGTACGGGGCGACCGCAGGCACCGACGCGGGGTTCGCCTTGGCGATCACGGCATTCATCGCGGAACGTGTGACGCCGTCGACGTTGCCGGTCGTCGGCAGGCGGTTCGCGGCCTGGAACGCGACGACCGCCTGGCGAGTGGTCTTCGCGAACGTCTTGCTCTCGAACTCGGCCTGGTCGACCTTGTAGCCGAGGAACGCGAGGTTCCGCTGGAGCCCGGCGACCCGCTCGTTGGACATGTTCAGGCGGAGCGTCTTCGTGACGGCCCCGAGCGACTGCGGGGCCGCGGCCGCCAGCGTCCTCGCGGGCCGCGGCCGGCTGTCGGCGACCGAGTTGATCCGATCGTACGTGACCGGATCGAGCGTCCCGGTCGGCTCGAGACCGTACTTCTCCTGGATGGCCTTGATCGTCGCCGCGGTCGTCGGCCCGAGCGACCGACCCTTCAGCTCGGCGGGATCGATCCGGACGTCGAGCTTCGCGACCTTGCCGACGTGGATCAGCCGTCGCTGGAGCTTCGCCACCTGGGTCTTCGAGCTGAAGCGCGCGTCGATGGCGGCGCGCTCGAGACGATCGAAGACCTCGTCGGTCACCTTCCCGTTCTCGGGCAGCCCGGCGGCCTTCTGGAACTCGCGGAGGGCGGCCTCGCTGCTCGCGTCGAAGCGGCGGGCGACGATCTCCCCCTTGTCGACGGGGTGACCCGCAAGCTCCAGCAGCTCCTGGAGCCGGGCCGTCCGGAAGCCGCGGCCGGTGTAGAAGGTGTGGACGACCTCGGCCTCGACGGCGCCGATCGTCGGCTTCGTGAGGTTGCCCGTGGGGCTCAGGCCCGCACGCGTCTGGAGGTCGCGGATCGCCGCCTTCGTCGTCGGGCCGATCGTCCCCGCGGCGACTTCGTCCTCGGCGACGGGCAGACGGAGGCGACCGAGTGCGGCGTGGAGGGCGGCGGTGTCGGTCTTCTGGTCGGGGCCGACGAGGTTGATGGGCGGCCGCTTCACGACGGGCATCGATCGTCCCCCTGTGCCGGGATGGCGCGGCAGCGGTCAACCGTCGCGCACCCGTTCACGACTTGGCGTATTGACCCACGGCCTCGTCTCGACGGCGTCTCGACGCACGCAAACCCTCAATACTGGAACGTGAACGTCGCCCCGAACTGGTAGGTCGGGATCTTCTTCGCGGGATCCGGGCCCTGCACCTCGCCGGGCTTGGCGTACAGGTCCAGCGACCAGGCCGGCGTCACCGGCTTCGGCCGCTTCTGGTCCTGCGGCTGGCCGTCCGGCGGCTGGCCGTCCGGCGGCTTTGCCGGATCCGGATCGTCGCTCGGGAGAAGCTTCGTCAGCGGCTTCACGCCCTTCGGCGCACCGGTGATGTCCTTGTCCTGGACGATCGCCGGGACCTGTGACAGCGGATCGTTGTACTTCGGGATCGCGTTGATCCCCTTCCGGACCGTCCCGACGCCCTCCGTGACGTCGTTCGGCGTCGGCAGGTCCTTGAGCTTCCCCCACGTCACTCCGACGTGGAACTCCAGCTTCGAGTCGCCACTGAGCTTCAGCTCCAGGTGCGGGTTGATCGCGACCTTCGACTCGAAGCCGACCTTGTCGCCGTAGTCCCAGGTGAGCTTGTTCGTGACGCCGCCCTTGCTCGTCTCGAGCGACAGGTCCGTCCCGCCCTTGAGCGTCAGGTCCTCCCCGAAGTTGCTGTGCTTGTAGGTCACCGACGGATCCGTGAGATCGATCTTCAGCTTGTTCCGCTCGTTGCCGAACTCCCAGTTCAGCTTCGGGAGCGACGGCAGGTTCAGCGACGAGCCCGAGGGTGGTGCCGGCGGTGGCTGGGTCAGCGGGTTCGGCGGCGGCGTCGGCGGCGGTGGTGGCCCGATGACGCTCTGGGCCGCCTTCGGGTCGAACAGGTCGATCTTCGGCTCGGCCGGCTTGACCGGCGGGCTCGGGTTGAGGGGCAGCTGGCCGTTCATCTGCATGAACCGGATCGTCGCCTCGATCTTCGGGTCGAGCTTGAGGCGGTACTCCGGCGACGGCTTCAGGGCGTAGCCGTCGTCCCGCCCATCCGGGTCGGCGAGCACGACCGGATTGGCGCGGGCGTAGACGTAGCCGTCGACGTCGTCCGTGACGCCCGCTGGGTCCGGCCGGATCCAGCGCCCGAGCCAGGGCGCGTAGAGTCGGGCGCCGAAGTCCGACAGGCCGGTCTCCTCGTCGCGCTCCTTGCCGGCGAACCGGTAGCGCGTGGGGGTCTCGAGCGTGCTCCGCACCGCCTGGTACGTCGTGCTGCCGTACGGCGAGAACTCCTCGTAGGAGACGATCGCCGCGGCCGCGTCGAGCTCGACGGTGGCGGAGCCGAGATGGTTGGCGAGCTGGTACCGGACGACCTGGAGCGGCGCCGTGTCGACCCCGGCGGTATCCGCCGTCCGCGTCTCGACGAGGGCGACCCGCTGGTTGCCGTCCATGACGTGGAGCGTCTCCCGCTCGAGGAGGTTGGCACCCTGGTGCCGGCGGAAGATCTCGAACCCGTTGAGGTAGATGCGCTCCTCGACGAGATTGGCCGACTTCTCGCGAACCTTTCGGACACGCCGTCCCGCCGAGTCGTGGACATGCCAGACGGCGCCGCCGCCCCCGAGGTCCGCGCTCCGGAGCTGGTCGTGCTCGTCCCACGCCAGGTTCGGGTCCGGGCCGCCGCCACCGAGATGCGGCATCCGGACGATGTTGCCGTGGGCATCGTGGACGTACGGCTCGGTGACCGGGTTGTTCGTCCCGACGGTGGTCGAGGTCAGGCGGTTGCCGGTCTTGAGCGGCAGCGGCCCGGAGCCGTCCTCGATCCGGCTCGGCTCGTCGTAGAGGTAGGTCCGGTTCCAGCCCGGGTTGGCGGGGTCGCTGCCGCGGTGCCGCATCTCGAGCAGGTTCCCGACGACGTCGAGGACGTACTCCTCGAGGTAGGTGCCCATCGCGGTCCCGTCGTTGGCGCCCCATGCAAGGCCGAACCGGGCCGCGTCGTCGGCCGAGTGCGGGATCGGAGCCCCGCCGGCCTGGCCGAGGTGCTCGCGACCGCCGGCCTCGACCAGCCGGTAGAGCGCGTCGTAGCGGTAGTCCATCGAGGGTTCGACGCGCTGGTTCGCGAAGAAGATCGACTGCTGGGCGTCGTCGCGGATCCGCGTGACGTTGCCGACCGGGTCGTAGGTGTAGTGCACGTTCCGGACGTCGCAGCCGGGCCAGCCGGCCACCGGCGCCGCCGGACAGTCGGCCGGGAATGAGCTCGCCGGTCGCCGGGTCCGGACCTCGACGAGGCGGAGGCTCGCGGGGTCGTAGGCGGAGGTGGTGACGGCGCCGTTGCCGAGCTCGACCCGACGGCGCTGGCCCTTCGCGTCGTAGTCGATGTCGGCAATGAACGGCGTCCAGGCCGGGACGCCGGCGGCCGACGCGCCCCGGATGTTGACCTCGAGGGTCTCGAGCAGGCTGGCTTCGTTGTAGGCAGCCCGGATGACGCTCGGCTGCATCGCCGCTGTGTGGGGCGTCGTCGTCGTCACGGGCCGGCTCAAGGCGTCGTAGGTCATCGCGCTCTCGTAGCCATCTGTCTCGAGCAGCGGCGCCAGCACGGTCGACAGGCGGGCGAGGTCGAGCGGTCCGGTCGCGGCTGGCGGGAGGGCGACGTGGTCGGCGTCGACAGCGGTCCAGTCGACGACGGCCCGATACCGCACGCCGGAGGTCAGGCGGCGGGTCGATCGCAGCGGGTTGCCCCGGAAATCGAACGCGTCGTTGGTCGCCGCGCCCGCCTGATCGAGGTGGAGGAAGAGCCGGCCGCGCAGGTTGCGGGCGTCGGCATCCGGATGGGCATCCCCGTGGACGCGACGCTCGAGGAGAACCTCTCCAGGCACGCCGTCGGACACGAGGAGGATCCGCGTCGGGCGCCGCAGGACGTCGTACTCGGTGCGAAACGTCCGGCCACGCGAGTCCCAGGCGCGGATCGGCTTGCCGAGGACATCCTTCACGGACCAGCGGGCGCCGCCGTCGAGGTCGACGATGACCATCGGCTCGGCCCGGACGTTGAACGTCGTTCGCTGGACGATCCGGCCGAGCGCGTCGCCCGCCTGCACGATGCCGTCCCGGACGGTGCGTCGGTTGCCCTCGACGTCGACCTCGAACCGCGTCGCGACGAGCTGGTGCCCGGGCCCGCCGCCGTCCGGACCGAGGTCGGCGAGGGCGAGGAACGGCCGGCCGAGCGGGTCGACATGCGTGACGAGCGGCGTCGCCGCATGCGCCTCGGCCTTCGTCGCGGCCGCCTGCTCGTCCGGTCCCAGGTCGCCACCGGCTCGCGCCGTGTGCCAGGTCTGCCAGCCGGGCGGCGGCAAGGCGGTCAGGCCCGCGAAGTGACCGGCCACGAGCGCGGCCACGTCGGCGTCCGTCCGCGGGTCGTCCAGGACCGTGTCGTTCCGGTCCCAGGTGGTCTTCCGCCAGGGGCCGACGAGCGTCTTCTCGTACGTGTGGTCCGGATGGATCGTCGCTGCGAGGCGCTCGATCGGATCGTAGAAGAGGACCGGACTCACGCCGTGCCGGGCATCGAACGTGAACCGATGGCTGGCGCTGAAGAACGGCTCGTACTGGCGGACGGGCTTGCCCTTGTTGTTGTAGATCGTCCAGCCGCTGACGACCCAGCGGGGGTCGGTCAGCGGCCCGTCGTCGATCAGCGGACCCGGCTCGGCGCGGACGGCCTTCTGGACCTCCCGGCCGAGGCCATCGGAGTACGTGAAGGCGTGCTGGGTTCTCGTCGTCTCGCCGGCGCCCAGGTCGGCCGCGTGCACCTCGCGCAGGATCGTCTCGACGACGGTCGGCTGCGGGTCGGGCGTGTCGCGCGTCCGGAGCCAGGCGTCGACGTCGTACAGGACCCGCGTCGTCGCCTTCCCGAGGATCGCGGTCGGATCGGCAAGCGGCTGGCCGAGCTGCGCGGCGAGGATCGCCTCGGGCAGGTCGGCGACGAACCCGTCGAGCGAATCGCCGAGGGTGGTGCCAGGCGGTCCCATCACGGCGGTCCCGACCACCATCCCGCGAGCATCGAACGCCACCTGGATGCGGTTCCGGTTGGCGTCCATCATCGCCCGCGGCTGGAGCGTCCGGTAGTCGTTGCCGGCCACGGCCGGATCGATCGTCCCGTCGGGTTGGCGCTCGCCGGCCGTCACGCGATTGCCGACCGCATCTCGCGTCTCGATCACCAGCAGGTCGAACCGGTCGTGGGTGACGAGGCTCTCGGTGCTCCGCGCCGGGTCGTGGAACGGGTCGCGCGTCCGGCACGGCAGGAAGAAGTGGTCGGTCGCGTAGGCGAGCTCCGCCGCCGGGCCGTCGTCCGGGTCCGGAGACAGGAGCATCCGCCCGGACGGGACCCACCAGCCACCCTCGGGGTCGCTTGCCGGGTACCGCCCGTCGGCGACCAGACCCTCCGTCGACACGTACCCGCCGCGATCGGGCCCGGTCCCCCCGAGCACGGCTGCGGGGTCCGGGACGAGGTCGACGCCAGCGCGCACGCAGGCGTGCGCCAGGAGGTCCGTCGTGAACGCCAGCCGGTAGCTCTCCCCGGGAAGGGCGAGCGGCTCCTGCGCGCCGAGGGGCAGCAGCGTCGCCAGGTCGTCGGCACGGTAGAGGGTCCGATCCAGCTCGATCAGCCGCCGCTCGCGGCCGTTGGACGGCTCCTCGTCGTAGGCGATCTCGGAATCGAACCGAAGGGCGAGCCCGCCGGCCGTCGCCTCGACGAGATCGGCGGCGCCGAACCAGCCGCTCGCGGCGGCCGGCGTATAGCCCGTCAGCTGCCAGGTCCTCGACTCGGCCGGTCGCGGCGTCCGGTAGGCATCCGGGGCGACCGTCACGTCGTCGATCGGGTTCGTGTGGAGCCGCTCCGTGCAGGTGACGAGCGTCGTCGCCTGCGTCGCCCGGTCGTCATCCGTCGGCAGCGTGGCGTCCGGCTGCCGGCGGCCGTACGCGATCGCCGCCTCCTTGCGGACGTTGCCGTAGTCGTCGACCTCGAGCGTCATGGCGTGCTGCACTCGCGGATCGACCGCGTTCCGCTCGTAGTGGAAGGTCACCGTCTCGTGCGGCCGAGCCTCGAAGACGCCGTGGCGGTTGGTGGCGCGCGGCTGGACGATCCGGACCGACAGGTTCCGCTCGAGGACCGTGAACGGGAGCGGCTCGAGGGCGGAGCCGTCCAGCCCGTACACCTCCTGCCGGATCATCGGGCCGCGAAGCGCACGACAGGCCTCGCGGGCGTCCTCGAGCGTCAGACCCGGCGGCAGCTCCGTGTCCGGCAGGAGGAGGGCCCGGGCTTCGTCGGCCGTCATGCCCGGCTCGCGGTGGTACTCGTCCTCGTAGAGGCGGGAGATCCGGTCGCCGCCGACGAAGGCACCCGTATGGAACCAGGTCCTCGTCAGCACCGGCGGGACGTTCGAGGCCGCGTCGAGGTTCGTCGCATCGCTGAGCTCGTCACCGTCGCCGAGAGCGGCGAGCTCCTCCGTGTCCCACTGGTCGACCATCCCGAAGCCACGGAACTCGCGCTCGGCCCCGTCGAAGAAGCCGTGGTGGTAGGCGTACCTGGTCACGAACCGGTTGCGGCTGACCCGATCGTCCGTGACGATCCGCTCGACGACCTGGACCGGGAACGGCAGCCGGCTGCTCCACGGCCGGCCGGCCTGCCGGTCGCGGACGAAGAAGCGCGTCGACGGCGCGTACCGGATCCGGGTCTCGGCGCCGAGGTTGTTCGCGATCGAGACGAGGAGGTGCGGCTTCTGGCCGCCCATCAGGTCGACGTAGCGGAGGGCCCGACCGGTCGCGGCCGGTGACGGCGACGACCAGACGAGACATCCGGTCCCGTTGCCGAGGAGGTCGAGGGCAGCGACGGAGGCGAGGTCGTCGATCGCCGGGAAGGTCGCCAGCCGCACCGGCGGCGCCCAGCCGTTTCCGCTCTGGTTGCGGTGGAGGACGACGCCCGTCGCGGCGAGATAGGCGATGTCGGCCGTCCCGGAGCCGTCGATGTCGACGATCCGGATCCGTTTCGGGTCGAAGCGATCCGCGGCGTCGAACACCGGAGCGTCGTCCATGGCGATCCGAGGCCCGAACCGGCCGTACCCGAGGTTCGGCCAGTACGAGATCGAGCCGTTCCGGATCCGGACAAGGTCGGTCAGCCCGTCGCCGCTCATGTCGGCGAGGACGATCGACTCGATCGCGCCCGCGAAGACGACGTACGGCCCGCGGTCCTCGTCGGTCGCCAGCGGGACCCGTCGCGCCGGCCCGAACCCGTCCTCGGCGAGCGAGACGTGCCACGTCAGGGCATCGTCGCCGCTGATCAACGCGTCGGCGTGGCCGTCGCCGTCGAGGTCGAGGAATCGCAGGTTCGGGTCGCCCGCGTCGAACGCCGGTGGGGCGTCGAAGGGCCGGAACGCGGACCAGCCGCCATCCTCCTCGCGCTCGTACAGGCCGGGCGCCGGACCGCCCATGACGACGAGGTCCGGGCGGCCGTCGCCGGCCAGGTCCATGAGCCGCCCACCCGCCGCCAGGGTCAGCGCCGGACGGACAGGAACCGGTTCGACCGGACCGAGCCGGGCGATCGCCCGATCGCGGCCGTCCTGCGCCTCGAGCTGGAGCTGCGACAGGTTCCTTCGATAGAACCAGCCGTCGCCCTGCTCGGTCAGCACGCCGCCGGTCCCGTCGCCGTCGAGGTCGACCCACTGGTATCGGGCGCCGTCGATGCCGTCCGGCAGGCCGTCGAGGCTCTCGGGGTCCAGGGTGCGGACGGTCGGATCGATCGTCGCCTCGCTGTAGCCCAGCTCGAGCGGCGGCATCGATCGTTTGAGGAAGCGGACGTCGGGAGCTGCCTCGGGTCGGAGGACGTAGCCGGACTGCGTGACCGACGTCAGGAACGACGCGATGGGCGTCTGCCGGTACGCAAGCTCGGTCGACCGAACGAGGGAGTCGTCGACCCCGAGCTCGTCGGGGAAGTGGTGGAAGGTGAGCACCCGTCGGCAGAGCCGATGGGTTCGCACCTCGAAGCCGGGGCGATACGTCGAGAACGCGTCCGACCGGGCGTCCCATGCGACGGTCTCCGCGAGTGACGCCGAGGCCAGGATGAACCCGTCCGCATCCGGCGCCGCGGCAGCGATGTGCTGTCCGGGAACGGCCTCGGTGCCGTCACCGGCGTAGTCGAAGACGACCTCGAACAGCCAGGACATCGCCGAGAGGTCCGGCTCGACGAGTCGGGAGACCGCGTTCCCGTACTTGATCCGCTTGAGGTAGCGGTTCGCCGTCCGCGAGCTGGAGGTGCGGTTCGCCTCGTGACCCGCGCCGGTGTCGACCCCGGCGTCGTCCTCCGCCGCATATTCGTAGACCGTGGCGTTGCCCTTGTCGTCCCACGTCTCGCAGATGAGCCAGCTGAAGATGCGCCGCGGGTCCTCCGGATCGGCGATCCGGCTCTGGGCCGTTCGGCCATACCAGGTCGTGACGTTGTCGCGCGAGATCGTCCGCCAGCACAGGTCGCCGTCCGATCGACGAGTCCACCGTTCGATCCGGGCGAACAGGCCCTCGACGCGCGGCCGGTACCGTTCGACGCGGTACTCCATCGCGTCGACGGTCCGGGTCCGCGTGTCGCGATGCCACTCCCCGGCATCGTCCTGGACGAGGAGGGGCACGAGGTCCTCGGTGCCCGACAGGACGTAGACGTCCGACTCGGCCGCGTCCGCGTAGCGCGGGATCGCCTTGTCCGTGCTCCGGGTGACGGCCGGGAGCGACAGGCGCCAGCCGAAGCCGAACGGGCCGTTGCCGCTGCCGGAGTCGTACGTCAGGGTCAGCTGCGGACCGAAGCCCGAACGGCCCGGGCTGGTCGTGATGGGGACGGTCATCGACGCGGTCCCGGTCACGGGATTGGCCGAGAAGGTCTCGCCGATGCCGCGGATCGCTCCACCGCCGGTCGGCAGGTTGATCGCCGGTGGGGTGACCTGGAAGGGCGTGGCTCCGGGGCCCCCGGAACCACCACCCGGACCGGCGCTCGTCCCGGCCCGGGCCGGCGTACCGGCGGAGCCCGCTCGGTCGGATCCGGGCAGCCCGTCGGGACCGGCGTGTGGTCGACGGCTCGGGTCGGTCCGCGGTCCCAACATCGCCGGCGCACGCTAGCCGCCGGCCGTCTGCGTCCCGTCTCGTCCGCTCGGACTCTGGCGCGGACTCTGGCGCGGGCGCGGATCGCCTGGCGCCGACGCGGAACGAGGATCGGAGCGTGCGAGATGCCGGCGTGACACCCGGGCGTATGGTGTGGCGGAGGATTTTCCGGGGAGGATCGTCCATGACCGAAGCACTCGCGATCCAGCTGTCCGAGGCGGGCTCTGACCCCGAGCGGCTCGACGAGCTGACGACGCGGCTGCGCGAGGAGCTCCTGAACCTCGATGTCGACGACGTCGAGAAGGTCACCGAGGGCGATGCCCCGGCAGGGACCCGCGGCCTCGAGATCGCCGCAATCGGCGCCCTCCTCGTCACACTCCAGCAGTCCGGGCCGGCGATCACCGGCGTGATCAACACGATCCGCGAGTGGCTCAAGCGCGATCCGGAGCCCTCCCGCGAGGTGGAGATCACGATGGGCGGTCGATCGATCAAGCTGACGGCCGCGTCGAGCGCACAGCAGGACCAGCTGGTCGCCGAGTTCATCCGAGCGGGCGCGGCGGGCGGCGTGGCGCCGGAGGCGGGAACGGCGACCGCCGGCAGCGGGACATGAGATGGCGGGCCGGCGTCTCGCACTGATCGTCGCCACCGACGAGTACCGCGATCCGGGGCTCAAGCAGCTCCGTGCGCCCGGGACCGACGCCCAGGCGCTCGCGACGGTCCTCGGTGACCCGGAGCGGGGCGAGTTCGAGGTCGAGATCGTCCGCAACCAGACCAGCTCGACGATCGCCGAGCGGGTCGAGTCGGTCCTGGCCGGCGGCAAGCCCGAGGACCTGATCGTCCTCCACTTCTCGTGCCACGGCCTGAAGGACGACAGCGGCGAGCTCTACCTCGCCGCGACGAACACGCATCCGGACCTCCTCGCGTCGACGGCGGTCGACGCGAGCTTCGTCAACCGCCTGATGCGGCGGAGCCGGAGCCAGCGGGTCGTCCTGTTCCTCGACTGCTGCTACGGCGGAGCGTTCGAGCGCGGGATGGCGCCACGTGCTGCGGGCATGGTCGACCTGTCAGACCAGTTCCAGCAGCGCGACATCGATCCCGCCGGCGGCAAGGGCCGGGTCGTGATCACCGCGTCGAACGCGATGGAGTTCGCGTTCGAGGGGACCGACCTCGCCGACATGATCGAGGCTCGGCCGTCGGTCTTCACGGGGGCCCTGGTCCAGGGCCTCACGACCGGCGAGGCCGACCGCGACCAGGACGGCCAGGTTTCGCTCGCCGAGCTGTACGACTACATCTTCGACCGTGTCCGGGCCGATTCGCCCAACCAGACGCCCGGCAAGTGGGAGTTCGGCCTCCAGGGCGAGCTGTATCTCGCGAAGAACCCGCAGCGGGTCATCGTGCCGGCGCCGATCCCGCGGGAGCTCCTCGAGCTCGTCGACCATCCGTTCCCGGCGACCCGCCAGGGCAGCATCGAGCTCCTCGTCAAGCTCGCGGTTGGCTCAAACCTGCCCGTCGCCGCCGGGGCCCGCGAGACGCTGGAACAGCTGGTCACGGACGACAGCCGGTCGGTCGCCGCCGCGGCCAGCGAGGCCGTCGAGCGGACCGGGATGCGGCTGTCAACGACCGACATTGATCTCGGGACGATCGAGGTGGGCGCGACGCCGAAGCTGGCAGTCATCTCGATCGACGGGCCGCCCCTCGCCGCCGCGTCGAAGGTGGAGACGTCGGATCCGGTGCTCCGGGTCCGGCGGGTCGACCGGAGGATCGAGGTCGAGGTCGACACGGCTGCGGCGCGTCCGATCGACGTGACGGTTGCGGTCTCCGGGCCTGCGGGCAGCGCCCAGGTCCATGTCATCGGTGTCGTCGGATCGGCGGTGGCGACCGAACCCGCGCCGGCGACAGCGGCCGAGCCCGAGCCGGCGCCGGTCGAGATGGCGCCCGCCCCTCCGCCGGAGCCGGTCGCGCCAGTGACTGTGGCGCCCGCGGCCACCGCGCCGCTGGTCGCACCGCCGACCGACCCCGAGGCCGTCGTCGCCACGACCGCGGCCGCCGCAGCGTCGGTCGATCCGGCTCGCGCCGAAGCCGCAGCAGGCCACCCCGAGCTCGCCGCTCTGGTCGGCATGTCCGCCACGACGAGCGCCGCACCCGAAGCGCCACCGACCAGGAAACCCGACGCGAAGGTCCCCAGCACCACCTGGTCGTGGAAGCATGCCGCGGCCCGCCCGTTCATCGGCGCGATCATCGGCGACATCATCGCCATCATCGGTATCGGGCTCACGCTCCCCGAGCTGGTCGTCGATGTCGATACCTACACGACCAACAGCTTGCAGATCCTGCTCGTCGATGCCTTCTGGTTCACCGTCATCGTCCTTGCCGTGGAGTGGTTCGTCCCCAATGTCCGCGTTCCGAACGGCGCCGCCTACCTCGCGGCCCGCGGCAACGCGGTGCTGACTGCCGCGATCCAGGGGGCGGCGGTCGGCCTTGTCATCGGATACCTCGACTACTACGCGGTCCGCGGCGAGGGTCCGAGCCTCGACACCCTGTGGTGGTTCCCGGTCAGCTCGGCCATCGGGTGGGCAATTGCCGAGGCGATCCTGTCCCGGGGTGCCGCCTCATCTCCGACGAAGTCGACCTAGGGATCGGTCGCTGCTCCGACCGCGCATGGGTCATCCGCCCGATGGCACGGGCGGCGTCCGGGTCCAGCCTCCTGTTGAAGGAGGCGCACATGACGCGTTGCCACGACACTCAGGTGAGCCGGCTCAGGCCGATCGTCGGGGAGGGTTCCCGATGAACCGGCGTCCACTCCGGATCGCGACGGCTTCGCTCGCCGCGATCGTGCTCGGTTCCGCCATGGTCGGCGGGGTCTCCGCTCGACACCTCGACCGGTCGGACGTCTTCGACCTGGTCCGGGCCGCGGTCGCCACGGCCCGATTCCATTCACTTGGCCAGGCCGACCGAGCGGGCTACGCCCAGCCGCCGGCCCCGGCCCCCCTCCACGAGTGCATCTCGAACGGGGCCCAGGGGGCGATGGGCTTCCACTTCATCAAGGGCAGCCTGCTCGACATCACCCTCGAGCCCACCCGGCCCGAGGCCCTCGTCTACGCCCCCGACAGGAACGGCAACCTCCACCTCGGAGCGCTCGAGTACGTCGTCTTCCAGGACGCCTGGAACGCGGCTCATCCAGGGACGATGCCCGAGCTGTTCGGCCAGATGTTCATGCCCGTCGACGCCGCGCCGGGACACAACGGCAACACGGTGTTCGACATCCCGCCGTTCTACATGCTCCACGTGTGGATCTGGAACTCCAACCCGTCCGGCCTGTTCAACCCGTGGAACCCGTCCGTTTCGTGCGCCGGCGCCTCGGCGTCCGCCGGGTCGACGACCGCCACCCTCGCCTCCACGAGGACGATCGCCGCAGCCGCGGGCCTCAAGCTCGCCTGCGATATCAAGCCCCGCTCCGTCTAGCCCTTCTCTCTCCCCGCTCCCGGCCGCGCCGTCCGTCGTCTCGCAGGATCGACGGGCGGCGCGGTCGCGCCTGCCCGGCCCGGCCGGCGCGAAAGGCCACTTCACACCTCAATGCATGTCGCCACCCAGTCGCGAGATTCGCAATCGGGCGGCGACAAGAATGGCGAGTGGCAGTGGTTCCGGCGGACGAGCCGCCGGGACCAACCGAGGAGTCGATCAGTGGCGCGGGAAGACGACCACCTCGAAGCTCGTCGGGTTCGGGATGCCGAACTTTGCGTTCACGACCGCCAGGAGGTTCCCCGAGCGGGCGATCGTCGTCGGCGTCATGAAGGCCGGGTTCGTGTAGACCCGCTTCACGGTCGCCGATGACAGGTCGTGGCTGAGCTTCAGCTCCGTGACCTGGTTGCTGGCGTTCTGGACGGCCCACAGTCGGCCGGCCTCCCACAGGATCCCGTCAACGTTCGGCAGGTTCGCCCCGGCGATCGCGGCGCTCGTGCCCGTCTTCGGGTCGACCGTGTAGATCGTCGCGTCGGCCGTATGGGCCACGATCAGCGTTCGGCCGTTGGGGCTCGCCGCGATCCCGTTCAGGTTGAAGCCGCCCGTCAGGTTGGCCGCCGGACCGCTCAGCGGGAGCGTCTCGAAGCTGCCGACTGCGCCCCTGCCCTCGATCGGGACCCGATACAGCTGGGCCTGGAGCGAGTCGGTGAAGTACGCCGCGTCGCGCGCGACGGCGACGTCGTTGATGAACGAAGCCCCGGACGCCCCGAACTGGAACTGGGCGATGTCGGCGCCCGTTCGCAGGTTGTAGACGTAGCCCTGGCCGCTCGGGCCGCCGGCGACGAACAACAGGTTGTGGCGCAGGTCGACCCGGATGCCGAGCGCGTTCCGCCCGGCCGGAGCATCGATGAAGAGGGCCACCTTCCCCGTCCGGAGATTGCCCCGGAAGATGTCGCCCTGGTTCAGATCGCCCGCGTAGAAGGTCGAGCCGCCGCCCGTGGCGATGCCCTCCGCGGACGTCGCGCCGGGCAGCACGATCGTGTGGGTCGCAGCCGCCGCGGGATCGTGACCCGAATGGGCCACGGCCGTGGCCGTGAACGTCGTCGCCGCGAGGGTCGTGGCGATCGTGAGCGCGCCGATGAGTCGTCTCACTGGAACCTCCAGGGCCCGGCCCGCCAGGCGGACGGGGCCGATGTCTCGGCGGAGACCAACGGTGGTCTGGGGGACCGCCATCGGCCTGCGGGGTCATGGACCGCCGCGACCGCTGGTTCGGGTCGGGGCGGGCTCGAGACGGGCCGCGACCCGGAGATCGCGCTCGAAGGCGAGCCGACCGGAACGGCGTCGCCGACCGGTCCCGTCACGAGGCGTGCACCTCGTGTGCAACGAAACGCACGGTCGCACGTCAACGGTTTCGGGGGCGGCCGACGGGACCGGTCGGGACCTTGCGAATTCGGGGCACCGGGTCAGCGGCGCGTCATCGCCTCGATGCCCTTGTCGCCCGAGTACACGACGACCAGGTTGCCCGTGGTGGGGTCCACGCGGATCACTGGCGCGCCGACGCCGGACTTGACGATCACTTCCTTCTTCCAGTCACCGTCGCCCGCCTTCGCGTAGTGGATGAGCTGGCGGTCGGCGAGCAGGACGTGGAGCTCGCCCGTCGTGGGGTCGAACGTCAGCGAGCTTCCGTCCTCGTTCTTCGTCAGCCGTGTGGGCTGCCAGGTCCCGCCGTCGAACGTGGCGACGTAAGTCCCGGCATCGTCGGGCGGAGGCGGCTCCGCGCAGCCGCCGTCATGGATTCCCTGGTTGTACATCACGGCGGGGACGTTCCCGGGCGCCAGCACGAGTGACGGCTCGTAGCCGTTGCCCGAGTGAGGGATCGTCGAGGTGTCCATCGGAGCGCCGTCGGGTCCAAGCGTCGCGTAGGTGATGCCGGCCGAGTCCGAGTAGACGATTCGGGGCTTGCCGTCGTCGCCGATCCGCATCGAGACGTCGCCGCCGATCGCGCCGGCAAGCGGCTGCTCGTGGAGTGTTCCGTTGACCAGCGTGACGTAGGCCTGCTTGCCGGTCTTCTGGTTCGACACGATCGCGCGGAGGCCGTCCGACGCGCGGAACGCCACGAGCTCGTCCGCCACCGCGCCGAGTCGCTGCGGCTGCGACCACTCGCCGTCGGGCAGGCTCCGGGACCGGTAGTACACGCCGAGGTCCAGCAGCCCGGCGTCGCCACAACCGCCTTCGGTCGTGTCGTAGCGGGTCGACGCCAGATACAGCGTGTTGCCGTCGAACGCGATCTGCGGCCCGAAGTCGCCCCGGTTCTTCGGAGCCTTGAACGTCGTTGACGTCCACGTGGTGCCGTCAGATGACGTCGCATACCGGATGTCGTCCGGGCACTCGGCGGCGATGTGGATGGAACCATGGTCGTCGACGGTCGCGACCGCGTACTGGCAACCTGCGAGGCCCTTCACGTTCACCGGCTTCGTCCAGGCGACCGGTTTCGGTGACGGTGACGGCGTCGCACTGGCCGCCGGCTTGACCGACGCGCTGGCCGTGGCGGGCGAGCTCGGCGACGCAGCCTGGGCGGCGCTGGGCGGGGGCGATCCCGATGACGGCTGCTGGCCGCTGCAGGCCGCGAAGAGGAGTGCTGCGGCGATCGTCACGATTGGGCGGCGTGATCGATGGTTCATGCCCGGCATGGTGAACCTCTCGTCCAGCCGATGTCGGGCCGAATCCTCATCCGGCCGCGGGAGCCGCAGATCGAGACGGTTGGCGAGCACGCGAGTAGCATCTCGCTACCCACCCTGCCCGACGGATGGCGCCGACGACCCGGCGCCCCGCGGGACGACCTGTCCGGAGGCGCGTCCGTGAAGCTCGGCATCCAGATCCCGTCGTTCAGCTGGCCGGGTGGCGCGGAGGCCATCGGCCCGACGCTCGCCCGCGTCGTGCGCCAGGCAGACGACATCGGGGTCGACTCGATCTGGGTGATGGACCACTTCTTCCAGATCCGCGGCGTCGGCCCCGCGGAGGAGCCGATGCTCGAGGGCTGGACGGCACTCGGCTACCTGGCGGCGAACACCCAGCACGCCCGGCTCGGCCTGATGGTCGGCGGCATCCACTACCGGCTGCCCGGTCTCTGGGTGAAGGCCGCGACGACGCTCGACGTGCTGTCCGGTGGCCGCGCCTGGCTCGGGATCGGCGCAGCCTGGAACGAGGACGAGTCGCGCAGCCTGGGGTTCCCGTTTCCGCCCCTCGGCGAGCGGTTCGAGATGCTCGAGGAGACCCTCCAGATCGCCCACCAGATGTGGGAGGGCGAACGCGGGACGGAGGCCGCGTTCGACGGCCGGCAGTTCCACGCGACCCGGCTGATGAACTCACCGCAGTCGATCTCCCGCCCCCGTGTCCCGATCATGATCGGCGGCGGCGGCGAGCGGAAGACGCTCCGCCTGGTCGCGAAGTACGCGGACGCAACCAACGTCTTCGGCGGACCGGAGGCGATCCACCACAAGTACGAGGTCCTCCGCCGGCACTGCGAGGAGGTCGGCCGAGACTACGACGAGATCGAGCGGACGAACCTCCAGACGATCTACCTCGAGCGCGACTCGCCGCAGCAGATCGTCGACCGCTTCGGCGAGCTGGCCGACGCCGGCGCCCAGAAGGTCATCGCCAACGTCGTCGCGATCCACGATCCCGCCCAGCTGGAGACGATCGGCCGCGCCATCCTCCCGCAGCTGCGGACGCTGTGAGCCGCGACTAGCCGGTGATCTCCGCGCGCTCGGTGAAGAGCGCCGTCACGACCAGCGCTCCGATGAGCCACGCCGCGACGACCAGGAGCGCGGTGTTCGGGTCGAGCCGCACGAGCGCCTGACCTCCGTTCCCGCCGCCACCGAAGCTCCCCGATGTCGCCACCACCGCGTTCGCGGCGTTGAACGGCAGGTAGCGGACGATGTCGGGCAGGAAGATCGAGGCGAACTGCTCGGCGAAGTAGACGGCGATGCCGACGCCGATCCCGGCCAGCTGGCTCCGGGCAATCGTCGCGATCGCGAACCCGAGGGCACAGGCCTCGGCGAGGGCCAGCCAGCCGCGCGCGAGCAGCTCGGGAAACGTGCCGATGGTCGCGCTGTCGCCGACGCCGTCGGTCGGCACGGCGGCGAGTCCGGCGGCCACGATCGCGACCACGATCCCGATCGCGAACGCGACGACGAGCCCGATCCCCACGACGACCGCGATGGAGGCGAACGAGCCGAGCTGGTAGAGGCTCCGGCTCTCGCCGCGGGCGACGGCCGCCTTCAAGGTGCCCCAGGTCCACTCGGAGCCCGCGATCGCGGCGCCGTAGATCATCGCGAACAACCCGCCCAGCCCGAGGATGAACGACAGCAGGAGCGAGTAGGCGCCCGGGAACGTGACGAGCAGGAGTCCCTGCTGGCCGTTCGGCTGCTGGCGAGCCGTCGCCCCGACGGCGATGTAGATCAGGGCCAGCAGGCCGACCAGGAGCCCGAACGTCACCCAGGTCGCCGGGCGGCGCGTCAGCTTGCCGAAGCCGGCGACGAAGATCCTCACGGGGTGCCCGATCCGGACGGCGACGGAGGATCGACGGGCGGGTCGGCCGGCGGCGCCTTGGCGTTGGCCCCGGCGGCACCGAAGAAGGTGCCCTCGTGGCTCCCGGCGTCGTCGCCGGTCAGCTCGAGGAAGAGCGACTCCAGGTCGCTGCCGCTCTCGATGCCCGACGCGTAGATCCCGGCGGTGGCGAGCGCCCGATTGAGCTCGGCGGCGCGATCCGCGCCGATCCGGAGGGAGAGCCAGCCATCGGTGCCATCGGCGGTGGCCGCCGTGCCCGGGGCAATCCCGTCGAGGATCCGTCGGGCGGGCTCCACTTCGTTCGGCGCGACGCGGACGCGGATGAGTCCCTCGCCGGCGAGGAGGCTCCCGATCGGGCCCTCACGGACGAGCCGACCCGCCGCGATGATCCCCAGGACATCCGCCAGCTGGGCGACCTCACCGAGGATGTGGCTCGAGACGAAGACGGTCTTGCCGGCCGATGCCAGCTGCTTGAGGAGCTCCCGCATCGCGACGATTCCCGCCGGATCGAGGCCGTTCGCCGGCTCGTCGAGCAGCAGGAGCCGAGGGTCGCTGAGCAGCGCCGCCGCGATCCCCAGCCGCTGCTTCATCCCCAGCGAGTAGGTCTGGACACGGTCGCCGGCGCGATCCCGCAGGCCGACGAGCTCGAGCAGCTCCTCGATCCTCGCCCGCGACGTCTTCGCCCCGGTCGCCGCGAGTGCATTCAGGTTGGCCCGGGCCGACATGTATGGGTAGAACGACGGCGATTCGATCAGGGCACCCACCTCGAACAGGTGCCGCCGGTCTCGCCGGCCGAAGGGAAGGCCGAGCATCTCGATGGAGCCCGAATCCGGATGGATGAGCCCCGTCAGGAGGCGCATCGTCGTGGTCTTGCCGGCCCCGTTCGGCCCGAGGAAGCCGTAGACGACGCCGGTCGGGACCGACAGGTCGAGGCCTGCCAGCGCGGTGCGCGAGCCGTAGCGCTTGTGCAGCCCGCGCGTCGCGAGGGCAAGGCCGTCGGTCAAGGGGTTCTCCGGGCACGACCGGCTGGGCAGGTGGGCTGCCGGTCCGCTCTCTCGATGCTGGCGGGCCTTCCTGTCCGATGTCAACCGCGCCGGCACGAAGGCCCTCACCGACCTGTAGGTCGTCCGAGGTCGCCCGGGTTCGCACTCGCGTGGGGCGTCGTCGAGATACCCCCTGGGAGTATCGATCCCGTGCTACAGTGAGAGCATGACGGACGAGTCGACCAAGCCCGCCCCGCCGAACGGCGAGACGCCGAAGGAGGCGAAGGGCGAGCCGGCCGATCCCTTCGCGGGCCTGACGATCGACTTCGGTGGCGGGGCCGGAGATGCCGTGCCGCTGGGAGGCGGCAACGGCTCGTCCGGCAACCAGGCCGGACCGATCTCGTTCGGCGACCCCATCGTCTTCAATGCGCCGGTCGCGGAGCGCGTCCGGCCGGGCCGGCCCGACCGCGACCTGAACGACGGGACGGCCCGCGACGAGACGCGGACCAAGCTCCTGATCGTGGGGTCGGGGCCGGCCGGGTTGACGGCGGCGATCTACGCCGCGCGCGCGAACCTCGAGCCGATCGTCCTCGCGGGCATCGTGCCGGGCGGCCAGCTGATGATCACGAGCGACGTCGAGAACTATCCCGGCTTCCCCGACGGGATCCTCGGGCCGGACCTGATGGCGAAGTTCCGCGATCAGGCCGAGCGGTTCGGAACCCGGATCCACGACGTAGACATCGAGCGAGTCGACTTCTCGGAGCGGCCGTTCCGGATCTGGGCGCACGGGGTGGAGTACCGCGCCGACTCCGTCGTGATCGCGACCGGGGCATCGGCCCTCTGGCTCGGGCTCGACAGCGAGACGCGCTTGCGCGGGCGCGGCGTGTCGGCCTGCGCGACGTGCGACGGCTTCTTCTTCCGCGACAAGGAGATCGCGGTCGTCGGCGGCGGCGACACGGCCCTCGAGGAGGCGACGTACCTCACCCGGTTCGCCTCCAAGGTCCACCTGCTCCATCGCCGCGACGCGTTCCGGGCGTCGAAGATCATGGTCGACCGGGCCTACGACAACCCGAAGATCGAGGTCCACACGAACACCGCGGTCGACGAAGTCCTCGGTGGCGCCAAGGTCGAGGGCCTCAAGATCCGGAACACCGTGACGGAGGAGCAGGCCGACGTTCCGATGGAGGGCCTGTTCGTGGCGATCGGCTACCGGCCGAACACCGAGGTCTTCCAGGACTGGCTCGAGGTCGACGAGAAGGGCTACCTCGTCGTCCACGATGAGACCGGCTCGAAGATCGAGGGCGTGTTCATCGCCGGCGACGTCCACGACCATCGCTACCGCCAGGCGGTGACCGCCGCCGCCGACGGATGCAAGGCGGCAATCGACGCCGAACGCTGGCTCGAGGCCCAGGGGATCAGCGAGGCGACGACCGCCACCGCTTGGTGAGCGGCAACCGCCTGCCGCGCTCGTCGCCCTCACGCTCGCGCGTACGGGCGCTCGGCTCAACAGTCACCTCTGTTCGTCATGCATGTCGTCACCCAGATCGGACGCGTTGCTCGAGGAGAGTGCGGGTCACCTACCTTCGTCATGCATGTCGACACCCAGTTCGGGGATGCGCACGGGTCGCCGGGTCGGCTCGACCACCAGGCCGTCGAGGGCGTCGATCAGCGCGGCGAGCCGGCGCAGCCGCAGCCCGAGCAGCACGCCGCGTTCGAGGCGCGAGATCACCGACTGGCTGACGCCGGACCGGGCCTCGAGTGCCGCCTGGCTCAGGCCGGCTCGGCGACGGCTCTCGTAGACGGCTCGGCCCAGCGCCTCGAGGCCGCGCTCGACCGGCGCGTCGACCTTCGGGCCATAGGAGACGACGATCCGAGCCATGCCGCGAGCAGACCACATCGACCTTGACCGCCGGTTGCGTCGCGCTCACCTGCCACTTCCGACCAGGTGACGACATGAATGAGAACCGGGTGTGGTTGTCGGCGCGGACGCCGGCTGGCGATGGGCCGGGCCGGGCCGCACATGGCCCGGCTATGCTCGACGCGATGACCCGACATCGGACTGCGACGCTCGTTCACGAAGGCGGCACGCGCTTCGTGGCCACGACCGGCACCGGCCGGACGATCACCTTCGGCGACGATCGGGCGTTCAACGAGCTCTCGCCGGTCGAGACGCTCGGTGCGGCCCTCGGTGCCTGCTCGGCGATGGACGTGGTCTCGATCCTGACGAAGAAGCGCCAGCACATCACGTCGTATCGGGTCGAGATCGGCGGCGACCAGCGTGACGAGTACCCGCAGGTCTACACACGGATCGAGGTGACCCACCACCTCGAGGGGACGGTCCTCCTCGAGTCCGCCGTGCGGCGCGCCATCCACCTCTCCGCGGAGAAGTACTGCCCGGTCAACGCGATGGTGTCGGCGGGCGTGACCGAGGTCCACCATCGCTTCTGGATGCGCTGCACCGGCGCCGAGCCCCACGAGGCCGAGGGCGAGGTCGCGGTCACCGGCCCGGATCGTCGACCCGACATCGTCTGAGGAACTCCTACTAGTCTTCTCGGACTTCTCTGATATGCTCCCGGCTCGCGGCCGCCCAGACGCCGCGTCCCGAGGAGCCCGAGATGCCGTCCGCCATTCCCTCCGGAGCCGCGAGTGGCCTTCCCCCGGCCGGCACGATCGACCCGCGCGGCCACCGGTTCGGAGCCGGCGCGTCGGCCCTCCTCCTGCTGATCGCGTTCGTCGCGAACGCCCCGTGGCTCGTCGCGGTCGCCCTCCTGTCCATCGGGATCAGCGCCGCCTTCGGGCTGCGCTACTCGATCTACGGCGCCATCTGGCGGCGGATCGTCCGGATCGCTCGTCTCGGCCGGACGGAGCCGGAGCACGAGTACCCGCCGCGGTTCGCCCAGACGCTCGGCAGCATCGCCCTGATCGGGTCCCTCATCGCCTTCGCGTTCGGGGCAACGACCATCGCCTGGATCCTCGCCCTCGGCGTCGCCGGGCTTCAGACGCTGCTGGCCGTGACCGGCTACTGCCTGGGCTGCCGGCTGTACTTCCTCCGCTGGTGGCTGCCGGACGTCGCGACCCGGATCTGGACACGGGGCGGCTCGCGTGGCGGCTCCCTGACGCCGACGAAGATCAGCTACCGCTGACGCGGAGGGCCCGGCGCCCGGGCCGCGACCGGCGACGTCCCAACGGAGCCGCAGACCGACGTCTTCCTGGCCCTTGCATGACTATGCGACGACCATGTATAGTCATGCGGTCATGGCCGACGTCCGTCCGACCGACCTCGACTCGAACGCGACCCCCGTGAGGGATCCGGCGTGCAGGGGCACGTCGTCGCGCCCGTGAGCGCGAGCATCGACATCGAGGCCGGACGCGGGGTCGCCGGGGGGACCGACTCCGCGGCCGCGGTCGCGACGGACCGTCGGCCGGTCGATCCGGACGCGACGATTCGCGTCGGCATCGTGGGCGCGACGGGCTACGTCGGCGCCGAGCTGATCCGCCTTCTCGGCCGGCATCCGCGGGTCACGATCATCGGGCTCCAGGGCCGCGATCGCCACGCCGAGCCGATCAGTGGAACCCACGCACACCTCGGGGCAACCGGCCTGACCGTCGACAGCGAGCTCCCGCCCGTCGACGCCGTCTTCCTCGCCCTGCCGCACGGCACCTCGGCGGCGATGGCCCGCCGGTTCGTCGACGCGGGAACGGCGGTCATCGACCTCGGACCCGACTTCCGGCTCGACGACATCGCCGACTACCCGACCTGGTACGGCTTCGATCACCCCGAACCGTCCCTGCTCGACGCGGCGGTCTACGGCATGCCGGAGTTCCATCGGTCGGAGCTGATGGCCCTTCGCCACGCGTCGATCGCGATCGTCGGCTCGCCCGGCTGCTATCCGACGGCGTCGACGATCGCGTTCGCCCCCCTCGCCCGCGCCGGACTGGTCGACGAGCTCGTCGTCGACGCGAAGAGCGGCGTCTCGGGTGCCGGACGCGAATCCGAAACCCGACCTGATGTTCGGCGAGGTCAACGAGAGCGTGAAGGCATACGGCGTCGGCGGCCACCGACATCTGGCCGAGATCGAGCAGATGCTCGCGGAGCTCGGCGGACCCGACTCCCCGGTGACGTTCCTGCCCCACCTGATCCCGATGACGCGCGGGATCCTCGCGGCGTGCCACGTCCGGCCGAGCCGCCCGACGAGCCAGGCGGAGCTCGACGACCTGTACCGGGCGGCCTACGCCGACGAACCGTTCGTGACGGTGGTCGACGCTCCCCCCGCGACGAAGCAAGTCCTCGGCAGCAATGACGCGCGCGTGTTCGTCCACCACGACGAGCGGACCGGCCGGATCCTCGCCATCGGCGTGATCGACAACCTCGTGAAGGGCGCTGCCGGCCAGGCGATCCAGTCGTTCAACCTCGTCCACGGCCTGCCCGAGACGCTCGGTCTCGAGCAGCTGCCCCTCGCGCCATGACGGTCGCGACGGAACGATTGGCATGGTGATCGAAGCCACGCCGAGCCTCGCCGCGCTCCCGACCGAGCTCCCGCCGGTCGAGCGGAGCGCGAGGATCCCGGCCGGCTTCGTCGCCGCGGGCGGCGTGGTCGGGATCAAGGCATCCGGCCGGCCGGACCTGGCGATCGTCGCGACCGTCGGCGGGCCGGACGGCGACCGACTCCCGGCCGCCGCGGCCGCCGTCTTCACGCCGAACGCCTTCGCGGCCGCGCCCGTCCGCCTGTCGCAGGCCCATCTTGCCGAGACCGATCCCGCCGGCGGCGGCCGGTTCGGCTGGGCGTCCGGCATCATCTCGACGAGCGGCAGCGCGAACGCCGCGACCGGACCCGGCGGCGACGTCGACCAGGAATCGATCGCGGCCTTCCTCGCCCGTGCGCTCGGCACCCAGGCCCCGCTCACCCTCCACCTGTCGACCGGGATCATCGGCACCCGCCTGCCGATCAACCGGATCGAGACGGGTCTCGACGCCGTCGCCTCGACCCTCGCCCCGACCGACGCGGGCCTCGCCGCCGCCGCCGAGGCGCTCCGGACGACCGACACCCGGGCGAAGACCGCGACCGTCTCGATCGCCCTGCCGGACTCCGACGGCCTGGCCGTCCGCTCAGTCCGCGTTACGGGCATCGCGAAGGGCGTCGGGATGATCCACCCACGGATGGCGACGATGCTGAGCGTGATCCTGACCGATGCCGGGACCGATCCGGCGACGCTCCACGGGCTCCTCCGACCGGCCGTCGCGAGGACGTGGGACCAGCTGAGCGTGGACGGCGACACCTCGACGAACGACACCGTGTTCGTCCTCGCGTCCGGCGCGGCCGGGGCGGCCCCGGTCCAGGCGGGAACCCGCGAGGCCGTGCTCCTCGGACGGGCGATCGAGGCGGTCGCCCGTGATCTGGCCCGCCAGCAGGCGGCCGACGGCGAAGGCGCGACGACCCTGATCACCTGCCAGGTGTCGGGCGCTGCCGACGACGCCGATGCGCGAGCGATCGCCCGAGCGGTGATCTCGTCGTCGCTCGTGAAGGCGGCCGTCCACGGCCGCGACCCGAACTGGGGCCGGATCGCCGGTGCCGCCGGCAATGCCACCCTTGCGGACGCGGCCGTCCTCGCCGCGGCGGGTCTCGCGCCGGCTGCTGCCGAGGCCCGGGCCGGAACCGCGGCCACCCTCGATCCCGGTCGGCTCCGGATCGCGATCGCGGGCCATCTCGTGTTCGACGGACCAGTCGACGGCCCGATGGTCTTCGACCGGGACGCGGCACGGGCGGCGATGGAGGCACCGGAGCTCCTGATCCGGCTCGATCTCGGGTTGGGCACCGGGACGGGCGAGGCGTTCGGCTGCGACCTGACCGAGACCTACGTGACCGAGAACAGCGAGTACACGACATGAGCGAGATTCTCGTCGTCAAGCTCGGCGGCACGACGATCGCGGAGCAGGCCCAGGTGCTCGACGAGGTTGCCGCGGTCACGCGTCGCCGCCCCGTGGTCCTCGTTCACGGTGGTGGCAAGCGGATCACCGAGTGGCTGGACCGGATGGGCGTCCCGTCGAAGTTCGAGAACGGCCTCCGAGTCACCGATCAGGCCGCGCTCGAGGTCGCCGCCGCGGTTCTCCGGGGAGTGGTCAACAGCGAGCTGGTCGCCGGGCTCCGCGACCGCGGCGTCGACGCCGTCGGCCTGTCCGGCGTCGACGGCGGCCTGCTCGTCAGCGAGCGGGTGCCGGGGATGGGGCTCGTCGCCCATGTCGTCGGCCTGCGCCGCGACCTGCTCGACGCCATCCTGGTCGGCGGGCAGGTGCCGGTCGTCGCGCCGCTCGCCCGGGACGAGGACGGCATCGTCTGCAACGTCAACGCCGATGACGCGGCCGCGGGGATCGCGGCCGGCCTCGGTGCCCGGCAGCTGGTCCTGATGACCGACGTCGACGGCGTCCGCGATGGCGACGGCAACCGCCTCGACACGCTGACCTCGGGAGAGGCGGAGACGCTGATCGACAGCGGGGTGATCGCCGGCGGAATGGTCCCGAAGGTCCGGGCGGCGCTTGCGGCGCTTGCCTGGGAGGGATCCGAGGCGATCATCGCCGACTCGTCCGCGGATGGCGCCCTGGAGCGAGCCCTCGACGACCCGACGTTCGGGACCCGGATCACGGCCGGGCGATCGGCCGTGGGGGCGGCGTGAGATGCAGGGTCGACACGCGGCGATGAGCGCGTCCGGACCGGCTGTCGGCGGGTCGGTCGGGACGACGATGGCGCTCCCCGACGAGCCGGCACGGAGCGACGGCGGACCCGGCTCGAAGCGCGATCGCCAGCGCCTGATCCGCGACCTCGTCGGCGGCGAGGCGATCGGCAGCCAGGGCGAGCTCGTCGACCGGCTGAACGCCCGCGGCTTCGCGGTGACCCAGGCGACCGTGAGCCGCGACATCGCCGAGCTCGGGCTCGTGAAGGTGCCGCGGGCCGCAGGCCACGTCTACGTCACGCCCGAGACCCTCGCCGCCGGAGCGTCCGCATCGACCGCGTCCGCCGGCTCCGTCTCGGACGAGCGCCTGCGGCGGATCCTCGCCGACATCCCCATCACGATCGGGCGGAGCGGCCTGATCCTGCTCGTCACGGGATCACCGGGGACGGCCAGCGTCATCGCCCAGGCGATCGACGAATCGTCCCTCACGGAACAGGAGGGAACCCTCGCAGGGGACAATACGTTGCTCGTCCTGTTCGCCGACGAACCGCGCCTCCTGGCCTGGCGCGAGCGCTTCGATTCCATCCTTTCGACCGCCCTGGAGGCCCGCATCCCATGAAGAAGGTCGTCCTCGCCTACTCGGGAGGGCTCGATACGTCCGTCGCCGTCGCCTGGCTCCGGTCGAAGTACCGCTGCGACGTCGTCACCCTCACCGTCGACGTGGGCGGCGGGTCGCTCCGCGAAGGCGTCGAGCGCCGGGCGATGAAGGCCGGCGCGACGCGGGCCTACGTGGTCGACGCGCGAGACCGGTTCGTCCGCGACTTCGTCTGGCCGCACCTCCAGGCGAACGCCGTGTACCAGGGCGCCTATCCCCTCGCAACGGCCCTGGCCCGGCCCCTGATCGCCCAGCTCCTCGTCGAGGTCGCCCGCAAGGAGGGCGCCGACGCCGTCGCCCATGGCTGCACCGGCAAGGGCAACGACCAGGTCCGGTTCGACGTCGCCGTCCACGCGCTCGACCCCGGACTGGAGGTCGTCGCGCCGATGCGGGTGGGCATGGGCCTGACCCGCGAACAGGAGATCGACTACGCCGAGGAACGCGGGATCGAGATCCCGATCACGAAGGCGTCGCCCTACTCGATCGACGTGAACCTGTGGGGCCGCTCCTGCGAGACCGGCATCCTCGAGGATCCGTGGGTCACCCCGCCGCCCGACGCCTACGAGTGGACCGTCGCTGCGTCGGATGCCCCGGCGCCGGTCGAGATCACGATCGAGTTCGAGGGCGGCATCCCGGTCGCCGTCGACGGCGAGCGCCTCGCCCCGGTCGACCTCGTCGATCGGCTCCACGAGCTCGGGGGCAGGCACGGCGTGGGCCGGATCGACCACGTCGAGGACCGCCTCGTCGGCATCAAGAGCCGCGAGGTCTACGAGACGCCTGCCGCGACGATCCTCCACGAGGCACACCGCGCGCTCGAGGGGCTGACGCTCACCAAGGACACGCTCCGGTTCAACCGGCTCGTCGCGAACGAGCTGGCCCAGCTGACGTATGACGGGCTGTGGTTCTCCGCGCTCCACCGCGACCTGCGCGGCTACGTGGCGTCGTCACAGCGCGTCGTGAGCGGCGAGGTCCGGGTCCGGCTGGACCATGGCTCGGCGGTCGTGACGGGTCGCCGGTCGCCGCTGTCGCTGTACGACAAGAACCTCGCGACCTATGACCAGGGCGACGCGTTCGACCACGCTGCGGCGGTCGGGTTCATCGGGATCTTCGGGTTGCCGCTCCGCGTGGAGGCGGCCCGCCACGGCGCCGTCGGCGCGCGGTACGGTGCGGCCTGGACGTGGACCGACCCGCTCCTCGAGGAGCTGCCGACGACCGTGACGGACCCGTCGGAGGCGGTCGCCGCCGGCTGAGCCTCGTCGCGAACCGGCGGCGTCACCAAGGCGTCACGACTCGCGCTCCGATTGAGGCGTACCGTCGATCGCCCGAATCCGATCAGGCAGTCATCCCGGGACTCCTGGAGCGTGTCGGCGCCTCTCCAGATCGGGTCCGGCGCCAGCCGTTGGCCGCGGGCGGCTGACACGTCTGGGATCGACGACCGCAGGCCCTCGTTCGGCGCCGCGGAATCGAGCCAACAGTCCCTGGGTGACTGGTTGAGCGGGTCGAAGGGAGGCGCAGCGACGTCAGGCCGGGCTCGCGGCCTCGGCCGGCAGGCCCTGTTGCGTCCCGACGAGCCGGCCCTCCGCCTGGAGCCCGCGGAGGATCTCGACCGTCGCCGCGATCCCCCGCTGGTACGGCGTCTCGGGCAGCGGCCCCAGGGCGGCGACCGCGTCATGGGCGATCTCCGAGGGGAACGGCAGCACGGCGTCGGCGGTCGTGATGCTCCCGGCCGATTCCGGCACGAGCTCCTCGATCGCGGCGATCCACGATCCGATGTCCACGGAGCTGCCACCGAGGTTGAACACGTGCGCGCCGTCGAGCGAGCTCCGGCTCGCGGCGAGGAGCGTCGCGGCAACGTCCTCCGTGTACTGGAAGAGCGTCGTGCCGGTGAACGAGATCTGGTACGGGCGCCCGAGGACCGCCGCCGCGATCGCGGACGTGGGCGTGCTCGTCATCCCCTGGTCCCGGCCGACGCCATAGACGGTCATCGGCCGAAGCCCGATGCTCCGGATGCCGTTGTCGAGCGCGTAGACCCGGGCCGTGGCCTCGTTGGCCCGCTTGTACACGCCGTAGTGGGTGGTCGGGTGGCCGTCGGCCGACTCCTCGAGCCGGTGCGTCCGGGGATCCTCGTCGGCCGCCTCGAACATCCCGATCGAGCTCGTGTAGACGACCGGCGCCGGAGAGCCTCCGAGGCGGCGGACCGCCTCGAACAGGTTGACCGTCCCGACGACGTTGACGAGCGCGCCCAGCGGCGGATCCGCCCGGCAGAAGGGGACCTGGAGCGCCGCGAGGTGGATGACGTTCGTGATCCGCTCGTCGTCGAGAGTCCGCTCGAGCGAGGTCAGCTCGGTGATGTCGCCGACGACGAACCGGACCGACGCGAGCTCCTCGGCGGTCAGGATCTGGGCGAGGCGACGCTGGTCCGTGCCGAGATCGAACGCGACGACCGGCGTCCCCTCGCGTACGAGCGCCCGGACCGTCCAGGCGCCGATGCAGCCGAGAGCGCCGGTGACGAGGAACCGCTCGTCGCCGCTCATCCGGCCCGGGCTGCGGGTTCCGCCATGGAGCCGGCCGCCACGGCCGCGGCTGCCGCCACGTGCCGGCAGCGGTTCGTCAGCCTCCCGATCCCCTCGATCTCGACGGTGACGACCGAGCCGTCGCCGAGGAACCGTGGCGGATCGCGAAACACCCCGACGCCACCGGGCGTGCCGGTGGCGATGACGTCGCCGGGCTCGAGGGTGAACGCCTGCGAGCAGTGGCTGATGATCTCGGCGACGCCGAAGTACATCATCGAGGTGTTCGACGACTGGACGACCTCGCCGTCGACCGTGCAGAAGATCGCGAGCCGTTGCGGGTCGCCGATCTCGTCCGCCGTCACGATCGCCGGGCCGATCGGGCAGAACGTGTCGAGCGACTTGCCGCGGACCCACTGCCCGTCGCCGAACTGGATCTCCCGGGCCGACACGTCGTTCAGGCAGGTGTAGCCCAGGACATGGTCGAGCGCGGCGTCGACCGTGACGTGGCGGGCGGCCGTCCCGATGACGACGCCGAGCTCCGCCTCCCAGTCGACCTGCTGGGTCAGCGCCGGGTCCCAGCGGATCTCCGCGCCGTCGCCGATGACGGCGCTCGGGAACTTCGCGAAGACGAGGGGCGCCGGCGGTGGCTCGGAGTTCTCCTCCGCCACATGCTCGCGGTAGTTCCGCCCGATCGCCACGACCTTCCCCGGACGCGGCACCGGCGCAAGCAGCTCGGCTTCGTCGATGGGTCGACCGCCCGAAGCGAGATCGGTGGTCGCGGCGGCCGCCCGGAGCGCGGCCAGGGCCGGCCCACCGCCCGCGAGCAGCTCGGCCATCGTGGCCGGTCCACCGGCGAGCAGGTCGGCGGCCGGCAGCCACCGCTCACCGGCGGCGACGCCCAGCGTCTCCCCGTTCCCGGTCCGGCAGCTGATCAGGCGCACGAACGCTCCCGTCGTTCAGTATGTTGGTCGTTGGACGATGGACTGGACGATACGATACGCTCGAGGCTGGCGTCAACCGGCCCGAAGCGCCGTGGGAGGACCGACGTGCCGAGCACCCAGGAGGACCGACGACCGTTGGGCCGGACCGGCCTGAGCGTGACCCGGCTGGGGTTCGGAAGCGCCCCGATCGGCGGCCTCTACCGGCCCGTCGCGGACGACGACGCGATCGCGACGGTCCGCCGCGCGTGGGACCTCGGGATCCGGCTCTTCGACACCGCGCCACTCTACGGCTACGGCGCCTCGGCGCGACGGGTCGGTGCGGGCCTGGCCGGCCGCGACCGGGACGACTACGTCCTGTCGACGAAGGTCGGCCGGCTCATCTTCGAGCCCACCGCGGTCCCGGTGGGTGCCGAGGTCGACCGCCAGCTCCTGGGCGGCGTCGAGGACGGCGCGTACATGGGCACGGGCGGCCGGAAGGTCGTCTTCGACTACAGCGCGGACGGGATCCGCCGGTCGCTCGACGCAAGCCTCGCCCGGCTGGACGTCGACCGGATCGACATCGCGCTGATCCACGACCCCGACGATCACTGGGAGGCCGCGATCGGCGAGGCATTCCCAGCCCTCGCCCGGCTCCGCGAGCAGGGCGTGATCCGCGCGGTCGGCGCCGGGATGAACCAGTCGGCGATGCTCGCGCGGTTCGCTCGCGAGGGCGACTTCGACGTCTTCCTCCTCGCCGGCCGCTACACGCTCCTCGACCACGAGGCCCTCGACGACCTCCTGCCCCTGTGCGTCGAGCGCGGGATCGGGGTCATGATCGGCGGCGTGATGAACTCCGGGATCCTCGCCGACCCGCGGCCCGGCGGGCGGTTCAACTACGACGTCGCGCCGCCGGACGTCGTCGAGCGCGCCCAGCGGCTGGCCGCCGTCTGCGCCCGGCATGGCGTATCGCTCAAGGCGGCCGCCGTCCAGTTCGTGCTCGCCCATCCCGCCGTCGCCTCGGTGGTCGCCGGTGTTCGATCGGTCGACCATCTCGACGAGTACCCGCGCCTGCTCGCCGAGCCGATCCCTGCCGATCTGTGGGCGGAGCTCCGCGATGACGGTCTCATCCCCGGCGCGGCGCCGACCCCCGCATGAGCGCCGTCCGACCGATGCGCGTCGACGCCCATCAGCACTTCTGGCCCGACCCGTCCCTGACGGACTACCCGTGGATGACCGACGAGCTGGCGGCGATCCGCCGACCGTTCCAGCCCGGCGATCTCGCCCCGCTCCTCGCGGCGAGCGGGATCGACCGGACCGTGGTCGTCCAGGCCCGCCCGAGCGTCGAGGAAACGGCGACGCTCCTTGCGACAGCGGCCGCCACGCCGTTCATCGCCGGCGTCGTCGGCTGGGTGGACCTCACGGATCCCGGGGTCGGCGCCGCGATCGACCGGCTTCGGGCATTGCCCGGCGGCGACCGACTGGTCGGGATCCGCCACCAGGTCCAGGACGAGCCCGACCCGGACTGGCTCCGGCGCCCGGATGTCCGGCGCGGGATCGCCGCGGTCGGCGCGGCCGGCCTGGCCTACGACCTGCTCGTCCTCGAAATCGGACTGCCGGCCGCCGTCGAAACGGTCCGCGCCCTGCCGGACGTCCGGTTCGTCCTCGACCACCTCGCGAAGCCGCAGATCCGCGAGGGCTCGCTCGGGGCCTGGGCGGCGGCGATGGAGCCGCTCGGCGCGCTGCCGAACGTCTCGGCCAAGGTGTCCGGGCTCGTCACCGAGGCGGATCACACGACGTGGACGGTCGACGATCTCCTCGAGCCGGTGCGCCTGGCGCTCGATACCTTCGGGCCTGGCCGGCTGCTCTTTGGCTCCGACTGGCCGGTCTGCCTCGTCGCCGCCCCGTACGAGCGCGTCCACGACGCGGCGGCCGAGGCGCTGAACCGGGCCGGGCTCGCACGGTCGGAGCGCGACCGGGTGTTCGGCGCGAATGCGGTCGACGTCTACCGGCTGGCCGGCGCCTGACGTACGTTCAGGCCGGAGAGGCAACCGGCGTGTCGAGGCGGTGGAGCGGGTCGACGAGCCGGTCGGCCAGCGTGCGGAGGTCTGCGACGAGGAGCGGGACCCGCTCGGCGGTCGCCCGGACCTTGAGGAGCGTGATGCTCGCGGCGTTCGGGCCCTCGCCGGGCTGCCGTCCAGGGATCGCGACCCCGAAGCAGACGACGCCCTCCATCGTCTCCTCGTCGTCGATCGCGTAGCCGCGAGCACGGACCCGATCGAGGTCCTCGAGGAGCGCGTCGACGCTCCGGATCGCGTTCGCCGTCCGCGCCGGAAGCTCCGTGACGCCCGCCAGCCGTCGCTCGAGCTCGCGCAATTCGAGCGACGCCAGCGCCGCCTTGCCGGTCGCGGTGCTCGTCGCCGGCAGCCGCCGCCCGATCTGCGAGGTGAGCTGGACCGGCTGGCGGCCGTCGTGGCGGGCGAGGTATGTCATCTCGAGCCCGTCGAGGGTCGCGAGCTGGACCGTCTCCTCGGACCCGACCGGCAGGTGACGCGCGACGTCGTAGAACTCCTGGACCATGTCGACCGCGACGAGATACGCCCCGCCGAGCTCCGCCAGCCGGCGGCCGAGGGCGAACCCGGTGCCGACGCGCCGGACCAGTCCGACGTCGGCCAGGGCGCCGCAGATGTTGGCGATCGATGACTTCGGGAGGCCAAGTCGGCGGGCCAGCTCGCTCGGGCCCAGGGCGACGGCACCGTCTTCGGCAAGCACGTCCAGGATTGCCGCGGCCCTCGTGACGGCCGGCGCCAGTGACTCCCCCGACGTGCCGTCGCGCTCGTCACCGTCGATGGATGCCTTCGATCCGCTGGCCATCGTCGCGCGCTCGTCCTTCCCCTCGGACCGGTCGGACCGGGTGTGCTGCCGGCCAGCCTGCTGGCTCGCGTTCGACATCTTGACTCCGGTCGGCCGGTGGTCTTCTGTCCAGCCTACCACCGTGTGTTCAGTATGTTGGACGACCGGTACGTGGGTCAAGAGGAGGACCAGCGTGGTGGGACGGTTCCGTTCCCGCCGGGACGCCCACCCCGCTCACCGCCCGGCCAGGTTGCCGGCGGTGTGTGAGGCCCATGCAAGAACGCGGCCGTGCGCTCGAGACGGCCCGATTCGCCCGATCCGCCTGCCGGGCATGGCTCATAGCCACGTTGCGCACACAGCTCCGTGCGGTCGCGTTCCAGCGTGGCTGTGGCCCACCTCCGGGAGATCGGCGCACGCGGGCAGGCGTCAGAGGCGGACGATCGACCCCGACGCGGCGGACGCGTAGAGCGCCTCGATCGCCCGCGCCTGGCCCAGCGCGTCGGCGCGGCCGAGCCGTGGCGGCGGTCCGCCGCGGATCGCCAGGGAGACCTCGTCGATCTCGCGCTGGTACGGGTCCACGATCGGCACCTCGATCCGGTCCGTACCGTCGCGGAGCAGCCAGCCGTCGCCGTCGTGCCACGGGTGGGCGTTCGCGGCGATCGAACCCTCGCGGCCGATCGCCTCGATCGACTGGTGGGCGCTCCCGAACCCGGACGTGAACTCGGCGACGACGCCGGACGGGAACCGGAGGAGGCCGCTGAACCGAACGTCGACCCCCGTCGGGCCGACCTGCTGGGTCGCGAGGACCTCCGAGGGCTCCTCGCCGGCCAGCAGCCGTGCCGCGCTGACGCAGTAGCAGCCGACGTCCATCAGGCTGCCGCCCTCGACCTCCGGCCGGAGCCGGATGTTCGCCACGTCGTCGAGGACGAAGCTGAACGTCGAGCGGATCGTCCGCAGCTCGCCGATCCGGCCCGCCTCCTCGGCGAGCCGCTCCGTCTGCGGCGTGTACCGCCACATGAAGCCCTCGACGAGGACGAGACCCGCGCGCTCGGCCGCGTCGAACGCCTCGTCGACCTCCGCCGGTCGCCGGGTGTAGGGCTTCTCGCACAGGACATGCTTGCCGGCGGCGAGGGCGGCCATCGTCCACGGGTGATGGAGGCTGTTCGGCAGGGAGACGTAGACCGCCTCGATCCGGGGGTCCGCCAGAAGCGCCTCGTACGACCCGTGCGAGCGCTCGATCCCGTTGGCGGCCGCGTACGCCGCCGCCCGCTCGGCATCGCGGCTGGCGACGGCGACGACCGTCCCGCGCTCGGCCAGCGCGGCGCCACCGAGAAACCGCCGGTTGATCCCGCCGGTGCCGAGGATCCCCCAGGCCACGGGCCGTTCCGTCATCGCCCCACCTCCCCTGCGATCATCGCATCGGCGACGGCGGCCGTGGTCGGCGGATCGGCGTTCGCGGCGGCCTGGGCCTCGACCTGGGCCATGAAGTCGTCGGTCAGGATGAGGCGTGAGAACAGCAGCCCGGCGTGGATCAGGGCCGCGGAGATGAACACGGCCGGCAGCCCGAAGGCCTGGCCGATGATCCCGCCGAGGAGCGCGCCCAGCGGGATCGAGCCCCAGCTGATCACGCGGAAGCTCGCCATCACCCGCCCGAGCAGGTGGTTGGGCACGATCCGCTGACGGATCGAGCCGAACACGACGTTGAATGCGCCGCCGAAGGACGACGCCAGCGCCAGGATCGCCGCGATCAGTACCGGCTGCGGTACGACGATCCAGACCAGGTCGGTGACGAGCAGCGATGCGATGCAGGCGGTGAACAGGTTCGCCCGGCCGAGAACGCGCTCGAACCAGCCGGCCAGCAGCGTCCCGGCCACGGTCCCGACGGCGATCGACGTGATCAGCAGGCCGAACCCGACGCTGTCGAGCCCGAGCGGCCCGGGCGCGACGACGTACAGGACGATGACCGAGAAGACCGCGGTCGACGCGAGGTTCATCGGGCCGACGACGAGCGCCATCGTCCGGAGAAGCCGGTGGTGGCGCAGGTACGACAGGCCGACGGCGATGTCCGACCGGATCGAGGTCGGCGGACCGGTCCGGACCGGCCGGAACGCGCCCGTGAGGGTCACCAGGCAGAGGAGCGCGCCGACGTAGCCGGCGGCGGCCGTCCCGAACGCCGTCGCGACGCCCATCGCGACGAGGAAGCCGCCGATCGGCGGCCCGACGAACTGGTTCATCGTCAGCTCGACCGCGTTGAGCCTGCTGTTCGCCGGGACGACCCGCTCCTTGCCGACCACGTTCGGCAGCATCGAGCTCGCCGCCGTGTCGAACATCGTCTCGAAGCAGCCGAGGATGAACGCGACGATGTAGAGGATCCAGATCGTCGCCACGCCGCCGAGAACGGCGACGGTCAGCGCGACCAGGATCGCCGCCCGCCCGGCGTCGACGAGGACCATCGTGCGGCGCCGATCGAACCGGTCGGCGAGCGCGCCCGCGATCAGGGCGAACACCAGCCACGGCAGCCGCGATGCGAACGCGACCCCGGCCACGAGACCCGGGTCGCGGGTGAGCGAGGCGGCGAACAGCGGCAGGGCGATCCCGAAGATCCCGTCGGCGAGGTTCGCGAGGAGCGACGCGCTGAACAGCGTCCAGAACCGGCGGCCCAGCCCCGCGTCGATCGACGCGACGATCGACCGCCGGCCCGACGTCCCGGCGGCCGTGCCCTCGCCGGCCGAGCTCACCCGACGGCGACCCGGCTCTCCGCAGCTCGCAGCCGGGCGTAGCCGGGCTTGACGACCTCGTTGATCAGCCGGAGGCGCTCGTCGAACGGGGCGAAGGCGCTCTTCATCGCGTTGATCGTCAGCCACTCCATCTCGCCGAGCCCGATGCCGAACGCCTCGTCGAGGGCCGCGAACTCGGACGACATCGAGACACCGCTCATCAGCCGGTTGTCGGTGTTGACCGTGACCCGGAAGCGGAGCCGTCGGAGGAGGTCGATCGGGTGCTCGGCGATCGTCGGCGCTGCGCCGGTGTGGACGTTCGAGGTCGGGCACATCTCGAGCGGGACGCGCCGGTCGCGGACGAACGCGGCGAGCCGTCCCAGCCCGACGGAGCCGTCGTCGCGGACGGTGATGTCATCCACGATCCGGACGCCGTGGCCGAGCCGCTCCGCACCGGCGAACTGGAGCGCTTCCCAGATCGACGGCAGCCCGAACGACTCCCCGGCATGGATCGTGATGTGGAAGTTCTCGCGCCGGATCCGGTCGAACGCGTCGAGGTAGCGCGTCGGCGGATACCCCTTTTCCGGCCCGGCGACGTCGAACCCGACCACCCCGGCGTCGCGCCAGCGGATCGCGCACTCGGCGACCTCCACGGAGCGAGCGGCCTGGCGCATGGCCGTGACGAGCATCTTCATGACGATCGGCGCCCCGGCGATCGCGGCCCGTTCCATCCCGAGCCGGAACCCCTCGAGGTTCGCCTCGACCGCTTCGTCGAGGGTCAGGCCGCGCTCGGTCGACAGCTCCGGGGCGTAGCGGACCTCGGCGTAGACGACGCCGTCGGTGGCGAGATCCTCGGCGCATTCCGCGGCAACGCGCACGATCGCATCGCGTTCCTGGAGCACGCCGACCGTGTGGGTGAACGTCTCGAGGTACAGCTCGAGCGACTTGCGATCGGCGCCGCGCCGGAACCACGCCGTCAGGTCGTCGACGTCGGTCGTCGGGAGGCCGTCATATCCGTACTCGCGGGCGAGGTCGACGATCGTGGCCGGCCGCAGGCCGCCATCGAGATGGTCGTGGAGGAGCGCCTTCGGGGCCTGGCGGATCGTGTCCGGGGACAGCATGGTGGGGATGGTACGACCGCGCGGCGCGGCCCGGACGTCATCCGTCGAACGACCGATGACGCAACGGAACGAGACGTGCCTACACTGCGCGCCATGAAGCGTGCCGGTTCGATGCTCTGTCCCGTGATCCTCGGTCGCGATCACCTGCTGGACCTGATGGATCACCTGATCGCAGAGGCGCGACAGGGGCACGGCCGGACGCTGTTCCTGTCGGGGCCGGCCGGCCTGGGCAAGACGCGCCTGATCCGGGCCACGATCCGGAAGGCCGAGGCTGCGGGTCTGCGTGTCGACGGCGGTTCCGTTGCGCCGCAGGATCACCAGGTTCCGCTCGCGTCGATCCGCGAGATGGCCGCGGGGATGCGCGGAAACGAGGACTGGGGAACGCTTTCCCAGGACCTCCTCGCGATCGATGGCCGCCAGGACGGTGACCCACTCGGCGCCCGCAGGCTGATCGTTCGCTCCGCCGCGGACCGCATCCTCGCGTCGATCGACCGGCCGACGATGCTCGTCTTCGACGACCTTCACTGGACGGACGAGCTGAGCCTCGAGGTCATCGGCGAGCTCGCCCGGCACGCGACCGACGTGCCGCTGTTCCTCCTCGGCGGCTACCGGGCCGACGAGTTCCCGCACGACACGATCCACCGGGAGTGGCGAGCCCGGCTCCTGAGCCAGCGCCATGCCGAAGAGGCACGCCTCGAGCCGTTGACGCTCGAGGAGACGGCGACTGCCACGACACTGATCCTCGGCGGCGAGCTGCCTGCCCCGCGCGACGTCGTCGCGGCCGTCCATCAGCGGACCAACGGGATCCCGCTCCATGTCGAAGAGTTGCTCGCCGCTCTCGACGACGACGCCCGCCGCGACGGCCGGTTCATCCGCGATGCGCACGTACCCGACACGATCGGCGACGCTGTGCTGGCCCGGCTCGACCGCCTGTCCGAGGACGCCCGGCTGGTCGCCCGGGCGGGCGCAGTCGTCGGTCGCTGCTTCAGCCCCGACGTTCTAGCCGGCATGGTCGATCGCCCGCTGGCCGAGCTCGAGGAGACGATCGGCGAGCTCGTCGACGCCGCGATCCTCTACCCGTTCGACTACATCGACCAGGGCTACTACGACTTCCGCCACCAGCTCCTGCGCGACGCGATCTATGGCTCCGTGCCGCCGTCCCAGCTCCGCAGGTTCCATGCCCAGGCCGCCGAGTTCGTGATGACGCTCGAGGCGTCGAGCGTCGTCCACGCGTCGCGCCACTACGAGCGGGCCGGCCTTCGACCGCAGGCGTTCCGGGCGTCCATGTCGGCGGCCGGGGACGCGAGCCGCATCTCGGCCCGCCAGGAAGCGTGGGAGCTGTACCAGCGGGCCATCGACAACATGCCGGCGGATCTGCCGCCCGGGGAGCGGGCCGAGCTGTATCGCGACTTCGCCGACGCGGCTGGGTCGATCGAGCGAATCGATGACATGCTGCTCGCCGCGCGCGAGGCGCGACGGTGGTTCATCGAAGCCGGGCGCATCGCGGAGGCGGCTGCGATGCTCGTCGACGTGGCGAACGGCGACCGCCGGACCGGCGTGCCGCTCGAGACGCGCCGGGCCACGATCGACCAGGGCCTCGCCGAGCTGGATGCCGCGGGCTCGGGTCCGATCGTGGATCGCGCCCGCATCGCGCTGTTGAGCTTCCAGGCGTTGAACGCCTTCGACGCCGCGGACTTCAACGAGGCACGGCGGCTCAACACGGCATGCCACGAGCTCGCGCTGGAGATCGGCGACGCGGAGGCCGCGCTCGACGCCGAGTTCTTCGCAGCCCAGATCGCGCTCGTCAGTCGCGAGGACCTCGCAACGCTCGAGCGGATGGTCGAGATCTCCCGACAGGCTCGTCGGGCCGGCTACGAGTCGACCGGGGTCACCGGCTTCCGGGTCGCGGCCACGATGGCGGTTCGGGTCATGGAGTACCCGGTCGCCGAGGCCGCGATCGTCGAGGGGGTCGAGTACGCCGACGCGATCGAGCAGTCCCATTGCCGCCAGCAGATGGCCGCGACGTCGGCGTTGATCGCCTGGGCCCACGGCGACTGGGACAACGCGACCGGCACCGCCCGGCAGGAGCTCGTCGAGCGCGGCTGCCTGCGCGGGGCTCTCGGCGCGGTGCCGGTGATCGGCTTCGTCGCGCTCGGTCGCGGGGAGCTGGCGGACGCCCGGCGCTGGCTCGACAAGGCGCTGACCGAGGGCGAGCAGTACGACGACGTCGAGATGGTGTTGCCGCCGCTGTGGGGCCTCGCGGAGCTGGCACTTGTCGCCGGGGATCCGCAGGTGGCGGCGGAGCGCTGCGCCCGGGCGCTCACGATCGCGGAGCGGACCGGCGAGCGGCCGTTCTTCGTCCCGTTCGTCGTGACCGGGACGCGGGCCCTCCTCGCGGCGCATCGCCCGGATGACGCCGAACGATGGGTCGCCGCGACGCGGTCGCACCTGACCGGCTGGTCGATGGCCGATCCCGCGCTTGCGCACGCCGACGGGATCCTGAAGCTCGCCCAGGGCTCCCTCACCGCAGCCCGCGAGTCCCTCGAGACGGCCGTCCGGGGATGGACGGACCGCGGTCGCATCTGGGAGGCCTCATGGGCGCGGCTGGACCTGGCCCACAGCCTGCTCCGATCCAACCGGTTCGCCGATGCGGCGGTGCTCGTGGCCGGCGTCCGCGCGACGGCCGGCGAGCTTGGGTCCGCACCGTTGATCGCTCGAGCCGATGAGCTCGGGCGCATCGGGCGCGGGCGGGGGACGATCGAGGAGGCCTGGCATCCGTTGACCGCCCGCGAGTTCGAGGTCGCCCGGCTGATCGCCGAGGGCCTGACCAACGCCGAGATCGCCGATCGGCTGGCGATCGCGCCGAAGACGGCGAGCTCGCATGTCGAGCACATCCTGGCCAAGCTCGGCGTCACCCGCCGCGCCGAGATCGCGGCATGGACCGCCACGCTGTCGCGCCCGGGCGCCACCGACGAGCGCGCCGGTGGCGGCACGGCCGTCGCGACCCGCCGCTGACCTCGCGCCGCGGCCGGCCGCGGACCCAACCTCCGATGAATCGAGAACGGGCGGCGACACCGATGCGCGTCGCCGCCCGTCCGTGACCCCCTCCGTCGCCTAGACCTCGATCGGGAGCTCGTAGATCTCGGGCGTCGGATGGCCGGCCCGCTCGTGGACCCGCATCACGGCCTCCTTCGACGGACCGGTTGCGAGGCAGAAGACCTTGCCGGACTCGGGGTCGAGCCAGGCTCGCTCGTAGTTGACGCCCTCTTCGCCCTGCAGCTCGAGGTCGCGCTGGTGCGCTTCCAGCAGCTGCTGCCGGGTCACGCCGACGAAGCCGTTGTGGATGTCCATGAACGTGGCCATCGCGGTTCCTCCAGTTGATCAAGCACCGATCGACGACCGTCGATCCATGAGCCGACATTCGCGTCCGGAGGGGGATCGGTCATCGGTCGTTCGCCCGATGAGCGGTGGGAATGCGTCCGTAGGCGTCGACCAATGTGTCGGCGTGCCGGGGCGCCGCGTGGACCGGGATCGCGGGCCGGGTCGCGGCGATCAGCCGCCCGTCGGGCTCCGGTCGGCTGCTGTCGGGCTGGGGGTCGTCTCCGCAAGGGCGGACGCGGCGGCGTCCAGGCGGGCGCGAGCCGCGACGATCGCGGCCGCGACGCGCACGGGCGCCGTGCCGCCGACGACGTCCGCCGCGGCCAGGGACGCCTCGACGGTCGCCGACGCGAGCAGGTCGGCCCCGATCCCGGGCTCCGCGGCGAGGGCCCGTGCCGCCGCGTCGTCGGACGCGGCGAGCAGGTCCTCCAGGGTGGCCGGCGGCAGATCGGCGAGCCTCCGGACGCCGGCCCGCTCCGCTTGCCCGACGAGGGCCCCGACGACGTGGTGGGCGGCCCGGAACGGCACGCCTCGCCGGACGAGCGCGTCGGCGAGGGTCGTGGCCGTCGCGTAGCCGTCGCCGGCTGCCTCGGCCATCGCCGCCCGATCCACCGACAGGGTCGCGACGAGCCCGGCCATCACCGCGAGCGACGCCTCGAATGCGGCAACCGCGCCGAACAGGGTGGGCTTGTCCTCCTGGAGGTCGCGCTGATAGCCGAGTGGCAGTCCCTTGAGCAGGGTGAGGACCGCGGTGACCCCACCGATCGCGCCAGCGGTCCGGCCGCGGACCAGCTCCGCCGGGTCCGGGTTCCGCTTGTTCGGCATCATCGAGCTGCCCGTGGAGTACGCCTCGGCCACCCGGACGAAGCCGAACCGCGGGTTCGACCACCAGGCAACCTCCTCGGCCAGCCTGCTCAGGTGGACCATGCCGAGCGCGACGGCCGCCAGCGTCTCGACGACGAAGTCGCGATCCCCGACCGCATCGAGCGAGTTCGCGGTGACACCGTCGAAGCCGAGCTCGGCCGCCGTCGCCTCCCGGTCGAGCGGGTAGCCGGCACCGGCGAGGGCGCCGCTGCCGAGCGGGCTCACATTGAGCCGGCGACGGGCGTCGGCCAGCCGGCCGCGGTCGCGCTCGGCCATCTCGACGTAGGCGAGGAGGTGATGCCCGAGCAGCACCGGCTGCGCGGGCTGGGTGTGGGTCATCCCCGGCAGGACGGCCTCGCCGTCGCGCTCGGCGAGCCCGACGAGCGCGTCCTCGAACGCGAGCAGACCGCCGTCGAGGCGATCGATCGCCCGCCGGGTCCAGAGCCGCAGGTCGGTCGCGACCTGGTCGTTCCGCGAGCGACCCGTATGCAGCCTCCCTGCGACCGGTCCGAGCCGCTCGGTCAGGGCGGCCTCGAGATTGAGGTGGACGTCCTCGAGCGCGGGGTCCCAGCGGAGCTCGCCGTCCGCGACGTCGCGGCGGAGGCTCTCGAGCCCAGCGACGAGCGTCGACACGTCGTCGGTGGTCAGGATCCCTGCTCGGCCGAGGCCGCGAACGTGGGCGATCGACCCGTCGAGGTCGTCGAGCGCCAACTCGGCGTCGACGTCGATCGAGCGCCCGAAGGTGGCCGCCCGCTCCGCGTCGTTCGTGTCCGCGGAGCCGTCGTCGGCTCCGAATCGCCCGCCCCACATCCGCATGGCTCCTCCACCTGTCAACGGCTCCACGAACGCAGTCGCCCAATGATGCCGTGATCCGGCATGTTCCCGGGCGATGATCCGGGTGAGCCGGTGCCGCCGACCTGCAACGGCGGCGCCGGCCGGTGTGTTTCGTCAGGTGTGCGGGGGCTGGTCACCTCGGCCATTGGCACACTAGACTAGGCCAACAACACCGCGATCCAGGGGACCCATGGCGACACGCAGCTCCCGCGTCGACTGGCTGATCTTCATCCTGCTCGGCTTCTTCTGGGGCAGCAGCTACCTGTTCATCAAGATCGGCGTGGACAACGGCCTGCAGCCGTTCACGCTGATCATGTTCCGGCTGCTGATCGGGTTCGCCCTCCTCGCGACGGTCGTGGCCGTCGCCCGCCAGGATCTGCCGCGGAACGCCCGGACGTACGGCCACCTCTTCGTCATGGGCACGATCAACATCGCGATCCCGTTCGCGCTGATCACGTTCGCCGAGCAGACAGTCGAATTCGTCGCTGGCCTCGGTGATCAACAGCGCGGTGCCGCTGTTCGTGATCGTCCTCGCGGCGATCTTCCTGCCGGGCGAGACGATCACTGTGAACCGCCTTGCCGGGCTCGGGATCGGGTTCCTGGGCGTCGCGATCCTCGTCGGGCTGGACGTGTCGTCGCTCAGCTCGGGCAACACGACGGGCGAGATCGCGCTGGTCCTCGCGACGATCTCGTATGCCGCCGGCAACGTCTACGCGAAGCGCAACATCCACGGCCTCCGGCCGATGATCCCGGCTCTCTTCCAGGTCTTCTTCGGCCTCCTCGTGACGAGCTCGCTGGCGTTCGTGGCGGAGCGGCCCCTCGCGGTCGCCTGGACGCCGGAGGCGATCCTCGCGGTCGTCTGGCTCGGCCTCTTCGGCTCCGGCCTCGCGTACCTCTGCTACTTCCGGATCCTCCAGCGCTGGGGAGCGACCCGGACGTCGCTCGTCGCCTACCTCCTGCCGGTCTGGGGGATTGCCCTGGGCTCGATCGTCCTGAGCGAGCCGATCGCAGCAACGACGTTGCTCGGCACTGCGCTGATCATCGGCGGCATCGCGCTCGTCAACTCCCGCTACGGGACGAGGCCGCTGTTCGCCAGGAACGCGCCCGCGGTCGCCTCGGGCGCCGCTGGCCCGCCGGCCCAGGGCTAGCCAGCGGTCCCGGTGCCGGCCTCGTTCGTCGGGCAGCTCCGCGACGATCGTGCACGGGCTCCCGTCGGCGCCCTCGACGAACAGGGGCCAGGCGTGGACGCGGACGGCGCGACCCGCTTCGGGCACGAGCCGGACGTCCTCGTAGATCAGGAGGAACCGGCCGTCGGTCCGCCCGACGCCCATCAGCGCATGGTGCGTCGCGACCGCCCGTGACAGGTCCCAGGGCGCCGCGATCGAGATCGCATCGGTGGCGATCGCGCGCAGTCCGGGGAAGCCGTCGAGGAGCCATCGGCCGGCCTCGGCATCGAGGATCGGCCCGTCCTGCGCGAACCGGAGTGGATCGGCCGCGCGACGATCGGACCAGCCGGTCCGGATCATCAGCAGGTCCGCCGCACCGATCGACGCCGCATGCGGCTCGAGGTCGGTCGTCTCGATCACCGCCCGCTCGCCGGCCGGGACCTCGATCAGCTGCGGCGAGCCGAACGTGAACGCCGAGATTGGCAGCTGCCATGCCGCCGGGCCGGCGGGGTCGAAGTGCCACGGCGTGTCGACGTGCGTCCCCGAGTGCGAGAACAGGTGAAGCACGGTCGTGTTGGCGACGTTGCCGCGCTCGATGGCCTCGAACAGCTCGATCGTGGCGGCGGGCGGATTGCCCGGCCAGACCGGGGCGCCGGCGCGCAGCGTGTGCGACAGCACCAGCAGTCGGCTCGTCATTTCGGTCCGGCGGTCACGACGAGCGCCCTCAACGGCGGGGCTCGGCCCCGTCCGTGCCCGCGATCGGCACCGCCTCGTGTGGCACCCGCGTCGGCGCGTCGGCTGGGGGGACCGGCGCGGGGGGAGCCGACGCGGGTGCCGCGAGGGCCGAACGCAGGCGCTGGGCCGCGTCCTCGGCGGTCAAGTCGCGTTGGGTCTCTGCGAGGAGCTCGTAACCGACCATGAACTTGCGGACGTTGGCAGTCAGGAGCGGTGGCAGGAAGTGGGCATGGAGCTGCCAGTGGGCCTCGACGCGATCGCGGAACGGCGCCTGGTGCCAGCCCATCGAGTACGGGAACGACAGGTCGAAGAGGCGATCGTAGGCACCGAGGAGGCGGATCAGGATGTCGGCGAGGCTGTCGCGTCGCGGCCCGTCGAGCTCCGGCAGCCGGCGCGTCGCCGACCGGGCGACGAGGAGGGTCTCGTACGGCCACGACGCCCAGAACGGCACGACCGCCAGCCAGTCGTCGTTCTCGACCACGACCCGGGATCCGCCGGATTCCTGGGCGACGTAGTCGAGCAGCATCGGCCGCTCGTGCGTCGCCAGCCATGCGGCCTGGGTCCGGTCCTCGCGCGCGGCGAGGTTCGGCAGGGCCGCGCCTGCCCAGATCTGGCCGTGCGGATGGGGGTTCGACGCGCCCATCATCTCGCCGCGGTTCTCGAACACCTGGACCCACTGGTAGTGCTCGCCGAGCTCCGCGGTCTGGTCCGCCCAGAGGTCGATGACCCGGCGGACGTCCGGCGCGCTCATCGCGGCGAGGGTCAGGTCGTGACGGCGGGCGAAGCAGATGACCCTGCACGTGCCGGGCTCGACCTCCGCCCGGAGCAGCCCGTCGTCGAGCTGGGTCGGCTGGGAGTCCGGCCGAAGGGCCGCGAAGTCGTTCGTGAAGACGAAGGTCTCGTCGTAGTCCGGGTTCACGTCGCCGTTCGCGCGGCGGTTGCCCGGGCACAGATAGCACTCCGGGTCGTAGCGCGGGACGTCACCGACCGGCGGTCGCTCCCGTCGGCCGAGCCACGGGCGCCGGGTCCGATCCGCCGAGACGAGGACCCACTCGTCGCTGAGCGGGTTGTAGCGGCGATGCGGCTCGCGCGCGAGGGCGTCGACGACCGTGCCCGTCGCCGCGGCGGCCGGACCTGGCGTCGCGCTCCCCGAATCGGCCGTCAACGGCTCGACTCGACGGAGGTCCGCGCGTCGAGTCCCGGCAGGTCGGGCTCCCCGACCGGGGCGAGCCCGATCGACGTCGTACGCGTGTCCGGCGCGATCAACAGCTCCCGGACGGCGTCGCCCGCGACCTCGCGGGCCTCCGCGGTCAGGCCTGCGTCGGACACCAGCGTGTCGGCCTCGTCGAGCCGGGCGATCGAGCTGATCCCGATCACGCCCCACTTGCTCGAGTCCGCCACGACGACCAGCCGCCGGCCGGCCTGGACGAGCGCCCGGTCGGTGTCGGCCTCGAGGACGTTCGGGGTCGTGAACCCGGAGCGCGGGTCCATGCCGTGGACGCCCATGAACACGAGGTCGAGGTGGATCGTCCGGAGGGCCGCCACCGCGAACGGCCCGACGAGCGCGTCCGATGGCGTCCGCACGCCGCCGGTCAGGATGATCGTCTGGTCGCTGCGGCCCGCCTGGTGCAGCACGTCGGCGACCGGCACCGAGTTCGTGACGACCGTCAGGCCCGGCAGGTCGACGAGGCGCCGGGCGAGGGCGTAGGTAGTCGTGCCGGCGGAGATCCCGATCGCGGTCCCCGGCGTCACGAGCGCCACGGCGGCGTCCGCGATCGCCTCCTTCTCGGGACCCTGGAGGCTCGACTTCGCCTCGAACCCGGGCTCGAACAGAGCGCTGCCGGGGATCGACGTGGCGCCCCCGTGGACCTTCTCGATCAACCCGCGGTTGGCGAGGTGCTCCAGGTCGCGGCGCACCGTCATGTCCGACACGCCGAGCTCGCGGGCCAGCTCGGCGACCCGCACGCCACCGTCCTCACGGACGCGCGCGAGGATCAACGTCTGACGCTGTCGAGCGAGCATGTCGGGCATGGGCGGGTTCCATTCCTGGGCCGAGGGACCGGGCAACCACCCCGGCCGTTCTCCCTCTGCGCCCAATTCTGCCCCAAAGATTGCGTCAGTTCCCCTCACAAGTCAACGAGATCGAACATGCGATCGCACAGAAGTCTTGACATCGCGACGATCTGCGCAGGACAATCCGTGCGATCCTGTCGCTGTTTGTTCGCACGCGCCCCGTTCGACCATGTTTGGGCAGGTCAGAGGAGGAGACCATGGCGAACCTCGAGACGCCACGCTCGCCGAGTGAGCCGTCCCCGGCGAATCCCGTCCTCACCAGGCGTCGCGTTCTCGGTGGCATGGCCGGTGTCGCCGGCATGGCCGCCGTTCCGTCGCTTCTGGCGGCCTGCTCGCCGGCCGCGACCCCGTCGCCGAGCAGTCCCGCGGCGAGCACCGCACCGGGTGCGTCCGCGCCGGCCGCGTCCGGAGCGGCCGCAAGCGCCGCCGCCACCGGCTCCGTGTCGATCGGCAGCTATCACACCGACCCGGGTGAGCCGGCGGGCCAGGTCGCCGTCAACAACGCCTTCGAGCAGGCGACCGGGATCCACATCACGATGAACCTGGTCGATCACAGTACATTCCAGAACCAGATCGGAAACTACCTCCAAGGCACTCCCGAGACCGCCTACACGTGGTTCTCCGGCTTCCGCATGAAGTTCTTCGCGGACAAGGGCCTGTCGGTCCCGATCGACGACCTCTGGGCGAAGGTCAAGGACAACTTCACGGAAGGCTTCCAGCAGTCCGTCGTCGGCAACGATGGCAAGGTCTACGGGATCCCCGTCGACTACTACCCGTGGGCCGTCTTCTACCGGAAGAGCCTCTTCCAGGAGAAGGGCTACACCGTGCCGAAGTCCTGGGAGGACCTGAAGGCACTTGCCACGAAGATGCAGGGCGACGGCCTGACGCCGATCGCGTTCGCCGACTCCGAAGGCTGGCCCGCGATGGGCACGTTCGACATCCTCAACCTCCGCCTGAACGGCTACGACTTCCACGTCAACCTGATGGCCGGCAAGGAGAAGTGGACCGACCCGAAGATCACCACCGTCTTCCAGAAGTGGGCGGAGATCCTGCCGTACCACGCGAAGGACTACGCTGGGCTGAAGTGGGTGGACGCGGCGACGACGCTCCTCAACAAGAAGTCCGGGATGTATCTGCTGGGGTTGTTCATGTCGAGCGTGTTCGCGGCGACCAAGAAGCCGGAGGACCTGGCGGACCTTGACTTCTTCCCGTTCCCGACGCTCGGGACCCAGTACGACGCCGAGGGAGCCCTCGACGCCCCGATCGACACCTGGCAGATCGCGGCCAAGGCGCCGAACCTGACCGCGGAGTTGGACGCGGCCAAGGCGTACCTGGAGTTCTGGTCGAAGGGATCGACGCAGGCGACCATGTTCAAGACGGCCACGGGGTTCATCCCGACCGCCAAGGACGCCGACACCAGCACGTACTCGGACCTGCAGAAGAAGGCCGTCGAGGTCGTGGGCGCTGCCAAGCGGATCACCCAGTTCCTGGACCGCGACACCAGGCCGGACTTCGCCACCCAGGATGGGATGCAACGGTTCCTGCAGACCTTCCTGAAGCAGCCTGACCAGGACCTGGCCGCCTTCCAGAAGTCCATCCAGGATTACTGGGACGCCCTTCCGCCTCTGGCCTGAGACGATACGGCCTGACGCGATGTCAGGACCACTCGAAGTCAACGCGGCCGCCCCGTCCAGCGGGGCGGCCGCGTTGCCTGCACGACGGCGGCGGCGCTACTCGATCCTGACCCGACGGGACCGCATCGTGATGATGCTGATGGTCGGCATCCCGACGTTCCTGTGCCTGTCGCTGATCTGGTTCCCGACGGTCTTCTCGTTCGTGCTCTCCTTCACGAACTGGCAGGGCTACACCCCCCTGACCGACAAGAACTTCATCGGCATCAAGAACTACGTCACCCTCTTCACGACCTATCAGGCCTTCTGGCCGGCGGTCTGGCACAACTTCCTGTGGCTCCTGGTGTTCGTGTTCATCGCGACGCCGGTCGGCATCTTCCTGGCGGTGCTGCTTGATCGGGAGATGCGCGGAACCCGGTTCTACCAGAGCGCGTTCTTCATCCCGGTCGTGCTGTCGCTGGCCGTCGTCGGATTCATCTGGCAGCTCCAATACGCATCACAGGGGTTCATCAACAGCGTCCTGGGACGGACCGGCCAGGGCAATGTGATCGACTGGCTCGGCGATCCGTCCCTCAACATCTGGGCCGTCCTGGTCGCCGCGAGCTGGCGTCACGTCGGGTACGTGATGGTCCTCTACCTCGCCGGCCTGAAGAGCGTGGATCCGACCCTGCGCGAAGCGGCGGCGATCGACGGCGCGAACGCCCGTCAGACCTTCTTCCGCGTCGTCTTCCCGGTCATGCGCCCGATCAACGTGATCATCATCGTCGTGACCGTCATCGAGTCGCTCCGCGCTTTCGACATCGTCTACATCATCAACCAGGGCAAGAACGGCCTCGAGTTGCTCTCGGTCCTCATTACCAACGCGAGCATCGGCGAGGCGAGCCTGCTCGGGTTCGGCTCGGCGATCGCGATGGTCCTCCTTGTCCTCTCCCTCGTCCCGATCGTCATCTTCCTGACCCGGACGATGCGAGTCGAGCAGTGACCGCGGCATCCCCGGAGATGGTCGGACGACGTCCGCGATCGCGACGACGACGCTGGGAACGCGCCGCCTTGTACATCCTCTTGACCACCCTTGCCCTGGTGTGGCTCTTCCCGATCCTCTGGACGTTCTACACGGCCCTCCGACCGTTCGGCGACACGGCCCACAACGGCTACGTGTCGCTGCCGGAGTCGCTCTCGCTCGACAACTTCGTCACGGCCTGGAACCAGGGCCGGATGTCGGTGTTCTTCCGCAACACGGCGATCATCGCGATCCCCGCCGTGCTCCTCGTCCTGTGGATCTCGTCCATGCTCGGCTACATCTTCTCGAGGTTCTCGTTCCGCCTGAACCTGCCGCTGCTGATGATGTTCACGGCCGGCAACCTGCTGCCGCCGCAGGTCATCATCGTGCCGCTGTACCGGATCTACCTCGCCCTGCCGCTGCCCAGGCTGCTCAGCGACAACGGCCTGATGTATGACTCGTTCTTCGGGATCATCCTGATCAACGTGGTGTTCCAGACCGGCTTCGGGACCTTCGTCCTGAGCAACTACATGCGGACGATCTCGCGCGAGCTGACGGAGGCCGCCCTGGTCGACGGCGCGTCCCTCTGGACGACCTACCGGAAGATCGTCCTGCCGCTCTGCAGGCCGGCCCTGGCGGCCCTGGCGGTCCTCGAGTTCACGTTCATCTACAACGACTTCTTCTGGGCCCTGATGCTGATGAAGACCGGTGACAAGCGGCCGATCACCTCGGCCCTGAACAACCTCCAGGGTGCGTTCTTCACGGATTACAACCAGCTCGCTGCGGCGGCCTTCATCGTCGTGGTTCCAACGATCGTGCTGTATCTCGTGCTCTCGAAGCAGTTCGTGCGGGGACTCACGCTCGGATCGACGAAAGGCTAGGCATCGTCGACCCATGCGGATCGTCGTCACCGGAGGCAGCGGCAAGGGCGGGCGGTGGGTCGTCCGCGAGCTGCGTGACCGCGGGCACGACGTGGTGAACGTGGACCTCGTCCCCGACGGCTCGCCGAACGACCTCTTCCTGCTCACCGACCTGACCGACCTCGGTCAGGTCCACGACGTCGTTCATCGCGCGGACGCCGTCGTCCACTTCGCGGCCATCCCGGCGCCCGGCCTGCGACCGGCCGGCGACACGTTCCGGATCAACACGCTTTCCACGTGGAACGTGTTCCACGCCTCCGAGGCGGCGGGCGTCGGTCGGGTCGTCTGGGCGTCGAGCGAGACGGTCCTCGGGCTGCCGTTCGACCGGCCGCCGGACTTCGCCCCGATCGACGAGACGATCGCGCCGCGACCGGAATCCTCCTACTCGCTGTCGAAGCTCGTCGGCGAGACGCTGGCCGAGCAGACGAACCGGCGGACGGGGATCCCGTTCGTCGGGCTGCGGATCTCGAACATCATGGAACCGGCCGACTACGCCCGGTTCCCGTCGTGGCAGGGCGACGCGCGGCTGCGGAAGTGGAACCTCTGGGGCTACGTCGACGCGCGGGACGTCGCGACCGCCGCCCGACTGGCCGTCGAGGGCGACACGACCGGTGCCGAGATCTGCATCGTTGCCGCGGCCGACACGGTGATGACGCGCGACAGCGCCGATCTCATGGCCGAGGTCTTCCCGGACGTGCCGCTCCGCCGCCCGGTCGTCGGCCGGGAGACGCTCCTCGCGATCGATCACGCCCGCGAGCTGCTGGGATACGAGCCGGCCCACCGCTGGCAGGAGGATCGATGACCCTCGCCGGGCTCCGGACGTGGCTCGCGCCGGAGCTCACGAGCCTCCACCGCCTGCCGATGCACACCCTCCGCCACGATGACCCGGCCCGGCGGATCGAGCTGGACGGCCGCTGGCGGTTCCAGCTGCTCCGCGAGCCGGATGCCGAGCCGCGTCCCGACTGGAGCGAGGCGGACGTCCCCGGCTGCTGGACGATGCAGGGCGTCGACGACAAGCCCCACTACACGAACGTCCAGATGCCGTTTCCCGGGTTCCCGCCGGAGGTTCCGAAGGACAATCCGACCGGGGTCTACGAGCGCGAGATCGCGATCCCCGAGGCGTGGACCGGGATGCGCGCGGTCCTCCACGTCGGGGCCGCCGAGAGCGTCCTGATCGTCTCGATCGACGGCCGCGAGATCGGGCTCAGCAAGGACTCCCACCTCGCCGCCGAGTTCGACGTCACCGAGCACCTCTTGGACCGCGAGACGCATCGCCTGACGCTGCGGGTCGTGAAGTGGTCCGACGCGACGTACATCGAGGACCAGGACCAGTGGTGGCACGGCGGGATCACCCGCTCGGTCTTCCTGTACGCCACCGGTCCCGTCTGGCTCGCGGACGTCCGGGCGACCGCCGGCCTCACAGACGATCTCCGAACCGGGACCCTGGACCTGGAAGTCGACGTCGCCACGACCCGGGGCCGGACCCCGAATGGGCATGTCGTCGAGGCGACGATCCCCGGCCGGGACGAGCCGCTGACCGCCGAGCCCGCCCCGACGGCGTCACCCGGCTGGCCGATCGTCGGCGCCGAGCGCGACCTGCTCGATCGGCACATCCTCGGCGCGCCGCTGACCGACGAGGAGCGGGCTGTGACCTGGCCGGAGCTCGACCGCTGGCTGGAACCGCCGCGGGAGGGTGGTGTCGGCTGGCACGCCGACCTGCCCGGCATCCCGGCGTGGTCCGAGGAGCAGCCCCGGCTCCATCCCCTCGTCGTCGTCCTGCGCGATCCCACGGGGGCGGTCGTGGACCGAGCGGAGCTCCGGATCGGGTTCCGGCGCGTCGAGATCCGCGGCAACGACCTGCTCATCAACGGGAAGCGCGTCCTGATCCACGGCGTCAACCGCCACGACTTCGACGAGCACACGGGCCGCGTGATCAGCCGTGACGACATGCGGACCGACCTCGTCCTGATGAAGCAGCACAACGTCAACGCCGTCCGGACGTCGCACTACCCGAACGATCCGGCATTCCTGGACCTCACCGACGAGCTCGGGCTGTACGTGATCGACGAGGCCGACATCGAGTCGCACGCGTTCCAGAGCACGCTGTGCGACGACCCGCGCTACCTGGGGGCGTGGGTCGACCGGGTGTCGCGAATGGTCCAGCGCGACCGGAACCATCCGTCGGTCATCGCCTGGTCGCTCGGGAACGAGTCCGGCCACGGCGCGAACCACGACGCGGCGGCCGGTTGGATCCGGCACGCGGATCCGTCGCGGCCGCTCCACTACGAGGGCGCGATCCGGTTCGACTGGACGAGCGACCAGCGGGCATCGGACATCACCTGCCCGATGTATCCCTCGATCGAGTCGATCGTGGCCCACGCGCGGTCCGGCCGGCAGCGCCACCCCCTGATCCTGTGCGAGTACTCGCACGCGATGGGCAACAGCAACGGCACGCTCGCCGAGTATTGGGACGCGATCGAGACGACGCCCGGGCTGCAGGGCGGGTTCATCTGGGAGTGGCGCGATCACGGCCTCGTCCAGGAGCTGCCCGACGGCCGGACCCGCTGGGCCTACGGCGGCGACTTCGGCGACGAGCCGAACGACGGCACCTTCGTCCTCGACGGGCTCCTCTGGCCAGATCGACGACCGAAGCCCGCGCTCCTCGAGCACCGCCAGATCATGGCCCCGGTTCGGATCGCGGCGACCGACGACTTCCTCGCCACTGGCACGATCGAGGTCCACAACCGCCAGGACGAGCTCAGCCTGGACTGGCTCCGGGCGAGCTTCGCGGTCACGGCCGACGGCGAAGCGGTCGCGGAGGGCGCCCTCCCCCTGCCCCGTGTGGGACCGGGCGAACGGGCGTCGGTCAGGGTGCCGGGCTGGACGACGCCGCCGGACGACGGTCGGGAATGGCTGCTGACGATCCTCTTCGCGACGGCGCGGGACGAGCCATGGGCGCGGGCCGGGCACGTGCTGGGCTGGGGCCAGCTGTCGCTGCGGGCGGCGCGAGACGTCGTTGCGGAGCTCCCGACGACCGGCGGCACGGTCCCCGTCGACGACGAGGGCCGGCTCGTTCATCCGCTGCTGGCCCGATCGCCCGAGCCCTTCCTCTGGCGCGTCCCGACCGACAACGACCGGATCGGCGGGTTCGCCGATCAGTGGGACGCATGGGGCCTGGACCGCCTCGAGCGACGGCTCGTGTCCGTCCGGCCCGACGGCCCGGCCACGGTCGTCGAGGCGGAGCTCGCGACCCGCGACGGCCAAGCGATCCGCCACGAGCGGACCGTGTGGGCGGTTGACGGTGGCTTCCGGGTCGACGAGCGGATCACGATCCCCGACGCCCTGACCGATCTCCCCCGCATCGGGATTGCGCTCGAGACGGTGGCCGGCTTCGAGGACGCGACCTGGCTCGGCCGCGGGCCGCAGGAGGCGTACCCCGACCGCAAGCGCGGCGCCCGCCTCGGCCGCTGGGCGTCGACGGTGGAGGACCTGGCCGTCGTCTACGTCCGGCCGCAGGAGAGCGGCGGCCGGGCCGACGTCCGCCGGCTCGACCTCACGGACGGCGGCGGCAGGCGGCTCCGGTTCTCGTTCGACCGGCCGCTCCAGGTCTCAGCCACCCACTACCGCGACGCCGACCTCGCCGCGACGACCCACGACGTCGACCTCGTGCCGGTCGCCGAGACCGTCGTCCACCTCGACGTCGCCCACCGCGGCCTCGGCACCGCGAGCTGCGGGCCGGACACGCTTCCGGAGTACCTCGTCGGCCCCGGCGAGTACGCCTGGAGCTGGGCGCTCCAGGTCGTCGAAGGGCCGGAGGCGTGACCGACCTGATCGAGTGGCGCGACGCGGACCGTCAGCTCCACCTCGCGAACGGGCAGATCAGCCTCGTCCTGGCCATCCACGAGGGCGGCGCGCTCGGGCTCGTCCATCTCGGTGGGCCGCTCGCGACCGGTCGGTCGTACCGGCATCTGGCAGGGGCGCCGTTCTCGGGGTTCTCGAACCGCCTCGGCGACCCGGTCGCCCTGGAGGTTCCAACACCGGGCAGCGGCGACTACCGGATCCCCGGGCTCGTCGTCAGCCAGCCGAACGGCTCGACGGTCCTCGAGCTCGCCTACCGGGAGCATCGGATCCTCGCCGGAAAGCCGGATCTGCCCGGCCTGCCCGCCACGTACACCGAAGCCGAGGACGAGGCCACGACCCTCGAGATCGACCTCGTCGACGCCGCGACCGGACTCGTCGTCACTGCGTCGTACTCGATCTTCCGCGACGTGCCCGCGATCGCCCGAAGTGTCCGGCTGCGGAACGACGGTGGCGCGCCGCTCCGCATCGACTGTGCGATGAGCCTGGTCACGGACCTGCCGGACGGCGACTGGGAGCTGATCCATCTCGGCGGCTTCTGGGGCCGGGAGCGCCACGTGCTGACTCGGCCGCTCGTGATGGGCCGGCAGTCGATCTCGAGCAATCGAGGCTCGTCGTCGGCGGTCCACAACCCCTTCCTGGCGCTCCGCCGCGCGGCGACGACCGAGGACCACGGCGAGGCGATCGGCATCGCCCTCGTCTACTCGGGCAACTTCCTCGCGGAGGTGGAGGTCGAGCCGCTCGGCACGGCCCGCCTCCGGATCGGCATCGACCCGGAGACGTTCACATGGGCCCTCGAGCCGGGCGCCGTGCTGACGCTTCCCGAGGCAGTCGTCGTCCACACGACCGACGGACTCGGTGCGATGAGCGATGCGTTCCATCGCCTGTTCCGCGAGCGACTCGCCCGGGGGCCGTGGCGTGACCGCGACCGCCCGATCCTCGTGAACAACTGGGAAGGAACGTATTTCGACTTCGACGAGGATCGGCTCGTCTCGATCGCCGAGGTCGCCCGGGATCTCGGGATCGAGCTGTTCGTGCTCGACGACGGCTGGTTCGGCAAGCGCGACGACGACCACACCTCGCTGGGCGACTGGTTCGTGGACCGCCGGAAGCTCCCGAACGGGATCGACGGCCTGTCCCGGCGGATCGAGGCACTCGGGCTTCGGTTCGGGATCTGGATCGAGCCGGAGATGATCAGCGCGCAGAGCGAGCTGTTCGCCGCCCATCCCGACTGGGCGATCGGGATCCCCGGCCGGCCTCGCACCGAGGGTCGCCAGCAGCTCGTCCTCGACCTCGGCCGGCCGGAGGTCGTCGACCACCTCGAACGGGTCCTGACCGATGTCCTCGCCAGCGGGCCGGTCTCCTACGTCAAGTGGGACATGAACCGCTGGATGACCGAGCCGTGGAGCCCGTCGCTGGCGCCGGACCGCCAGGGCGAGTTCACCCACCGCTACATCCTCGGCGTGTACGACCTGTACGACCGGCTGACGACGAGGTTCCCCGAGATCCTGTTCGAGTCGTGCGCGAGCGGCGGCGGCCGGTTCGATGCGGGGATGCTGGCGTTTGCCCCGCAGGCCTGGACGAGCGACGACACGGACGCGATCGAGCGGTTGGCGATCCAATGGGGCTCGTCTCTCGCCTACCCGCTCAGCTCGATGGGCGCGCACGTCTCGGCCGTGCCGAACCATCAGGTCGGGCGGATCACCCCGCTCGCGACCAGGGCGGCCGTCGCGTTCTTCGGGGTGTTCGGCTTCGAGCTGGACACGACGGCGCTGACCGAGACCGAGCGAGACGAGATCCGTGGCCAGGTGGCGTTCTATCGCGAGAATCGCGAGGTGCTCCAGTACGGCCGCTTCGTCCGGCTCCGGAGCCCGTTCGAGGGCGACGGCAACGAGACGGCCTGGATGTGCGTGTCGGACGACCGGCGACACGCGGTCGTCGGCTTCTACCGCGTCCTGAACCGGCCCGCGCCGGGCCTCGATCGGCTCCCGCTCCGGGGTCTCGAACCGGGGTTCGATTACCGGGTCTCGGTCTGGCCGGCCGGCGACGACGCCGTGGCGCGGGCGAACGCCCTCGTCCGCGGCGGCGACGACCTGGCGGCGAACGGCCTGCTCTTCGATGTCGAGCGGCACGAGACGGCCGGCTACGGCGACTTCTGGGCACGGCTCTTCGTCCTCGAGGCGACCTGACGCTCCTGTGGCCTTCGTCAACGCGCATCCCCGACTGGCGAGCGCGGCCGGCGGCGTCGCGTTCGGGCTGCTCCTGATGTCGGGGAGCGGCTGGTCGCTGGACCCGATCAACGTCGTCGGGGCGGTCGCGCTGGGAGCCGTGTTCGCCTTCGCGATGTTCCGCGGGATCAGGCGGTCCCGTCGATGAACTCCGCGCCCGCGACCGCGTCAACGTCCAGCACGGTCGGACGAAGGCCGGTTCGGTCCGGATAGTCGCGCTCGATCGCGGCGCGGAGGGCGGCGATCCGGTCCGCCCGAACGAGGTTGACGGTCGAGCCGCCGAAGCCGGCGCCGGTCAGGCGGGCGGCGACGACCCCGTCGACCGACGTCGCGATCTCGACCAGGGCGTCGAGCTCGGGTGAGCTCACCTCGAACAGGTCGCGGAGCGATGCGTGGCTCGCGGCGAACAGGCGGCCGACGGCGTCGAGATCGCCGGCCCGGAGCGCGGCCTCCGTCTCGTGGACCCGCAGGTTCTCCTCGACGACGTGCCGTGCCCGGCGCGCGGCGACCTCGTCCATCCGCCCGCGGGCCGCGTCGAGGAGCTCCGGGGACACGTCGCGCAGCGATCGCACGGTCGGATCGATCTCGGCGATCGAGGCGACGGCCCGTTCGCACTCGGCGCGGCGCTGGTTGTACGCCGACGCCTCGAGACGGCGCGACGAGCCGCTGTGGCAGACCACCAGCCGGACCTCGGGCAGCGGCAGCGGCACCGGCCGGACCTCGAGCGAGCGGCAGTCGAGGAGGATCGCGTGGTCCGTGACGCCGCCGGCGGAGGCGAACTGGTCCATCACGCCCGACTGGACGCCGACGTAGCCGTTCTCCGCCAGGCGGCCGAGCCGCGCCCGATCCGCGACGGAAGCCCGCGAATCCGGTCCCAGCAGCGCCAGGGCGGATGCCATCTCCATCGCCGCGGACGACGACAGCCCGGCGCCCTGCGGCAGCGTGCTCGCGAGGAGGACGCGGACCCCACGCGTCGGCATGGCGGCCTCGCCGAGCGACCACGCGGTGCCCGCCACGTAGTCGATCCAGGTCCGGGTCGCCGGGCCGATCGCGTCGAGGTCGAACGCGGCCGACTCACCGGTCTCGTCGAGGGTCACGACGACGCGTCGATCGTCGCTCGGGACGACCGCGAGCCGGATCTCGAGCCCGATCGCCGCCGGCATGACGAAGCCGTCGTTGTAGTCGGTGTGCTCGCCGATCAGGTTGACGCGACCGGGCGCGCGGACGACCTCGATCGCGTCGGTGCCCGCCGCGGCGGCGATCGGGTCGACGGCGCGAAGGCGCTCGCGGAGGCGCCCCGGGTCGAGGCGCCGCCCGGCCTCGGCGGGGTCCGTTACTGCGTCCATCCGCTCAGCCGATCGCCAGCAGGAGCGCGCCGACGAGCACGATCGCGGACCCGCCGATCCGCCGCGCGGCATCGGCATTGCCGGTCGCCTCCCGCAGCCGGAGCGCTCCCCAGCCGGAGGCGAGCACGATCGCCGACTCCCGCAGGGGGACGACGGCCGTCAGCGGAGCGACCGTGTAGGCGCCGAGGATCAGGAGATACGCGGCCAGCGTGATCAGCCCGCCCACGGCGGCCCGGCCCCTCGAGAAGCTCGGGTCCTCCGCGCCGACGCCGGCGGCTGCGGTCGAGAGCGGCCGGTCGCCGCGGCGGCGGTACAGCCAGACATAGGTCCACAGGAACACCACGCAGCTGATCCAGATCAACGCAGCGTAGATCCACGGCGTCGTCCCCTGGACCGCGACCGAGTCGACCGCGGAGTACGACGCGATCGTGACCCCGGTGAGGAGGGCGAAGCCGGCGGCCCCCGAATCCTCGTGACCCCCGTCGCGGAGGTACTGCCAGGGTCGCTGCAGGACCAGGATCCCGACCAGCAGGCACGCGACGCCCAGGAACCCGGTCGGACCGAGGCGCTCGTCGAGGATGATCACGCCGATCGCCACGGCCAGCAGCGGTGCCGACCCCCGGGCGATCGGGTAGACGACGGACAGGTCGCCGCGACGGTACGCGGCGGCGAGGAACGCGAAGTACATCGCCTCGAGGAAGCCCGACACGACCGACAACCCGATCGTCGAAGCGGGCACGGCCGGGCGGCCCTGGAGGAGCCAGGCGACGAGGGCCGACGGGCAGAGGACGACCGCCGCCGTGGCCATGCCGACCGCCGCCGCCCGGAGTGGATCTCCGGCGGTCTTGAGCAGGACGTTCCAGGCGACGTGGAGCACGGCCGCACCCGCGACCAGGACGAACACGACGGGGTCCACGTCGGGATGCTATCGGGCGGACGGGATCGGCTGCCCGCCGTGACGGCGTCGTACACCGGCTCGCCAGATCGTCGTCGGGTGTCGATCGGCCGGCCGTTCTGCTCAGGTCCCACCCAGATCGTCGCCACCGGTCGACGAGGCCGGTTCGACGGGCCGGATCCGAGAGCAAGGGACGTCTGCCGAGCGTGCCCGGCTCCCGCCAGGCATAGCCGCTCGCGCCTGATCGACCCGGGAGGACGATCTGACCGGCAATCCCGGGTCGCGGGCCGTGGCTCGACGGCGGACGACGATCTGACCGCGAATTCCAGGTCGCGGGCCGTGGCTCGACGGCGGACGACGATCTGACCGCGGAATTCCAGGTCGCGGGCCGTGGCTCGACGGCGGGCGACGATCTGACGAAGGCGGCGGGGCCGACGGGCGGACTGCCCGCCGGCCCGAGCCTCAGGCCCTCAGATCCCGCCTCCGGAAGCCCCAGGCACCCAGGGCCACGCCGCCCACCGCGAGAACCAACGACGCGACGACCCCCACCCAATCCCACTGGCCGAGCATCGTGAACCCGTAATGGGACGTCAGCGCCAGCTGGTGGACGAAGTCCGGGAGCCTGAAGGCCGGGGCCAGGAGGTCGATGAGCCACGTCACGATCGCGAAGAGCGCCACGGCCGGCCCCGCCCAACTCGTCCGGAACAGCCCGCCGACCGCGACGCCGATGCCTCCGAGCGCCGCCGCGTACAGCCCGAGCACGAGCGACCCGACCACCGGCTGCACGATGTCACCGCCGGCGATGACCGCCCCGACGGCGATGCCGAGCGCGGCAATGATCGTCACGACGACGATGCCGGCCATGATCGCGACGCCGCCGGACGTGACCCAGCGGATTCGCGACAGCGGCGACGCCAGCAGGAACTCGAGGCGACCGGATGTCTCATCGGAGCCCCAGACGGCGACGAGGGTCGCGGCGGCCAGCCCGGCCAGGATCAGCCCGAACTCGACGTAGAGCAGCTGCAGGAACCCGCCGACCGAGCGGATGTCGAACCCCGGAAACACCTGGTTGAGCAACTTGACGAAGTCGGTCGCCTTGCCCAGCTCATCGACGAACGACTTGCCGGAGCCCGCGATCGCCAGGCCGAACAGCCCGATTCCGATGCCCCAGGCGATCGAACTCGGCAGGTTCTGGCCGACCGCCCGGCCGGTGGGTCCGCGAAGGCCGACAAGGGCCCGCGGCAGGCTCGGCGTGGGAATGGGCGACGTGGCACCGATGTCGCGACGGGCGAACGCCTCGACGCCGACGGTGAACAGCACGAGCGCGACGAGCGCCACGGGCAGGAGCGTCACCCAGTCGAACTGGCCCGCCAGCGGCACGTGGTTCGAGGTCCAGCCGAACCAGGTGAGGTTCGCCAGTGGGGCGAGCGTCGGGATCGCCGCCTGGTAGCCGTTGACGATGAACCCACCGAACAGGACCGCTCCGGCCACGCCGGCCGCCGAGCCCCGGCCGACGAACGGCGCGAGCGCGAATGCGACGGAGCCGGCAGCGATGCCGAGCAGGAACAGCCACAGGGCGTACCCGGCCGCCATCTGGACGGTGATTGCGTCGCCCGGGAGACCCTGGACCGAGCTCCCGACGAAGAGAAGGGCAACAAAGACGACGATGGCGACGATCGCCTGGCCGGTCAGGTGGGCGAACAGCTTCTCGAGCGCGACGCGGCGTCGCGTCATCGCGCTCGCGGCGACGAACTCAAGGCTGCCGCGGCGTGCCTCGGTGGCCAGCGTCGCCGACAGCGCGAGGATCGCCCAGAGACTGGTGATCTCCGGGAAGAACGACCCGTACTTGTACTGGAGGTACCCGCCCAGCGTGCCGACGTTGACCGCCTTGCCGGCCAACCCCGCGAGGATCGCCGGGACAGCCGCCACGACGGCGACGAGCTGCTGGCGCGACGCCGGCGTGTTGAACTCCTGGACGATCGCGTAGCTGACGGCGACGAGCGCCAGCCCCATGACCAGCGCAATGCCGATGACCGCGCGCCGCGAGTCGCGCATCGTCTTGCCGTAGATGCTGCCGAACCCGTAGATCCTCGAGAACAGCGTCGGCCCCGTGATCGTCGGGGCCACCGGCGCCGGGCGCCGGCCAACTTCCGACGTCATGTCAGGCAGCCTCTGCCGTCCCGCGCCCGTACTGCGCGAGGAACGTCTCCTCGAGCGACGGCTCGCGGCTGACGAAGTCGAGCAGGTCGTAGTTCGCGGCCTCCCGGACGACCGGCGTGATCGAGCCCGAGACGCGCAGCTTCAGGACGTTGCCCTCGGCGGCGACATCGCTCACGCCGGGCAGCACCGTGAAGGCGCCGATCGGCGGGTCTCCGACGAACCGCAGCTCCACCTGGTGGTGGGCCAGATCGCGGAGCGCCTCGACGCTGTCGACCTTCACGAGGAGGCCGTCGCGGACGATCGCGACGCGATCGCAGGTCTTCTCGACCTCGCTGAGGATGTGGCTCGAGAGGAAGATCGTCCGGCCCTCGGACTTGGCCTCGCGGATGATCTCGTAGAACGTCTGCTGGACGAGCGGGTCGAGACCGGACGTCGGCTCGTCGAGCATCAGCAGGTCCGGCCGATGCTGGAGGGCCACGACCAGGCCGACCTTCTGCTTGTTGCCCTTCGAGTACTCCTTGAACTTCCGGCTGGTGTCGAGGTCGAGCCGCTTGATCAGGTCCGCCTGATACGCCGCATCGACGCCGCCGCGGAGGTTCGCGAAGTACTCGATCGTCTGGGCGCCCGTCAGCTTGTCGTACAGGGCGAACTCTCCGGGCAGGTAGCCGAGGCGGCGATGGATCGCCACCGGGTCGACCGTGGTGTCGATCCCGAAGATCGTCGCGCGACCGGATGTCGGCCGGATGTGGTCGAGGAGCGTCCGGATCGTGGTCGTCTTCCCTGCCCCGTTGGGTCCGAGGAAGCCGAACGCCTCGCCCTCGTCGACCGCGAGGTCGACATCGATGATCCCGCGGTGGGAGCCGTAGCTCTTCGTGAGCTGCTCCATCTGGATGATCGCGGTCATGGTTCCTTCCTGCCGGTTCCGTCCGGCGTCGTCGGCTGCCGACGTCTAGACGGCGAGTCGCTGCTTGTCCGCGGCGCGGTCGCGCAGGAACTGCCCGACGAGTCGGGGCACCTCCTGCTCGACGAACGTCATCACGTCGTGGAACTCCTGGAGGCGGGCCCGGGCCGACTCGGACCGATCGGCCGTCGCGGCGAGGCCACGCTCGGCGATCTCCCGCATCTGGCGGTAGATCGCTCCGGCACTGGCCAGCATCGAGTCGAGAGCCTCCGGCGGAGCGCTGAAGTACTCGCGCCGGTCGCCGGGCCGGGTGGTCCGACGGATGAGGCCTGCGGTCGCGAGGAGCCTGGCCGTCCCGCTGATCGCCCCGCGGCTCGCATGGAGCGCCGTGGCGACATCGGAGGCCGTCTGCTCCTCGGGTTCGCAGATGAGGAGCCAGCCCCACATCCGGCCGGCCATCGGCGTCATGCCGAGGGAGCCGAGGAACTGACCCATCTCCTCCACGAACTGGGACTCGCCCGGTGTCATGCGCTGGACTGTACGTCGTTCAGAAGATTCAGTCAATCCTGAAACTTCGTGATAACGGAAGCCGCCGGAAGGCCGTTTGATCGCCCATGCACCGGAGCACTCCTTGATCAGCTCCGGCGCCCTGATCGAGACCTGATGTGCCGCGAATCAGCCGGTCGGGGCCAACCGGCGGCCGTCCTCGAGGCCCCCAGCCGCCACCACTCGATCGAGCAGTCTTCGAGTGAGTATCTCGGAGTGGGCTACGTGCCGATCGGGTGCCAGACCGTCTTCATCTCCAGCCACGAGACGATCCACTCGGGTCGCTCGGCGGCGCGATCGTCGAGCCAGTCGAAGCGGGCATCGGTCACACCCGCCGGTCGGCGGGCGATCCGCTTGATGTCGTCGGCGGCGAGGAGCTCGGTCTCGCGCCGCATGTCGGCGGGGACCCCCCAGACGTCCAGGGCATCGACGTCGACGTGGGCCGCCAGGACCGGCACGAGCTCCTTCCTGAGCCCCGTCAGGACGTTGACGACGCCGGCCGGGACATCCGACGTGGCAAGCACCTCGGTGAGCGTGACCGCGGGCAGCGGCCGCGTCTCCGATGCGAGGACGACCACGGCATTGCCCGCGACGAGCGGCGGCGCGAGCCTCGAGACGAGCCCGAGAAGGGACGAGGTCTCGGGCGCCACGATCCCGACGACGCCCGTCGGCTCGGGGATCGTGAAGTTGAAGTACGGCGCCGACACCGGGTTGGACGACCCGAGGACCTGGGCGATCTTGTCGGCCCAGCCGGCGTACCAGACCCAGCGGTCGATCGCCCGGTCGACAACGGTCTCGGCGCGACCGCCCCGAAGCCCCTCCGCAAGGGCGACCTCGGCGACGAACTGGTCGCGCCGGCCCTCCATCAGCTCGGCCACGCGGTAGAGCACCTGGCCGCGGTTCATCGCCGTCTTGTCGGCCCACGGCTGGAACGCCTTGCGCGCCGCCCGGACGGCTTCGCGGAGGTCCTTGCGCGACGCCCGCACGGCGTTCGCGATCGGGTCGCCGCCGGCCGACGAGACCACGTACGACCGCCCGCTCTCCGACCGGGGGAACGCCCCGCCGATGTAGAGCTTGTACGTCTTGCGAACGTCGATCCGGCCGGCCATCAGGGCGGCGCGTCGCGGCGGGGACGCGGGTCGTTGCCGTACTGGCGGGTCTCCGGGCGCTCGAGCAGGAGCGCGTAGGCGGGTCCGTCGGTGGCCATCGGCCGGTGGCGGGTGCCGGCCGGGATCACGTGGAGGTCGCCGGTCTCGAGGCGGACCGCCTCGGCGCGGTCGTCACGCTCGATCCGGAACGTTCCGGACCAGCACAGGAACAGCTCGTCCTCGTCGTGGGCATGCCAGGGGAACTCGCCGTCGAGCTTCGCCAGGCGGACGATCGCGTCGTTGGCGGTCACGAGATCGACCGGCTTCCACGGGACGGTGGTCCGGCGGACGGCCCCGGGGATCGAGACGACGTCGGGGCCGGTCGAGGCCGATGTCGGCGTCGTCATCAGCGGTCTTCGAGCCGAACGTAGGCGTGGAGGCCGTGGATCCCGCCCTCGCGCCCGAACCCGGACTCCTTGTAGCCACCGAACGGCGACGTCGGGTCGAACCGGTTGAACGTGTTGGCCCAGACGACGCCGGCCTTCATCCGCTTGACCATGTGGAGGATTCGGCTGCCCTTGTCCGTCCAGATCCCGGCCGAGAGGCCGTACGGCGTGTTGTTCGCCTTCTCGACCGCCTCGTCGGGCGTCCGGAACGTCAGCACCGACAGGACCGGCCCGAAGATCTCCTCGCGGGCGATCCGGTGGCTCTGGGCCACGTTCGTGAACAGCGTGGGGCGGAAGAACCAGCCGCGCTCGGGAAGGTCGCACGCCGGCTGGTACATCACCGCGCCTTCGGCCCGGCCGGCCGCCACGAGCTCGGTGATCTTCTCGAGCTGGCTCTTCGAGTTGATCGCCCCGACGTCCGTGTTCTTGTCGAGCGGGTCGCCCACCCGGAGCGTCGACAGGCGGTCCTTGAGCTTCTCGATCAGCGGTTCGACGATCGACTCCTGGGCGAGCAGCCGCGACCCGGCGCAGCAGACCTCGCCCTGGTTGAAGTAGATGCCGTTCACGATCCCCTCGACGGCCTGGTCGAGCGGCGCGTCGTCGAACACGATGTTGGCGGCCTTGCCGCCGAGCTCGAGGGTCAGCGCCTTGTCCGTCCCCGCGACGCCCTTGAAGATCTTCCGCCCGATCTCGGTCGAGCCCGTGAATGCGACCTTGTCGACTCCGGGGTGGCTGATCAGCGCCATCCCGACCTCGCCGGGACCCGGGACGATGTTCACGACGCCCGGCGGCAGGTCGGCCTGGCGGCAGACGTCGGCGAACAGGAGCGCGCTCAGCGGCGTCGTCGAGGCCGGCTTCAGGACGACCGTGTTGCCCGCGGCCAGGGCCGGCGCGATCTTCCACGCCAGCATCAGCAGCGGGAAGTTCCACGGGATCACCTGGGCGGCGACGCCGAGCGGCTTCGCCACCCGGCCCGGAAACGCGTAGTCGAGCTTGTCCGCCCAGCCCGCGTAGTACCAGAAGTGGCTCGCCGCGAGCGGGACGTCGACGTCGCGCGACTCCTTGATCGGCTTGCCCGAGTCCATCGACTCGAGGACCGCGAACTCGCGCGACCGCTCCTGGAGGATACGCGCGATCCGGAACAGGTACTTCGCCCGTTCCTTGCCGGTCAGCGTGCCCCACGACCGGCGGAACGCGGTACGAGCGCTCCGGACGGCCTTGTCCATGTCGGCCGGCGTGGCCTTCGCGACCTGGGCGAGCGGCTCCTCGGTCGCCGGGTTGACCGTCACGAACGTCTCGCCACCGGTGGCCTGGACCTCGCGGCCGTTGATGAAGAGGCCGTAGCGATCCTTGACGGTGACGACGTCACGCGACTCCGGGGCCGGCGCGTACTCCCAGGGGATCGCGGCGCCATCCCCGAGCCCCCAGCTCGAGGGCGTGTCGGATCGGGCCTTCTGCAGGCCGCGGTCGGCCGTCTCCTCCGTTGTCTTCGTCACCATGGCGGCCATTATCGCATCGCGATTGTCGGGGACCCTACGCCGTGGACCGCAACCTTGTGGTGGACGGTCCACCCAAACGAGATGTACGGGGAGCTGAAGCTCAAGGAGCCGTGAGGTCGGCGAGGGACGGCGGGTCCGCACCGGCCCGGCCCACCGTCGACGCACCGACCCGAGCGCCGAACTGGACGGCCTCGACGACAGCATCGAGGTCGGTCAGGTCCGCGCGGCGTCGGCCGGCACGCGTCCAGGCGGCCAGGAATCCGGCGCCGAACGCATCGCCCGCGCCGACCGTGTCCACCACTGTCACGTCCGGGACCGGTACGACGGCGGTCCCGGCGCGCCCGACAACCCGGATCGCCCCAGCGCCGTCCGTGACGAGGACGACGGCCGGACCGGCGCCGACCAGACGCTCCGCGGCGGTGACCGCGTTCAGCGAAGGCTCCAGCCAGCGGAGGTCCTCGACGCTCGCCTTGATCACGTCGGATCGCCGGATCACCCCGTCGAGTCGGAGGCGGTAGGCACCGGGCTCGTCGATCGCCGCCGGGCGGACGTTCGGGTCGAGCATCACGAGCACGTCGTCGCCCGCCGACGCGACGAGGCCGGCGATCGTCGTGGCGGCCGGCTCCAGCACGAGCCCGAGCGTGCCGACATGGAGCGCGACGGTGTCGGCCGGGAGGCCCGTCGGGAGGTCGTCGGGTCGCAGACCCGCGGCCGCGGAACCGGGCGGCTCGAAGCGGTACGTCGCGGCGCCGTCGGCGTCGACCGTTGCCACCGCGACGAGCGTGGGTTCGTCGGTCGAGGGAGCCAGCGACAGGTCGACGCCATCGGCCTCGAGACGGGCGCGCAGCCGACGCCCGAACGGGTCCGTCGACAGCCGGCCGGCGAACGCGACCCGCGCGCCGAGACGGGCCAGGGCACGCGCGGTCGTGTACGGGCCACCCCCTGGCACCTCAACGACCGAGCCATCGGTTCGGACGATCCGGTCGACGAGGCTCTCGCCGGCGACGACGATCAGGGGCCGAGGATGCGTCATCCCGGCAGCGTAGCCACTCCGAGCGGCGAGGCCCGACCCGATAGGCTGCGGGCGTGGATCGCCTCACGGGAGTCCCGGAGCTGCTGGACGGACCGCTCGACGACGAACGGGCGCTCGTCGGGAACCTGGTCGACCTCGCCCGGCTGAACCGCCTGACCGGTGGGACCGGCCTGTCGGAGCGGGCGATCGCCTCGCTGTCGGACGGCGATGGCCCGGCCGTCTCGACCCTCCTCGACGTCGGCACCGGCGCCGCGGACATCCCGATGAGCCTCATCGCGGCCGCGCGCCGTGACGGCCGGACCCTTGCCGTGACCGCGACCGACAGCCGATCCGAGGTGATCGCGGCGGCCCGGCTCGCCCGACCGGCGATCGACCGCGTCGAGGAGCTGGAGCTGTCGATCGCGGACGGCCGGGGCCTGGCGTGGCCGGACGCGGCGTTCGACGTGGCCCACGCCTCGATGGTCGTCCACCACCTGGACCCTGACGACGCGGTCGCGTTCCTGCGCGAGCTGCGACGGGTCGCCGGCACCGGCATCGTCGTGAACGACCTCATCCGTGGCCGGTGGAACTGGCTCGGCGCGTGGCTGCTGATCCACGCGACCGCGACGAGCCGCTTCACGCGGCACGACGGCCCGTTGTCGGTCCGGCGGGCCTACAGCCGCCCGGAGCTGCTCGACCTGATCGCGGCGGCCGGCCTCACCCCCGTCGCGACGATCGTCGGGTTCGCCGGACACCGCGTGGCGATCGCCGCCCGCTGACCGGCTACCCTGCCGCGATGGAGGCACACGACGTGCTCGTCGTCGGCGGGGGCCCGGCCGGCGCGGCCGCGGCGATCGGCCTGGCCCGGCGCGGCCACGACGTCGTCGTCGTGGAGCGGGCACCGGCCTGGCACTGGCGGGCCTGCGGCGTGTTCACCTCGCCGGCGACGGTGGTCGGCCTGCGTCGCCTGGGCGTGGCCGACGCGGACGTCGATCGGGTCATCCGGCGGATCCCCGCGATGCGGGTCGAGACGCCACGCGGGACGCGGTTCCGCATGACCTACGGCGATGACGGATCGCTCGTCGGGGCGCCGGTCGGGCTCGACCGATCCGCGCTCGACCCTCATCTGCTCGCGCTTGCGAGATCGGCCGGCGCCGAGGTCCGCGAGGGGGTCGCCGTCCGGTCCGTCCGGGACGGCCGAGCCACGCTGGCCGACGGCACGGAGATCGCTGCGAGGGTCATTGTCGGCGCGGACGGCTTGCGGTCGGTCGTGGCGCGGGATGCGGGCGTGGCGCGCCGGCCCCCGCTCGGCGATCGGCCGGCGCTGACGTTCCACGTCGAGGATCCGGCGCCGACGGCGAGTCGCGACGCCAGGATGATCGTGTTCGCGGGCGGCTATGTCGGGCTCGCACCGGTCCCTGGCGGCCGGGTCAACGTCGGGATCGTCCTCGCCGACCGCTCCTGGCGGCAACGCCTGCGATCCGAGGGCGCGGCGGCGGTCGCCGGCGCCGTCATGGCCGCCATCCCGCGAGCCGACGACGATCCGGTGCCGTGGGCCGAGCCACGGATCTGCGATGGGCTGGAGGGCGCATCCCCGGTCGGAGCCCGGGCGGCGTCGCGGGCAGGCGCCGACTGGCTGCTCGTCGGCGACGCGAGCGGGTTCATCGACCCGTTCACCGGCGAGGGCCTCCATCGCTCGCTCGTCTCCGCGGAGCTGGCGGTCCAGGCAATCGATCGCCACCTCGCGGGCGTGGACACGGCGCTCGCCGACTACGACCGCTCGCTGACCCGGCTGACCCGGTCGAAGGACGTCGTGAGCCTCCTCGTCCAGGCCTTCCTCGAGGTGCCGGCCCTGTTCGACTTCGCCGCTCGACGGCTCGCGGCGCGCGAACCCATCCGTGAGACGATGGGCCTCGTGATCGGCGACCTCGCTCCAGCAAGCGCCGCATTGGATCCTCGGTATCTCGTCGGGCTGCTGCGCCCGTGACCGAGACGGGCTCCGTCCTGCCCGAGGAGATCGGGCCGCCCGGCCGGACCCGCCTCGGTGGCTACGCCCTCTGCACCGACGACCACGACCGGCTCCTCCTCGCCCGGCTGTCGGCGGTCGAGGTCGATGTCGGGGCGTGGACGCTGCCGGGCGGCGGGCTCGCCTTCGGCGAGCACCCCGACCACGCCGTCATCCGTGAGCTCGAGGAGGAGACGGGCCTGATCGGCGAGATCGAGACCGTCGCCGGCGTCTTCTCCCATGTCTACCGCCGCTCGCGGGCGGCCGGCGGCTCGGACCTCCACTTCCTCGGGATCCTGTACCACGTGCGGATCGTCGGCGGCCGGCTCCGCGACGAGATCGGAGGGACGACCGATACCGCGCAATGGATGAGCCGGGCCGACATCGCGGGGGTCCGGCTCGTCGAGATCGCCCAGTTCGGCGTCGAGCTCGCGTTCTCGCGGACCGCCGAGCGGACGGCCCCGTGAGGAGCACGATCGGGATCGACGTGGCCGCGCCCGCGGACCTGGTCTTCCGGATCGCCCGCGAGGTCGAGCGATGGCCGCGCCTGCTCCCCCACTACGTGGCCGCCACCCGCCTCGCCGGGCCGGATGCGGACGGCCGCCTCCCGGTACGGTTCATCGCCCGGCGGCCGCTGGTCCCCGTCCTCGGACTGGGCCTGCCCGTGGCGTGGCAGTCGTTGACCTGGTCCGAGCCTGACACCCGCAGGCTCCGGTTCCAGCACCGCGGCGGCGCGACGAACGGGATGGACGTCACGTGGCGGATCGAGGACCGGCCGGACGGCTGCGCGCGGGTCGAGATCGACCACGACTTCCGGCCGCGCGTCCCGGGCTGGGCGGAGGCGATCGATCGCTTCTTCACCCGCCCGATCGCGGGCCGGACGCTCGCCACGTTCCAGGCGCTCGCAGAGGCGATGGTGGAGACGTCCGAGCTCCGACCGCCGACGAACCAACCGTCGTGAACGATCGACGGCGGGTCTGGATCACCGGCATCGGGCCGATCACGGCGATCGGGACGGGCGTCGAGGCCTTCCGCGCCGGGCTCCGCGCCGGCTGCTCGCCGATCAAGCGGATCGACCGGTTCGACCCGTCGCCGTTCCGGAGCCAGGTCGCGGCCCAGGTCGACGACTTCGATCCGCTGGCCTGGATGCCGGCGAAGACGGCGCGCCAGCTCGACCGGTTCAGCCAGTTCGGGCTCGTGGCCGGCCAACTCGCCCTCGACGACGCCCGGCTGCGGCCGGGCGAGGACGGTGCCGCGGCCCGCGAGCGGACGGGGATCTTCCTCGGCAGCGCGCTCGGTGGGATCGCCTATGCCGAAGGCCAGCACGAGCGCTACCTCGAACGGGGGATCAAGGCCGTCGCGCCGAACCTCGCCCTCGCGGTGTTCGGCGGCGCCGCCCCGGCCAACCTCGGAATCGCCCTCGACGTCCGCGGGCCGATCCTGTCGACCGCAAACTCGTGCGCTTCGGGGGCGGTCGCCCTCGGCGAGGCGCTGAACGCGATCCGCGACGGTGAGGTCGACGCGGCGATCGCGGGCGGCGCGGAGGTGCCCCTCAGCGCGCTCGCGTTCGGCGCCTTCGACATCATCCGGGCCCTGTCGGACGGCCGCAACGACGACCCGGCCCAGGCGTGCCGGCCGTTCGACGTCGGTCGCGATGGGTTCGTGATGGGCGAGGGCGTGACGCTCCTCGTCCTCGAGGCGGAGGAGGTCGCCCGGGCCCGTGGCGCCGAGCCCTACGCGGAGCTGATGGGCTACGGGGCGACGTCGGATGCGTTCCACATGGTCCAGCCCCGGGCCGATGGACGAGAGGCGGGGCGAGCGGCGACGATCGCCCTCGAGGACGCCGGGGTCGAGCCGGTCGAGATCGACTGGGTCAGCGCCCATGCCTCCTCGACGCCGCTCGGCGACATCGCCGAGGCCCGGGCGATCGCCCTCGCCCTCGGCGAGCGCGCGGCGACCGTGCCGGTCAGCGGGACGAAGGCGCTCTACGGCCATCCGCTGGGGGCGTCGGGGGCGATCGAGGCCGCGATCTGCGCAATGGCGGTCCGCGACGGCTGGGTGCCCGCGTCGGCGAACCTCGCCGAGCCCGCGCCGGACATCGCTGCGCTTCTCCCGGAGCTCCTGCAGGCCGGCCGCGACGGCGAGTACCGGCGGATCCTCTCGACGTCGTTCGGCTTCGGCGGCCTCAACGCGGCCGTCGTCCTCGGCGCAACCGGCGGATAAGCCGGCAGGCGTACAGTCGGGGCGACATCAGCACCCGGAGAACCCGTCATGGCCGTCGCCGCACCGTCCTTCACCGGCTTCCGACCCGAAGCCATCCAGTTCCTGGCGGACCTCGCCGCCAACAACGACCGGGCCTGGTTCCAGCCCCGCAAGGCGGAGTACGAGCGGCTCCTGAAGACCCCGATGGAGGAGCTCTGCGTTGCACTCGAGGCGCAGTTCCGGGCGCGCGACCTGCCGCTCCACGCGGACGCGACCAGGTCGCCGTTCCGGATCTACCGTGACACCCGCTTCTCCAAGGACAAGTCGCCCTACAAGACCCATGTCGCGGCGAGCTTCGGCTGGGCCGGCGACGGCGTCGAGGCGGCCCAGGGCCGGTCCCACGCCGAGAACGTCCACGCAAGCGGCGGCTACTTCCATCTGCAGCCCGGCGAGATCTACGTCGGCGGCGGCATCTGGCATCCGGACATGGCCTGGCTCACGGCCTTCCGCCAGCGGATCGTCGGCGACTACGACGGCTTCCGGGCGATCGTCGAGGCGCCGGCCTTCACCGACGCGTTCGGGACGGTCGGCGACGACGGCGAGTCCCTGAAGCGAGTGCCGCCGGGCTATCCGGCCGACCACCCGGCCGCCGACGTCCTCCGGTTGAAGAACGTCACGTTCGGGCGACGCCTCTCCGACGACGAGGCGCTGGGCCCCGACCTGCCGACGGTCATCGCCGACACGTTCGCGATCGGGACACCGCTGATGCGCTACCTCGCGACAATCGGCTAGAAGAGATCAGTCGAGCGGCTTGCGGTAGTCCGTCGAGCGGCTCTCGACCCGGAACCCGCAACCCTCATACACGCGCAGGGCACCGGACGGGTTCTGGGTATCCACGCCGAGCGCCGCCTCCGTCATCCCACGGGCCCTGAACAGGGGGAAGCTCGCGGCGATGAGCGCCCGCGCCAGGCCGCGACGACGCCACGGCCGGCGGACACTGATGTGCTCGGCGTAGCCGCGGAGGCGGCCGCGGCGCTCGTTCTCCTCGGCGTTGATGAAGCCCCGCACCTGGCCGGCGACCTCGTCGCCGTCCCACGCGACCCGCCAGAGCGTCGTGTCCGACTCGACGGGATTGGTCGCAAAGTCCTGGTAGTCACGCTCCGTCGGCTCCGTGAAGCCCCACTCGTCGCGGAACGCCTCGATGCTGGCCGCGAAGATCGCCGGAAGGTGCTCCGGCAGGACGTCCCGGATCTCGAGGCCGTCCGGAAGCGGAGCGTCGGCCAGGTCGTCGACGCTCGGTCGGACCATCGAGAAGAAGTGGCGCGCCGGCACGTACCCGCGCGCTTCCAGGAGCGCGTCGCGCTCCGGTGCCAGGTCGCCACCGAACGTCTCGAACCGCTTGTCGCCTGCCGGATGCCCGGCGGCGATCAGGCGACCGCGGGTCTCGAGCGCGTCGATCATCGCCTCGAACACCGCGCTGCCGGAGCGGGCCGGATCGATGAACGGCATCACCTCGTAGATGCGTGGCCCATCCGCCTCCTGGTGCCAGCCGACCCTGCCGTACCCCGCGATCTCGCCGTCGATCTCGGCGATCGCGACGTCGGTCGCCGGATCCGAGCCCGGCGGGTCGCGGTAGAACGCCGCGAACTGTTCGTCGGTGGTCGAGAAGTTGGTCCCCTCCGCAGCTCGGATCGCGTTGGCGATCGAGTTCATCGGGACGAAGTCGTCCGGGGCGATCAGATGCCGAAGGGTCATGCCGGCGGGGAGCGGAGCCGGCGTCGGGAAGGGTCGCCGTTCCGTCGTGGCCGCGTTCGTCGCCATCTCAGTCGATCGTGAAGTGGTCCGGGCCCTGGTACCGACCGGTCCGCTCCTTCTCGATCTGCATCAGGACGTCGTTCAGGAGCGACGACGCCCCGAACCGGAACCAGTCCGGGCTCATCCAGCGCGGGCCGAGCGTCTCGTACAGCACGACCAGGTACTGGACCGCCTCCTTGGCGACGCGGATCCCGCCCGCCGGCTTCATCCCGACCTGGCGGCCCGTCTGGCGCTCGAAGTCGCGGATCGCCTCGAGCATCACGAGGGTGACCGGCAGCGTCGCCGCCGGCGTGACCTTGCCGGTCGAGGTCTTGATGAAGTCCGCACCCGCCGCCATCGCGAGGACGGATGCCCGACGGACGTTGTCGTACGTCTCGAGCTCGCCGGTCTCGAGGATCACCTTCAGGTGGGCGTCGCCGCAGGCGTCCTTGACGTCGACGATCTCCTCGAACACGGTCAGGTAGTCGCCGCTGAGGAACGCGCCGCGGTCGATGACCATGTCGATCTCGTCGGCGCCCGCCTCGGCCGCGGCCCGGGTCTCGGCGATCTTGATCTCGCGGAACGTCTGGCCGGACGGGAAGCCGGTCGACACCGAGGCGACCTTGACGGTCGAGCCCTTGAGGGCCTCCTTCGCGTCGGCGACGAGGGCCGGATACACGCAGATCGCCGCGACCGACGGGATCGTCGGGTCGCCGGGCTGGGGGTGGATCGCCTTCGCGCAGAGCGCCCGGATCTTGCCTGGGGTGTCCTTCCCCTCGAGCGTGGTGAGATCCATCATCCGGATCGCGAGATCGAGCGCCCACAGCTTCGACTGCTTCTTGATCGACCGCTTCTTCAGGCTGTCGACCCGTTCCTCGACCCCGACCTGGTCGACGCTGCTCACGCGGCCCAGCAGGCTCCCGAGCGCTCCCGGGCGGCCGTCCCACGAGCGGACGAGCTCGTGGGCGCGCTCTCGGGCGAGCGTGTCCCGGCGATGGGCGGTGGCCATGGGACGGTGAGGATACACCGGCCTCAGCGGCGCTCCCGGACCCGTGCCTGACCCCGGACGAGGGGTGGTCTTCGACGCGGGCCTACCCGGGAGCGGGCAGGCCGAGGGCGCGTGCCGCCCACGGCAGCGCCGTCCTCGCCTGCGCGAGCTGGAGCGGACGAACATGGGGCGCGTTCGGCGGCTGGGGCATGCCGGCGCGGGCGGAGAAGAAGCCCGCGACCCAGGCGGCGAGGCCGGGAGCATCGGGGAGGATCGCCTCCGGCGGCGGGCCACCCTCGGATTGGAGGCTCGGGAGCCAGAACGCGACGTCCAGATCCGGGTTCGCAACCGTCGCGTGGTTCCAGTCGATCACAACAACGCGCCCCTCGCGGAAGCACAGGTTGTCGCTCCGGATGTCGAGATGGACGAGCGCGCTCCCGGTCAGCGGAGCGGAGGACGCCGCGTCGATCAACGCCGGCAGGGCCGCCTCGAGCCAGCGCTCCGAGCACAGGCCGACCGACAGGAACAGGGCCGGATCCGCGGCGACGGAGCGCCAATCGGCGCCCGAGTCGGTCGCGACCGGGGCCAGCGACACTGGCGGTGGCGTGGCGTGGATCGCGGCGAGACCGTCGAGGACCGCAGCGATCCGGGCGTCGTCCCAGGGAGGCGGCCAATCGGCGTCGGACAGGTCCTCGATCGCAAGCGCCGGGCGGACGCCGTCGTCGTCGTACCCGAGGAGCTCCGGCAGGAACCAGCCGTGCAGGCCCTGGTAGTTGCGGGCCTCGGTCCGCGTCCAGTGGGCCGTGAGGGACGTCGCGCCGATCTTGACGAACGCCGAGCGACGGCCTCCCCCAGCGGCGTCCGCCGCGACGATCCATCGGGACGCCGGGCCGCGATCGACCGGAGCCAGCCGGAACGCCGTCGGGCGCCAGCCCAGGGCGCGCTCCATCCGGTCGACGTCGTCCGGACGCGGTGCGGAGACGTCCATGGCGGACGCCTAGCGGCCGGCCCGGATCTTCGGCAGCGGCGGCAGGCCCCGCTTCCCCTCCACGAGGTAGTGCCCGAACCAGTCCCGGACGACCTTGAGGTTCTCCGCTCGGCGGAACGGCGTCCCGGAGCGGGTGAGCTCGTGGGTCTCTTCCGGGACGCGGAGGAGCCGGACCGGCCGCTTCCTGGAACGCAGGACGGTGAACAGCTGCTCCGCCTGGCCGATCGTCGTGCGGATGTCGTTCTCGCTGTGCTGGATCAGGAGCGGCGTCCGGATCCGATCGGCATAGGTGATCGGCGAGATCTCGCGGAAGTAGGCCGGCTCCTCCCACGGCAGCGCCTTGAACTCGAGGCGCGGCCAGAACCCGGTGCTGAGGTCGCCGGTCAGGAACAGCAGGGACATGTCGCTGACCGAGCGACAGGTCATCGCGGCAGCGAACCGGTCGTCGTGACCGAGGATCCAGTTCGTCAGGTAGCCGCCGTACGACCCGCCGGTCAGGCCGAGGCGATCGGGGTCCGCCAGGCCGTCCTCGACGAGCGACTCGATCCCCGCAAGGACGTCGCGCGTCGGGCCCGGACCCCAGTCGCGGATGTTCGCCTCGTTGAAGTCGCGGCCGTAGCCTTCCGACCCGCGCGGGTTGCAGAAGAAGACACCGATCCCGTTCGCCGCGAGCAGCTGGAACTCCAGCATCGCGCCCCAGCCGTACAGGGTGTGCGGCCCGCCGTGGATTTCCGTGACAAGCGGCGCAGGCCGGGCTCCAGCCTCCGCGCGGCCGCGGCGGCGGCCTCGACCGGTGCCGTTCGCCTCGTCGTCCACCGCCGCCGCCGGCGCCAGGTACCAGCCCTGGATCCGCCGTCCGTCGACGACGACGGATCGCTCGACCGGCTCGCGCAGCGCGACCTCCGCGAAGACGTCGTGGTTCAGGTCGGTGATCCGGCGTGCCGCACCCGTCGTGCCGTCCCGAACCCAGAGGTCGCTGAGCTCCGTGGGCGACGACCGCAACCACGCCGTCCGCGTCCGCCCCCGGCCGAGCGTGACCTGGTCGAACGAGCTGATCGTGTGGCGGCCGGTGGTCAGACGCTCGAACCGGCCATCGGCCGTCGACACCCGGTGCAGCTCGACGCTGCCCTCGTCCGGGGCAGTGAACGTGATCCAGGCCCCATCGGCCGACACGACCAAACGTGGTGCCTCACCCGGCACGATGTCGCTGTTCGGAGACGACGCGGGCATCAGGTCGTGGCGACCCGTCAGGTTCCGGCCGCCCTTCGGCGGCTCGGCGTCCGAACCATCGGCGGCGATCAGCCAGACGTCGCTCCGGTAGAAGTTCTCGGGCAGGTGGCCGCCCAGCGCGGCGACCGCCGAGCCGTCCGGGAGCCAGGCCGGACTGAAGAAGATCGCCGGATCGCCGGTCAGGCGGATCCGCCGGCCGTCCTCGATGTCGATCGCGACCAGGTGCGACCGCGGCTCGATGTCGTGGTCGCGACGGAGGTTCGTCGTGTAGACGATCCGCCGGCTGTCCGACGACCACGCCGCGGGGCCGACCCCGGCGGGCTCATTCGTCAGCTTCCGTGCGGAACCGGTCGCGGCGTCCACGAGCCAGAGTTGGGCGATCGCGTGGTAGATGTACCCGACCCCGTTGAACAGGTAGCCGAGCCGGTCCACGAAGTGGTAGTCCGACTCGGGCTCGTCGCCGGGCTTCGGCGCCGCCGTCTTGCCGCGGATCCGGTGGTCCTCGTCGCGGGTCGACCCGTGCGACGAGCTCGTCACGAGGAGCCAGTGGCCGTCCGGCGACCACTCGAAGCCGTCGACGCCGCGCGGCAGGTCGGTCAGCCGCCGCGCCTCGCCACCGCCGAGCGGCAACAGGTGCACCTGCTGGACGTCCTCCCGGGTCTTCGGGTCGACGCCGGGCTCCTCCTCGACCTGGACCCGGCGGTCCGACAGGAAGGCGAGGGTCCGGCCGTCCGGCGAAAAGCGGGCGGACCGGTCGTGCTTCGAGCCGATCGTCAGCTGCCGCGGCTGGCCGCCGTCGACGTCGACCGCCCACAGCGCGTGCCGGTAGCCGTCCCTGGTCGGCGCGACGGTCTGGACCGTGAAGACGGCCAGGGCGCCGTCGGGCGAGAGCCGCGGCTCCGTCGCCACCCGGAAGCGGTAGAGGTCGTCGGGGCGGAATGAGCGAACGGCGGGCTTCGAGGCGGTGCTGGACACGAGCGAGCGGCCTCCATTCGTGCCCGCGGGATCGGGCTGGGTGGGCGGTCGGCGGGACGGGATGAGTCCTGCGCTGCCGGCGGCTTCGTCGACGACGGCGACGAGTCTAGCGCTACCATCGGACGACGATGCGCGACCAGCTCGTGTTGCCGCTCGATCCCGACGTGTTGCTGCCGAACCTGCCGGATGCGCTGCGACCGATGCTCCCGCGGGCGGCCGCCGAGCCCTTCGACTCGACGGCGCACATCTTCGAGCCCGCCTGGGGCGGGACGCGGGCCCTGGCGTTCGTCGGTCCGGCCGAGCGGGCGGGGACGGGCGACGTCCGGATCGTGGACGGCGAGGGCCGCGACATCGGGGCGTCGCTGCCGGAGCTCGCGGGGATGGCGGTCCGCGTCGACGCCCGCTCGGCGGTCCTCGACGGCGAGCTGGTCGCGGTCGACGACGCGGGCCGGGCCGATCCTGCCGAGCTCGCCCGCCGGGTCGCCGGCAAGCCGGGCCGGCCGGTCGCGTTCCTCGCGTTCGACATCCTCCATCTCGATGGGCGGTCGCTCCTCACGACGCCACTCCACAAGCGTCGAGACCTGCTCCGGCGGGTCCTCCATCCCGGCGACGAGGTGCTCGCTGTGCCCGCGATCGCGGCCGAGGGCCGGGCACTCCACGAGGCGGCCGCGGCCCAGGGGATCGCCGGCGTGCTCGCCCGGCAGCGGACGAGCCCCTATCTCCCGGGCACGACCTCGCGGCTGTGGCGGTTCATCGCGACGTCGCCGCCGGCTGCTGCGTCGGGGCCCGATCTCGGCCTGACGGCGTCGGAATCACCGACCGCCGCCGCGCCGGTCGTGGCGCTGATCCGACGACTCCCGCTCCTCTTCGACGAATAGCGCGGAGCGGCCGGCGCTCGGCAGGCACGAGCCTGCCAGATCGTCGCTCGGCGACGACCAACGTCACGCGCCGCCGATTTCGTCACCAGATCGTCGCGGGCGGACGACGGGGCAGCGTTGACGGCCGATTCGGCCGTGATCCGACGCCCGATCGTGCACGGAACCGGAAGAGTCCTGGCGTGCGACGCGCCACAACGATGTCAGGTCGACCCCCGGCGACGATCTGACCCGGTTCGCGGCGATCGCCGCCGATGGTCGACGCCCGGCGACGAATTGGCGGTTTCGCCGGACGAGGAGGCCGGCGACCTTCAGCCGCGGCGCGCGGCGGCCACGTAGGCGCGGATGCCGGGCCGCTGGCCGTACAGGAGGACGCCCGCGCCGTAGATCCGGACCGCGATCACGGCCGTCACGAGGATCGTCGCGGCCAGGATCGCCACGGAAAGGAGGACCTCGCCCGGCGCGACCCGCCCGACCGACAGCCGCGTGAGCATCACGAACGGGCTCCAGAACGGGATGTACGAGGCCAGCCGGATGAACCAGGTGATCCCACCGGTCAGCGCGAGGATCGCCTGGAGGTAGCCCAGGATCGCGATCAGGCTCAGCGGCAGGGCGATGATCTGGAGGTCCTCAGGCCGGCTGACCAGCGATCCGGCCGCCGCGTAGATGAGCGAGTACAGGGCGAAGCCGAGCACGTAGTAGACGGCGAACGCGAGGAGGAGGCCCGGCGACAGCGCCGCGAGCGACGGCGAGATCCCCGCCGCGGGACCGAGGAGCGCGCTCGCGATCCGGTCCTCGAGGAGGAGCACGAGGATCGCGGGCGTCAGGACGATCGCGACCTGGGTCGCGCCGGCGAGCCCGATCCCGATCACCTTGCCGAGGACGAGCTGGCGGGCGGACGCCGCGCTGATCAGGAGCTCCATGACCCGGCTGGACTTCTCGGCGACCACCCCCGCGGCGACCCACATCCCGTAGATCACGATCGTCAGGAAGATCAGGATCCCGAAGACCGCGCCGACGATCAGCCGGCTCGCATAAGTCGAGGCCTCGACCGGCGCGGACCCGCCGCCGCCGGCGGACCGGAGGATCTGCGTGTCGGGGAGCTGGAATCCGCTCGCGGGATTGTGGCTCGCGTAGTCGAGCACGGCGACGCCGAACATCCCGAGGGAGAGCTGGGTGAGCGTGTCGTTGCCCATGGTCTCGCCCAGCTGGATCTGGGTCACGATCTGGCCGGAGGGCCCCCGGTTCGTGACGACCGCCGCGTCGAATCGATGGTCGTCGACGCCGCCCGTCGCGTCGCCCTGGTCGGCGACGGGCACGACCTCGAAGCGGGCGCCGCCGTTCTGGTTGAGGATCGCGAGGAGCGTGGCTGCGGTCCGCTCCCCGAGCTCGGCGTCCGACGCGACGACGGCGATCCGGGTGGATCCGCCGCGCTCGACGAGGCGAGCCGCCACCGGGAGCAGCGCCACGATCAGGGCGATCACCGCGAGCGTGATCGTCGAGACGTGGAAGATCCGCGAGCGCACGAGCTCGCGGTACTCGCGCGCGGCGACGTGGGTCGTGTTCGGGAACGCGGGCTCGTCCCGGATCGGCACGGGCTCGGCGCCCGGCGACTCGGTCACGCCGCATCCTCCGCGGTCGTCGGCCGGGCGACTCCCGGCGCCTGGACGTCGGCCGGGACCGGCTCCTCGTCGGCGTCGACCGCCCGCCCCACATGGTCGATGAAGATCTGTTCGAGGGACGGCTCGACGACCTCGAAGTGGCTCACCTTCGCGCCGGCCGCGACCGCCGCCGCGAGAACGGCCTCCGGCTCGACGCCGTCGTCGAGCTCGAGCTCGGTCCGGTCGATGCCCGGCCGCAGGACCCGTGCTCCCGGGACGCCGGCGAGCCACGGCATGCGGTGGTCGCCGTCGACCGAGAGGCGGACGAGCCGCCGGCCGGCCGCGCGCTTGATCTGGCGGAGTGGACCGCCGACGACGACGCGGCCGTGATCCACGATCGCGATCGACTCGCACATCGCCTCGACCGTCTCCATCTGGTGGGTCGAGAAGATCAGGGTCCGTCCGTCGTCCCGGAGCTCGAGGAGCGCCTCGCGGAGAAGGGCGACGTTGACGGGATCCAACCCGGTGAACGGCTCGTCCATCAGGAGCACCGGCGGCTCGTGGATCACGGCGCAGATCAGCTGGATCTTCTGCTGGTTGCCCTTCGAGAGCTCCTCAGCCTTCCGGTCGGCGAGATCGGTCACGCGCAGGCGCCGCAGCCACTCGAGCGCGGCCTTGCGTGCGACGTCGCGGGCCATCCCGTGGAGCGTCCCGAAGAACACGAGCTGGTCGAGCACGACCATGCGGGGATACAGCCCGCGCTCCTCGGGGAGATAGCCCCAGGTCCGGCGCGGCAGGCCGCGGGTATCGGCGCCGTTCCACTCGATCCGGCCGGCGTCGGCGGCGAGCACGCTGAGCGCGATCCGCATCGTCGTCGTCTTGCCGGCGCCGTTGGCGCCGAGGAAGCCGAAGATCTCGCCGTCCGGGACCTCGAACGTCAGGCCATCGAGGGCGACGACCGACCCGAAGCGCTTGTGCAGGTTCTCGATGCGCAGACTCACCGCGCGCCACCGATCCGAGGGCTCACCGGCGGAGGATATCCCGCGACCTCCCGGGGTGTCCCCGGACGATGGTCCCGGGCCGTGCGATGATGACCCGGTGACGAGCCAGCGGGAAACCCCCGGATCGACGCCGTCGGGGGCTGTCGCCACGGCCGCCGGCGGATCGCCCACGAGCCCGCTGCGGATGCATGCCGATCGGGCAGGCCGCACGTTCAGCATCGATTGGGCCGACGGCCACGCGACCGTCTACGACTTCACCGCCCTCCGGTGGCTGTGCCCGTGCGCCTACTGCCGCGGCGAGGCCGGGCTGCCGGGCTGGCTCGACTCGGCACCGGCGCTCACGGATGAGCAGACGCGGATGTCCGACATCCATCTCGTCGGCAACTACGCGGTCTCGCCGCACTGGGGCGACGGCCACTCGACCGGGTTCTACACGTTCAGCCTGCTCCGTGACCGGTGTCCGTGCCCGGAGTGCACGGCCCGTCGCGCGAGCAGCCATGCGGACCACCCGGCCGGAGGCCCGACCGGCTCCGGCCACCAGCACGGATGAGGGATCGTCGATGATCGTCGCAACCACCCCGTACATCGCGGGCCACCGGATCGTCGAGACGAAGGGCCAGACCTTCGGTCTCGTGGTCCGAAGCCGTGGCTTCTCAGGCAACCTGATCGCCGGGCTGCGGTCGCTCGGCGGCGGCGAGATCCACGAGTACACCTCGCTGCTCGAGGACACCCGTCGCCAGGCCCTCGACCGGCTCGTGAAGAACGCCACGCTGATGGGCGGCAACGCGGTCGTGTCGATGCGCTTCGACAGCTCCGAGCTGGCCGGGACGATGTCCGAGATCGTGGCCTACGGGACAGCCGTCGTCGTCGAGCCCGACGGGTCGGCACCGCGCGAGTCCGAAGCCGAATCCGAATCCGAATAGCGAAGCGCCGGAACCCGCTTCATGCTCACCCCCACGGTCCGGATCGTCGCGGCCGGGCTTGCCCTGTTGCTGATGCTCGGTGGGCTCATCGCGGCGCCGTTCGCCGGGTTCAGCGGGATCTTCGCGACCGTGTTCGGCGCCGCGATCCTGATCGGGCTCGTGATCGAGCGCAACCGCTACCGCTCGGAGGCGTCGGACCGCTCGTTCGACGCCACCGGCCCGGGCGGCGGTGAGCCCGACGGGACCCTCGATCCGCGGTTCCGCCCGACCGATGAGATGTTCGTCGACCCGACGACTCGCCGCCGGATGCGGGTCTACCTCGACAACCGGTCGGGAGAGCGGCGCTATGTGGCGGAGGATTGACGCGACGACAGGACGATCGAGGGAGGCCGACCGCGAACGAGTGCGTGATATTCTCGGCGGCCCAGAGCGAGCGGTGCGGCTTGCCATTCACGGAAGTTCGACGCTGACACGATGAGCGCGTTGCCCGCGTCCTCCGGCACTCCCGAACCGACCACGGCGGAACGGCCCGGTTCGTCGCCGGCCGCCCGCGCCCCGCGGACGCGCTCGACGCGCGAGAGCCGCCGGGCCCAGAAGGCGCCCTACATCAACCGCGAGCTGTCGTGGCTCGACTACGCCGGCCGGGTCCTCTACGAGGCGCGCGACGAGCGGAATGCCGTGCTCGATCGGGTCAACTTCCTGACGATCGTCGCGAGCATGCTCGACGAGTTCTTCCAGATCCGGATCTCGGGCCTCCGCCAGCAGGTCCACGCCGGCTCGACGAAGTCCTCGCCCGACGGCCGAAGCGCCGGCGAGCAGCTCGCGGCCTCGCGGCAGCGCGTGCTCCAGCTCGTGACGGAGCTCACCACGGCGTGGACGGAGGTCCGACGCTCCCTGGCTGACGCGGGGATCGAGATCGTCAAGTACAACTCGATCCCGGATCACCACCCGACGCTCCGGCAGCGGTTCATCGACGAGATCTACCCCGTCCTGACGCCGCTCGCGGTCGATCCCGGGCATCCGTTCCCGTACATCTCGACCCTCAGCCTCTCGATCGCCGTCGGCCTCCGCAATCCCGAGACCGGGGAAGTCCAGTTCGCCCGGGTCAAGGTTCCGCAGATCCTGCCGCGGCTCTATCAGGTCGAGCCGCACCGGTTCGTCCTCCTCGACTCGATCATCGGCGCGAACCTCGACCTGCTGTTCAGCGGCATGGAGATCGTCGAGCACCACCTGTTCCGGGTCACCCGGAACGCGGACCTGGCCCTGGAAGAGGACGAGGCCGACGACCTGCTGCTCGCGATCGAGGAGGAGCTCCGACGCCGTCGGTTCGGCGAGGCCGTTCGGCTCGAGGTCGAGCGCTCGATGCCGGGGGGGACCCGCGAGCTGCTCCTGCGTGGGCTCGGGCTGGCCCAGGACGATGCCTACGAGGTCCGCGGCATGCTGGACCTGACCGGGCTTCACGACCTCGTCGACCTCGATCGCCCGGACCTCAAGGGCGAGCCGTGGACGCCGGTGACGCCGCCCCGCCTGGTCCCGCCGGACGAGGACGAGCCGGCCGATGTCTTCGCCGCCATCCGTGTCGGCGACCTGTTCGTCCATCATCCGTACGAGAACTTCGTGACGTCGGTCGAGCGGTTCATCGCCCAGGCGGTCGACGATCCGGACGTTCTGACGATCAAGCAGACCCTGTACCGGACGTCCGGCGACTCGCCGATCGTCCGCGACCTCATCCGCGCGGCGGAGCGAGGCAAGCAGGTCGTCGTCCTCGTCGAGATCAAGGCCCGCTTCGACGAGGAGGCGAACATCGTCTGGGCCCGTCGCCTCGAGCAGGCCGGCGCCCACGTCGTGTACGGCCTCGTCGGGCTGAAGACCCACTCGAAGGTCTGCCTGGTCGTCCGGCGCGAGGGCTCCGGCCTCCGCCGCTACGTCCACATCGGGACGGGCAACTACAACCCGAAGACCGCCCGTCTCTACACCGACCTCGGCCTCCTGTCGTGTCGCCCCGAGCTCGGCGCGGACGTCACGGACCTGTTCAACGTCCTGACCGGGCTGTCGCGCCAGCGGTCGTTCCGCCGGCTGCTCGTCGCTCCGCACAGCCTCCGGACCCGGTTCCTCGAGCTCGTCGATCGCGAGATCGAACACGCCGCGCTGGGCCGGGACGCGCGGATCGTCGTGAAGCTCAACGCGATCGTGGATGAACCGTCGATCGACGCCCTGTATCGCGCGGCTCGAGCGGGCGTGGCCGTCGACATCATCGCTCGCGGCGCCTGCTCGCTGCTGCCCGGTGTCAAGGGCGTGTCCGAGGGAATCCGGGTCCGCTCGATCGTCGGTGAGTTCCTCGAGCACTCGCGGATCTGGGGATTCTCGAACGGCGGCGACACCGACTGGTACATCGGATCGGCGGACCTGATGGACCGGAACCTCGACCGGCGCGTCGAGGCCATGGTCCCGGTCGAGGATCCCGAGGCCCGCGGCCGGCTGGCCGAGATCATCGAGATCATGCTCGAGGACGACCGACGCTCGTGGCAGCTCGGGTCGGATGCGACCTGGCGCCGGACGGAGGAGATCACCGGGCATCCCGGCACGTGCGACACCCACCTCGAGCTGAAGGTCCGGGCGCTCGCCGCGGCCCAGTCCGCCACCACGCCGCATCGACCGCGGGCCGGCATCGGCTCGCTCGATCCGCGCGCCTGATGGCGACGACCTCGAGCAACGGTCGGCCGGTCGAGATCGAGCTGAAGTACCGGGTCGTCGATCCCGCCAGCGGCGACCACTACCTCGCGGCGGACGACGTCGCGGGCTTCCTGCCCGCCTCGGCCGTCCGCTCGACCCAGGTCGAGGACCGCTACATCGACACGGTCGACGGCGCCCTCGCCCGGGCGGGGTTCGCGGCCCGGATCCGGCAGACGGCGAAGACGACGACCGTCACCGTGAAGTCGGCGGTCCGTCGTCTCGAGGGCGACACGATCCATCGCCGCGAGGAGCTCGAGGGCCCCGCCGATCGGACCTCGCCGCCGCGAGACTGGCCGCCGTCCGATGCCCGCTCACTGATCCTCGAGCAATGCGGCGACGCGCCGCTGGTCGAGGTCGTCACGGTCCGCCAGCTCCGTCGGAAGCGGATCCTCGAACGCGACGGAACCGCCGTCGAGGTCAGCCTCGACGAGGTCGACGCCGTGCTCCGCAGTCGCGTGGTCGGTCGGTTCGTGGAGCTCGAGGTCGAGATCGTCAAGGGCGAAGAGGCCGGGCTGACGGACATCGAGCGCATCCTGGCCGACGATCGGGGCCTCGCACCGGCAGATGCCTCCAAGCTCCAATCGGCGCTCCAGGCCGTGATCGCGGCCGAGCCGAAGCGCGCGAAGAAGGGCTCCCGGGCCCTGCCGCCCATCGACGTCGACGAGGTCGACGGCGAGCACCGTGGCGACCGGGCCGACGACGGGCTCGACGTCGGTCGGATCGTCGCGACGGCGCTCGGCGAGGCGTCGGGGGCCGCGATGGCCAAGGAGCCGCCGGTGGAGGCGGGCCGCTCGAAGAGCCCGGACCCTGTGCCGGTCATCGACTCGAATTCGCCAGGCGAGGCGACCGCGGCCCCGACGGCCGGTCCGCGAGCCAGGGACCGGCCCCGGCCGGCCGCCGACACCGCCGAACGACCTCGCCTCGTGGTCGGCAAGACTCCGGGCGTCCTCGCCGACGACCATCGGGCCGAGGCCGGCCGGAAGGTTCTCCGCTTCCACCTCGCCCGGATGATCGCCCGCGAGGCCGGCACCCGGACCGGCGAGGATCCCGAGGACCTCCACTCGATGCGGGTCGCCACGCGCCGCCAGCGCGCGGCGTGGCGGATCTTCGGCGAGGCGTTCCGGAACGGCCGGACGAAAGCCCATCGGCGGCGACTCCGCGAGGTCGCCGGCCGGCTCGGCGCCGTCCGGGACCTCGACGTCCTGATCGAGGCGATCGACGTCTACCGGGCCGACCTGCCGGTCGTCGAACAACGCGCCCTCGAGCCCCTCGTCGGGGCCTGGCGGATCCACCGCGATGATGCGCGCCAGCTCCTGCTCCGCGAGCTCGACTCCGACGGCTACCGGCGATGGCTCGACGACTACGCCGAGTTCGTCCGCCACGAGGGCCTCGGCGCCCGGCCGGTCGCGCCGACCGAGCCGCACCGCGTCCGCGACACCGCGGCATCCCGGATCCAGGCGGCCTACGAGCAGGTGCGCGCCTACGAGCCGGTCCTCCGCTGGGCTGACGTCGACACGCTCCACGAGCTCCGCATCGCCGGCAAGTGGCTGCGCTACTCGCTCGAGTTCGTGCGCGAGGCGCTCGGCCCGGACTCGGACGCGCTGATCGCCCGGGTCACGGCGCTCCAGGACCACCTCGGCCTGATGCATGACGCCGACGTGTCGGCTCATCTCGCGCGCGACTTCCTGCTCGACCATGCGGGCGGCCTGAGCAACACCGAGACCGCGGCGATCGGGCGGTATCTGCTCAGCCGGGAGCGGGAGGTCGGACGGCTCCGGCGGACGGTCGGACCGACCTGGCGGGGTGTCGCCGGGATCCGGTTCCGGCGCGGGCTCGGGCGGGCGCTGGCCGGTCTCTAGCTCGTTCGCAAGCGGCCGCTCGGCCGCCCGACTCAGGCGATCCAGCCGTGGGCCAGCTCGTCGAGCCGCTCGCGCCAGCCCGATCCGGCCCGGTCCGCGGCGATGATCGCCCCTTCCCGGATCCCGGTGTCGACGACCCGGCCGGAGGAAACCGCCATCCGATCGAGCACGGCCTCGATGATCGCCGCACCGGCGGCGAGCAACCGGATCCGCGCCTCGCGGAGCCCGTAGGTCGCCGCGAGCAGCTCCGCGGGGCCCGAGGCGACGATCCGCCGGGCCGTCTCGAGCGCCGCCCGATCGAGACGATCGTCCCGGCCGGGGTCACTCGCCCGCCGGAGCAGCTTCAGGAGGTTCGTCGCCGTCCCGCCAACGAAGACGACCTCGGCCGGCGGCCGGCTCGGCGACCAGTCGAAGGCGTCGCCGGCAGCCTTGGTCAGCGAGGCGAAGTGGGCCTCCGTGGGCGGATCCCGGTCGACGACCTGGCGGGTGAGCCGGCCGGCCCCGAGGCGGATCCCGGCCGCGCGAGCGAGGCGTTCCGGACCGATCTCGACGAGCTCGCTCGAGCCGCCGCCGATGTCCACCACGAGAAGATCGTTACGGACGGCCCGGCCGGCGGTCAGCCCGACGAGCGTGAGCAGCGCCTCCTCCTCGTGCTCGAGGACGGTGAGCGGGACACCGGTCCGGGCGGAGACGTCGGCCACGATCCGGGTCGCGTCGCTCAGGCGGCGGAGCGGCTCGGTGCCCATCACGATCGGCTCGATGACGCCGACATCACGGGCGCGATCGACGTAGCCGCCGACCGTCGAGGCGAGCGTCGCCCGCCCGGCGCTCCCGAGCTCACCCGGACCGTCGACGGCCGCGCCGAGCCCGAGGAACGTCGATTCGTCGTCGAGGACGACGAGGCCGGATCGATCCGGGCGGGCGATCAGCAGGTGGACCGACGTGGACCCGAGATCGATGGCTGCGCCTGGACGCCGGGACACGCCGGTTCCCCCCGGTCAGGCCCGAACCGGCCGCCGACCCTGGACGCCGGCCCGGGTCAGGACGGGGCGCTCGGGCCGCCGGTCGACCGTCGTCGGCCCCGCGTCGTGGTCGACGACGACTTCCGCCTCGGCGTCGTGGGCTTCCGGGCCGGGGCCTTCCTGGCCGTCGGGGCGGTCTTCGCGGCGGCCGCCGGCTTCTCCGCCGCGGGGGTCGCGGCCGCGGGCACTGCCGCCGCGGGCTTCGCCGCCGCCTTCACGGCAGCAGGCTTCGCGGTTCGACGGGCCCTTGATGCCGGCGCGGTCTTGGATCGCGGGGCCGCAGCGGCGCGTGCGGGGCGGGCCTGGAGCGCGCGAATCCCCGCAAGGAGCGCGGTCAGCTCGTCAATCTCGTCGCGGACCTCGGCGAGCCGTGCGGCCCGCTTGTCGCGGTTGCGCTTGTTGGCCTTCTCGAGCCGGCCGGCCCGCCAGGTCTCCTCGGATCGCGCCGCGGCGAGGGCGAACTCGAGCCACTCGACGTGACGCGCGAGAGCCGCGGCAGGAGTCATCTTCGGAGCGGACGCGGCGGTCGCCGGCAGCGTGGGTGGGGTCTCGGCCGCGCGTGCGGCCGGTTGCTCGGTCATCTGGTCTCCTCATACCCCTCGGTCATTCTCGCCGACCGGTCACGCCCCCGTCTCGGACCCGCCGGTTAATGGGAGGTTAACCGGGAGGGTGCCCGCTCACAGGGCGAGGAGCACGCCCATCACGATCAGCCACAGCGACCACGCGATGTAGCCGATCGGCACGATGGTCCCGGCGAGCGCCCAGCCCTCGGGCTCGTTCGGACCGACGAACTCGAGCGTCCCGACGAGCAGGGCGAGCCCGATCGGCACGCCGAGCCAGCCGATCCAGGCGGGCAGCGCGGCCGTCGTCACGATCGAGGCGGCCACGGCGAGCGTCCAGAGGCCGGTGAACAGGTAGCCGAGGTGCTCGCCGATCCCGACGCCCAGGAGACGATGGAGGGTCGCGAACACGGTCTCGACGGTGCGGCGCTCGGCCGCCGCCTCCGCCTCGGACAGATCCCCCGAGTCCGCTCCGACGTAGCGGCGGGCCAGCTCGGGGACCGCGAACGGCCAGCGCACGAGGCCGATCGCCTGCACGAGCGCAGCGACGGAGCCGAGCACGATCGCGAGGCCCGTCCACACGGGCGCGGCCCCGAGGGTGACCGCGAGCAGGACCGCCAGGGGCAGCATCGCGAGCGCGCTCACGAGCAATGCCTCCCAGCGGACGATCAGGCCCGACCCGCCGGCGTGGAAGCGACGCAGGATCTCGTCCGGCGGGCGGCGCAGGATGTCCGGGTAGTCGAAGGCTCGACCCAGCGAAAGGAACGCCAGGTTGAACGCGATCGGGACGACGATCAGGAGCACCGCGGCGACGGTCTCGACCATCGCCGGAGTCTAACGATCGGCGGCCGGGGCAGGCGCCCGGCTGCTTGTTGACGGACCGCAAACATCACGGAAACCGTGTCCCGCGAGGCTCCACCTGCGGGTGATAGATCCGACCCGGCGTCGTGCTCGGAGCGACCGCCGGTCCCTCCTCCTGGCCGGTGTGCTGCTCGGGCACACCGGCCAGATTCGTGTCCGGGACAGGGCGGCCGCGATCGCTGCGGCGACGGGTCGCAGAGCAGCCCTCGTTCATCGTCTGTTAACACGGCACAAAGCGATGGTTGACCCGTGGTCGGCACGGTTTCCCCGTAGTCACGAGACCGAGTCACGCCGTGACCGAGACGCCGTCGAGCCCCAACGACGGAGAGGAGGACCTTTGATCGCGCGATCCCGGCGCCGTGGCGCCGCATTGACCGCCGCCACTGTTGTTTTACTCGCTGCCTGTAGCTCGGGTGCCACCCCGAGCCCGTCCAGCTCCACGCCCGCGGCCTCGTCGCCACCTGACGCATCCGCGCCGGCCGGGTCGGCAGCGGCGTCGACCGCCCCGCTCTCGGGGAGCGTGAACATCGACGGGTCGAGCACCGTGTATCCGATCACCGAGGCCGTCGCCGAGGAGTTCCAGAAGGCCAACCCGGGCGTGAAGGTCACCGTGGCGTTCGCCGGAACGGGCGGTGGCTTCAAGAAGTTCTGCAACGGCGAGACGGACATGAACGACGCCTCGCGGCCGATCAAGGCCGATGACGCGGGCGAGGGGGTCGCCTGCAAGGCGAAGAACATCGAGTACGTCGAGCTCGGTGTCGCGACGGACGCACTCTCCGTCGTCGTCAACAAGGACAACGCGTTCGTGACCTGCCTCACAACGGCCCAGCTCAAGAAGATGTGGGACCAGGGCAGCACCGCGAAGTCCTGGAAGGACATCGATCCGTCGTTCCCGGATGAGCCCCTGAAGCTCTTCGGGCCAGGTCCGGACTCCGGCACGTTCGACTACTTCACCGAGGTCATCAACGGCAAGGCGAAGCAGAGCCGCTCCGACTACACGCCGTCCGAAGATGACAACGCCCTCGTGACCGGCGTTGCCGGTGACAAGGATGCCCTCGGCTACTTCGGCTTCGCGTATCTCGAGGAGAACCTTGACAAGATCAAGGCGGTCGCGATCGACAGCGGCGGCGGCTGCATCGAGCCCTCTGCGGACAACGTGAACCAGGGCAAGTACAAGCCGCTCGCAAGGCCGCTGTTCATCTACCCGGCCGTCAGCGCCCTCAAGCGACCGGAGTTCGCCGCCTTCGTCCAGTACTTCCTGGAGAACGTGAACACCTACGTCGATGAGACCGGCTACATCGAAGCTCTGCCCGATGTCCTGGCCAAGTCGAAGGCTGACCTGGCGGCCGCGCTCCAGTAGCCTGATCGCCAGCCGAAGTTGCTGCCCGACACACCGGCCCGACGTTCAGTTCGGGCCGGTGTGTTCCTCGATTGTTCGGAGTAGGGTGACGTGACATGACCGCGATGAGCCGCCCGCTCTCAAGACGCCGGCCGGTGTCGGAGCGGGCGATCGAGGCGCTCCTGCTGCTGGCCGCGAGCATCGGCGTCCTGACGACCGTCGGGATCGTCGTCGTCCTGCTCGTTGAGGCGGTCCAGTTCTTCGCCCTCGTGAACCCGATCCAGTTTTTGACCGGGACCGTCTGGTCGGCCTCGATCCTGCCGTATCAGTTCGGGGTCATCCCCCTGGTGACGGGGACCCTCGAGGTGGCATTGATCGCCCTCGTGGTCGCCGTCCCGCTGGGGATGCTGGCGGCGATCTACCTGGCCGAGTACGCGACGATGCGGACGCGAAACGTCGTCAAGCCGATCCTCGAGACGATCGCGGGCGTCCCGACGATCGTCCTCGGCTTCTTCGCCCTGAACTTCATCACACCCAACCTGCTGAAGCCGGTTCTGCCGTCGATCGGCACGTTCAACCTGCTGTCGGCCGGGCTCGTCGTCGGGCTGCTCATCACGCCATTGATCGCGTCCCTCTCGGAGGACGCCCTGCGAGCGGTTCCGCGTGGTCTTCGCGAGGGAGCGTTCGCGATGGGTGCCACCCGATTCGAGGTCGCGCGGCGCGTGATCGTCCCCGCCGCCCTGTCGGGAATCATGGCCTCGATCATCCTCGCGATGTCCCGGGCCGTGGGCGAGACGATGGCCGTTGTCCTCGCGATGGGCTTCAACCCGAAGCTGACGATCGATCCTCGAGAGCAGGGAGGGACGATGGCCGGGTTCATCGCCCAGATCACGAGCGGTGACACGCCCCAGGAGTCGATCCAGTTCAAGTCACTGTTCGCTGTCGCCCTGGTGCTGTTCGTGATCACGCTCATCCTGAACCTGATCAGCAATCGCGTGGTCGCCCGGTATCGGAACAAGTACTCATGAGTGCGTCCAACCCGGCCGCCTCCGCGGTCCCGCAGTTCAACCCTCAGGTCGCGCGGCGGCGGATGGCCGGCACGATCTTCCTCGGCCTGTGCATTGCGGCGATCGGGATCCTGCTGATCGCGCTCGTCGCGCTGCTGGTCGACGTCGTGACGAAGGGCGTCCCGTGGCTGGACGTCCAGTTCCTGACGGGTGTCCCGTCGCGACGGGCCGAGTCGGCGGGTATCCTGCCCGCGCTCGTCGGCTCGCTGCTGATCGGCGTGATGGTCGGCATCATCGCGTTTCCCATCGGGGTCGGGGCAGCCATCTACCTCCAGGAATACGCAGGGGATAGCTGGGTGACGCGGGCACTGCGGACCAACCTGGCCAACCTCGCCGGCGTCCCGTCGATCATCTACGGGATCTTCGGCCTCGCGATCTTCGTCCGTGCGATGGGCCTCGGACGCTCGCCGCTGGCCGCGGCGCTGACCCTCGCGCTCCTGGTCATGCCGATCGTGATCATCGCCACGATCGAGGCGCTCAAGGCCGTTCCCGATTCCCAGCGAGAAGGCGCCTACGCACTCGGTGCGACGCGCTGGCAGGTGGTCCGCGGGTCGGTGTTGCCGGCGGCCGCGCCGGGCATCATCACCGGGATCATCCTCTCGATGGCACGGGCGATCGGGGAGGCAGCCCCGATCATCGTCATCGGTGCGGCGGCGTTCGTGACCTTCCTGCCCACGCCGCTCCAGGAGGGGTACACGATCCTGCCGATCCAGGTCTACCAGTGGGCCAGCCGTCCCCAGGCCTCGTTCCAGGGCATCGCGGCGGCGACGATCCTGGTCATGCTGTTCCTGATCGTGACCCTCAACGGCCTGGCGATCTTGATTCGAAACCGACTGTCCCGGAACATCCAGTGGTAGAGGAGAGCTCTGTGAACGCCTTCGTGACCGAAGCGCCCCCGCAGGCCGGCGCCGGCGCGGAGCCCAGCCCCGAGCCGACCGCCATCCGGATCCACACGACGCTCGAGCCAGGTGCCGAGACGGTCCCCGTCGTGGAGCGCGAGATTGCCCTCGAGCTCAAGGACGTCAGCTGCTACTACGGGGCCGCTCGGGTCGTCCGGGACGTCTCGATGTCGGTGGCCCGTCGCGAGGTGACGGCCCTGATCGGTCCTTCCGGTTCCGGCAAATCCACGGTCCTGCGGACGATCAACCGGATGAACGACCTGGTCTCGATCTTCCGCCTCGAGGGAAGCATTCTCCTGGACGGCCAGGACCTGTATGCGCCGGGCGTCGATGCCGTCGAGCTCCGGCGACGGGTCGGGATGGTGTTCCAGAAGCCGAATCCGTTTCCGAAGTCGATCTTCGACAACGTGGCGTTCGGTGCCCGGATCAACGGCTACAAGGGTGACATCGGCGAGCTCGTCGAATCCAGCCTTCGACGGGCGGCGCTCTGGGATGAGGTCAAGGACAAGCTCAAGCAGAGCGGGCTGTCGCTGTCGGGTGGACAACAGCAGCGTCTCTGCATCGCACGCGCGATTGCAACCGAGCCCGAGATCATCCTGATGGATGAACCGTGCTCGGCCCTGGATCCGCGCGCGACCCTCCAGATCGAACAGTTGATGAGCGATCTGAAGGCTCGCTACACGATCGTGATCGTCACCCACAACATGCAGCAGGCCGCCCGGGCTTCGGATCGGACCGCATTCCTGACGATGGGCGACGACCGCGCGGGCTACGTCGTGGAGCAGGGTCGCACCGCCGACATCTTCACCAACCCGAAGGACCAGCTCACCGAGGACTACGTCTCGGGCCGGTTCGGATGAGCAAGCCGTAGGCCGAGGACAGACCCATGACCGATCCCAACGCCAAGCCCTCGGCCCCGGCCTCGCAGGTCGTCGCGGCCGCGATGACCGTCGCCGCCGAGGCAACGGAGTCGTACAACGACGCCCACCCTGCGCGCCCGACCCTTGACCAGGACATGCGCGTGATCAAGGACGACATCCTCCGGATGGGCTCGTACGTCGAGGAAGCCATTCGGTCCGCGATGGCGGCACTCTCCGCTCATGACGCCGCGGCCGCGACTGCCGTCATCGTGGCGGACGTGAAGATCAACGAGATGCAGCGGGAAGTCACCGGTTTGATCACCCGGACGATCGCGATGCAGTCACCGGTGGCACGAGATCTCCGCTTCCTCCTCGCCCTCGACCACGTCAGCTACGAGCTGGAGCGGATGGGCGACCACGCCGCGTCCGTCGCGAAGCAGGTCCGGAAGCTGGCTCCGCATCCGCCGCTCAAGCACTACGTCGACCTCCCGGCCATGGGCGAGCTCGCGGCGACGCTCGTCGGAAGCATCCTCATGGCCCTGGTCGACGTGGACGTCGAGGCGGCGCGGCGAGTCGCCGCTCGTGACGACGAGATCGACGATCTCTATCACCGGACCTTCGCGGAGGTCGTCGCGCTGATGCGGGCCGATCCGGAGAACGTCGAACGGGGTACACGGATCCTGTTCGCCTCGCACTACGTCGAGCGGATCGGCGACCGGGTGACGAACATCGCCGAGGACGTCGTGTTCCTTGCGAGCGGCGAGATCGAGGACCTGAACCCATGAGCGACGCACCGGTCCGGGTGCTCTTCGTCTCGACCGGCGGCGCGTGCCGGTCGATCTTCGCCGAGGCGCTCCTCCGCCACGTCGGCGGGCCGCGCTATGAGGTCTGGTCGTGCGGCACCGATCCGACGCCGGTCGATCCGCTCACATTCCAGATCCTGGCCAGCTCCGGGATCGACTCGACGAGGCTCGAAGCTCGGTCCCTGACCGACCTGCGTGACCAATCGTTCGACTTTGTGATCACGCTCTGTGACGACGCCCGGCTCGTCTGCCCGGTCTTTCCCGGCGCCGATCAGTCGATCCACTGGGGCTACCCGAGCCCTTCGAAGGTCACCGACGAGGCCGAGCGACGGGCGGCGTTCGAGCGGGTGTTCGTTCTCCTCGGCGAGCGGATCCGGCAGTTCGTGCTGATCGCTCAGCGCACGCAGCCGGTCGTCGCGGCCGGCTGACGCATGGCCGCGATCGCCGCGGAGCCGATCCGCATCCTCGTCCTCTGCACCGGCAACTCGTGCCGGTCGATCCTGGCCGAGGCGCTCTTCCGCGAGCTCGGCGGGGGCTGGATCGCGGTGCAGTCGGCCGGGAGCCGGCCCGCCGGCGAGGTGAACCCGATGACGATCCGGGTCCTCGACGAGGCGGGGATCAAGCACGACTGGGCACGCTCGAAGTCGATGACCGAGTTCCTCGACAAGCGGTTCGAGCACGTGATCACGGTCTGCGACCAGGCCGCCGAGGCCTGCCCGATCTTCCCGGGCCGAGCCATGCGGACCCACTGGAGCATCCCGGACCCGGCCGAGGCGACGGGGACCGAGGAGGAACAGCTCGAGATCTACCGGGCGACGATGGCGAATCTGCGCGAGCGGATCGCCTCCTTCCTCGCTACGCTCGACGCGTGAGCCACGACCGGTCGAAGCACATCCAGCTGTACCTCCTGCGCCACGCCGATGCGGGCGATCCCGCAGCGTGGAGCGGCGACGACTTCGACCGGCCGCTCAGCCCCAAGGGTGAGGCGCAGGCGGAGCGTCTGGCCACGTTCCTCCATGGGGTGCGGTTCTCCACCGACGCGATGATCAGCTCGCCGCGGGTTCGTGCGCGACGGACCGCCGAGATCGTCGCGGACGGTCTGGGATGCACGGTCCGGGTCGACGACCGGCTGTCCGTGGGTTTCGACCCCGCCACGGTCGACGCGATTCTCGCCGACTCCGGCTCGCCGACTCGTCCGGTCCTCGTCGGGCATGACCCGGACTTCAGCCAGCTGCTCTCGTCCCTCGCCGGCGCGAGCGACATGGTGATGAAGAAGGGCGCCTTCGCCCGGCTCGACGTCCGGGGCGCGGTCGCCGACGGTCGCGGCACGCTCCGCTGGCTGGTCCCGCCAGACCTCCTGGACCGCGACCGCCGCTAGGCGCTTCCTGGCCGACGAGCTCCCCCAACTCGCGTCGTCGGCGCCACCGCTCGGTTCATTCGGACTCGACGGATGTCCATGCGACCGACAACCCGCGTCCATGTCCGCCGCTGCGGGGCCGGGCAGAGGATGGCGACGCCAGTTGCCATTGCCCGAAGGAGGCTGACCACGATGCAGCCACTCGCCGCGTACTACGTGTTCGTCGCCAACGAGGAGGCTCGCAACGCGAGCCGGCGGCCGTATCGAGCCGTCCCCACGAAGAAGACCGGCCGCTCCCGGGTCGGCTCCGCGCTCTCCGCGCTGGTCCGGCCGATCCGGGGCGCCGCCTCCAGCCCGGCCTGACGCGCAGCGGGCGGTCACGCCCGCGCAGACTCCGAAGGACCGGGCTCAGCCCGCGCCGGTCGGCACGACGAGCTCGGCGTCGGCCGCGTCCGTCGGGAACGGCAACGCGACCGGGTCCGTCGCCAGCCGGCTCCGGCCCCGGGCGTCGAACCGATCGAGCCCGAGATCCGTGACGTCGACGACGTCCGTCGTCCCGGTCAGGGTGAGATCCGCGGCCACCCGGGCGACACCCGGGCCCCACATCATCCCGTGCCCGCCCGCCGACGCCACCGTCACGCCCTCGATTAGGCTGCCATCTGCGGTGAGCCCGGGCCCGAGGATCGGCAGATGGTCGGGCGTGAAGTCGATCGTCGCCGCCCAGATCTTCCGCAGGCCGAGGTCGCGCGTCACGGGCACGTAGCTCGCGAGGCGCTTGCGCATCGCCTCGTACATCGGCCAGTCGACCTCGCGGGCCTCGCCGGGCCGGTCGTTCGGGTCGCTCCAGCCGAAGAGCAGCCCGCCCTCCTCCAGCCGCCAGTACAGCCCTGCCCCGATGTCGAAGACCATCGGCTGGCGCCCGACGGCGAACGCCTCGTGCGGCTCGAGGACCGCCACGGTGTGGCGGACTGCACCCGCGGGGATGTGGATCCCGGCGAGCCGCCCGACCGCTCGCAGGCTCGGTCCGCCGGTCAGCACGACGCGGTTCGTCTCGATCGAGCCGGCGTCGGTCTCGACCGCGACGACCCGTGAGCCGCCGCCGGGTCGCGGCTCGGTCCGAATACCGGTGAATGCCGTCCGCTCGCGCAGCTCGACGCCCGAGCGCTGCATCGCGAGCGAGTAGGCCCGGACGTTCCGGGACGGGTCGATGTGGCCGTCGGTCTCGAGGAAGCTGCCGCCGCGGTGGCCCGCGGGACTCAGCGTCGGGTTGAGTCCGACGGCCTCCGCGGGCGTGACCCAGCGCACGGCCAGGCCCTCTGCCTGCTGCATTGCCACCCGCTCGCGGCCCGACCGCTCGTCCTCGTCGGTGACGGCGAGGATCAGGTAGCCGAGCTCGCGGAAGCCGCTGTCGGTCCCGAGCTGCTCGCCCTGGTGCCGATAGAAGTCGATCGACCAGCGGCCGAGCGCGACGGTCGTCGGCGTGCCGCCCTGCGCACGGACGATCCCGGCTGCCCGGCTCGACGCGCCCTGGCCGGCGACCCCCCGCTCGATCACGACCACGCGACCGACGCCGTCACGAGCCGCGAACGTGCTCGCCCAGCCGCCGATCGTCCCGGCGCCGACCACGACGAGGTCGGCGCGATCCGGAATGCTCACGGGCTGAGGATAGGCCGGAGCGTCGTGCAGTCGACGGTCGCGTCGCGGCGCCCGGACCGGTTCAGCCGTCGAGCGCCGCAGCCTCGACACAGATCGCCGCGACGCCGAGCCGCTCGAGACGCCGGTAGGTCGGCCGGCGGCGGACGGTCCACGTCGCGACCTCCAGCCCCGCCGCCTCGGCCCGGCGCATCGCAGCGGCGTCCAGGGCATGCCACTCGATCGAGACGCCCCGACATCCCAGGTCGACGGCGCGACCGATCGTGTTCGGCGAGGCGTCACGCGAGTTGAGCCAGCGCGGCCAGGTCGGAGCCCAGTCCGCCATCCGGCCGAGAGTGGCGTCGAAGAACGACGACACGACGGCTCGCTCGAGGCCCGGGCCGCGGCCGGCCGCAATCGTCTCGAAGATCGCCCGACCCGCCTCGCCCTTCAGCTCGATGTCGAGGAACGCTCGGCGCGGGATGATCGAAAGGACGGCCTCGAGGGTCGGGACCCCCAGAGCCTCGAGCTCTTCCGCGGAGAGCTCGTTCACGCGCCGCTCCACGCCGTGGACCCGGATCAGGGAGTCATCGTGGTAGCAGACTCCCACGCCATCACGCGACGTCCGGACGTCGAACTCCAGCCCATCGCAGCCGGGCACGTCGAAGGCCGCAAGATAGGCCGGGATTGTGTTCTCCATGAATCGTCGCCAGTCGCCGCGATGGGCGAGCCGCAGCGCTCGCGGTGGCGTGGGCTCGGTCATCGGCCCACCGAGAGCCGGCTCGACAACCCGAGATGGTCCGACGGATACAGAGTCGGGTCGCCGACGGCCGGGCGATCGAACGCCAGGCGGCAGCTCTCCACCCCGACGGCGCCCCGGACCCAGATGTAGTCGAGGCAGCCGTCCGGGCCGTCCGTGTCCTTCGCCGGCGCATCCAGGCCCGACGGCCAGGTGACTGCGGGCTCAGCCCCATGTGCCTCGAGATGGGCGGAGCGGAAGCCGGCGGCCCCCATCCGCCCGTAGGCTGGCTCATCCGGCACGGCGTTGAAGTCGCCGACGACCACGACGGCGTCGGAAGCGGGAGCCGCCGCCAGCCAGTCCACCACGTGGCGCGCCTGGTCGTCGCGGATCGCCTCGTCCGGCCGCGAGTGATGGAGATGCGTGACGACCGCGAGCACCGACGCGCCCTCGGGCAACGGGACGACGCCCCGGATCGCGGACCGCCCCAAGCCGATGTCCAGCCGCTCCGTGTCCCGCGCGACCAGCGGCTCGCGCACGAGCAGGGCGTTGCCGTACTCCGGCCGGCCCGCCCAGCCGCGGGTGCTCTCGTAGCGCCCCTCCCCCGCCGCGCCGATCAGGCGGTCCTGTTGGAGGACGTAGACGACCTCCTGAAGGCCGAGCACGTCGGGCTGGAGCGCGGCCATGTCGGCGAGGATCAGCGGCAGGCGTTCGTCCCAGCGATCGGCGATGTTGCGGATGTTCAGGGTCGCGACGTGGAGCCGGTCCATGGTCGAAGTGTGCCCGCTCGACCGGCCGGCCGCGGCGCCCGCAGTCAGGCGGCGCCCACCTTCGTCCCGGTCCGGGCGGCCACCGGCAGCGACACCGTGAACGTCGAGCCGCGACCTTCCTCGGACTCGACCCGGATCGTGCCGCCGTGCTGCTGGACGACGTGCCGCGCGATCGCGAGACCCAGGCCGGTCCCGCCGCCGCGGACCCGGACCCGGTCGACCTTGTAGAACCGCTCGAAGATCCGATCCTGGTCGGACTTCGGGATCCCGACGCCGTGGTCCTCCACGGACAGCGTCACGTCGTCGCCGTGGGCGCGGACCGTGACACGGACCTCGTCGGGCGTCCCGTCGACGCTCCCCGCCGGCAGTCCGACCTCGTCCCAGTCGAGGTCGACGGGCCGCCCGAACTTCACCGCATTGTGGATGAGGTTCACGACCACCTGGCCGAGGCGCGCCTCGTCGCCGCGGACCGACGGCACGCGCGACGGCACGTCGACGACGAGCCGCAGGCCCTGTCGATCGGCAAAGACGCGCAGGCGATCGGCCGACTCGACCGCGACGCGCCCCAGGTCGACGCCGTCGAGGAGGACGAGCGGGCCGCCGCCCTCGATCCGGGCGAGGTCGAGCAGCTCGTTGACCATCTGGACGAGGTGGCCGGTCTCGACCTCGATCTTCGCGATCCGGTCGCGCATCTTCGGCGGGACGCCGTCGCCGGCGGCCTCCGCATCGCGAGCGAGGGTCTCGGCGAGCAGGCTCACCGTGGACAACGGCGTCCGCAGCTCGTGCGACAGGTTGTCGACGAACTCGGTCCGGATCTGCTGCAGGCGCCGCAGCTCCGACACGTCCTCGAGCACGACCCAGGTTCCCCGGAGCGGCGAGCGGCGGGCCCGGATCACGAGCGTCGGTCCGTCCGGGCCGCTCAGCCGGAACTCGCCTGACGCGCCGCCGGTCCCCCGCGCGTTCGCAATGAGGTCCTCGACGCGGGCGTCGACGAACGCCTCGAGCGCGGTCCGTCCGCGGAGTCCGCCGCCCGATCGGCGGAGGAGGATGTGGGCCGCGGCGTTCGCCAGCTCGACCCGGCCGTCATCGTCGAGGCGGACGATCCCGACGCCCATCAGGTCGGCGAGATACGACGCGTTCCGGACCTGCTGGTCGAGCTCGAACTCGGACGCGGCCAGGCGCTCGCGGAGCCGTCGGGCGAGGGTCGGGACGTCCGCCTGCGGGTCGTCGCCCAACGAGTCCGGAACATCCAGCAGGGTCGCGACCACGATCGAGCCGCCTCGGCCCTGCGGGGCCCTCCCTGCCCCGAGCGCCTCCGTCGCAGCCCCGGCCGCCGTCGTTCCGCGCGTCAATGCCGCCCGCGCGGCATCGAGCTGGCGTTGCCGGTCCAGGGCGATGCCGATCGCGATCGCGAGCGCGATCGCCAGCAGCGCGACGAAGCCGATGAGGATCCAGTCCATCCGGGCCGAGCATCGCACAGCCACTCGCGACGCGGGGTACCCGGTCGCCGTCGCCACGGGTTCAAGGACCTCGATGGGTACTGGATCGAGGTCCACCGGCTCGAGAACGAGGGGACGGCATCGCGCGCACGGCGATCGCAGGCCTGTTCCAGCAGGAGATCGACCCGGTGGATCTGACCAATTGGAAGGAGATCCATGGGCTCCTCGAGGCGACGATCGACAGGGCCGAGGATGGCGCCAACATCATCGAGCGGATCGCGATCAAGCAGGCCTGACACCTGAACTCCCGACGGTGGGGCCGCCGCCCAGCCACGGGCGGCTCCGTCCGGCTGCGGCTGAGCCCGCCTCGGGCTTCGATGCCCGGACACAAGGTGACGCCCCGGCCGGAGGCCGGAGCGTCGAGCCGTGCGGAGGAGCGGACTAGGGTGTCAGCCAGACCCGGTAGTCGCGGGTCGACTGTGGCGTCCCGTCCTTCTCGGACGGGTCGTAGACGCGAAGGGTCCCGTACTGGGCCTTCGAGATCGTGTAGGCCACCGTCGTGTCGAACGTCCCGCGACAGCCGGTCCCGCAGGTCGCCATCGCCTGCTGGTCGGCCAGGATCCTGCCCGAGCCGTCGAGGATCGCGATCCGGAACGTCGCCTCGAAGACGTCGGCGGAACCCGTCACGTGGGCCGGGTTGCCGACTGCCGCGTTCCACGCCGGGCGGTCGACCCAGATGTCCGGCAGCAGGGCCACGAAGTCCGAGCGGACGAGGCCCTTCGTCCCGAAGCCCGACCCGGTCCGGGCCTCGCCCTCGACCTGGAACGCCACGGACTTGACCGACGGGAACTGGGTCAGGGTGTAGACGACCTGGCCGATCCGTGTCTGGACCGCGCTGCTGTCGCCGCCGGCCTCGAACTCGCTCGACAGGTTGACGGTCGCCTCGCCGCCCTCGATCGACAGGCCGAGGAGCTGAGTGCCGTTCGGGATCGCCGTGCTGATCGATGCCTTCCGCTCGGACGCGGTGGGTCCCGCCAGGAGGGCCTTCATCGCGGCGGTCGCGACGGCCTTCGTGCCGGGCACCTCGCGGAGGGTGGCGAGGAGGCCGGCGCTGCCCGGCCCGCCGCCGAGCCAGAAGTAGGCCCGGACGATCGTGGTGCCGCTGGGCGCGGTCGAGGGGCTCGAGCCGCCGGCCGACGCGGACGGCTCGTCGGTCGGCTCATCGGACGGCGCGTCGCTCGGCGTGCCGCTCTCGTCGGCGGACGGCTCGGGCGTCGCGTCCGGACTGCCCTGGGCGACCGAGGGGTCGGGCGAGGCCGAGACGGCCGGCACCGAGCCGAGGGGGCCGCTGCCGCCGCTGCACGCGGCGACCGCGGCAACGAACGCCAGCAGCGCGACGAGGAAGGGCGAAGGGCGGCGAGGAATCATCGGAACAGGCCTCGAGTGCGGTTCATCGGTCGTGAGCGTCGGCGCCAGGCGTCGCAGGGACATCGCGGGCGGGTAACGGGAGCGTCACGGGCAGGACGAGCTCGAGCGCGAGCCCGCCGCCGTCGCGGTTGCGGGCACGGAGCCGGCCGCCGATCAGCGCGGCGTGCTCCGCGGCGATCGCGAGGCCGAGGCCGCTGCCGCCGCGACGGGACGGATCCGCCATGAAGAACCGGTCGAAGATGCGGTCGAGGCGGTCCTGCGGGACGCCCGGCCCGCGGTCGGCAACCGTGATCTGGACGTGGTCGGCGGTCGCCCGCATCGCGACGACGACGAGCGCACCCGGCGCATGCTCCCGCGCGTTGTCCAGCAGGTTGCCCAGGATCCGCTCGAGCCGGCGCGGATCGGTCTCGACGACGATCCGGTCGTCGGGCAGCTCGAGGACCGCGTCGCGATGGCGCGCCGCGGCCGTGTCGCGGATCAGACGGTTCAGGTCGACCGACTGGATCCGGACCTCCTCCCCGGACGCGTCGAACCGCGACAGCTCCATCAGGTCCTCGACGAGCGATCGCATCCGCCCGACGTCCTGGACGACGAGCTCGCCGGCCCGGCGAGCCTCCGGCGGCAGCGCGTCGAGGTGGTCGCCAAGGATCGAGACCTCCGCCACGAGCGCGGCGACCGGCGTCCGCAGCTCGTGGCTCACGTCGGCCACGAAGCGCCGGTTCTGCGTCTGGGAGCGCTCCAGCCGGACGATCGTGTCCTCGAGCGTGTCGACCATCTCGTTGAACTGCCGAGCCCACACCCCGAACTCGTCGTCGGAGGTCAATGCGACCCGGGCGGTGAGGTCGCCGTGGGCGATCCGGGCCGCGGTGTGGGCGGCCTCGTCGACCGGCGCGAGCACGCCGCGGGCGACGACCCGCGCCGCGATCAGGGCGATGATCGCGAGGACGATCGTCCCCACGACCAGAGCGATCCGCAGCTGGAGCAGGGTCTGCTCGATCGCGGCCGCGTCGCGAATGAACCAGATCGCGGGGCCGGTCCCGGCGACGCGGCCGCCGACGACCAGGCTCGGGCGTCCGTCGACGGTCTGCCACGCGTACGCGATCTGTCCCTGGTCGACGAGCGCCCGGACCTCGGGCGGCAGCGTCTCGAGCGTCCCGCGCATCGTCGCCGGGCTGTAGAACGGGTCGCCCGTCCCCGGGACGATGATCGTGTCGAGGCGGCGGCGCTGGAACGCGTCGGCGAGGTCCTGGATCTGGGCCTCGGTCGGCGGGTCGTCGAGCCGGCCCGGAGCGAGCACCGACAGGTCGAAGCCGGCCTGATCCGCCGCGTCGTGGAGCGCCTGCTCATGGAGGCGGTTGTCGACGAAGACGTACGACGCGACGCCCAGGACGACCGCGGTCAGGACGACGAGCGCGACGATCGTGACGGTCAGGCGGCCGCGAACGCCGCTCAGCACCGGCCCGCCTCGGTGCGCCGCACGGGAACCGTCATCGAGCGGCCTTGTACCCCGAGCCGCGGACGGTCTGGATCAGCTCGGGCGAGGCCGGATCGGCCTCGACCTTCGCCCGCAGCCGCTGGATGGCGACATCCACGAGGCGCGAGTCGCCGAGGTAGTCGTAGCCCCAGACCCGATCGAGCAGGACGTCCCGGGAGAGGACCTGGCCGGCGTGACGGACGAGCTCGAGCAGGAGGTCGAACTCGGTCCGGGTGAGCGGGATGTCGACGCCGTCGCGGGCGACGGTCCGGCCCGCGACGTCGATCGCGAGCGGGCCGAGGCGGAGGGCGCCCGCGTCGTCGGCACCAGCCCCCGCGCGTCGGAGGGCGGCCCGGATCCGGGCGATCAGCTCGGGCAGGTCGAACGGCTTGCGGACGTAGTCGTCGGCGCCGGCCTCGAGCCCGACGACGACATCCATCGTGTCGGCCCGGGCGGTGAGCATCACGATCGGAATGGTCGAGGTCCGCCGGATCTGGCGGCAGACCTCGTAGCCGTCGAGTCGCGGGAGCATGATGTCGAGCAGGATCAGGTCGAACGGCTCCGCGCGGAAGCGGTCGAGTCCCGCCACGCCGTCAGCTTCGGTCGCAACCTCGAAGCCCGCGGCCCCGAGTCCGATCGCGGTGACCTCGCGGATGGACGGATCGTCCTCGACGAGCAGGATCCGGGCGTCCACGTCCGTTCGAGCGGCCTCCGGTCGCATGGCCGGCCGGTCGGCCGGGCTCGGCGGCAGGATACCGCCGAGGCTCAGCCGTGCGACGGCTTCGTGACCCTCCTGTGACGGCTGCCTCGCCGGCTCGACGGGATCAGGCCCCGCCATTCCGGGCGAGGCGCTCGCCCGGCATGGCGACGAGTCCCCGATCGGGACCCGCGATGGGCGCATTCGCCGGCCGGTACGGCACGTTCGCGGGCCGATGCGGCGCGCCGTGCCGCTGCGGTCCACCGTGCCCGCGTCCGATCGGGGCGTGGGCGGGCCGCCACGGCCGCTGGTCCGGGCGCCGGCGCGGCGGGCCGGCCTGGGGGCGTCGATCGCCCGACCGCTGCCGGATCGGCTCCGGGCGGATCGAGCGGTCCGGCTCGAAGCCTGCGACGACCTCGGTCGGGATCGACCGGCCCAGGAGCTTCTCGATGTCCCGGAGGAGCGGCGCTTCGTCGACGCAGACGAGGGAGATGGCGTCGCCGCTCGCCCCGGCCCGGCCGGTCCGCCCGATCCGGTGGACGTAGTCCTCGGGGACCATCGGAAGCTCGTAGTTGACGACGTGGGGCAGCTGCTCGATGTCGAGACCGCGCGAGGCGACCTCGGTGGCCACGAGGATCGAGACGCGGCCGGCCTTGAATGCGTCGAGGGCCCGGACGCGCTGACCCTGGCTCTTGTTGCCGTGGATCGCGGCCGCGTCGATGCCGTCCTGGACGAGCTGCTCGGCGAGCCGGTCGGCGCCGTGCTTGGTCCGGGTGAAGACGAGCGCCTGCTCGATCCGGCCGGTCCGGATCAGGGCGCTGAGGAGGTGCCGTTTCCGGTGCCGGTCGACGGGATGGACGACCTGCGTCACGAGCTGGGTCGGGGTATTGCGCGGCGTGACCTGGACGGTCGCCGGATCGTGGAGGATGCCGCCCGCGAGAGAGCGAATGTCGTCGGAGAAGGTCGCCGAGAACAGCAGGTTCTGGCGCCGCTCCGGCAGCAGCTCGAGGATCCGCCGGATGTCGCGGATGAACCCCATGTCGAGCATCCGGTCGGCCTCGTCGAGGACGAGGACCTCGACGTGCGACAGGTCGATCGTCCGCTGGCCCGCGTGGTCGAGCAGGCGGCCGGGCGTCGCGACGACGATCCCGGGGCCCGCCCGCAGGGCGCGGACCTGCGGCTCGTAGCCGACGCCGCCGTAGATCGCGACGGACCGGATCCGGCGGTGGGCGCCATAGGTCCGGACGCTCTCCTCGACCTGGAGGGCGAGCTCGCGCGTCGGGGTCAGGACGAGGGCGCGGATCGGGGGTCTGGGCTCACCGCCGCGGCGGTCGCGGGGCTGGCCGTTCGGCGGCGTCGCGCCCTGCCAGCCCGGCGTCCGCGTCGCGTTGAGACGCTGAAGGATCGGGAGGACGAAGGCGGCGGTCTTGCCGGTCCCGGTCTGGGCTCCGGCGAGGAGGTCGCGACCGGCGAGGACGATCGGGATCGCCTCGCGCTGGACGGGGGTGGGCTCGGTGTAGCCCTGGTCCGCGACAGCGCGGAGCAGCTCGGGCGTCAGCCCGAGTTCATCGAAGGACATGGGAGACGGGACTCCTGACGGGGCCCTCCCGCAACCTGCGGGGCCCGGTCAGGGCACGAATGGATCGGGGTCGGCGGTTTTCGGAGACCGGGGCGCAGACCGGAGCGCCCAATCGAACACGAGGAGGCCATCCTACCGGACGCCGGCCGATCCGTCGCCTCGGATCGGACGAACGGTCGCGGATTGGACGTCAGCGGCGGGGGCGGGTGTTGTGCCGGATGCCCGGCCGGGGCGTCGTGGCGACGTCGAACAGGGCCCTCCACGGCCCGACGAGCGTCTCGAACTGGGCCGGCGGGAACGCGTGTCGCAGGACCAACGCGTGGATCGCCCGGTCGAGCGAGCGGCGCGTCGCCGGCGGGACCGCGACCGGCAGCGCGGCCGCCGCGTCCCGTCGAGCGAGCTCGGACGACACGCGGAGGGCGTCGTCCTCGTCCGCCCGGAGCCCCGACGGCCAGGGCGGGTTGGCGCGGACGGCGGGCTCCGCGGCGACGGCGGTCGAGATCCGGCGGAGGGCGTCCGCCGGGACCTGGCGAATCGCCTCGATCGCGCGCGCCACCGCCGGGCCGTTGGGTCCGTAGCGCGGCTGGTCGACGGCGGCGGACCAGCCGCGGGTCAGACGTTCCCGGACGCGCTCGCGGAAGTCCCCCGACAGGTGCTCGTCGAGGAACGACCCCAGGACGATCTCCTGGCCGTAGCCGACCGCGGAGTCGCGCACGCCGGCGTTCCAGCGGACGGCCCGTGGCAGCCGCTCGTGGACACGCTGCTCGACCGACACGAGCGAGGCGAGGAGCTCCGGTGAGAGGAACCGCGCGATCGACGCCACGAACGCGATCGGCGGCGTCTCGGCAAGGGTCAACCGGTCGATCTCGTCGGGGGTCAGGCGCTCGATCCGGTCCAGGTGGCGGGCGAGGGCCTCGGTCGCGTCGACGGGCCGGCGACGCATCGGCCGGGACGACGCGCCGGCCGGCGCCCGGCCACGTGCGGCCGGCGGGGGCCCGGTCCGGCCGGCGGACGCGCGGTGTCCGTCGCGGGCACGGGTCGATCGTGTCCGCCGCTCGCGGTCGTAGCGGGCGCGGAGGTCCGGATCGGACAGCCAGTCGTGGGCGACGTTGATCCGCTTCGCCCGCTCGTCCGCGTCGGCGCCCCCGCCCGCGACGTCGGGGTGATGCCGCTTGAGGAGCGCCCGCCAGGCGACCTCGACGGCCTCGTACGAGGCGTCGTGCGGCAGCTCCAGCCGCGCGTAGAGGTCGTCGATCGGAAGCATCGGGCGGACCGGCATCGTCCGGTCATCCTATCGATCGGGGGCGCTCACGCGCCGCGGATCAGCGCCTCGACCTCCTCGACGGAGCGGGTCGACCGCTCCCCGGTCGCCCGGTTCGTGACCTCGACGCCGCCGGCGGCCAGCGAGCGCGGCGAGACCGTGAGGATCCACGGCATCCCGAGCAGCTCGGCGTCGGTGAACTTGACGCCCGGCGACTCGTCGCGATCGTCGTAGAGGATGTCCCGCCAGTAGCCGGCACCGTGGGCGACGTCGTGGAGCCGCTCGGCGACCTCGGTGACCCGGGGCTCCTTCGCCGCCCCGATCGCGACGAGGTGGGCGGCGTACGGGGCGACCTCCTCGGGCCAGGCAATCCCCTTCTCGTCGTGATGCGCCTCGACGACGCACGCCACGTTGCGGCCGACGCCGATCCCGTACGAACCCATCACGATCGGATGACGCTCGCCGTCCTCGCCGAGATAGGTCGCGCCCATCGACTCGGCGTACTTCGTCCCGAGCTTGAAGATGTTGCCGACCTCGATCCCCTTGCTGAGCTTGACCGGCGACCCGCAGCGGATGCAGGGGTCGCCTTCGCGGACGTTCGTGATCTCGGCGACGACGTCCGGCGTGTAGTCGCGGGGGACGTTCACGTTCTTCACGTGCCAGCCGACGCGATTCGCGCCGGCGACCAGGTTGGGCGACCGGGTCACGAGCTCGTCGACGACGACGAGCGCGTCGCGCGCGCCGAGTGGCGAGCCGTAGCCCGCCTCCATGCCGCGCGCCTCGATCTCCTCGACCGTCGCCGGTCGCAGGCCGCCGACCGCCTGCGTCGCGTTGACGAGCTTCGTCTCGTTGACGTCGAAGTCGCCGCGGACGATCGCGACGACGAACCGACCGTCGCCGGTCATGAAGAACGCCGCCTTCGCGGTCCGGCTCCGGGGGACGTCCAGGAAGCGTGCCAGCGCGTCGATCGTCGTCGCGTCCGGGGTCTCGACGTCCTCCATCGGGAGCGCGTCCTCGGGCTCGGGGTCGGGCTTGCGGACTTCGGCGATCTGCTGGTTCTCCGCATAGCCGCACGCATCGCAGAGGACGAGGGTGTCCTCGCCGAAGTCGTTGAGGACCATGAACTCGTGGGCCTTCGACCCACCCATGATCCCGACGTCGGCGCCCACGGCGATCGCGTCCAGGCCCAGCCGTCGGAACGTCCGCTCGTACGCCTCGTACTGGAGCTGGTAGTTCGCATCGAGCCCGGCCTCGTCGCGGTCGCAGCTGTAGGCGTCCTTCATCACGAACTCGCGGACGCGGACCAGGCCGCCGCGCGAGCGCGGCTCGTCGCGGAACTTGGTCTGGAAGTGGTAGACCATCATCGGGAGCTGGCGATAGCTCTGGACCACGTCGCGGAGGAGGGTCGCCACGACTTCCTCGTGGGTCATCGCGAGGACCATGTCGCGGTCGCCACGGTCCTTGAACCGGACGAGCTCCGGCCCGATCTTGAAGTAGCGGCCGCTCTCCTTCCAGACCTCCGCCGGATGGACGACCGGCATCTCCATCTCCTGGCCGCCGATCCGATCCTGCTCCTCGCGGATCACCTGCTCGACCCGCTTGCTGACGCGGAACCCCAGCGGCAGGAGCGAATAGATCCCGGCTCCGAGCTGGCGGACGTAGCCGGCCCGCAGAAGAAGGCGGTGCGACGGCATCTCCGCCTCGGCGGGATCGTCGCGCAGGCTGGTGAAGAAGAGGTGGCTCAGGCGCATCGGCGAAGGATACCGATCCTGCCAGCCTTCGCGCCGTGCCCAGCGAGCTGACCCTTCTTCTGCTCGCGGTCCTCCGGCTCTCCGCGGTCCGCTGGGGGGTCGCCGGCAACATCGTCATCGCCTGGATCCTGACGCTGCCCCTGTCCGGCCTGACAGGCGCCCTCGCCTGGCTGGTGCTGTCGCCGATCCTCTAGGACAGGCGCTTCGCCGCCGGCACCGCGGCAACGAGGTCGCCGACCACGCCACGGGCGATCGTCGGCCAGTCCGGCCGGGCGCGCCCGTCGCCGAGCTCGAGCCAGCGGATCGCGTACGCGACGCGGACGGGGCCCGGAGGATCCGCCGGCGACAGCGGCGCCGCACGGGTCACCGCGACCGAGGCCTCCCGCGAGAACGAGGCCGCGAGCGCCGATCGGGTCGTGATCGGCATCAGCTGGGCCCGCGTCCGGTCTACCTCGCGCCCGAACGGCACCGTCGTCCAGCGCGGCGGCAGGCGGAGCGGCTCCGACGTCCGCAGGGCGAGATCGAGGGCAAGCCGGGCGAGCTCATGCCGAGGGTGATCGGGATCGACGGAGCTGCCGACCGCGCCTGCCGCAACCGTGACGGTCGCCGGGCGCTCGAACCGGAGGAGACGGGAACGCGGCTCCGCGATGACCCGGCCGCGGCGGGCGACGATCGACATGACCCGACTGTCGAGGCGGCCGATCAACGCGCGGTGATCACCCCGTCAACGTTGCGGGCCGGATCGGCGGAAGACGGCGCCCCCCCGGCTCTTCTCGATCAGGCGGGAACCGCTTCGGGCGGGCGACGGAACACGTAGCCGACACCCCGGACCGTGTGGATGAACTTCGGGGCGGCTGCGTCGTCCTCGAGGGTCGAGCGGAGCCAGTGGACATGGACGTCGACCGTCCGCGTCTCGCCGGCGTAGTCGTAGCCCCAGACGTGCTCGAGGAGCTGGTCCCGGGTGAACGCCTGGCCCGGGTTGCGAAGGAGGAAGACGAGGAGTTCGAAGGCCTTCGGCTTGATCGGCAGGGCCTCGCCGTCGCGGAGGAGACGATGCCCGGCGAGGTCGACCTGGACGCGGCCGAGATCGACGACGGCCGGCCCGCCGGACCGCGGCGTCGCGGCCTGCTCGGAGCGCCGGAACAGGGCCCGGATGCGGGCGGACAGCTCGCGGAGCGAGAAGGGCTTCGTGACGTAGTCGTCGGCGCCGAGCTCGAGCCCCACGACCTTGTCGAGCTCGCTGTCCTTCGCGGTGAGCATCACGATCGGCACGCCCGACTCGGCGCGGATGATCCGGCAGACCTCGATCCCCGACAGCTCGGGCAGCATCAGGTCGAGCAGGACGAGGTCCGGGTGCTCGGCGCGGAACCGGGTCAGGGCGACCCGGCCGTCGGCCGCCTGCACGACGTGGAAGCCCTCCGCCTCGAGCGCCTCCGCGAGCGTCTCGCGGAGCGTCGTCTCGTCCTCCACGACGAGAATCGTTCGTGCCATCGCCGTGAATCCTAGCGAGCCGTGTTAACGAGCGGTTCGCGTCGCCATCGACCGCCCCGCGCCGTCAGGCGGGGCTCGGCGTCCCCAGCGTCGCCACGGCGGCATCCAGACGAGCCAGTGTCCGGTCGCGCCCAAGGGCGACGAGCGTGTCGAACAGCGGTGGCGTCGCGGTCCGGCCGGTCGTGGCGACCCGGATCGCCATGAACAGGTCCCCCGCCTTCCAGCCACGCGCCTCGACGAGGGCCCGGAGCGGCGGCTCGAGCTCGTCCACCTCCCAGGTCACCGTATCGTGGGCGGCGAGGACGTCGCGGGCCGCGATCAGGCCCTCGCGCGTGGTCGCGGCGTCCCACCGCTTCGGCACGAGGGCCGCCGAGTCCACGGGCACGGTCTCGGTCCACAGGAAGCCGACGAGGTCGACGATCGCCGCCAGGGTCGGCAGGCGCTCCCGGATGATCGGCAGAAGCACGACGATCTCGTCGTCGGACGGCAGCCGATCGATCCGCCCGTCGTCCACGGCCGCCTGGAGGAACGGCCGCAACCGGTCGATCAGGTCGTCGGCGTCGAGCTTCCGGATCCACTGCCCGTTCAACCACTCGAGGCGGTCGCGATCGAACCTAGCTCCGCCCTTCTGGACCTTGTCGATGTCGAACCGGGCGACGACCTCGTCGAGCGACAGCACGTCCTCCTCGGTGCCGGGGCTCCAGCCGAGGTACGCGAGGTAGTTGAGCAGGCCCTCGCGGATGAACCCCTGGGCCCGGTAGTCGTCGACGGCGGTCTGGCTCTTGCGCTTGCTCATCTTCGTGCCGTCGGCGTTGAGGATCAGCGGCAGGTGGCCGAAGACCGGGACCGGATGGCCGAGCGCCTCGAACAGGAGGATGTGCTTCGGGGTGTTCGGCACGTGGTCCTCGCCACGGATCACGTGGCTGATCTCCATCGCGGCGTCGTCGACGACCACGGTGAAGTGGTAGAGCGGCGTGCCGTCCGCCCGGAGGATCACGAAGTCGCCGCCGAGATTGGCCGTGTCGATCTCGATCCGGTCGCGGATCAGGTCGTTCCACCCGACGACCCCGGCCCGGACGCGGAAGCGGGTCGCGGGCCGGCGGCCCTCGCCGAGGCGCGCCGCGCGCTCCTCGGCGGTCAGGTTCGCGCAGCGCCCGACGTAGCGGGGCGGGAGCCTGGCCGCCTCCTGGGCCTTCCGGTCGGCCTCGAGCTCGTCCGGCGTGCAGAAGCACGGATAGGCGAAGTCGGCGGCGAGGAGTCGGTCCGCCGCCACCCGGTACAGGTCGAGGCGCTCCATCTGGCGATACGGGCCGAACGGGCCGTGGTCGCCATCGCCGGACACCTCCGGTCCCTCGTCCCACGCGATCCCGAGCCAGTCGAGGCCCTCGAGAATGTCGCGCTCGAAGGCCGTCGTCGATCGGGCGACGTCCGTGTCCTCCAGGCGGAAGATGAACGTCCCGCCAACGTGGCGGGCGAACAGGTAGTTGAACAGCGCCGTCCGCGCGGTCCCGATGTGGAGGGGGCCGGTCGGGCTGGGCGCGATCCGGACACGGATCGAGTGGTCGTCGTCGGGCATCCGCGCAAGGGTAGCGCGGCAAACGTGCCGGGCCCGGGCCGGGCGTTCAGCGCGTCAACCAGCGGCCGGACGGGCCTCGACGGCGAAGAACACGTGCCCGGGTCCGGCCCGTTCAGCCGACGACTCGCGCGCCGGGCGCGTCGTCGGGCCGACGCTGTCCACTTCGGGGGTTGTTCCAGCCCCTGGGCGCGTGAGCGTTCGGGCGGGGTGGGAGCGCCCGCGACGATCAGCGGGCCGGCACCTTGTGGAACAGGGCCGGATCGGCCTCCCCGCGCAGGACGTGGACGAGCGCGGCCGGTCGCAAGCCGAGGGTGGCGCGGCCACGAGGCCCGTCCAGGGTCAGCGAGTCGAGCGATTCCGAGCGGGCGAGGACCGTGATCGACGCGCCGGGCGTCAGGGCGCGTGCCTCGAGGTAGGACAGCAGCCCGGCGTCCTCCTCCGCCTCCTCGGTGATCCGGTAGATCGTGGCCCGCTGGCCGCCCTCGATCATGCTGAGCGGCGTCCCCGTCGGCCGCAGACGGGCCGTCTCCGCGTCGATCGGGTTGCCGTGCGGGCAGGTCGGCGGGTGGCCGAGCATCTCGTCGAGGCGGGCCTCGACCCGCGGCGAGAGGGCTCCCTGGAGGCGGGCCGCTTCTTCGTCCGATTCCGCCCAGCCGAGCCCGACGACAGATGTGAGCAGCCACTCGAGGAGCGCGTGCCGGCGGAAGATCCCGTCGGCGGCCGCCCGGCCGGCATTCGTGAGCACGAGGTCGCGACCGTCGGCCTGCCGGACGAGCCCGTCCGCCACGAGGCGCCGGAACATCTCGCTCGATGCCTGGGTCGAGACGCCGAGGTGACGGCCGACCTGGGCCGCCTTGACGTGCGAGCCGTCGCCGGCCATCACCCGGAGGGCGAGCAGGTACTCCTGGGCCGCGCTCGAGAGGTCATGGCTGTCGTGGCGGCGGCTCATCGCGTTCATGGTACGTGGCGCGGGATGAGCCGAGGCGCGGAACGACCATCGCGTAGACCACGCCGGCCGCCCAGCCGAGCACGATCACCGTCGTCAGGACTGCGGCGCTCGCCTCGGGCTCGCGGGCCCCGCCGCCGGCGCTCAGGAGGATCGCTGCCGGCACGCCGAGCACGACGGTCGCGATCGTGCCGTGGGCGGCCCAGAGGGCGAGCCGCGGCAGGGCGAGGAGGAGGACCAGCAGGGCGAGATCGACGACCCACGTCCCGGGCGACGACAGCTCGCCGCACGACGCGGCGAACCGCCCGCAGCCGGTCTGCTCCCCGATCCCGACCGACGCCGCGAGGGCGAGCGGCGGCCAGCCGAGGAGCGCGATCGCGAGGCGACCGGCCGGGGTCGTCGGGAGCCGGAGATACGGGCCGCGGAACGGCCGGTCGGGTGGCGGCTGGTCGACCCAGGTCCGGCGATCGGCCGGCGGCGGTGCCGAGCCTCCGACGCCGGCTCCGGATTGCGACTCCGCGCCGCGGGCGCCAGCCCTCGCGCCGGCGGCCGCCGCCGTTGACGCTGCGGGCCGCGGCGGGGAGCCGGCCCGGGCGTCCGTCCACGTCGGGGCTGCCGGCCGGTCGGGCGCGGCGGCTGGTGCGTGATCCGATGGAGCGTCGGCGCCGGGATCCACGCCATCGGCGGGTCGGGCGTCGTCGGCCGCGTCGTCGGGGATCCAGCCGTTCGCGCCGCGGCGCGCTCGCCGCTGGTACTCCGGCCCGTGCTTGCGGGGATCGGCGTACTCCTTCGGGTTGATCGTCCAGTACGTGCCGCTCGAGGCGCCATACCAGGTCGCCCCGCTCCAGCCCGGCTCGAACGGCTCCTCGTCGACGGCGTCGTACGAGGTGGAATACGGGGTCGCCTTGTTCGGCGCGCGGCGCCGGCCCGTGGAGCGTCGGGAGCGGGTGGAGCCCGACGGCGGCGGCCCGTCGGTCGAGCCGGCCGCGGCCCCCGAGCCGGCCGCGGCGCCGGCACCCGCGTCCGCGGCGGGGCCCGGCCGGCCGGTCGGTCGAGCACCGGGGCGACGGCCGTCCGCGCGCCCGGACGCCCGGGCCCGGTCGGGATCCGCCTGCCACGGCTCGGTGGGCGGCGCGGGCGCCGGACGGGAGGGCCTGCTCCCCGGTCGGCGCCGGGCGCTCGGGCCGAGGAGCTGCTCGTACGCCGACTGGATTGCGAGGAACCGCGGCACCGCGGTCTCCCCGGCCGTATCGGGGTGGTTGGCCTTCGCCAGCCGGCGATACGCCCGGCGGATGTCGTCGATGCTCGCGCCCGGGTTCAGCCCCAGCGTCCGCCACGGATCCGCGTTCGAAGTCATCGGGTCAAGGATGCATCCACGCCCGGCATCGCGTCAGCGGAACCGGATCGGGGCCAGGGCTCCCGAACGTCGCTAGATCCGCTCTCCGAGCGGGGCCAGGTCGAAGTCGGCGATCGACTCCGCCCCGACGCGGCCGTGCGGGTCCAGGTCGACGGGGCGGTGATAGCGGGCGAGGACGCGCAGGGCCTGGCCGTCGAGCACGCCCGCCTGGGCGAGCACCTCGACCGTCGCCGCCCACGTCCCGCGCTCGTACCCGTCGCCGTCCTCGACCTTCAGGGCGATGCCGGATGCACCGGCCGGCGACGGGGCGGCGCCCGGCAGCAGCGCCAGGCCGCGCAGCGCCTCCATGCCGCCCTTGCTGACGACGCGGCCCTCGGCGGCCTTCATCAGGGACGTGTCGAGGCGGTCGCGCGTCCCGCCGACCATCTCGGGATGGGCGAGCATCGCGTCGCGCACGAGGGACAGCGCCGGCGCGAGCGACGAGCGAGCGTCGGCGGAGGACACGGCCGACGGATCCGCCAGGAGCGCATACGCCCGGCCGATCTCGCGCAGCGAGAAGGCGTACGTCGCGACGCCGCAGCCGTCGATCGCGGTCCGGAGCTTCGCGGCCGTCGTCCCGAACGTCCGGGCGACGACCGCGCGGTAGGCGACCTGGGCGGGATGGTTGTCGAGCCAGTACGCCTCGGGATCCCAGCCCTTGAGCCGCGCCAGCAGAAGGAACACGGAGTGCTGGCCCGAGCACATGTGGCGGACCGGGCTCGCCTTCTCGCCGTCGCGGGCGAGCCTCGCCGCGGTCAGCGCGTCGAGCGGCATTCCCTCCGAACCCGTGGCGATCAGGGCCTGGCTGACGCCGGCCCGCCGGTACATCGCCTGGAGCGTCCGGACGTGGAGGTCCTCGCCGGAGTGCGAGCTCGCCATCAGCGCGAGCTCGGCGGGCTCCAGGTCGAACGCCTCGATCCCGCCGGCCTCGATCAGCGCCACCACGCCGAACGGTTTCACGCAGCTCCGGAGATTGGCGACCCGGTCCGGGTCGCCGAGGCCGCGGATCAGGATGCCGTCGACGTCGACCTGGACGATGTCGCCGCGATGGACGCTCTCCTCGATCCCGCCGCGAACCTGACGGACGAGGACCGGACCAGGCTTCCGCCCGCCCGAGCGACCGGCGGCGCCGGCCCGCGGCGTCGCCGCGCGTCGGGTGGCGCCGGGTGCCGAGGCCTGGCCGGGATCGTCGATCGTCGTCACGGGTCCCGCGAGGATACTGCGACCGGACAGCCCCGACCGCGATCATCGGGGCACCAACGCCGTCGGGACGGCCACCCTTGCTAGGATGCGCGGGCCGGTCCCGCCGTCGTCGATGCCGCCACCGCGTCGCCGGGAGCCGCCAGCCGGAGGTCCTCGTGTCGTCGCCAGCCACGCTCCACGTCTCGACCCATCCGGCCGTCCGCCACAAGCTGGCGATCCTTCGCGACGAGCACACGGAGCCGAAGAAGTTCCGCGAGGTCGTCCGTGAGCTGTCGTGGCTGCTCGGGTACGAGGCCCTGGCCGACGCGAGGGTCCGCCCGCGCACGATCACGACCCCCATCGAGGAGATGGAGGCGGAGGAGCTCGGCGACCGGATCGGCCTCGTCCCGATCCTCCGGGCCGGCCTCGGCATGGTCGACGCGATGCTCGAGCTGATGCCCACGGCCGAGGTCTGGCACCTCGGGCTGTTCCGCGACGAGCGGACGCTCCGGCCCGTCGAGTACTACAACAAGCTGCCGGACTCGGCGTCCGTCGATCTCTGCCTGATCCTCGACCCGATGCTCGCCACCGGCGGCTCGGCAACCGCGGCCATCGAGGTCCTGAAGCGCTGGGGCGCGGTCCAGCCGGTCCGGATCAAGCTCGTCAACCTGATCGCGGCGCCGGAGGGCGTGGCGGCGGTGTCCGCGGCGCATCCGGACGTCGAGATCCACTGCGCAGCGCTCGATCGCCAGCTGAACGAGAAGGGCTACATCATGCCGGGCCTCGGTGACGCCGGCGACCGCCAGTTCGGAACCGGGAAGGCGTGACGGCCCGCACGCTCACCCTCGGCGGGACGCCCTACCCGCTGGTCCTGCCCAGCATCCGCGACCCGCGGTTGCACGTGGCTGCCGTGATCATCACGATCCATGTCCTCGGCCAGGTCGGGCTGCACTTCCGGGTGAGCGTGCCGCAGATCCTCGCGGCGATCCTGACGACGGCGATCATCGAGGTCGTCCTGACGTTCCGCCAGAGCCGGGCGATCGTCTGGCCGGCGAGCGCGATGCTCACCGGCAGCGGCGTGGCGCTGATCCTGCGCGTCGTCGGGACCCCGCCGGACCAGCCGTGGAACACCGATGGCTGGTACGTCTTCGCCGGTGTCGCGGCGTTCTCGCTGCTGACGAAGTACGTGATCCGCTATCGCGGCTCGCATGTCTTCAACCCGTCGAACATCGGGCTCGTGGTCGCGTTCCTGGTCCTCGGCAGCACGCGGGTCGAGCCGCTCGACTTCTGGTGGGCGCCGCTGAACGGCTGGATGCTGCTCGCGTACGCGGTGATCATCGGCGGTGGGCTCCTGATCACCCGCCGCCTCCGCCTCCTCGCCCTCGCGGCCACGTTCTGGCTGGCGCTCACCGCCGGCGTCGGGCTGCTCGCCGCGTCCGGTCACTGCATGACCGCCAACTGGGCGTTCGCGCCGGTCTGCGGCGTCGACTTCTGGCGGGTGATCGTGTTCTCGCCGGAGATCATGATCTTCCTGTTCTTCATGATCACGGACCCGAAGACCGTGCCCGCCGGCCAGGTCGGGCGGGTGGTGTTCGGGCTCCTCGTGGCCGTCGCGAGCACGCTCCTGCTGGCACCGCAGACGAACGAGTGGTGGACGAAGGTGGCGCTCCTGTCGGGGCTGGTCGTCATCTGCGCGATCCGGCCCGTGCTCGATCGGCTCCTGCCCGAGCCGCGGTCGACGGCGGACGACCTCCGGCGGTTCGTGAGCGGCATCGGCGGTGGCGGCACCCGGGCGGGCGTCGCCCGCGGCGCCGGTCGCGTCGCCCTCGCGCTCGCTGCCGTCCTCGTGCTCGGTGTCGGGATCGTGGTCGCCGGCGCGCCGGCCCGCGGCTTCGTGCCCGACACCTCGGAGGTCCTCGACCGGGTGCCCCACGAGGTCGATCCCGCGACGTTCCCGGCGATCTCCGTCGAGCAGGACGTGGCCGACTGGGACCACGAGATCGTCGGCTCGGGCGCCCGCGACATCGTCCAGACGCTCGGCGAGAACCTCGAGCTCGAGAACCAGGCCCTGCTCCGGCGCGACGGCGGCATCCTGGCAGCCGTCGACCACGGTGACCGGCTGACGGAGATGCAGGCCCGCCTCGCCGATGCCACCGCGACCGGCCGCACGGTCGTCGACCACTACCGGTTCGACGACCTGACGATGAAGCTGATCGTGCCGTTCGGCGTCCAGACCGGCCTCAGCCTCGGGCTCGAGTCGCGCGGCACGGTCACCGAGGAGACGTATGACGCGTCCGGCTCGCTGGTCGACCGCCGCGAGATGCCGTTCGCGAAGACCTTCGTGATGCGCCGGGCGACCGGCAATCGCTGGCTCAACGTCGGCGTCCTGCCCGTGGGCACCGGCGGCTGAGGCCTCCCATCGTGGATCGTCGGCCGGCCGCCATGCTCATGGCGACGCTCCTCATCGTCGCGGGCTGCGGCGCGACGGGTCCCGGGCCGGCCGGGACGGGTGGGGCCGCGACCCCTCCCGCCGCGAGCAATCGCCCCGCCACGTCGCACGGCACCTCGGCGAAGCCGTCGGCGGATCCGGCGACCGCCGCGATCGCGGCGTTCATCGCCTTCGCCTCCAGGCGAGATGCGACGTATCAGGCGACCTTCACCGGGCAAAGCCGCCACACCGTCGACATCCTGCCCATCACGAAGGGCCTCCTCCAGGTGAACGGGCGCGATGTCCTCGTCCGGGCGACCTTCACGTTCAAGGGAGGAGCCAAGGACACCGTCGAGCACCGATCGGTCGCCGGCAAGGCGTGGCTGCGCGAGGTCCCGCACGCCTGGCAGCGCCTGAGCGGGTTCGGTGCCGCCCAATCGATGGCGGCGTTCCCCGCGGTCCGCGGCCCGGCCGACGTCACGTACCTCGGCCCGACGACGGTCGGCGGCAAGACGCTCTACAAGGTCCGGGTGGCGTCGGCGATCGTCAATCCCGTGATGATTCCCGCGTCGAACCTGACCGAGGTCGTGGTCACCGATCCCGAGCTGGCCGTCCTGATCGACGCTTCCGGGGGACCCGTCACGGGGACGGGTCTGATCATCGGCCGGGGCCGCGTCTCCGGGCGGCTCCAGGAGATCGCGATCGACCTGGACGTCTCCTTCACGAAGGTCGGGCAGCCGGTCACGATCGCCGCGCCGTGACCCGGCGCCGTCGGATCAGCCCTGCGGCGCGATGATCACGTACTTCCCGTACCAGGCAGCGTCGTAGGTCGGCGTCGCGTCCGTCTGGGTGTACGTGGCGAACGTCGAGTACGTGGAAGCCGTGTACCAGCGGTGGGTGTATCCGTTCGGGTCGCTGATCGCGATGGTCCCGAGCTGGAACTGCGTCGTCTGGTTCGGGTTGCCGTAGGACCGGATCCCGGTCATCACCACCGCGTGCCTGCCGTGCTGGACGAGGAGCCCGACGGGCTTGCCCCACCAGGCGATCAGGCTTGCCGCCCGGTTCAGGGCGATCATCCGGCTGCTGTACGCCTCGTACCGATAGATCGTCGGCTTCGACGTGAGTCGCGAGTAGTACGTCGCGGCGCGCGACCAGCCCAGCGGATCCGACCCACGCTGGATCGCGTTGTTCAGCGCGTCCCGCGCCTGAGCGAACCGCAGGACATTCATCTGCGAGAGATTCAGGTCGCGCCGGGCGATCATGTTCATCATCATCGCCGTCGATGCGGCGGTGCAGGTCCGGCTGTCGACCTGGCGCTCGAACGAGCCGACGAAGTACACGTCACGGCCGTAGAGAGGCGCGGCCGCGGCGGCGGGCGTGATCCCGAGGCTCGCCAGCCACAGGGCGACGAACGCGCCGACGGCAATCAGACGGTGGGGGCGGCGGAGGCGAGCGGTCATGCCGTTCCTCCCGTCGGACCGGGTCGACACCGGTTGGGGTCCGGTGGCTCGGCGGTCAATCCAGTTGGCGGTCGCGCTCGCCCATGACGGCCGAAACGAAGGGCCGGACGCTGGGGCGTCGGAGCCGCTGGCTCAACCCCGATTCTCGGGGGAGCCCATCCAGTCTAGGCGGTCGGGCAACCCCGCCGGTCGATCATCCTCGTGACAGTTGCCCGGGCGCCCGCCTCGCCGCCAGGGCCCGAATTGAACGGCCGGCCCTCGCGGGCCGGCCGTTCCACGGTTCGACGGAGCGGGCCGGAGCCCGACCCCGCTCAGTTGCCGTTCGGGGTGACCTGGACGGTCCCCTTCTTGAAGCTCGTGGCCTTCGTGTCGTCGGTGATGCCCGTCAGGGCAGCCTTGACGAGGTCCGGGTTGTAGGCATCGATCGACGGGTCGTTCTTGATGACGCCAGCGTTCTTGGAGACCTTGACGGTCTGCTGCCAGAACACCGGGTCGATGACGCCGACGCCGAGCGGCGACGGCCAGACGAGGGCGTTGACCTCGTTCATCATCCACTTCTGGTGCCCCGCGCCGAGCTGGCTGCCGGCGTCGGTCGTGTACTGGACGCAGTCGTCCGGATGGTCGCGGCAGTAGATCCAGCCCTTCAGGGAGGCCCGGATGAAGCGGGTCGCGACGTCCTTGTTGGTGCCCTGGTCGAGCCACGCCTTGCGGGCGAAGATCGCGTCCTGGAGCATCGCCACGCGGTAGTCGTTCCAGTTGATGACCGCCAGGTCGTCCGGCGAGTAGAGCTGGCCCGTCTCGGGATTCGTCGCCTCGAGGACCTGGGCGTACTCGTTGTAGATCATCGCCTCGCCGGCGCTGATCTCGTGGGCCAGGAACGCCTTCATGTCGAAGGCCTGGATCACCTTCTGGAACTGCTTGGTCGGGTCGCCGTTGGTCTCGAGGCCGGGCGTCAGGCCGCAGGCGAGCAGGCCGGCGGTGACCTCGTACTCGTTGCCGAAGTCCCAGACGCCGACCTTCTTGCCGGCGAGCTTGCAGGGATCGGCGACGTTATCGGCCTTCCACGTCACCGACAGCGTCCCGGACCGCTGGAAGATCTGGGCGATGTCGATGAGGTCCGAGCCGCTCTCGCGGGCCTCGAGCACCTTCGGCACCCAGCTGATCGTGAACTCGGGTCCGTCGGCGGCCGATCCGACCTGCTGGGGCACGACGTCCGGGCCACCCGGCAGGAAGCTGACCGTGAGGTTCTCCGCCTTGAAGTAGCCCTGCTTGTCCGCCGCGAAGTACCCGGCGAACTGGGCCTGCGGGGCCCACTGCAGCTGTAGCCGGACGGTCGCCGCCTCCGCGGACGAGCTCGCCGGCGCCTGGGATCCGGCGGCGCTCGAGGCGGCCGCCGTCGATGGTGCCGCCGCCGATGCCGCCGGAGCGGAGGGCGCCGGGGTGGCCCCGCTGCTACAGGCCGCGAAGACGATGGCCGCCACCGCGCCGAGCGCGTAGACGCGCTTCTTGTCCATGGACTCCTCCTGCCTCACGCGCGGCCCCACGCCGACGCGTTCTCGGACGCGACGATCGCAATCGTCGAGGGCGGAAGGATACGACCTCCGGTCGGGTCCGTGGCGTCGATTTCGGCTCGAATCCGTTCCCGTTCGGCGGCCGATCAGGCGTCGCCGCGCTGGGTCGTGTGCCACGGGATCACGAGCCGCTCGACGACCACGACGATCAGGTAGAACACGATCCCGGTCGCTGCCCCGAGCAGGATCGCGGCCCAGGTGACGTCGAACTTCAGGGCGCTGGCGCTCTGGACGATCATCCGGCCGAGGACGGTCGACGATCCGCCGAAGTACTCGGCGACGATCGCCCCGATCAGGCTGAGCGTCGTGGCCACCTTCATCGCCGTGAAGAAGTACGGTAGGGCATTCGGGATCCGGACCTTGCGCAGGATCGTCCCATCGCTCGCCGCGTACGACCGCATCAGCTCCAGCGACGACGGATCCACGTCGACGAGCCCGCGCAGGACGTTGGCCATGACCGGGAAGAAGACGAGGACCGCGGCCATCAGCGCCTTCGACAGGGGGCTGATCAGCCCGAACCAGTTGTTGAGGAGCGGCGCGAACGCGATGATCGGGACGGCGTTGGCCATGACCGCGAGCGGCAGGAGGACTCCCCGGGCAGTCACGAATCGGGCCGAGGTGAACGCCACGAGGAGCCCGGCGACCGTCCCGATCAGCAGGCCGAGGAGCGCCTCCTGGAGGGTGGCGATCGCCGACGGAAGGAGCGCGAACCGGCCCTCCGCCCAGTTCGCCTGGAGCGCCGCGAGAATGGCCGACGGCTTCGGGAACACGAACGTCTGGAGGTTCAGCGCCCCGACGGCCAGCTCCCAGACGGCGATCACGGCCACGAACACGAGGACCGCCGGCAGGTACCAGGCGATCGCCCGCAGCAGCCGCGGTCCGCGGCCGGCGCCGCGCCGGCCGGCCGCGCCGACCGGCGCCGCGGCCGCGGAGCCGTCCGCTCCGCCGGCAGCCACGCTCATCCGACCGCACCCTCGGCCACGGTCCGCTCGACCGACGGACCGCCGTCGGAACCCGCGACCGTCCCGGCGTCGTCGAGGTCGCCGCCGCCCTGGCGGAGCGCCTCCCGGACGGCGGTGACCAGCTCGAAGTACCGCCGCGTCTCGCGCGTGTCCTCGTTGCGCGGGCGCGGCAGGTCGACGGCGATGACCTCGGTGATCCGGCCCGGGCGGGCGCTCATCACGACGACGCGCGACGACAGGAAGACGGCCTCCGGGATCGAGTGCGTCACGAACAGGATCGTCGTCCCGGTCCGCTCCCAGATCCGGAGGACCTCGCTGTTCATCCGCTCGCGGGTCATCTCGTCGAGCGCGCCGAAGGGCTCGTCCATGAGCAGGATCGACGGCTCGAAGGCGAGGGCGCGGGCGATCGCGACCCGCTGCTGCATCCCGCCGGAGAGCTGGAAGGGGTGGTGCTTGAGGAACTCGCCGAGCTCGACGAGGTCGAGCATCTCCTTCGCCCGAGCCGTCCGGCGCGCGCCGTCCCAGCCGAGGATCTCGAGCGGCAGCTTGACGTTGTCCTCGACCGTCCGCCAGTCGAACAGGACCGGCGCCTGGAAGACCATCCCGTAGTCGCGGTCACGGCGGGCCTGCCTGGCGCTCTTGCCATTCACCGTGACGGTGCCCGCCGTCGGCGACGTCAGGTCGCCGACGATCCGCAGGAGCGTCGACTTGCCGCAGCCCGACGGTCCGATCAGCGAGACGAACTCGCCGCGGGCGATATCGAGGTCGATCCCCTCGAGGGCCGTCGTGACGACCTGGTCACCCCGGCTGAAGATCTTGTCGACGGCGGCGATGTGGACCACCGGACCGCCCGCAGCCGGGGGTCCGGACGACGGAACGGCGGGGCCGCTGGGGGCGACGTCGGTCATCGGTCGAGTCTCCTCGGTCGGTCAGGCGTCCGCGGGCCGGCGGCCACGGAGGACCGCCCACTCGAGCACCGCGATGATCAGGTAGAAGGCGATCCCGAGCAGCCCGGCGATGATGATCGCCGCCCACAGCTTCTCGGGGCCCGTGATGTAGTACTGGTTGAACGTGATGATCACTCGGCCCAGGCCGTCGGCGATCCCGCCCGGACCCTCACCGATGATCGCGCCGACGATGCTGGCCGTCGCGGCGATCTTCAGGGCAGTGAACAGGTACGGCAGGGAGGCAGGAACGCGCAGCCGCCGATAGATCGTCCAGCGCGATGCGGCATACGAGCGCATCAGCTCGAGCGCGCGAGGATCGAACGAGCGGAGGCCGCGGATCATCGCGATCGTCACGGGGAAGAAGGTCAGGTACGTCGCGATCACGACGACGGACATGGCGTTCGCGCCGAAGGCGAAGACGATCAGCGGGGCGAGGGCGATGATCGGCACGGTCTGGCTCGCGACGACGTACGGGACCAGGGCCCGCTCCATGAGCCGTGAATGGACGAAGATCGTCGCGAGGACGAGCCCGATCGCGGTCCCCAGGACGAACCCGGCGAAGGCCTCGCGGAACGTGTAGAGCGCCGCGTCGACGAGGAAGCGCCCGACCGACCGGTCCGCGCCGCGCTGCCATGGCTCGTTGAATGTCAGGGCGATGTTCCAGACATGGGGCAGGTTGAGGTCGTTCGCGAACGCCCAGCGAAACGGCGGGTTCCACAGGACCGGCGAGCCGGGTTGGGCCAGCGGCGCCCGCCACGGCGTCCCGCCGAGGAACTTCAGGCCCTCCCAGACGATGACGACGATCGCGATGACGGCCAGACCGACGAGGAGCCCACGGAGACGTCCCCGGCGCGGGCCGGCCGGCGTGACGGCCGATAGCCCGCCGCGCGTGGCGGCCGCGGTCGCCATCGACCTAGCCCGTGACGGCCTGGTCCGCGATGTCCAGGGCGTCGTCGATGATCGCGAACCCCTCCGCCAGCTGCTCCTCGGTGATGCACAGCGGCGGGTTCGTGTGGATGCCGTTGTTCGCGATCATCGTGTAGAGCCCGTGCTCGCGGAGATGCCTGCCGACGGCCTTCATCTCGTCGCTCGTGCCGTTGAACGCGGTCATCGGGGTCCACGGGTCCCGGCTCCGGACGAGCTCGATGATCCCGAACAGGCCGAGGTTCCGATGCGAGCCGACCGACGGGTGCTTCGCGGCGAGGTCCTCGTGATGGCGCCGCATCACCGGCCCGAGACGGGCGGCGTTCTCGATCAGGCCGTCCTCCTCGTAGACCGCGATGTTCGCGAGGGCCGCCGCGCATGACACGGCGTGCGAGGAGTAGGTCAGGCCGCCGTAGTAGAACGCGCTCTCGAAGTGCTCCGCGATCCTGTGGTTCATGGCGACGGCGCCGAGCGGGAGATACGACGAGGTCAGGCCCTTCGCCATCGTCAGCAGGTCCGGAACGGTGTCCCAGTGCTGGACCGCGAACCACTTGCCGGTCCGCCCGAAGCCCGCCATCACCTCGTCGGCGACCATCAGGATCCCGTGGCGGTCGCACAGCTCGCGAACGCCCTGGATGTAGCCGTCCGGCGGGATCAGGATCCCGTTCGTCCCGACGATCGTCTCGAGGAAGATCGCGGCGATCGTGTGCGGGCCCTCGTAGCGGATCACGTCCTCGAGGCCCTGGAGCGCCTCGGCGGCGGGACGCGACTCCTGCTCGCCCCAGCGATGGGTGTCCGGATAGCGATGGACGCCGACGAGGGCGGGCTCGTTCGCCCAGCGACGCGGATCGCCGGTGAGGGTCATCGCCCCGAGCGTCGCGCCGTGGTAGGCGCGATAGCGGGCAAGGATCTTGTGGCGCCCGGTGAACGCCCGGGCCAGCTTGATCGCGTTCTCGATCGCCTCGGCGCCACCGAGCGTGAGGAAGACCTTGTCGAGGTCGCCGGGGAGGATCTCGGCGAGCTTCGCGCCGAGCCGTGCCCGGGGCTCCGTGGCGAACGCCGGCTGCACGTACTGGAGCTTCGTCGCCTGGGCGGTGATCGCGTCGATCACCCGGCGATCGCCGTGGCCGATGTTCACCGACATCAGCTGGCTGTTGAAGTCGAGGATCCGCTGGCCCTCGGGCGTGTAGAGGTAGACGCCCTCGGCCCGGTCGATGGCGATCGGGTCGATCGCGCCCTGGGCGGACCACGAGAAGAAGGTGTGGGCTCGGCTGAGGGCGACGATCTCGGCGCTCGACATCGTGCTCGCGGATTCGACGGCCATGGACGGCTCCCGCTCGGTTCGGTGAGGACGTGCCGCGATTGTCGCAGATGGCGCGACCGGCGCCGGGCCGCCGTTTCCGCTCCGGTCTGCGACTACGATTCGGCGCTGTGACATCCCCATCCCTGTGGCGACACGCCGACTTCCTGAAGCTCTGGGCGGGTCAGACGGTGTCCGAGCTGGGCTCGGTCGTGACGCGCACCGCCGTGCCGCTCGTCGCCCTGCTCGTCCTCGGGGCGGGACCCTTCGAGATGGCGCTCCTCGTGGTCGCCGGGAGCCTGGCGGTGCTCCTCGTCGGCCTGTTTGCCGGGGCCTGGGTGGACCGGCTCCGGCGTCGACCCCTGCTGATCGCCACGGATGCGATCCGGGCGGTCCTCCTGTTCTCGATCCCGGTGGCCTACGCCACGGGCGTGCTGCGGATGGAGCAGCTCTATCTCGTGACGTTCGTCGAGGGTTGCCTCGGGTCATTGTTCAACGCGGCCTATCCCGCCTACGTCCCATCGCTCATCGGCGTCGATCGTGTCGTCGAGGGCAACAGCAAGCTCGCCACGAGCTCTTCGCTCGCCGAGATCGGCGGTCCCGGGCTGGCCGGCGCCCTGGTCCAGGTGTTCAGCGCGCCGTTCGCGATCCTCGTCGACGCCGTCTCGTTCGGCGTCTCCGCGCTGTCGCTCGTCTTCATCCGGACCCCGGAGCCGCCACGTCCCGCCCGGACGGAGGCCACGCCCATCCGGCAGGAGATCGTCGAGGGCCTCCGGCTGGTCCTCCATCATCGGATCCTCTTCGCGATCGCGATGCGTTCCGTCGTCGCCCACGTCGCCGGCTCGTTCTTCGGCGTCCTGTACACGATCTACCTGATCGACGATCTCCACCTCACGCCGTTCCTGCTCGGGGTCGTCGTGTCAGCGGGTGGCGTCGGGGCCCTCGTCGGCTCGCTCTTCGCCTCGCGCGTCATCCGCTCCCTGGGCCTCGGTCCGGCGCTGATCTGGACCGCGGTCGGAGCGTCGGTGGTCGGCATCCTGACCCCGCTCGCGCAGGGGCCGCTGGTCGTGGCAACCCTCATGGTGCTCATCCCGCAACTGGTCGGCGACGGCCTCCAGACCATCGAGGGCGTTGCCGAGCTGTCCCTGATCCAGGGGCTCAGCCCGGATCGGATCCTCGGTCGGGTCAACGCGACGCTCGAGGTGTTCTCGCACGGGATCGCCTACCCGATCGGGGCGCTCACCGCGGCCGCCGTGGCAGGCGAGATCGGTGTCCGGGGCGGGATCGCCATCGGCTGGGCGGGCATGGCGGCCTCGATCCTGTTCCTCGTCCTGTCGCCCCTCCCCCGCATCCGGACGACGTCGGACGAGGCGGCCTTCGCGGGTTGAGCAGCCCGGCGTTCATGACGGCGCCTGACGCGTTTCCGACGGACTCTAGGATGGACGGAGCCCCCCGATCCTCCGGCACGCACTCCGAGGAGCTGACGATGGACCACGCGGCCTTCCAGGACTGGCTCAACCGCTACATCGACGGTTGGCGCATCGGTGACAGGACCGCGATCGGCGACCTGTTCAGCGCCGACGCCCGCTACTTCTACGGACCCTTCCGCGATCCGGTCGTCGGGCGCGACGCGATCGTCGCCGACTGGACGGGCGAGCCGGACGCGCCGGGCTCCTGGGAGGCCGAATACCGGCCGCTCGCGGTCGACGGCGACACCGCGGTGGCCATCGGCGAGTCGCGCTACGACAACGGCAAGACGTACAGCAACATCTTCGTCTGCACGTTCGACGCCGACCGCCGCTGCAGCGAGTTCCGCGAGTGGTTCATGGAGAAGAAGAGCCCGAAGAGCTGACCGAGGCGCCCGTCAGGGCCGGATGACGGTCAGGGCGCCCGGTTCGCTGACGGCGGACAGCCAGTCGGCCTCGTGGTGATCGCCGTCGACCTGGACCGGCTCGGGTGGCTCCGAGGTCACCCGGACGTGGCGGGCGCGGAGCCGCATCGAGCGCCGGCGGTGGTGCGGCGGATCGTGTGTCGCGAGCAGCACCTCGGCGACGCCGGCCAGCCCCCCGGTGGCGCCCGTCCCGCGGATCACGACGACGTCGAGGAGGCCGTCGGACGGATCGAACGGGCGGCGCGGGCCGACGAGCCCGGGCAGGAGCTGGCCGCAGTTGGCGAGCATCACCACGACGCCGCCGACCTCGTACGTTCGATCGTCCGCCTCGATCCTGAACCGGACCGGCCGCACCCGGGCGGCCTCCCGCGCTGTCGACATCACGTAGGCGCCGAAGCCGAACCGGCGCTTCAGGTCCGTCGTCGCGCCCGCCATCACGCGGGCGTCGAACCCCAGGCCGCAGGCGACGACGAACGACCGGCTGCCGTCGGGCTCATGAGCGCCCGCCGATCCCCACGACGCGACGCCGACGTCGACCGACTCCGGACGCCCGGTCTCGATCAGCCGGATGGCCGCGGGGAGCCGCCGCGGGACGCCGACCGCGGACGCGAACACGTTGCCCGTGCCGGCCGGGACGATCGCGATCGGGACGCCGCTTCGCATGAGGGGCTCGGCGACATCGCGGATCGTGCCGTCGCCACCGATCGCCACGACGAGGGACGCGGAGCGCGCCTCGGCGAGCGCCGCGCGGGCCGCCTCCGGCGTGGTGTCGGAGACGACCGCGCCGCGTCCGGTCCGGGCCTCGACGGCCGCCACCACCGACGCGACGATGCGCTCGCGGCGGTCGGCATCGTGAAGACGCGACGCGCGGGGATTGACGACGACGAGGGGCGCTCCCGGCGGCTGATCAGGCATCGCGGCCAGTGTGCGACAGCAGAGGCCATCGGACTCGCGGTGGATCACGCTCGGCCGCGGTGCGCCGGTGTACCCTCTCCCCTTCTCAGAACGTGCGAGGTGGTGCCCGATGCCGCGAAACGTCCGAGGTGCGCTCCTGCAGGCGAGCTGGACCGGCGACAAGGAATCGATGATCCAGAAGCACGAGGGGGCGGCCCATGAGGCGTCGAAGCAGGGCGCCCAGGTGATGCTCTTCCAGGAGCTCTTCTACGGGCCCTACTTCTGCCAGGTCCAGGATCCGCAGTACTACAGCTACACGGAGCTGATCCCCGACGGCCCGACGACGAAGCGGATGCAGGACCTCGCGAAGCAGACCGGCATGGTCCTCGTCGTGCCGATGTACGAGGAGGACGACAAGGCGTCGGGCATCTACTACAACACGGCGGCCGTGATCGACGCCGACGGGTCGTACCTCGGCAAGTACCGCAAGACCCACATCCCGCACGTCAAGGGCTTCTGGGAGAAGTTCTACTTCCGGCCCGGCAACCTCGGCTACCCGGTCTTCGAGACCGCGGTCGGCAAGGTCGGCGTCTACATCTGCTACGACCGCCACTTTCCCGAGGGCGCCCGGGCGCTGGGCCTCAACGGCGCGGAGATGGTCTTCATCCCGAGCGCGACGTCGCGCGGCCTGAGCGAGTACCTGTGGCGGATCGAGCAGGTTTCCCACGCGGTCGCGAACGGCTACTTCGTCGGGACGATCAACCGGGTCGGGATCGAGGCCGAGATCGGCGACGACGACTTCTACGGCCAGAGCTACTTCGTCGACCCGCGCGGCCAGTTCATCGGCGATCTGGGCTCCGCCCACGACGAGGAGCTGATCGTCCGCGACATGGACCTCGACAAGATCACCGAGGTCCGCCAGACGTGGCAGTTCTACCGGGACCGCCGGCCGGACGCCTACGACGACCTCGTGAGGCCGTAGCGCCGCCGAGCGGAACCCGGAGGGGCTCGCATGGATTTCGGCTTCACGCTGAAACCCGAGAACTCGATCCAGCGGACGATCGCCCTGACGCGCCAGGCCGAGTCGGCCGGCTTCAGCGCGGGCTGGCTGTTCGACTCGCACGTGCTCTGGCGAGACCCCTACCCGCTCCTGACCCTGATGGCCCAGGCAACCGCGCGGTTGCGGCTCGGGACATGCGTCACGAACCCCGGGACCCGCGAGCCGAGTGTCACCGCATCCATGCTCGCGACGCTCGACGAGCTGAGCGAGGGGCGGATGGATCTCGGCATCGGCCGGGGCGACTCCGCCCGCCGGGTGCTCGGCAAGCCGCCGACGACGATGGCGACGCTCGAGGAGGCGATCACCGTCATCCGCGCGCTCGTCGCCGGAGAGACGATCGCGTACGAGGGCACGGACCTCCATTTCCCGTGGACCCGCGGCTGGGACCTCCCGGTCTGGGTCGCGGGCTATGGGCCGATGGCCCTCGCGATGACCGGCCGGGTCGCCGACGGCGTGATCCTCCAGCTGGCCGACCCGGACCTGATCGCCTGGTTCGTCGCCCAGGTCCGTGACGCAGAGGCCGCCGCCGGCCGGCCGGCCGGCTCGGTCAAGGTCCAGGCGGCGGCGCCCGCCCATGTCGGCGACCTCGCCGACTGCCGCGAACGAACTCGCTGGTTCCCGGCCCTCGTCAGCAACCACGTCGTCGATCTCGTGAACAAGTACCCCCGCGAGCAGCTCCCGGAGTCCCTGACGGGCTACGTCCGCGACCGGGAGGGCTACGACTACCTCCACCACGCCGAGGTCGGCTCGTCCAATGCCGGCTTCGTCGGCGACGAGGTCACCGACCGGTTCTGCGTCCTGGGCTCGATCGACGACCATGTCGCGAAGCTCCGCCGGCTCGAGGCGGCCGGCGTCGACCAGTTCAACATCTACCTGATGAACGGCGACGAGGAGGGGGTCCTCGACGCGTACGGGCAGGAGATCATCCCGGCCGTCCGCGCCGCCTCCTGATCCTCACCCCGCGTAAGGCGCCGGGGACACCCTCCGGACCTTCGTCCGGGCCCGACCGTGGCCAACACGTCAGGCTGGACGACGGGACCCTCCGGCGAGCACGATTCCGGCCCGATGACATGCCTGGAGGGCAGATCGATGACGGTGCTTGCGTTGCGCAGGAAGACCGACCCGTGGTGGGACCTGGACGGCGACGCCGCCCGGCGCGCACGGTTCCGCCGGCGCCTGAAGGGTGACGCCGCCTTTCTCATCGCCGAGATCGCCATCGGTCTCACGATGGCCATGTGGCTCCTTCGGATGGACCCCGGCCTCAACCCGTTCATCGGCTGAGCCCCGGCCCATCCGCCGGCAGCGTCGCCCGGTGCCGCGACGCACCACGTTGCGCTGGCGCCGGTGCGGTCCGCGCCGGTCCGATGGGGTCCCTGGTCGGAACGGGGGACTGGCGCAGGGGCCCTCGGCGCGGTCACGATCAAGGCGCTTCCCAGGCTCGCTCCGGAGGACCCTTCCGTGCCCCAGCTCACCCGTTCCGCCGGCGATCACGATCCGTTCTGGGACCTGGACGGCAAGGGCGCCCGGCGCTCCCGTCTCCGCCGCCGGTTCGTGCGGTCCACGGTCGCCCTGATCGCGATCCTCGCGATCGCCGTGCTGGTCACCCGGTTGCCGACGGTCGACCCGCAGTACCTGATCTCCGGCGACGGGCGGCCGATCATGGCCGGGGCGCTGCTCGCCCTCCTCGGCTCGAGCATCCTCATCGCCCTCGCCTGGATGCATCGCACCGCCGATCGCTGATCCTCGCCTCCGCATCGGGAGCAGTCGCTATCCTCGAGGGGTCCACTCGCGAGGAGGAGGCCCGATGCGCACGCTCATCACGAACGGCACGATCGTCACGGCCGATGGGTCGACGGCGGCCGACGTCCTGATCGACGGCGAGACGATCGCCCAGATCGGAACGGACCTGGCCGCGAGCGTGAGCGCAGACGAGACGATCGACGCCGCCGGTCGATGGCTGATCCCGGGAGCGATCGACGTCCACACCCACATGGAGCTGCCGTTCGGCGGGACGTTCGCGAAGGACACGTTCGAGACGGGGACCCGCGCGGCGGCCTTCGGCGGGACGACGACGATCGTCGACTTCGCCGTCCAGTCGCGCGGGAAGTCGCTCCGCGAGGGGCTCGACGCCTGGCACGCCAAGGCGGAGGGTAACGCCGTCGCCGACTACGGCTTCCACATGATCATGAGCGACGTCAACGACGACACCCTCGCCGAGATGGACGGCCTGGTCGCGGAGGGCGTGCCGGACTTCAAGCTGTTCACCGCCTACCCGGGCGTCTTCTACAGCGACGACGGCGCGATCTTCCGGGCGATGCAGCGGACGGCGACCAACGGCGGGCTGATCATGATGCACGCCGAGAACGGGATGGCGATCGACGTCGTCGCGGCCGACGAGGTCGCCGCCGGCCACACCGATCCCTACTACCACGGCGTGGCCCGCTACCCGATCTTCGAGGGCGAGGCGACCAACCGGGTGATCCGCCTCGCGGAGGCGGCCGGGGCGCCCGTCTACATCGTCCACCTCTCGGCTCGCGATGCCCTGACCGCCGTCCGCGAGGCGCGCGACCGCGGCTCGATGGCGTTCGCCGAGACCTGCCCGCAGTACCTGTTCCTGTCGCTCGAGGACATGAAGGGCGGCTTCGAGGGCGCGAAGTTCGTCTGCTCGCCGCCGCTCCGCACCGCCGACCACCAGGAGGAGCTCTGGACGGGGCTCGTGAAGGACGACCTCCAGCTCGTCTCGACGGACCACTGCCCGTTCGACTTCGAGGGCCAGAAGGACCTGGGCAAGGGCGACTTCCGGAAGGTCCCGAACGGGCTGCCGGGCGTCGAGGACCGGGTCGATCTCCTTCACGACGGAGGTGTCGTCGGCGGCCGGATCACGAAGGAGCGCTGGGTCGAGATCATTGCCACGGCCCCGGCGAAGCTGTTCGGGATGTACCCGCGGAAGGGCACGGTCGCGGTCGGGTCCGACGCCGACCTCGTCGTGTACGACCCGACCGCCGAGCGCACGATCAGCGCGAAGACGCACCACATGGACGTCGACTACTCGTGCTACGAAGGACGGACGGTGCGGGGCCGGTCGGACATCGTCCTCTCGCGCGGATCGGTGATCGTCCGCGACGGCCAGTTCACCGGGCGGAAGGGCGCGGGCCGATTCGTGAAGCGCGCGACGGCCGACTACGCCCGGATCCATTGACGACGGTCGAGCGGACGACCGGCAATCCGATGGCCGAGAGCGCGGCGGCGGCCCTCACGGTCGACGCCGACGCGGAACGACTGGCGGACATCCGCGCGTTCATCCGGCGCGTGGCGGCCGAGGCCGGTGCGACCGACGAGGCGACCGCCGACCTTGTCCAGGCCGTCGACGAGCTCGCCTGCAACGTCATCACCCATGGCTACGTCGGCCCGTCCGGCCCGATCGAGGTGGTCGCCGACGCCAAGGACGCGGTCATCCGCATCCGGATCCGCGACGAGGCGCCGGCCTTCGATCCGACGACCGTTCCCGAGCCTCGGCTGGACCTGCCGCTCAGCCAGCGGCCGTTCGGCGGGATGGGGATCCATCTCGCGCGGGCCCTGACGGACGGGTTCGACCACCGTATCCTGCCGAGTGGCGGCAACGAGGTGACCCTGACCAAGCGGCTTCGGCCGACCGAGCCCGAGGAGGGCCACGATGGACATCACGACCGAGCGCCCGACCGCTGACGTCGCGGTCATCGCCCTCGCCGGCGAGCTCGATGGCTCGAACTTCGAGGAGGTGATCGAGGTCGGGCGGACGGTCGTCGCCGACGGCGCGTCGAAGGTCGTGATGGACCTCGCCGAACTGACGTACATGGGCAGCTCGGGGCTCGTGGCGATCCACTCCATCGCCCTCCTGACCCAGGGCCGCGAGCCGGTCTCGCCAGAGCACGGCTGGCAGGCGATCCACGATATCGGCAGCGAGGCCGATGACGACGCCGACGCGACGCTCCTCCTGGCGGGGCCCGCACCCGCGGTCAGTCGCGTCCTCGAGCGGAGCGGAATGGCGAGCCTCTTCCCGGTCCTCGCCGATCGGGACGCCGCGGTCGCAGCGGCCTCCTCCTGACGCGGTCCGCCCGCCCCGTGGCCGCCGCGGCACTCGGCAGGCTGATCGAGCCGGCGGCCATCGAGGCGCTCCTCAGCGCGGCGGCCGGGCTGTCACCCGACAGCACGATCGAGGTCCGCGACGCTCACGGGGAGCGGTTCGCCGCGCACGGCGACGTCGTGCAGCCCGGACGCCCGACGTCCAGTCGATCGATCGTCCTCGGCGGCGAGGCTGTCGGCACGGTCGTCGTCACGGGCTCGGCGCCGGCCGACGTGCTCGACGCGATGGCCACGACCGTCGCGGCGGCACTCTCCGTGGCGGTCGCGGAGGCGTCGGCGCGGCGAGCGGTGACGGCGGCCGCGCTCGACGATCTCCGCGAGCTGTCGCTCCTGTCCAGGCTGGCGGAAACCATCGGGGCGGTGGTCGAGCCCGAGCAGATCGCCGGACGGGTCCTCGAGACGATCGCCCGGCCGCTCCACGCGGATGTCGCGCTCGTCCTGCCGCCCGATGCCGACGGCGCGACGGCTCCGCCGATCGTGGCCGCGGTCGGCGATCCGGGCGACGTCGACCGGCTGGCTCGCGACGCGCGGGAGCTCGTCGCCCGGCTCAGCGCCGAGGATCCGATCCTGGGGACGTGCGCCGATCTCGATCGACCGGCGTCGACCGACGCGTTCGGATCGCTCCTCGCCGCCGTCGTGCGGACGACCCGCGGCACCCAGGGCGCGATCGTCCTCGGCCGGCGACCCTCGGCCGCCCGCTTCGGCGACACCGACCGCCGGCTGCTGGCAGCGGTCGCCAGCGAGACGGCGATCGCCCTCGAGCGGAGCGCGCTCCAGCGCGAGATCCTCGGCCGGCGCCGGCTGGATGACGAGCTGGCGATCGGCCGGAGGATCCAGCTCTCGCTGATGCCCCGCCGGTTCCCGACCGTGCCCGGCTGGGAGATCGCGGCGGCATACGAGGCGGCCCGGGAGATCGGCGGCGACTTCTACGACGTCTTCCCGCTCCGGGACGAGCCAGGGTGTCTCGCGTTCACCGTCGCCGACGTGACGGGCAAGGGCATCCCGGCCGCGATCCTCATGGCCGACGTCCGGGGGCTGATCCATGCGGCCGCCGACCACGGCGTCGATCCCGTCGAGACGCTGACCCGCGTGAACCGGATCCTCATCGACGAGCGGGCGACGTCGCTCTTCGTGACGGTCGTTCTCGGGGTGTTTGACAGCGCGACCGGCGACCTGACCCTGTCGAGCGCCGGGCACGACCCGATCCACGTCCTGCGCGCCGACGGCAGCCTGACGAGGCTCGAGCCGACGGGTCGGCTGATCGGGATGGTGGCGGACATCCGGGCCGGCGCGATCGAGACGGTCGTCGGCTCCGGTGACGCGATCGTCGCCCACACGGACGGCATCACCGAGGCGCGTTCGCCCGACGGCGCCTTCTTCGGCGAGGAGCGGTTCGCGACGCTGCTGTCGTCGCTCGCGGGACGATCGGCCGCGGACATCGTCGAGGCGGTCATCGCCGAGGTGACCGGGTTCCGCGCGGGCGCCGAGGCGTCGGACGACCTGACGCTCCTCGTCCTGCGCCGTGGTTCCGATCCGGGCTAGACTCGGGACCATCCCCGCTCCCGGACGCAGAGGTCGCATGCCCCCGGATCTCCTGATGCCCGCGTTCGTCGTGACGCTCGTCGCCAACGCGATCCTCATCCTGGTCGCGATGCGGACCCTGGTCGTCCACGGCGATCCGGACGACCGCACGCCACGGCTCGATCCGACCCCCGGAACGACCCGCCCGACCCCGACGGCGATCCTTGACCCGAAATCCCGGCCGAGCCCCTCCTCGACGACGTCCTCGACGGCCGACTGATCAGGCCGGCTGCGGGCTCTCGACGGCGGGCCGATCGTCGCTCGTCTCGCCCCGACCACGACCGCGCGCCACGACCACGACCAGGAGGACCAGCGAGCCCGCGACCACGACGAGATCGATGACCTGCTCGGTCCGGACCGACCCGATCGCAAGCGGATCTCGCCACGTCGTGGCGACGACGACCCGGACCGCGGCCCACGCGGCCAGGGCGACGAGGAAGGCTCGCCCGTCGGGCCGGCGGAGGAGCGGCGACCCGATGGCGACGACCATCACGGCGGCCACGACGAGCGTCGCGAACCCTTCGAGCGCCTGTGACGGGATCGATGGGATCGCCGGTCCGAGCGAGCCCCACGGACCCGGTCCCAGGTAGGCCGTCGCCGGGTCGCCGGTCGTCGGCTGGCCCTGGCCCGTCCCGCCGAGGATCATGGCCAGCTTGCCGGCGCCGGCCGCGATGAGCATCGGCAGCGCCCCGACGTGGAGCCACCGGCCCGGCCGGCCGTCGAGGAGCGCGCCGACGAGCGCCCCGGTGATCGCCCCACCCACGACGCCGAGGGTCAGCTGCAGGCTGCCGACGGCCGGGTCGACGATCCGGCTCGGGTCCTCCTGGAAGAACGCCGGGTGGAGCAGCAGGTAGCCGAGCCGTCCACCGATCACGGCGCCGGGCACGACGCCGAGGACCACGAACAGCAGGTCGTCCTCGCGGAGGTGCATCGTCCGGACGATCAGCCCGGCGACGACGAGGGCCAGGAAGATCGCCACCGCGACCCCGATCGTCTCCCAGCGGACGACCCCGTCGCCGATGTGAACCAGCGGGTCGAAGTCGAACGCGATGACGGCATCCGGCACGTTGGGCAGTGTAGCCGTGCCCGCCCGATGCCCGAACGGCCCGGAACGTTCAGCCGCACCTGTCGGCTTCCCGACACATGCAGTGTCGTCGTCCCGCTCACCGGACGGTCGCGAACGCGACCACGATTTCCGAGCGTCGGCGGTGTCTCCCTCGGAGCACGGTCGATTGGGACGGACGAGGGGTTGCCCGTCCCGGGGGTGAAGGTCGCCAGCTCCAGGGGGGACCGGCGACCTCAAGGCGGCAGCGCCCGGCCCCTGGGGGAAACATGGGCCGGGCGCTGATCGCCGTCGCGGAGGCAATGCGATGCAGGGGACGAGCTCGCTGACGATTCGACTGCTGGGACGCCTGGAGGTGCGGGCGGGGGCCACGCCGATCCGGATCGGCGGTCGCCACGCTCAGGCTCTCCTCGGCCTCCTCGCCATTCGACCCCGCCTGCGGTTGCGCGACACGATCGCCGCCGAGCTGTGGCCGGATCTCGACGGTCCGTCGGCCGCCTCCCTTCGCCAGGCGCTCTGGCTGATCCGCTCGTCCTTCACCTCGGCCGGCCTCGTTGCCGACGACTGGATCGAGGCGGACCAGGACAGCCTCGGCATCCGCCGCGACATCCGCCTCGACCTCGACACCGACCTGTTCGACCGGCTCGCGACCGGCACCGCGGAGGACGCCGAGCGCGGGATCGCCCTCTACACCGGCGACCTGCTCGAGGGCCTCGGACACGAGTGCTTCGCCGCCGAGCGCGAGCGCCTCAGCGACGTCTACGAGGACCTGCTCGCGACGGCCGCCGCGGAGCGGCTCGAGCGGGGCGACCTGGTCGGCGCCCGCTGGGCCGCCACCGAGCTCGTCGGGCGCGACCCGCTCCGCGAGGAGGCCCACGCCGTCCTGATCGGGCTCTACGGCTGCGCCGGCAGCCGATCGCAGATCGTCCGCCAGTACCGCCGCCTCTGCGGGATCCTGCGGTCCGAGCTGTCGGTCACGCCGCTGCCGGAAACCGACGCGACCTACCGGGCAGCCCTGGCCCGGGCCACGGACCGCTCGCACGAGCGCGTCGCGGAGCTCGGGTACAACCGTCGGACCTTCGGCCCCGCCCTCGTCTCGAGCGCGTAGCGCGCTCCCGCGGCGAGCCTACCCGCCGCGAATCCCCCCGGCCTCCGGCGAACCTCCTCCCTGCCGGATGGACCGGAACATCGAACGGCCCCGGCGCTGCCGGGGCCGTTCGGTTCGTCCGGTCGGGGACCCCTCCCGGGCTCAGTGCTTCTGGAACCGCACGAGGTCGGCCTGCGCCGCCCCGTTCCGATCGTCGAGGGTGACGATCATCCAGCCCTTCGGCTTCGCGCCGTCGACGACCCAGACCGGGATCGCCGCGCGCTCGCCGGGAAGGAGCTCGACGAGCTGGCCCGTCGCGATCGATGGCTCGAACGCGTCGAACGCGGCCTTGCCGGACACGGCGTCGACGAGGGAGTCGTCCTCCGCCGAGAACGCGGCTGCGCCGTAGCGGAACTGGCCGTGGGCGGCGGTGAGCCCGATGTCGCTCGCCAGGAGCGGCAGCAGCATCGTCGAGCTGTTCGCCGCCCCGTCCGCGATCCAGGCATCGATCAGGTTGTTGTCCTTGTCGAAGATGAACGAGGCGGTCGAGCCGTCGAACTCGCCGTTGATGACCGCGCCGAAGTCGAAGCCGACAACGACGAAGTCCGGCTCGGCCGGATCCGAGATGTAGATGGGGATGTCGAACTCGTTCGAGCTCGACGTCGACCACTTGCCCCAGGTGTTGATCGCGAAGATCAGGGCGGCGTCACCAGGATCCGGATCGCCGGTCAGGGCCTCGGTGGGGAGGGCCTGGACGCCGACCGCCCGGATGTCGTTCGTGGCGGCCGGACCGCGCACGTCGTGGTGGTCCGACAGGCCCCAGGCGTAGACGTCGGCGAAGCCGGCGTGGATCCCGGTGTTGCGGATGTTGATCGATCCCTCGCGGAGGGTTCCCGATGTCGTCAGCGGTCCGAGCGAGCCCGCGGTGACGTTCGAGAGGCCGCGCGGGACCGCGAGATACGGCACGCGGATGGGATAGATGCCGGGCCCCGAGCTGACTGGCGTCGCGACCACCGCACCGCGGAACGAGTTGACCCCGCCCCACGGCGCGCCACCGAACAGGACGGAGTTGTTCGGCAGGCCCGCGACCCGATCGGCCGACAGCCGGGCGGTCGCGTGGATCCGGGCGGTGCCGTGCGCAGGAACCCGGATCGAGGACGGGCTGACCCCCACGATCCCCTGGCCCGCGATCGTGTAGCGGATCGCCGAGCCGCTCGTGTTGTGGAGCGTGATGTCGAGGGTTTCGCTGTAGGCCTGCTTGAGCGGCTCGTAGCCGAACGACAGGCTTGCGGTGCCGTCGGGCGTCGTGGCGTACGCCTTCGTGTCGACCGCGCGACGGGCCTGGACGGCGCCCGCACCTGCGGTCCGGACGTCGTAGCCGGCGATGCTCGCCGAGCTCGCCGACGCCGTGCCGACGATGGCGGCCTTGACCGCCAGCGGCTTCCACGTTGGGTGGGCGGCGTGGACGAGCGCGGCGACGCCGGCGACGTGCGGCGAGGCCATCGACGTCCCGGACAGCGTCGTGCCCTGGTTGCCGCTGCCGACGAGCGTCGAGATGATCGAGTTGCCCGGGGCCGAGACGTCCGGCTTGACGGCGCTGTCGCCGTTGCGGGGGCCGGCGGAGCTGAAGTCCGTGATGTGCTTGTAGGTCGGATTCGGGATGGTCGCCCCGTTCTTCAGCGTCACCGCCTGTCCGTCGGCTGCGATGATCGCCGCCTTGGACCCGCGGCCGACGCCGACCATCGGGATGTTGAAGAGGTCGGGGTTGATGCCGACGAACGTCGGCAACTCGTTCGGGTCGACGATGTCGTCCCGGTTGATGTCGATGATGCCGGCCGCTCCAGCCTCCTGGGCCGCCGCCCCCTTGTCGACGAATGCGCAGTCGCCGCGCTGGATCGCGACGATCGTGTTCGGCGCGAGGGCACCGTAGTCGGCCGCCGCGCAACCGAGACTGACGGCCCCGCCGACGGTCTTGATGACCTTCAGGGTGCCGCTGACCGGCAGCCCCGGGAAGGCGTTCTGGTTGTTGGCGTTGGTGATGTCGGCTGCGGACGCGAAATCGACGATCGCCCCCGGGAAGGTGGCCAGCGAGTCCTCGGCGGCGACGGAGATCGCCCCGGTAGCGGACGCGGGCGAACCCGTGATGTACGCGCCCGATCCGCTGTTGCCGGAGGAGGCGACGACGACGACGCCCGATGCGACGAGCTCGTTCGTGGCGACCGAGCTCGGATCGGTGTTGCGGCCGAAGTCCCTGCCCAGGGACATGTTCACGACGTCGATCGCATCCGCGTGCGTGGCGTTGTACTGGCCGACCCAGTTGAGTGCGTCCACGACGAGGTCGCTCGAGCCTTCACAGCCGAAGACCTTCAGCGCGACGAGGCCGGCCCGCGGCGCGACGCCCGGGCCGATCGCGAACGGGTTGGCGTAGGCGGCGCTGGTGTACGGCCCGGGATAGGTCGTCCCGTTCTCCAGGACGCCCTGCCCGGCCGCGGTGCCCGAGACATGCGAGCCGTGCCCGATGCCGCAGTCGAGCGGATCCGGGTCCGGGGACGGCGTCGGCGAGCCCTCGTCGCCCGTCGCGTCGTAGTCGTTGCCCGCGAAATCCCAGCCGGCGATCACCTTCGCCGTCGGGAAGGATCCGGCCTCGATCACGGCCGGGTCGTTGGCGGCGTAGGCGGCCGGCGTGCCCGGCCCGCCGAAGTTCGCGTGGGTGTAGTCGATGCCGCTGTCGATCACCGCGATCGTCTGGCCCTGGCCCGTGACGCCGAGGGACGTCCAGGCGGCCGGCGCGCCGATGAAGGGCACGCTCTCGATGTTCTCGCGCTTGTACGTCGCGATGCCGTGGACAGCCGTCACGCCGGGGAGTGCCGCGAGCGCCGCGACCCCCTTGCCGGAGATCCGGACCTTGATCCCGTTGTAGGCGTACTGGTACTGGCCCAGCACGCGGCCGCCCGCCCTGGCGATGCCGCCCTTCAGCGCGTCCTGACGTCCCTTGATCTGCTTCGCCGCGGTGACCTGCCTGGCCCGGGCCACCGCCCGGCCGCTGGCCGGAGCATCCGCGAGCTCGACCATGACCGTGACGGGCTTGTTCGCCTGGATCGCGGGGCTGATCTGCGGGTCGATCTTCGAGACGTCGAGGCGGGTGAAGTGCCGCTTGGCCGGCGGCGACGCCGCCACGGCGGCCGCCGGCAGGGTGCCGGCGACGATCAAGGCCGCGACCGCGAGGGTCGCACCCAGCCGACGGTTCATGGACCTCCCTTTCAGGCCCTGCGGCCTGTTCCTCCGACCGCGAACCGCCGTCGACCGCGGGACCTCGGCGCGTCCAGCCGAGGCATGGCGGCAGAACAGGGAACGGGTCCCTGGCCGGCCCTCCCGTGGCCGACCCTCCGCGGGCGAACGTACTCCCGGCCTTCGACTCCGGTCAAATCCGCGATCTCGCGGGTCGCCGCGATCTGGTGCGCCTCCGCAGCGGGGAAGCTGAACGGGTCAGGCGAGCTTGTCGACCAGCTCCTTGACCGCCGCGGCGGAGGCGTCGAATTCGGCCTGCTCGGCGGCGGTCAGCTCGATCTCGAAGATCCGCTCCAGCCCGCCCCGGCCGAGGACGACGGGCACGCCGACGAACAGGTCGTGCGTCCCGAACTCGCCGTTCAGGAGCACCGCGCACGGCAGCACCCGCTTCCGGTCGCGAAGGATCGCGTCGACCATCTCGAAGGTCGATGCGGCCGGGGCGTAGAAGGCAGAGCCGGTCTTCAGGAGCGCGACGACCTCCGCGCCGCCGTTGGCCGTCCGCTCCTCGAGCGCCTTCACCCGCTCGGCCGGGAGAAGCTCCGTGATCGGCACCCCCGCGACCGTCGAGTAGCGCGACAGCGGGACCATCGTGTCGCCGTGGCCGCCGAGGACGAACGCGTGGGTGTCCTCGACGCTGACGCCGAGCTCCTCCGCGATGAACGACCGGAACCGGGCCGAGTCGAGCACGCCGGCCATGCCGAGGACGCGTTCACGCGGGAAGCCGGACGCCCGCATGGCGACGTGACACATGGCGTCGAGGGGGTTCGTGACGATGATCAGGATCGCGTCGGGGGAGGCCGCCGCGGCCGCCTCGACGACGTCCCGGACGATGCCGGCATTCGTCGCGAGGAGATCGTCGCGGCTCATCCCGGGCTTGCGGGCGATGCCCGACGTCACGACGACGATGTCGGAGCCCGCGGTGTCGGCGTAGTCGTTCGTGCCGGTCACCCGGCTGTCGTGGCCGACGACCGGAGCGGCCTCGGCCAGGTCCAGACCCTTGCCCTGGGGCAGGCCCTCGACGATGTCGACGAGGACGACGTCGGCGAGACCGGCCTCCGCGATCCGCTGGGCGGTCGTCGCGCCGACGTTGCCGGCGCCGATGACGGTGACCTTGTTCCTGGCCATGGGCGTGTCTGACCTCGGGTTCGGGAGTCGTGGTCGAAGGCGTCCATTCTACGGAGCCGCGGCAGACGGTCCGTCTCTGCCGTGGACATACGTCGAGTCGCAACGCTCGTCGCGCGGCGATGGCGATCACCGCCCGCGGATCCGAGGATCACGACAGATCAAGCCACTCAGGGAACTCGCAAGTGAACGCCTCCACCACCGCACTCGTCTTCGTCGGACTGCTGCTGACCGCAATCGGGTTGTTCGTCGCGGGCAGCATCGCCCTGATCGGGCTCGGCGTTGCGAGCCTGTTCGGCGCCGCGCTCTTCCAGACGATCGCCAGTCGGAGCCACTGACATGAACCCCATCGACCTCATCAACCTCGCATTCGCCAACGCCCCGTTCGTCGCCCTCGTGGCGCTGCTCGCGATCGTCGGCATGATCGGCGCGTTCGTCGCCAAGGCGACACCCGGCGGTATCGAGACGCCCGCGCTCGATCCGACCGGGTACTGGGCCGCAGCGGCCTGACCGTCGCGACCGGAGTCACACGACCATGCTGACGACGCTGTTCTTCGCGGCCGCGATCGCCGCGCTCCCCGTCGCCCTCGTGCTCGGGAGCCTCGTGCTCCTCGGGGCGACCGTTGCGACGCTTGCCGACGGCCTGCCGAACGGCCTCGTCCGCCCGAACCCGTCCTGACGCACCGGTCGGGTCGCCGCAGCGTCGAGCGCCGGTCAGCCCTCGCCGGGTCCGGCCTCGTGGAGCCGGGGCGCGTCGTCCACGAGGCGGGGCCCCGCCGCCCGGACGCCCGCTGACACGCCGTCCGCGTACGCCGCGAAGTTCTCGACGAACATCCGCGCGAGCGCCGAGGCCTGACGGTCGTAGGCGTCGCTGTCGGCCCACGTCGACCGGGGCCTGAGGACCTCGGTCGGGACGTCGGGGCAGGACAGCGGGACTTCCACGCCGAAGATCGGGTCGACCTCGGTCGGGACATCGTCCAGGGCGCCGGCGAGGGCCGCCCGGACCATCGACCGGGTGTGGTTGATGTTCATCCGCTCCCCGGTCCCGTACGGACCGCCGGTCCAGCCCGTGTTCACGAGCCAGGCCCGGACGTTGTGCCCCTCGAGTCGCTCGGCGAGCATCGCTGCGTACTCGCCCGGGTGGCGGGGCATGAACGGAGCCCCGAAGCAGGCCGAGAACGTCGCCTGTGGCTCCTTCACGCCGACCTCGGTGCCCGCGAGCTTCGCGGTGTAGCCGCTGATGAAGTGGTACTGCGCCTGGTCGGCCGTCAGCCGGCTGATTGGCGGCAGGACGCCGAACGCGTCGGCGGTCAGGAGGACGACGTTCGTCGGCTGGCCCGCCATCCCGGTCGGATCGGCATTGCCGATGAAGTGGAGCGGGTACGCCGCGCGGGTGTTCTCGGTGATGCGATCGGAGTCGAGGTTGAGCTCACGGGTCGCCGGGTCGAGGTCGACGTTCTCGAGGACCGTCCCGAACCGGCGGGTCGTCGCGAAGATGTCGGGCTCGTACATCGGCGAGAGTCGGATCGTCTTGGCGTAGCAGCCGCCCTCGAAGTTGAAGACCCCGTCGACTCCCCAGCCGTGCTCGTCGTCGCCGACGAGGCTGCGCAGCGGATCGGCCGACAAGGTGGTCTTGCCGGTCCCGCTGAGCCCGAAGAAGACGACCGTGTCCCCGGCCTTGCCGACGTTCGCCGCCGAGTGCATCGGCAGCACGCCCTCGTCGGGCATCAGGTAGTTCATCACCGTGAATGCCGACTTCTTGATCTCGCCGGCGTACTCGGTCCCGACGATCAGGATCTCCATCCGGGCGAGGTTCAGGAGGATCGCCGTGCCGGTCCGGGTGCCCTCGGTCGCCGGGTCGGCCTGGAATGAGGGGACGTTGATGATCGTGAAGTTCGGCGCGAAGTCGCGCAGCTCGGCCGCCGGCGGGCGCCGGAACAGGTTGCTCGAGAAGATGCTCGCCCAGGCGGTCTCGGTGTAGACCCGGAGGCTCCGCCGATGCGCGGGATGGGCGCCGATGAAGCAGTCCTGGGCGTAGACGGGCCGATCGGCGAGGTAGGCCATCAGGCGGGACCGGAGTCGGTCGTAGTGCTCGAGGGCGATCGGGCGGTTCACGTCCCCCCACCAGATCTTCCGGGCGGACGACGGCTCCCTGACGATGAACTTGTCCATCGGTGAGCGGCCGGTGTGCTTGCCCGTCCGGACGACGAGCGGTCCCTCGGCGGCGATCACGCCCTCGCCGGCGCGGACGGCGTCCTCGTACAGCTCGGCCGTGGACAGGTTGGCGCGGACGATCCGGCCGATGGACGAATGCCCATCGGCCCGACGCGTCGCGTCGGTGGCGGTTGAAGGAACGGACCGGGTCATGAGCTTCGACTCCTCGGCGCGCAGGCGATCGCTCTCGATCGACCGGCCGCGCGTAGCTCGGGCGTGGCCCGAGGAAGTCGGCTTCCGCAGTCGTGTCGGGCAGATCGTACCGCACCCGAGCCGCAACCTGTCCGCAACCCAAAGGTCCCGGAGTCTCCGGGGCGTGTCAGTCACGCCGGCTTCGCGCCTGGACGATGCTGGACAGCGTTGCCGGCTGCGCTGCTCGCTCACGCACCCTGAGGTGCGCTCACTCCGCTGCTCCCCGCGCCTTGCCAGCGTCGCCCATCCGCGACGATCGCAGACGTTGCCGATATGACGGCCATCGATATTCACGGGGCTCGGGTGGGCCGACGCAGTCGCTCAGGAGGTCGGAGTCGGGCGGGTGACGCTCGCCTACGCACGACCCGCACCGATCTCGACCTCGAACGGACCGATCGGCGCGCCAAGGCTACGGGATAACGATGGTGTCGATATCGTCGGGCCGATGGCGCCGGGTCAGGCGCGATCGAGCGCCTGGCGCAGGTCCTCCACGAGGTCATCGACGTTCTCGATGCCGACGGACAGGCGGACCAGCGCCGGGTCGACCTCGAGATGCGATCCCGCGACCGAGGCATGGGTCATCGTCGCCGGCACCTCGACGAGCGACTCGACGCCGCCGAGCGACTCGGCCAGCGTGAAGAGGCGGGTCGACTCGGCAATCGCGATCGCGCGGTCGACCGCGGACCGCTCGGCGCCGGCGCCCGCCCCGGCACGCGGGATGAACGAGACCATCCCGCCGCCGCTCCGCATCTGGCGACCGTCACCGACCAGCGCCGCGCCGGGGTGCGCGTGCGGCCCCTCGGCCAGGCCCGGATAGAAGACCCGCTCGATGTCGTCGCGCGTCGTGAGAAACCGGGCGATCGCGGTCGCGTTGGCCACGTGCCGCTCGACGCGCAGGTGGAGCGTCCGGAGCCCGCGCAGCACGAGGAAGCAGTCGAGCGGCCCGGGCACGCCGCCCATCGCGTTCTGGAGGAACCGGAGCCGCTCGGCGATCGCGTCGACGCGGGTGACCGCGATCCCGAGGATTGTGTCGGAGTGCCCGCCGAGATACTTCGTCGCGGAGTGGAACACGATGTCGGCGCCGAGCTCGAGTGGGTTCTGGAGCGCCGGCGAGGCGAACGTGTTGTCGACGACGAGGAGCGGCCGCGCCTCGCCGGACTGTGCGGCTCGCTCGCGGATCGTGCGCGCGGCGGCGGCGATGTCGGTGATCTTCAGGTTCGGGTTGGACGGGCTCTCGAACCACACCAGGCGCGTCCGGCCGGTGAGCTGCTCCCAGAGCTGGTCGGGATGGCCGGACAGATCGACGAACCGGGCGTCGGCCGCGCCACTCGGCCGATGGACCCGCTCGAGGTAGCGGTACGTCCCGCCGTAGACGTCGTCACCGACGACGATCTCCTCGGTGTTCGACGCGAACTGGGCGATCGCGGCCGTCGCCGCCGAGCCGCTCGCGAAGGCGATCCCGTGGGTCCCGCGCTCGAGCGCCGCGACGGCTCGTTCCAGGCGCTCGCGTGTCGGATTGACGCTTCGCGCGTAGTCGTAGCCGCGGCGCGGACGGTTGACGCCGTCCTGGGCATACGTCGAGGTCTGGTAGATCGGCGGCGACACCGCGCCGGTGATCTCGTCGGGCTCGGCACCGGCGTGGACCGCGAGCGTCTCGAAGGCGTCGTCGGACGGGGACATCGGCACAATGATGTCATCCGGCCGCTGCCGGCCGTCGAAGTAATTCATGCTAACGTGCAGGTGCACGTTTCCGAAGACCGGAGCTCCCGTCATGGCCACCAATCCCGCCGTCGCTCCGACCCCCACGTCGGCGGCCGCCACGACCGCTCCGCCGCCCGTCGGTCGTCTTGCGACGTGGCGCTACGTCCTGAACACGGCGAATCTGCCCGAGGGGATGACCCACCCCGACGCGATCAGCAAGTGGCTGGTCATCACCCGGGCCGCGGTCTTCTCGATGACGGCCACCTCCGGCCTCATCGGCGCGCTCCTGGCCGTCGGCGCGGCACGGCTCACGGGCGCGGTCAGCGTCGACTGGCTGCTCCTCGTCCTCGCGGTCGTCGGGTTGGTCGTCGCCCACGCGGCGAACAACATGATCAACGACTACTTCGACCTGGAGGGCGGTGTCGACACCGACGACTACGTCCGCGCCCTCTACGCCCCGCACCCGATCCTGTCGGGCTGGGTCACGAAGCGCCAGCTGGGCGCGGCCATCCTGATCGCGAACGGGATCGACCTCGCGATCATGCTCTACCTGACCGCCGTACGCGGGCCGCTCGTCATCGCCTTCGCGCTGGCGGGCCTGTTCATCTCGGTCTTCTACGTGGCGCCCCCGATCCGCCTGAAGCATCACGGCCTCGGCGAGCCGGGCGTGTTCATCGTCTGGGGTCCGCTGATGACGGTCGGGACGTTCTTCGTCGCGACGGGTACGATCCCGGGCTGGGTCTGGATCGCGTCCCTCCCCTACGCGATCCTCGTGACGACGGTCCTGTTCGGCAAGCACATCGACAAGATCGTCGCCGACACCGCGAAGGGCGTCCGTACGCTCCCGGTCATCCTCGGCGAGCGACGCGCCCGGGCGGTCGCGCGGGCCCTGATGATCGCGTTCTACCCGATCGTCATCGGGGCGGCCCTGATCGGCTGGATCGGGCCGTGGATCGCCCTCGTGGTCCTCGGCATCCCGCGGCTCCTGTCCGTGCTGAAGACGTTCTCGTCGCCACGTCCGGAGGTGGCGCCGCACAGCTACGTCGGCTGGCCGCTGTGGTTCGTCGGCGCCGCGTTCATCCACACGCGGCGAGCGGGCGGTCTGCTCGTCCTCGGCCTGTTGCTGAACGCCTTCCTGCCGATCCACCTGCCCTGGGTGGCCTAGCCGCCGAGTCAGACGGCGCCACCTCGACGACGGCGTACCATCGCACCAGGATGGCCACCGCGGTGCGGCGCACGCCGCCCCTTCGAAGCGCCGACCAGGAGATCCGGTTCTGCCGATCCGGTGACGGGACGCGGCTTGCCTACGCCGTCCACGGGTCGGGGCCGCCGATCGTCGTTGCGTCGTGCTGGCTGAGCCACCTCCAGCACGACTGGCGCAGCCCGGTCTGGCGCCACTTCCTCGACGACCTCGGCGCGATCGCAACGGTGATCCGGTACGACGAACGCGGCTTCGGGATGTCGGACTGGGAGGTGAGCGACTTCTCGCTCGCGGCGCGGGTCGCCGACCTCGAGGCGATCGTGGCCGCGGCCGGACTCGACCGATTCGCCCTGCTCGGGATGTCCGGCGGCTCGGCGGTCGCCCTCGCGTTCGCCATCGCTCACCCCGACGACGTCACCCGGCTCGTCCTGTACGGCACGGTCTGCGGGATTCCGCTCGACTGGGCCGGCGACGCCCTGGCCGAGGAGGAGACGTATCGCAGCATGATCCGCGTCGGCTGGGCCAAGGAGGATCCGGTCTTCCGGCGGGTGTTCACCACGCGCTTCATCCCGGACGCCTCCGAGGAGCAGCTCCGCTGGTTCGACGAGCTTCAGCGCGTGTCGACCTCTCCGCAGAACGCCGTCGCGAGCCGGATCGCCCGTCAGGAGGTCGACATCGCCGATGATCTCCACCGGATCACCGCGCCGACCCTCGTTCTCCAGGCGACCGGGGACCGCTCGATGACCTTCGACAACGCCATCGAGGTCACGTCGCGCATCGATGGCTCGCGACTCGTCGCACTCGACAGCAACAACCACATCCTGCTCGCCGACGAGCCAGCGTGGGCCACGTTCGTCGACGAGGTGACCGCGTTCCTCGAGCCGGACCGGGCGGCGGCGGCGCAGGACGAGGACGGATCGATCACCTCCCTGTCGGGTCGCGAGCTCGAGGTTCTCCGGGCCTGCGCGGATGGCCACACGAATGAGGAGATCGCGACGGAGCTGGGTCTCAGCCCGCGGACGATCGAACGCCACCTGTCGAACGTCTACCTGAAGCTCGGGTTGTCCGGCCCCGCCGCGCGGGCCGGCGCCGTCGCCCGGTACCTGCGCCGACCCTGACGACTGCGTGTCGGCCGCCACGTCCCATGTCCGGGTGCGCCGCGGATTGCGTGCCACCGCGGTTCCGCAAGCGCCGCACCCGCCGATACGGTGCCGACGAGCCCGATGAGGAGGCTCGTCAGCGGAGGACCCGACGATGGTCGCCACGATCCATGAGACCGAAGCCACGTTCCACGCCGATCCCGCGAAGGCTCGCACGAAGCCCACCGTGACTGCGACGCTTGTCAACGGACGGGCCCGCCTGTCCGCCGGCCCGTTCAACTGGGACGCGGACCTGCCGGCGGTCATCGGCGGCGAGAATCTCGCCCCGAGCCCGACGGCCTACCTGCTCGGCGCGCTTGCCGGCTGCGCCGTCGCGTTCCTGCGGGACACGCTCGCACCGCAGTTCGGCGTCGAGATCGACGACGTGACCGCCATCGCCAGCGCCGGTTCGGACCTCCGCGGCCTGCTCGGCATCGACGCCGCTGCCCCCGACCTCGCCGACCTGGCCCTCGACATCAAGGTCTCGTCGAGCTCGCCGAATGACCGGATCGAGGCGATGCTGGCCGCCTGGCGCGAGCGGTGCCCGATCTACCTGGCGCTGCTGAAGCCGAACGCGATCGAGCTGACGACCGCCGTCGCCTAAGCCTGTCCGCGCGACCGGTGCGAGAGGTACTCGAGGAGGTCGAGCTTCGTGACCACGCCCGCCGGCTGCTCGCCGCGAACCGCGACGACGGCCGGCGAGCCGCCGCTCAGGAGCGCGAACGCCTCATCGAGCGTGGCCGAGGCGTCGGCAAGGGGCAGCGGCGCGTCCATCACCTCGCCGACGGTCCGATCGACGATCGACGGATCGCGGAATGCCCGCTCCAGCAGGCCCTTCTCGCTGATCGACCCGACGATCCCGGCCACGGCGTCCCCCTCGGCGTCCTCCGACACCGGCATCTGGGAGATCCCGAACTCCTGGAGCCGCTCGATCGCGGCACCGACCCGCTCGGTGGTGCGGGCGACAACGACCGATGGCCGCTCGACCTCGTGGTGGCGGCTCGCGAGCAGATCGGCGATCCGGGCGACGGCCCCGGTCGTGGCGAGCAGGCCGTTCACCCGCATCCATTCGTCGTTGTAGACCTTCGAGAGGTAGTTCCGGCCGCTGTCGGGCAGGAGGACGACGATCACCTTGCCGGGCCCCTCCCCCGCGTCCGTCAGCTCCCGGGCGACGGCCAGCGCGGCGACGAGCGCCGTGCCGCACGAGCCACCGGCCAGGATTCCCTCCTCGCGAGTGAGCCGGCGGGCCGCCGCGAACGCGTCGCGGTCGCTGACCCGGACCCAGCGGTCGACGACCGCCGGGTCGTAGGTGCCGGGAAAGAAGTCTTCGCCGACACCCTCGGTCAGGTACGGCCTGGCGGTGTCGCCCGACAGGACCGAGCCCTCCGGATCGGCGCCGACGACGACGACGTCCGGGTTCCGCTCGCGGAGGAAGTGGCCCGCGCCCGAGATCGTCCCGCCGGTCCCGACGCTTGCGACGAAGTGGGTCAGGCGGCCCTCCGTCTGCTCCCAGATCTCCGGGCCCGTGGTCCTCTCGTGGGCGGTCGGGTTCTCGAGGTTCCAGTACTGGTCCGGCTTGAACGCCCCCGGGATGTCCCGGGCGAGGCGGGCGGCGACCGAGTAGTAGGACTCCGGCGACTCCGGGTTGACGTTCGTCGGGCAGAGGACGACCTCCGCCCCGTACGCCCGGAGGAGCGCCTGCTTCTCGGTCGACTGCTTGTCGGCCATCACGAAGATGCAGCGATAGCCCTTGAGCGCCGCCGCGATCGCGAGCCCATGACCGGTGTTGCCGGACGTCGGCTCGATGATCGTCCCGCCGGGCTTGAGGAGCCCGGCGCGCTCGGCCGCCTCGATCATCGGCAGGCCGATCCGGTCCTTCACGGATCCGCCGGGGTTCAGCATCTCGAGCTTCGCGAGGACGAGCGGCTGGCGCTCGACGGGACCCAGGTCGCGGGTCACCCGGCTGAGCCGGACGAGGGGTGTCCGGCCGACGAGGTCGAGGATCGTCTCGGCGTACTGCATGGCCCGAGGATAGCCGGGGCGACGCTGCCGCCGACCGCCGGAGCCGGCGACACCCTCAGCCGCGGAGGAGGTCCTCGGCGAGCCGCTGCTCCGCGATCTCCGCGGCGATCACGCGGCTGCGTGGCTGGCCGGTCAGGGCCGCCAGGAACGGCTCGCGGCCGATCGCCAGGAGGCCTGCGTCGGTTTCCGCCCGCACCGTGGCGGTCCGGGGCACGTCGCGGACGAGGGCGATCTCGCCGAAGCCGTCGCCGCTCCCGAGGCGCCGGACGTCCATGCCGTCGACCTCGACCTCCAGCTCGCCGACGGTCACGACATAGAAGCTGTCGCCCGGCTCGCCGGCCCGGATCACCGTCGTTCCCTTCGGGACCTCGACGCGCACGGCTGCCGTCGCGAGCCGTTCGAGGACCGGCGCCGACAGGGGACCGAGCATCGACAGGCCGCGGAGCAGCCGCAGCTCCTCAGCGCGCGCCGGGTCGAGGCGGTCGGCTGCCCGGATCGCCCGACCGAGGATCAGGAACGCGATCGGGAGGGACAGGCCGGCGATCGCGAAGGCGATGCGGTCGCCGACCGCGGCCACGAGCAGCGGCACCGCCAGCGCCCCGACCGCGGTCGAGCCCATCATCAAGCCCTGGAGGACGCCGAAGACCCGGCTCATCACGTCGTCGCCAGCGAGCCGCTGGATCAACGTCTGGGCCGCCACGGCGGTCAGCCCCGAACCGACGCCGGCGGCGACGAGCAGCGTCACCGCAGCGACCGGTCCCGGAACGCCCGCGATCGCGGCGATCGCGATGCCGAACAGGGCGCAGCTCGCCCCGAGCGCGACGCCGAGTCGTTCCCGCCCGACCAGCAGGAGGGCCGCCGCGGCCCCGATCGTGGCCCCGACGCCGGCCGCCGCGCCGAGGTAACCCACGCCGCTCTCGCCGAGGCCGAGGACGTCGATCGCGAGGACCGCGTAGAAGATGTCGAGGGCACCGATGAGGAAGGTCGCCCACGTCGCGATCGCCACGACCGAGGCGAGCCGCCGGTCCGACCGGATCGCCGCGAGGCCGGCCACGATCTCGGTGAACCGCGATTCCGCCGGGCGCCCCGGAACCACGCTCCGCGCGACGGCGGGGAGTGGCCGCGCCGCGCGGGCGATGCCCGCGATCGCCAGGCTCCCGAAGAGATTGCCGACCGCGGCGACCGCGAAGACAGCCGTCGGTCCCCCGATCCCGATCAGGATCCCCGCCCCAAGGGGACCGAGGAGCGACCCACCGCTCTCGACCATGCCCGAGACGACGTTCGCGGCGGTGAGCTCGTCCGGCGAGGCGACGACTTCCGGGAGGAGCGAGGCGTGGACGGGCCGCGAGAAGCTGACCGCCGTCGCGGTGAGCGTCGCGAGCGCGTAGACGGCCAGCGGCGGGGCGTCGACCCCGAGCGCGACCGCGGTGAGCGCCATGAGCATCGACTGGATCGCATACGTCCCGAGCAGTACGCGAGCCCGCGGGAACCGGTCGCCGAGGCCGGCAACCGTGGGCGCGAGGAGGACCGATGGCGCCAGCTCGACGAAGACGACGAGCCCGGCCTCGGTAGCACCGCCCCGACCATAGGCGTAGACGATGACGGCGACCCACGTCGACCATTCGCCGAAGGCGAATGTCAGGTACGCGAGCTGGAGCCGGGCCAGGCGAGGGTTCGCGAACGCGGCGGCGAGGACGCCGAACCGACCGGACATCCGCGGAGGATGGCACGCGGACGTCGCCCGAACGACGCCGCGGCGCGTATCTCGGTCAGGCGGCGGGCGGCTCGTCCCGGTCGAGCCGTCCCGGCCGGAGGAGCAGCCACGTCAGCCGCCTGCGCAGCCGGCGAGGATGGTTCGGCGGGTCGACGGTCAGGGGATGGAGCTCCACCACGACCGGGCCGAGGATGCCCTCGAGAGCGGTGCTGAGTCGGCGGCCGAGGTCGAGCTCCGCCCGAGACCCGGCGGCGGGCCGGATGCCGTCCCAATCGTCACCGAGCAGGCCGGCGACCGACGTCGGCGGCAGGACTCGCGTCACCATCCTGCGGCCGAGATAGAGCTCCTCGCTCCCGGCCATCGCGAACGGCACGATCGGGGCGCCGGTCCGGAGGGCGATCACCGCCCAGCCGACCCGGAACGGTCCGATCCGGCCGGCCGGGCCGCTGACCGTGCCCTCGGGCATCTGGGCGAAGACCGCGCCGTTGCCGACGACCGCCCGCGCCGAGGCGACATGCGGGTCCGCCCCGACCCCGCCGCGCCAGACCGGCAGCAGCCCGCCGACGCGATGGACCAGCCGCTCCCGCCAGCGACTCGTGAACGTCGACGGGGCGCTCCCGAGGAACCAGACGCGTGGCTGGATCGGGAGGGCGTGGATGACGAGGAACGGATCCATCCAGCCGCGGTGCGCCGCCCCGACGAGCAGGTAGCCGCCTCCGTGCGGCAGGTGCTCCTGGCCGGACGTCTCGATGCGGAACCGGAACAGGCCGAACAGGACGAAGCGGGCGAGCAGGCGGAGCGCTCGGTACAGGATCGACGCCTTCGCCTCCGGCGTCCGGCCGAGCCAGGCGAGCCCCTCGACGGCGCCGCCCCGGGCGTCGGCAAGCGCCTGGGGGGAGAGCCGGCCCGGCGGTGGACGGTTCCGGGTCGAGGGCGGCGCTGGCTCCGTCGGAGGCGGCACGTCAGGACGCTGGACGCGTGCCCTCGTCGAGGTCGGCGGCCGCGGCGGCACCGCGCGGCTCGACGCCGGCGGCCCCATCGGCTTCGTCGTCGTCGTCCACCTCGACGTCGTCCGGTTCGTCCTCGGCTTCGTCGTCGTCCCAGAAGGCCGCCTCGTCGTCGGCCGTTCGTCGCTCGCCGGGTTGCGGCAGCAGATCGGCTGCGGTCTGCGCCGGCCGCCCCGGACCGTGTCGATACCAGAGCCCGATCAGGCCCGTGAGGATGAACCCGAGCGTGACGAGCTGCGCGGTCGGGATCCCGAAGAACGTCCAGTTGTCGTGGCGGAACGTCTCGAGCACGAACCGGGTCAACCCGTACCAGACGAAGAAGATCAGGAGCAGGTCGCCCGACATCAACCGCCGCGACCAGTGCCGGCCGAGCCAGATCAGGACGAGCGCCCCGACGATCCCCGAGATCAATTCGTACAGGAACAACGGGTGAAAGTGCGTCGTGATCGGATACGTCGAGCACGGGTAGTCGGCGATCCGATGGGCGCAGTCGATCGTGATCCCCCACGGCAGGGTCGTCGGCGGCCCGTACAGCTCCTGGTTGAAGAAGTTGCCCCAGCGCCCGATCGCTTGCATGACGAAGAGGCCGGGGGCGACCGCGTCGGCCCACTGCGGGAAGTCCAGGTGCTTGTACCGGATGAAGAGCCAGGCGGCGATCGTGCCGGTGACGATCCCGCCCGGCACGCCGAGCCCCGTGAAGCCGGCGAACGCGTAGGAGCCGTCGGGCTGGATCGCGATCGGGAGGATCGCGGTGATCGGGTGGTCCGCGTACAGGTGCCACTGATCGATCAGGTGGTAGACGCGGCCGCCGACCAGCGCCGCGACCGCGACGACGATCATCCCGGTCCCGACGACGTTCTCGTCGAGGCCTCGGAACCGTGCCTCCCGGACGATGACCCAGTAAACGGCGGCGAGGCCCACCGCGTACGCGATCCCGTACCAGTAGACGGGGAAGCCGAGGATCCGGATGAAGACGGGGTCGGGGAAGATGTCGATCATGGCTGCGGAGTGTACGGGCTGGTCGCGTGACCGCGGCCGTTCGGCAGTTCCCTGTACTCTCCCGGGGTGAACGCGGAGTTCAACTGGTGGCTCCTGATCGTCGGCCTCGTGATCGGCGCGGGCCTCGTCTGGCTCATCCTCGCCGACAGCGCGCGACGTGATGCCGACGTCGCCGCACGGGAGCGCGCGGGCGAGGCCCGCTGGATCGCCGAGGAGCTGCGACGCGCGGGCAGCCCCATCGTCATTGAAGAGGTCGCGGTCGTCCTCGAGCTCCATGCCGCGTATCTCGCGGGCCCGCCGCCGGACGAGACGGTCGCCGATCCGGTCGCGGGCACAACGACGCCAGGTCCGGCCGTCGCGACATCAGCGGGGACGACCGACCAGCCCGCGTCGACCTCGCCCGAGCCGCGGCCGGCGCCGGGGACGACCGTCGGTGGGAGCCTGCCGAGACGATCGACGATCGGGCAGGCCGCGGGGTCGCCACGCAGCGACGGGGACGGCCTCCCGATCTGAGTCGGACCCCGGTCGCGTCGCGACCGACTCGTCAGCCCTCGCCGACGAGGACCTGTTCGCCGGGCGTCCCGGGCGACGCGAGATCGATGAGCGTGACCCCGAACGTCGCGCCGTCGTCGACGTTCGCGATCTCGGGGACGTCGCCGACCCAGTAGGCGAGGTTGCCGCCGAAGAACATCTTGCCCATCGGCTTGCGCTGGCCGTTGATCTCGACCCAGCAGCGGTACTCGTGGCCGGCCGGGGGGGGCGCGAGCTGCTCGGCGACGACCACGAGCTCCTTCGACGACGGCGAGTAGAAGAGCGTGCCGGTCGTCGGGGCGCCGGTCGTGCTCGCCAGCTCCACCCGCTCGCCGTCCGGCTGCGCGTCGACTCGCAACGTCCAGCGAGCGACATCGCCGAGCGCGTCGATCTTGGCCGCCTGGGTCCGGAGCGCGGCGTCCAGTCGGGCGTTCATCACGAGCCCCGTGCCCACCACGGCGAGAACGAGGACGGCGGCCATCGCCGCCAGGGTCCGCCATGGGGCCCGGGAGGCCCGGGGCGTCGAGCCGGCCGATGCAACGGCCGTGACGGGAACCTGCGAGGACGCGATCGCGCCCGAGGGCATCGCGGCCGCGGGCATCGCGGCGACGCCGGCGGCGGCCTCGGCTCCCCGCGGCCGGCCCATGGCCGCGACGTAGTCCAGCGTCCGCTGCCGGAGCTCGGGCGGGGGCACCGCCCGGACCGCGGGGCGGATCACCCCGACCGTCCGGCGCAGCCGCTCCATCTCCTGCGTGCATTCCGGGCAGCCCGCAAGGTGACCGGCGACGAGCGCCGCGTTCGGCGTGTCCCCGGCCATCATTCGCTCCAGCCCGCCCGGTTCGACCGCGGCGTCCGCGAGCAGCTCTCGTACCTCGTTGTGGTCCATCGCTCCCATCGTCATTCGATTCGTTCGCCGATCGGCACCGGGATCGTTGCCCGGCCGGCGGTCGGCCCAAGGTCGTCCGCGAGCGTCTCGCGCAGCCGAAGCAGCGCACGCCGCGTCCGTGTCTTCACGGTCCCGAGGGGCCATCCCAGCCGCTCGGCAATCTCGGTCTGCGTCAGCTCCTCGCGGTACGCGAGGACGATCGCCGTCCGCTCGGACTCCGGCAGCTCCGCGAGCGCGTCCCGGAGGACCTGCCGCAGCTCCGTCGCCGCCAGCTCACCCTCAGGCCCCAGGCCGATCGTCGCCCCGCCCAGCACCGTTCCGCTCCCGACCAGCCGGTCGAGCGCCGCCGAATCCTGCTCGTCCTCGCCGCTCGCCGCGGAGAGCGGGATGAGGTTCGGCCGCCGGCCCGCCGCCCGCAACCGGTCGACGGTCCTGTTCCGGGCGATCGTGTGCAGCCAGGCCGCCAGCGAACCCATCCCCGGATCGAACAGCTCGGCCCGGTTCCACAGCGCGAGGAACGTTTCCTGGACCACCTCCTCGGCGACCTGACGATCCGACGTCAATCGGCTCGCCGTCGCGTAGATCGCGTCTACGTGACGGTCGTAGATCGCCGCCAGCGCGTCCTGCGACCCGGCGACGACCTCGCGAACGAGGGCGGCGTCATCAATGGGCTGACGGTTCTCTGCCACCCTTACGCTCGCCCCGGCTCATCGGTTTCGAGAGCGACCGGCAGGGGCCGCCGTTCGAAGCCGCTCGAGAAGACGACGTCTGTCTCGGTCTGGAAGACGTGCGGGGTCGCCTGGACCTTGCGCAGGACGCGCTCGAGGTCCCGGGTGTCCCGGGCCCGGACCTTGATGAGGTAGTCGGCCTCACCCGTGATGTGGTGGCACTCCTCGATCTCCGGGATCGCGGCGAACGAATCGGTCAGATCCGCGCTCGTGGTGCCCGGCGCCTGGGTGATCCAGCTGAATGCCAGGATGGGCAGCCCGACGGATCGCGGATCGACGATCGCGCCATACCCCTGGATCACCCCGCGGGCCTCGAGCTTCTTCACCCGCTCGTGCGCCGACGGACCGCTCATCCCGACCTCGGCCCCGATCTCGGCGTACGGCCGGCGACCGTCTCGCTGGAGCACCGCAAGAATCTTCGCGTCGTTCGGACTGATCCGTTCGGATGTGGCCATTGGTCCCAATTCGTCAGGCAGATCGCTTGGCTTCGCGATGTTTGTAAGGTATGATGCCAGTATCAGACACCTGACTGCCGGTCCGTCGCAATGAGCGACGGGATCACCGATCCGCGGCAGTCACGCAGCGGAGGATCGCGATGTTCGTCTTCGGACTCGGAGTCCTGGCGCTGTTCTCAGTTCTCAGCGCGGTGCTGGGCAATGAGGATCCGCGCCGGACGGCGGACCCACGGGTCGAACTGTTCTACTCGTCTCGCTTCGGAAACCTGTAGACCCGGCTCGATAGCCTACCCCACGAGGCCCCGGACCCAGTTCCGGGGCCTGTTCGATTCCCGGTCGGACCTCTGCCCTGACGCCCGTCACCAATCGCCGAGTCGCAACGCGACTCGGATCCGCAATGAACGAGCGTGATCAGGTCGGGATTCCGACGCGGCCGAGCGCGCGCGAGCCCGATCTGAGTCGCGATGCGCATCAACGGCTGCGCGTCAACCAGCTACCACTCCCCGGCCGCACGACGGGCGATGGCGGTCAGGCGTCCGGCGGGGAGGTGGGCCTCCCAGCAGGTGACGCCCGAGGACCCGACCCTGGCGTCATGGCGCGTCCCGGCCGGCAGCTCCAAACGGTCGCCGGCGTCGAGATCGACCGACCGACCGTCGTCCGGCAATCCGAACATGATGGAACCGGACTCGACGGCGATCACCTTGTCGTAGCCGTGGTCGTGCGCGCCGTAGCGATCGCCCGGGCCGTTCGACCAGGGGGATGGGTCGAGGCCCTCGGCCCGCAATCGCCCGGCGACGTCCGGCATCGGCGAAGCCCTATCCCGCGACCGACACGCCGATCAGCGATCCGACGGCGAAGGTGATGAGAGCCGCGGCGGCGCCGATGCCGACCTGGCGGAAGCCCGAGAACAGGACCCCTCTCCCGGTGAGGAGGCTGACGCCCGCACCCACCGCGAAGAGGGCCACCAGGCTCAGCGCGATCGACACGACGAACGCCGTCGTTCCCGTGAGGAGGAGGTACGGCAGGACCGGGATGAACGCCCCGATGGCGAAGGCAACGAACGATCCGCCCGCGGCCCCGAGCGGCGACCCGAGCTCGTCCGGATCGAGCCCGAGCTCCTCGCGGATCAGCTGGTCGAGGGCCTGCTCCGGGTCCTGGAACAGCCGATGCGCGATCGCCTTCGCCTCGTCCTCCTGGAAGCCCTTCGCCCGGTAGAGGGCGGCCATCTCGGCCTCCTCCTCCTCGGGCATCGCCTCCATCTCGGCTCGCTCGAGGGCGATCTGCCGCTCGAACAGCTCCCGCTGGCTCTGCATCGAGATGTACTCGCCGGCGGCCATGCTGAACGCCCCGGCAAGCAGCCCGGCGATCCCCGCCAGGATGATGAACGAGCTCTGGTCGCGGGCCGCGCCGGCCACGCCCATCACCAGGGCGAGGTTCGACACGAGCCCGTCACTCACGCCGAAGATCACGGCGCGGAGCGTCCCGGACCGGCCGGATCGGTGCCACCGCTCGCGGGTCGCGATGGCCGCCCCGGGTGTCTCCGAAGGATTCTTCAGCCGGCGCCAGATCTCGGCATGCTCCCGCTCGTCGGCCGCGATCGCGGCGACCTCGGGCGACGACTGCTCGCCGTAGATCTCCTCCTCGTCGCCCTCGAGGGCCGTGACAAGGTCGCTGACGGCACGGGTCCCGAAGAGCCGGGCGAGCAGGACGATCACCGCGACCCGCGCCCGGGGCCGGGTCGGCGCGTCGGGAACGTCGGCGCCGGCATCGCGCAGCTTGGTCGCCCAGATGTCCGCGTGTCGTCGCTCGTTCGAGGCGATCCGGCGGAACGCCGAAGCGCGCGCGGGCTCCTTCTCGATCTCCGCGAGGGCATCGTAGAGGAGGATCGCGTCGCGCTCGAGACGCAGGTTCGCGAGGCTCTCGGTCGTGTCGGGGGTCACGGTTCGAATGCTACCCGGCGCTAGACTCCCATCGATGACGGGCCCGGACGCACGCTCGATCCGCTGGCTGCGAGCGGCCGACGTCGTGGCGGCGATGCCACCGCTGGAGGAACGGCTGCGGCTCGCCGAGCGGACGATGGTCGGGCTCGTCGCCGACGCCGAGCTGCCCCCGAAGATCGGCGTCCATCCGCGGCCGGCCGGCTCGTTCGCGCATGCGATGCCGGCCCATCTCCGTGGCGCCTCCGCGGATGGCTCGGGCGATCTCCTCGGGATCAAGTGGATCGCCGGGTTCCCGGACAACCGGGCGCGAGACCTCCCGTCGATCCACGGACTCGTCGTCCTGACCGATCCCGTGACCGGCGTTCCGATCGCGATCCTCGACGCCGGGCCGATCACGGCCGATCGGACGGCCGCGATCAGCGGCATCGCGATCTCCCGGTTCGCGCCGTCCGTCGCGTCTCGACCGCCGCGGGTGGCGGTGCTCGGGGCCGGCGTCCAGGCACGGAGCCACCTCCCGGTCCTCGGCTCGGTCCTGCCTGGTCCTGCCGTCGTGGTGTTCGATCGGCATGCCGATCGCGCGGAGGCCGTTGCGGAGCTCGCTCGCGGGACCGCCGGCATCAGCTCGGCGGAGGTGGCGGACTCGGCCCGCGAGGCGACGGCCGGTGCCGACGTCGTCGTCACGCTGGCATCGTTCGCGCCGGCGGCCGAGCGCCAGGTCCTCACCCCGGACTGGCTCGCGCCCGACGCCCTCGTCGTCGCCGTGGACTACGCGACCTACGTCGCGGCGTCCGTTGCCCGGGACGCCGCCCTGTTCGTCGTCGACCAGCGCGAGCAGTTCCTCGCGAACCGCGAGGCGGGCAGCTTCGAGGGGTACCCGGATCCGGGGCCGACCCTCGGCGAGGCGATCCGATCCGGGACGGGCCGGCCGGACCGCGGTCGCGTGCTCGTGACCCACCTGGGCGTCGGGCTCGCGGACCTCGTCTTCGGCGACGCGATCCTGCGGCGGGCGGCGGACATGGGCCTCGGAACGTCGCTGCCGCGCTGAGGCGTCTCGCCGCAACGACGTGACGCGGTGGCACGCGAGCAGGCACACTGCGCGCGTCCGGCGCGCAAGCCGCCGCCCTGGGAGAGGGTCGACCGTGAGACGTCTCGGGGGGCCGCTCAAGCGCGTCCTCTGGATCCTCGTCATCGTCCTCGTCGTGGGCGTCGCGGCGGGCGGCGCACTGGTCGCCGTCCTCACGATCCGGGGCCTCCCGACGACGAACGGGACGCTCGCGATCGACGACCTGACGAAGCCGGTCCGGGTCACGCGGGACGCCGCGGGCATCGCCTGGATCGAGGCGGAGACGCCGCACGACCTGTTCGAGGCCCAGGGCTACGTCCACGCCCAGGACCGGATGTGGCAGATGGAGGTCTGGCGCCACATCTCGTCCGGCCGGCTGTCGGAGCTGTTCGGATCGAGCACGGTGAGCGAGGACCGGTTCATCCGGACGCTTGGCTGGCGGCAGGCGGCGGAGCGCGACCTGGCCGCGGTCTCCCCGGATGCCCGGCTGGCGCTCGACGCCTACGCGGATGGCGTCAACGCCTGGATGGCCGACCACGACGGCTCCCTGTCGCTGCCGTTCGTGCTCACCGGGCTGAAGATCGGCGAGGGCGGGCTCGGTGGCTACGACCTGGAGCCGTGGACCGCGGCCGATTCGCTCGCCTGGCAGAAGGTCCAGGCGTGGCAGCTCGGCGGCAACTACGACTCCGAGGTGTTCCGGATGCTCGCCGACAGCGCCCTCGGCGACCCGGCCGTGACCGACGAGCTCTTCCCGCCGTACGACCCGAAGATGCCGGTGATCACCCCGAGCGGCATGAAGGGCTCGGGCGGCGCGGGTGCAACGGCGGCCGCGTCGGCGGACGTCGCGAGCGCCGTGTCGACGACCGCCTCGGCGATCGATCCCGCCCACGCGAGCGCCTGGCGAGACCTCGTGGCCACGGGCGACCGGGTCCTGCAGATCGCGGGCCTGGACGCGGCGGACGGGTTCGCCGGCGACCACCAGATCGGCTCGAACGACTTCGTCGTCGGGCCGTCGAAGACGAAGACGAAGACCGCGCTCCTCGCCAACGATCCGCATCTCGGAATCGGCATGCCGTCGGTCTGGTACATCAACGGTCTCCGCTGTCGCGCCGTGACGAAGGCCTGCCCGTACGACGTCGCCGGCATGTCGTTCCCGGGCGTCCCGGGCGTCGTCCTCGGGCACAACGGGTCGATCGCGTGGGGCGCGACCAATGTCGACCCCGATGTCCAGGACCTGTTCTCGATCGATCCCGATCCGTCGAACCCGGCCGCCTACCTCGTCGGGGGCGCGTCGGTCCCGTTCGGGGTCCGCCACGAGACGATCGAGGTCGCCGGCGGCGAGCCGATCGAGATGGACGTCCGGACAACCCGCGACGGCCCGATCCTCAACGACGTCGACGACCGCCTCGAGGACACGCCGCTGGTGGCCCTGCGGTGGACGGCGACGGACGCGGTGGACGGGACGTTCGACGCCGTGTTCCACCTCAACACCGCGACGACGTTCCAGCAGTTCCACGAGGCGTTCCGGACGTACGGCGCGCCGTCGCAGAACTTCGTCTACGCGGACGTCAAGGGCCACATCGGGTACGTCCTGCCCGGCCGGATCCCGATCCGCGCCGACCCGAACGACCATGGGGCTCGGATCCGGTCGGGCAGCGCCGGCGGGCAGGAGTGGACCGGGACGATCCCGTTCGAGGACCTGCCGTGGCAGCTCGACCCGCCGAGCGGGATGATCGTGACCGCGAACAACGCGGCGGTCGACGCGAAGTACCCGCACTTCATCGCCCAGGAGTGGGACCCGGGCTACCGCGCCCGGCGGGTCACGGAGCTGCTCGGGGCCGCCGCCGCGGACGGCGGCGTGACGACGGACACGCTGCGGGCAATCCAGGCCGACACGAAGGTCACCCGAGCCGACCAGGTGATGCCCTTCGTCGAGTCCGGGGGTCTGACGTCCCCCGAAGGGGCGCTCGTCGTGCAGGCGATCGCCGGCTGGCAGCAGCGCGACTGCCCGCTGGAGTCGGTCGGCTGCATGGCCTATCTCGCCTTCGAGTACCGCCTCGTCCGCGACATCGTGGACGACGAGCTCGGCCCGCTCGCTCGCGAGTACGTCGGCAGCGGGGCATCCCAGCAGGCAGCGATCTCGCTGCTCGCCGAGCCGGACTCGGCCTGGTGGGACGACACCCGAACCGGGGGCGTCACCGAGACCCGCGACGACATCATCGTCCGGGCGCTCGACGAGGCCGGCCAGGAGCTGAAGGCCGCCTACGGCAACGACGCGACATCGTGGACGTGGGGACGCGCCCACCAGGCCACGTTCGAGGAGGCAACCCTCGGGTCGTCCGGGATCGCCCCGCTGGAGTGGTACTTCAACAAGGGGCCGTACGCGGCGCCGGGGGCGGCGGGCGCGGTCAACAACGCCTACTACCAGCCGTCACGGGCCTACCCGGACCCGGACGACCCGACGTTCAAGCCGGTCGGCATCGACGGCGTCTTCGGCGTGACGACTCTGCCGTCGTTCCGGCTCTCGATGGACCTCGGCGACCTCGACGGCGCGCGGATCATCCAGTCGACCGGCCAGAGCGGCAACCCGTTCGACCGCCACTACGGGGACATGATCCCGGCCTGGTTGAACGGCGAGACGGTCCCGCTGCCGTTCACGCCGACGGCGACGTCCAAGGCGACCGTCCAGACGCTCCAGCTGGTGCCGCGCCAGGAGTAGCGGCCGCGTCGCGCGCTGCCGCGCGCGGTCTGGGCGACTCGCAACGAACGCTTCCGCGCGTGTGTGCCAGCCTCGCAAGAACCGTTGGCAACCTCGCCTGATCTCATCGGTGGGAGTGGGCCTCGTTGGGAGGGTGTTCGGCGCCAGCGACATGCGTCGGACGGCCGATCCGCATCCTTGCGGGTCGGACTCCCACGTGCGGCGACTCCCGCGCATGGCGCACCGACCTGTTCCGAGCGCCGCTCCGTCGCGACGTTGCCGGCCATGGCTGTCGGCCATCGCCGAGATCGAATTCGGCTCTCGATCGCGATGGCGACCGGGTTCCGGCTCCCGGGCATGGGAGCGAGCCACGCGCCGCAACTTGCGAAGGCGGCGGCAGGGCGAGGGCGGCGGGTCGAGGCGGCGACGGCGAGACGGGCCGCCCGGCGGCGACGGCGAGACGGGCCGCCCGGCGGCGACGGCGGGGTACGAGCCGCTATTCCTCGCTGATCGGGAGCGGGCCGTCCCGGACCTCGATCACCACCCGGCCGTCCTCGACCACGACCGGGTAGATCTCGAGCGGCAGCTCGGCGGGTGGGTCGATCGGCTCGCCGGTCTTCAGGTCGAACCGCGACAGGTGCAGGGCACAGGTCAGCGTGCCCGCGGTCAGGAACCCCTTGTCGAGCTCGAAGTACTCGTGGCTGCAGACGCCCTGGGTCGCAGTGAAATCGCCGCCCTGGTTGATGACCAGCACCTGGTCGGTGCCGTCGACGATGATCATCTTCATCTCGCCATCGCCGACCTCGTCGACGGCGCAGAGGTCGATCCGCCTCACGGCGCGACTCGTTGTGGAGGCATCTCCGGGGTCAGGCCGCCGGCGCCGCGGCCGCCGTGCCCTCGTCCCACTTCGCTGCGAGTAGCTCACGCAGGCGAACCCGCGCGGACTCGAGCGGGACCCGCGCGACGACCGGCTCGAGGAAGCCGAGGACGATCATCTTGCGAGCCTCCGCCGGCCCGATCCCGCGACTCTCGAGGTAGAACAGCTGGCTCTCGTCGATCGGGCCGACCGACGAGGAGTGGGCCGCTCGGCGGCAGTCCGGCTGGTCGATCTCCAGTGACGGGATCGCCACCGCACGGGCCTGCTTCGAGAGGTTCATCCCGAACTCGCCGAGGAAGCTGTCGGTGCCGATCGCAGTCGGCTCGATGATGATCAGCCCCTTCATGTACGACCGGGTCGCGTCCAGCAGGGCCGCCTTGGACAGCAGGTTGCCGGTCGTGTCGCGGCCGATGTGGCGGGTGTGGGACGTCAGGTCGAACAGCTGATCCGCTGCCCCGAAGACGATCTCGACCTGCTCGACCGTCGAACGGTTGCCGGCGAGGCGGTTGTCGACCCGGCTCCGGACGAGCCGCGATCCGAGCTGAGCAAGCGCCCAGTGCAGCGAGGCACCCTCGCCGATCTCCGCCTGGCGGTGCTGGAACGCGACCGTGCCCTCGGGCAGGTCCTGGATGCTCGCGACGCGCAGCTCGGCTCCCGAGGCCAGGTGGACCTCGAGCGTGCCAGTGAACAGCGCCTGCGCCTCGCCGCGCTCGGCGGCGCCCTCGGACCCTTCGAGCTCCTCGACGATCGACGCCGCCGCGCCCTCGCCGAGATCGACGATCGTGCGGGTCAGCAGCGCTCGACCGCCGGCGCCGACGGACCACCGCAGGACGACCGGCCGGTCGAGGCGGACGCCGGCCGGAACGTGCAGGACGAGCCCCTGGTTCCAGCCCGCCCGGGTCAGCTGGGCGAGCTTGTCGTCAAGCGGAAGCGTCCGCTCGTCGGCGAGCAGGCGACGTGCCAGGCCGGGATCCCGGCGGAGCAGCCCGCGGATCGTGTCGAGGACGACACCGGCGGATCGGGCGGCCTCGGAGAGGACGATCGCATCGACCCGATCCTCGGTGATCGAGGCGAACGCCGCCACGTCGTCGGGTGCGACGACCTCGGTGCGGGCGCCCGGGGCAGGCGCGTCGGCGGGCTCGGGCCAGGCTCGAACGTCCGCGAGGTCGGCCGTCCGCAGGTCGACGTAGGTCGTGTAGAGCTGGTTCGTCTCGACCGGGAGGTCGCGCCAGCGGGCGAGGGCGGCTCGGCGATCGGCCGCGAGCCAGTCGGGCTCGTCGGCCGCCCACGACTCGACGAGGGCCTCGTCGAGGGCGAACGTGAGCTCCGAGGGAGCGCGCCGCGGCGCGCGGGGTGCACGGGCGAGGGTCACCCGAGCGACCCCTCCATCTCGAGCTTGACCAGGCGGTTGAACTCGATCGCGTACTCCATCGGGAGCTCCTTCGTGAAGACCTCGAGGAAGCCCTGGACGATCAGGTTCTGCGCCTCGTTTTCGGTGAGGCCCCGGCTCATGAGATAGAAGACCTGCTCCGCGCTGATCTTCCCGACGGTGGCCTCGTGGGTCATCGTCGTGTCGTCTTCCTGGATGTCGATGTACGGGTACGTGTCGCTGCGGCTGTGGTCGTCGAGCATCAGCGCGTCGCAGCGGACGCTGGCGACGACGTTCGTCGCGCCGGGGCTGACCTTCAGGTGGCCGCGATACGTCGCCCGGCCGCCGTCCTTGGAGACGGACTTCGAGACGATCCGGGACTTCGTGTTCGGGGCGAGGTGGATCGCCTTCGCGCCGGTGTCCTGGTGCTGGCCCTTGCCGGCGACCGCGACGCTGATGATGTCGGCGGTCGCGTTCTCGCCGCGCAGGTAGATCGACGGGAACTTCACGGTCTTGCGGGAGCCCGTGTTCGCGTCGATCCACTCGACCGTGCTGTTCGCGTACGCGTGGGCCCGCTTCGTGACGAGGTTGTAGACGTCGTTCGACCAGTTCTGGATCGTCGTGTAGCGGACCTTGCTGCCCGGCAGCGCGACCACCTCGACGACCGCGGCGTGGAGCGAGTCGGTCGCGTAGATCGGGGCGGTGCAGCCCTCGATGTAGTGGACCTTGGCGCCTTCCTCGACGACGATCAGCGTCCGCTCGAACTGGCCGGTGTTCTCGCCGTTGATCCGGAAGTAGGCCTGGAGCGGCAGGGGGACCTCGACGCCCTTCGGGACGTAGACGAACGACCCGCCCGACCAGACCGCCGTGTTCAGGGCGCTGAACTTGTTGTCCTCCGCCGGGACGACCGTCCCGAAGTACTTCCGGACGATGTCCTCGTGGTCCTTGAGCGCCTGGTCCATCCCGGTGAAGACGACCCCGATGTTCTGGAGCTCCTCGCGGACGGAGTGGTAGACGACCTCCGAGTCGTACTGGGCGCCGACGCCGGCGAGGAACTTCCGCTCCGCCTCGGGGATGCCGAGCCGCTCGAACGTCGCCTTGATCTGCTCGGGGACGTCGTCCCACGACTTCTCTTCGCGCTCGGATGGCTTGCGGTAGTAGACGATCTTGTCGAAGTCGATCCGGTCGAGCCCGTCCGTCCAGGTCGGCATCGGCCGCTTGACGAAGTGGTCATAGGCCCGGAGGCGCGCCTGGAGCATCCAGTCAGGCTCGCCCTTGAACCCGCTGATCTCCTCCACGGTCTCGCGGGTGATGCCCCGCTTCGTCTCGGCCAGATAGACGATGTCGTCGTGGAAAGCGAACTCTTCGCGTCGGTCGGCGACGAGGTCACGCGTCGCGGTCATCAGGTCTCCGGAGGAGGCGTCCGGGGCGGACGCCGGGGGTCGGGCCGCAGCCCGGTCTAATTCCGAGTCCCATTATCGGAATTAACCCTCGAAGCGTCAACGACCGGAGGTGCGTGCCCATCCGGAAGTCCCGTTCGTCCCGGGTGCCGACGCCATCGCGCATCGTTCGCGGGGAGTTCACGATCGGCGGCATTCCCGCCGCGGGCGGCACTCCCGCCGCGGGCGGCACTCCCGCCGCGAGCGCCACGACCGGCGGAACACCGCCATCGGGGCATCGACGACATCACCCAGGGGAGGACCGAGGCTTGGCAGAGAAATACAGCTTCATGGTCATCAAGTACCAGCGTGCCGACACGGCGGACGCCGCGCTCGCGGCGCTCAAGGAGCTCTCGAACGACGGCGTCGTCAAGCTGCGGGACGCCGTCGGGATCACGAAGACCGACAAGGGCAAGATCAAGCTCCACCAGACCAAGGACGACTCGATCGGCAAGGGGTTCGTGAAGGGTGGCGTGATCGGCATCCTGTTCGCCGCCCTCTTCGGGCCGGTCGGCTGGATCGCGATGGGCGCCGCTGCCGGCGGCCTCTTCGCGAGCTTCGATCGCGGCATCAAGAACAAGCTCCTGAAGGAGCTCGGCCAGAACATGACCGCGTCCCAGTCCGCGGTGGCGATCCTTGTCGAGCGGGCCGATTGGCCGGTCGCGTTCGAGCGGATGAAGGCCCGCCACTTCGAGGGCGAGCTCGTGGTCTCGGAGATCGTCCCCGACGACATCGAAGAGGTCGAGAAGCTGCTCGAGGACCCCAAGACGGTCGAGTCCGTGCCGGAGGAGCTCGAGATCGCGGCTCCGGTCGCCGCCGTCGCGGCGGCGGAAGCGGCCGCGGAACCGGACGCCGAGCCGGAGACGCCCACCCCGACGCAGGTCGCGCAGGTCGAGGGGATCGGTCCCGCCGAGGCCGAGAAGCTGGCTGCGGCCGGCGTCCGGACGACCCAGGAGCTCCTGACGGCCGGCGCCACGCCATCCGGTCGCGACAAGCTCGCCGCGGCGACCGCCATCAGCGGCAAGCAGATCCTGGAGTGGGTCAATCTCGTCGACCTCATGCGGATCCCGGGCGTCGGGCCGCAGTACAGCGACCTGCTCGAGGCCGCCGGCGTCGACTCGCCGGCGGAGCTCTCCCATCGCAATCCCACGAGCCTCGAGGACACGTTCCAATCCGTCGTCGCGGCCCGGCCGGGCATCGTCCGCCGGATCCCGAGCGAGGCGGAGATCACCGAATGGATCGCGGACGCCGGCAAGCTGGAGAAGGTCGTCGAGCACTGACCTCGACGTCACGCAGAGCACGAGGCCGGCCCGGCGGGCCGGCCTCGTTCGTTGACCGCGATGTGAACCCCGCCGTCCACGACCCTAGAAGAACGTGGAGCACCAGGGCGGGTCGATCGTCGCGAGCAGGGCGTCGGCTTCGGCGAGGGCGCCCGGCCGATGCTCGTCGAAGCCCGCGTACAGGACCGCTCGCGACAGCCGGGTGCCGCCCAGGTAGGCCGCACCCAGGGCACCGGAGCGGATCGTGAGATCCGGCGACCGGTCGGTTGTCGTGGCTCGCGCTCCATCCGGGTTCGCGTCGAGTGCCACGCGGACCCGCCGCTCGACCCGGTTTCCCTCGGGATCCGCGCCATCCGCGTCGATCGCCTCGATCACGACCGAGCCGGCCCGTTCGTACGTTCGCGCCTCGAGGGCGGCGGGCACGTCGAGCAGCTTGACCCAGAGTCCGTCGCCGACGTCCTCCGGGGTCGCCGCCCGCTGGTTCGTGAGGTGCCACGGCCACCGATCGGCCGGCGATCGTCGCTCGGCCCGGATCGAAACGACCCAGTCGATGCTGGCGACGAAGCGGAACAGCGCGAGGTCGACCGCGTCGGTCAGGCCGTGGAGGTCGTCGATGATCAACCGGTTGGCCGGCTGGCGGTCTTCCCACTTCTCCTCGGCGTGGTACCGGACATAGCCGTCGACGAGGCCCGCGGCGTCGCGATGGAGGGCCACGAAGCCCTTCCACTTGTTGCCCCAGACGTCGGGAGTCAGCCCGAACTCGTCCCTCCAGACGACCGGCCGCCGCCAGATCTCGCCCGGTTGCCGGATCCGCCACGCCTGGTAGACGCCCTGACACGCCTCCAGGCTCGTGTCGTCGGCGACGGCGATCTCGATCCGGCCATCGTCGTCCGGCGCTGGGACGAAGCCGGACTGCCTTGTCCGCAGCGTCCACGCCGCCGAGGTCGTCGCCGTGCCGTAGCCGAAGCGGCCGTAGATCGGGTACTCGGAGGCGTACAGCATCGACACGACCTCGCCGCGCTCGCGTGCGGCGGCGTGCGCGGTTGCAGCCATGCGGCTGAGGATCCCCCGGCGCCGATGCGTCGGGAGCACGGTCACGGAGGTCACAGCCCCGGCGGGCACTTCGCGGCAGCCGGGAACGGTCAGCTGGCCGGCCCAGCTCCGGAACGTCCCGACCACCCGTCCGTCGTCGAACGCCCCCCAGGTCCGCGACAGGTCCCAGCGATCCTTGACCTCATCGGCGAGGGCCTGGACGTTGGGACGGTCGAGGAATCCGGTCGTCAGCGATTCCATGTAGCCGACGAGCTCGTCGGCACGGGTGGCGCGAACTTCAGGCTGCATCGGCGCGGACGATAGCAGAGGCGCGTCCGCCGCCAACGACCGGTTCGGCGCCCGACAACGAACCGCCGACCCGTTCGGGTCGGCGGTGGGGATCGATGGGGACGCGCGATCAGCCGGCAGACTGCTCGGTCGTGGACGCGGTCCCGGCGCCGACCGTCGCGCCCAGATCGGCGAGCGAGTCGGGCCACGCCTCTTCGTCAGCGCTCGGTCGGGTGTGGCCCGACTCCGGCAGAAGGCTCGCGAGGTCGTTGTCCTCGTCGTAGCGGATCACGTCCGTGGCCTGGCGGGTGACCTTGCGCCACGTCCGGTCCGCGGATTCGCGGACGCGCGTCGTCGCCGTCGGCGACGTGATCAGCCAGAGCGCGGCACCGATGGCGGCGATGACCGCGACGAACGCCGCGATCGGCAGGAACGGGAAGCCCGCGCTCCGCTGCTCGCGGGTCACCTTCGTGAGCTCCAGCTTCGGGAGCTCCACCTTCGACAGGTCGACCTTCGGGAGCTCGACCCTGGAGAGATCCACCTTCGGCAGCTCCACCTTCGTCAGGTCGACCTCGGGCAGCTTGATGTCCTTCAAGCGCACTTCGGGCATGGTCAGTTCGTGCACGGCGATCTCCTCGTTGAACGGCTGGGGCCCACGATGCCGGAGGCGCCGTGTCTCCCCGACCGCCCGAGCCGGGCGGCGGGTTGCAGGTGCATCGCAGGTGGCCCGGGTACGATGCGGCGCGTGGTCGTCCGCCAGAGCGCCGGGATCCTCCTCTACCGCCGGCTCGCAAGGCCCGGGTCCGGAGTGCGCGGGATCGAGGTCCTGCTCGCCCATCCGGGCGGACCGTTCTTCGAGCGCAAGGACGAGGGTCACTGGTCGATCCCGAAGGGCGAGCCGGACGCCGATGAGGTGGACCTCGTCGCGGTCGCCCGTCGCGAGTTCGCCGAGGAGGTCGGATCGGATCCGCCCGAGGTCGGGCCCGGGGGCGAGTCGCCGATCGCCCTCGGGTCGATCGTCCAGAAGGGCGGCAAGGTCGTCCACGCCTGGGCCTTCGAGGGCGACCTCGACCCCGAGGCCTCGGTCTCGAACACGTTCGAGATGGAATGGCCACTCCACAGCGGCCAACGCAGGGTGTTTCCGGAGATCGACCGTGTCGCCTGGTTCTCGCCCGGCGATGCCCGCATCCGCCTGAAGGCGACGCAGATCCCGTTCATCGACCGGCTCGTGGAGGCGGTCGGGTCCGTCGAGCCGGCGAACGATTCTCCGGCGACCGCCGTCGCCAAACCTGACGAGGGCTGACGGATTCGTCGCCGATCATCGGTTGCATGCCCGTCGCAACCGATCTTCCGAGCCCCGCGTCCGTGACCGACGCCGCCCGTCCGGCAACGCCCGCCCGCCCGAGCGCGCCCGGGCCGTCAGCAACACCGCTCTCGATCTCTGCGGACGTCGCCCGGCGATACCTCGTGCTGCACCACTTCCTCGCGCCGCCTCGCTCGCTGCCCACCGGATCGGCGGGGATCCTGGCGGTCTTCGACCGGCTGGGCTCGATCCAGTTCGACCCGATCGAGATCGCCGGTCGGAACCACGACCTCGTCCTCCTGTCGCGGGTCGCCGGCTACCAGCGCGAGATGACGGATCGCCTGCTCTACGAGGATCGCGTCCTGTACGAGGCGTACAACAAGGGCCTCTCGCTCGTTCCGACGGCGGACCTGCCGTGGTATCGGGTGACCTGGGACCGGGTCCGGGTGCAGCACGAGGTCGAGGCGTTCGTGGAGCACGCCGACCTCGTCGACGAGCTGCTCACGAGGATCCGCGAGACCGGCCCGATGTCATCGACCGACGTCGAGCCGCGGGCGGCGATCGACTGGTACTGGCGGCCAACGAACCAGGTCCGGGCGATCCTCGAGGCCCTCGCCGAATCGGGGATCCTCGGCCTGTCGCGTCGGGACGGCAACCGGCGGATCTACGACCTCGTCGAACGGCTCTTTCCGGCCGAGCTGCTCGCACAGGTGGTTCCTGTCCGGGAGCGCTTCCGGCACAAGCTCCTGTCGCGGTACCGCGCCCACGGCCTGCTCGGCCAGACCGGCAACGTCGAGATCTGGATCGGCACGATGCCGCAGCGGGCGGTCGGCCAGGAGGACGGCCTGCCGCTCAAGACGGCCGCGCGGCGCGTGCTCCACGACGAGATGGTCGCCGACGGGACGTTGCTCCCGGTCGCCATCGAAGGGATTCGCGGGCCCCGATACCTCCCCGCCGACGAGCTCGGCCGGCTCCGCGAGGCAGAGCGCGAGGTCGCGGCGGGCACGCCGCCGGGCGGCGAGGCGCCCGGCGTCGCGTTCCTGGCGGCGCTGGACCCGCTCGTCTGGGACCGCGACTTCCTGCGGACGCTCTACGACTTCGACTATCTCTGGGAGGTCTACGTGCCCGCGGCGAAGCGGCGGTGGGGCTACTACGTCCTGCCGATCCTGTTCGGCGACCGGCTCGTCGGCCGGATCGAGCCGCGGATCGAGCGCAGGACCGACACGCTCCGGATCGCCGGCCTGTGGTGGGAGGACGGGTTCGACCCATTGGCCGCCCAGGGGTTCAGCGAGGCGTTCGCGGATGCGATCGAAGCGCATCGCGCCTTCGGCGGCGTCCGGAAGGTGGCGTGGCCGCGGGTCGCCCGGCACCGCGACCTGGTGCGGGTGATGCGCGGACGGCTCGGCTGACCCGACCCGCCCGGCGGAGATCAGCGGAGGTCGACGACCCTCGACACCCAGGCTCCGCGGTTGCCCTTCTTGTCGACCGCCGAGACGCGGAACTCGGAGCGATGCCCCAGGTTCACCCGGAACGTGGCCGCCCGGAGCGTCGTGCTGGACCAGATCGTCGTCCAGGCGCCGCCGTCGACCCGGCGCTGGACCGTGAACGATCGGAGGCCGGCGGTCAGGACCTGCAGCCGGATGTCGAATCCCGACCAGGTGATCCGTGCCCGACGGTTCGTCGAGCTGGTCCCGGCCGTGATCTTCGCCGCGCCGATCGTCGCCTTGGCACCCGTCCGGTCCGGGCCCTTGAGGAAGACCGCCGTCCAGTAGTGCCGGCCGGTCGCTTCGTCGAAGGCCAGCCCGACTCCGACATAGTTGTAGTTCGTCGAGACGACGATCGCGTGGTGCCCGGGCGAGTTCATCCACTGGTTGTTGGCAGCCGTGGTCGTCGTGGACGTCGGGTACGTGTTCCAGGCGATGATCTCGCCGGCGCCATACCAGGTGATGTGCTGCTGGGTGAAGATGTCGAAGACGTTCCGCCCGTCCGGCTGGGTGTGGCTGAAGTAGTGGTTCGCGACCATGTCGGCCGACCGCGCGCGGGCGATCTCCATCAGCCGACTGTCCGCCCGGACGGCGATGAGCCCGGCCGCGGCGCGGTCCTTGTTCAGGGCGGTGAGCATCGCCGACTCGGCAGCCGAGATCGCCGCTGCGCTCGGCGCGACGGTTGCTGCCGCGGTCGTGGCGGGACCGGCGACGGCGGCCGCGGCGATCAGGCAGGCAAGGATGAACCCGGTGAATTGGCGGGAGTGGGGCGCGCTGGGGGTCGGCTCCATGGCTCAACCATCGCGACAACCGCGCTACAGGGGAATGGCCCACGCGTCCAGAAACATTACAGCACCATCGTCATCCGGTCCCGGCAGGGCACGCCGGCCGCCGAGCGTCACCGGGCCGGACCGGACCGCCGCTGACCCCACCGGACCCGATGACGCACCTGTGGGACCATCGTCCCGGTGGCCGGTTCGCTGGGTCCCGCGGGCCGACCCCGACACTCCAGAAACCGACCGTGACAGCTGCCCGATCGAGCGCGATCCGAGCCCCGACAAGGAGGTCCGTCATGGCAACCACCCGACGCGCCACCGCCACGTGGACCGGAGACCTCCCGTCCGGTCGCGGGACGGTCACGGCCGCGACGACCGGGATCTTCCGCGACCAGCCGACGACGTGGGCGTCGCGGACCGAGGAGCCCGCCGGTGTCACCTCGCCCGAGGAGCTGCTGGCCGCCGCCCATGCCTCGTGCTTCTCGATGGCCTGCTCGAACATCCTCGCGAAGGCCGGAACGCCCGTGGATCGGCTGGACGTCGAGGTCAGCGTCACCGCCGACAAGCGCGAGGCCGGCTGGACGGTCGTGTCGGCGGCGATCGTCGTCCGCGGCGTCGTCCCGGGCGCGACCCAGGAATCGTTCCAGGCCGCGGCGGACGGGGCGAAGGACGGGTGCCCGATCTCGCGTGCGCTCGCGGGCAACGTCGAGATGAGCGTCGAGGCGACGCTGGAAACCTAGGCGATCGTGAGGAGCCGTCTCGGGTTGTCGACCGTCATCGTCCGGATCTCCGCCTCGGACACGCCGGCGTCCCGCAACCGGGGCAGAAACGTCTCGGCGAGGTAGACGTAGCCGTTGCCGCCGTAGCGGCGGAGCTGGCTGTCGTGGCAGACGTCCTGGGACAGGAGGATCCGCTCCGCGTGGCCGCGGGCGAGCAGCTCGCGGAGGAGGTCGACGATGCGGCCCTCGCCGTGCCGTTCGAGCGGCGTGAACGCCATCCCGAGGAAGTCGTACTCGAGCGACGCCCCGCGCTCGACGATCGCCAGGTGATACTCGAGCGACGGGTTCGAGTCGGCGTGGCCGACGACGACCCGGGTGAGGTCCGCGCCCTCGGCCTCGAACACGTCGAGCTGGTCGAGCCCGACGGTCGACCCGACGGCATGCGTCGTGATCGCCAGTCCCGTCCGCCGGGCGGCTCGGGCGGCCGCGCGGTGGACCCGCTCCTCCTGGGCGCTCAGCCACGGCTTGTCGGTCCCGATCTCGCCGATGATCCCGGCCCGGACGCCGGTCTCCCCCACCCCGACGGTCGCGTCGCGGACGATCTCGTCGGCGAGGTCCTCGACGGAACGGCGATCGACGAGCGCCTCGGCCGGATAGTGGGCACCTCGGTACCAACCCGAGCCCATGACGATGTGCAGGCCCGTGGCCCGGGCGAGGCCCTGGAGCCACGCCGGGTCGCGTCCGACCCCATCGAGCGTCAGGTCGACGATCGTCCCGCCGCCCGCCGCCCGGAAGGCCGCCAGCTCCTCGACAAGGACCGGCTCGTCGCGGCGAAGCTCCCAGTAGTCCCAGCGGGTCGGGATGTGCCAGAGGGCGATCGCCGTGTGCTCATGCGGCAGGACCCAGCCGAGCTCCCCGGGCTCGATCGGGCCGAGGACTGTCTGGACGCGGCTCATCGAGGGGCAGTCTAGCGAGCGGAATCGAGCACCGGGCCACGCCCGGCCTCCCAGGGACGTCGGTGCCCGTTGGAAGGCCTGGGCGTGACCCGGGCTCGATCGTGGCGGCCTCGAACGGCGGCCGCCATCGGGTCATCGGTTCAGCCGGATCAGGGTTTGTCCCGAGGTGTCGCGCGGGACATCCCGCAGCGTGCCGGCTGCCGACCGCGAGTCGCGAGATCAGCGGTTGCCGGAGCACTCGGACGGCGCCGGGACCATCAACCAGACCAGGTCGGGACCATCGGACGAGCCCCGGAGATTGTCTCGGCGGAGCGGCCGGGAGTACCCTACGGAGGCGTCGGTGCCCTCCAGCCAAGGCTCGGAGGCGCAAACATGAACTCCCATCCGGAGCCCACCCGGAGACCCGTTCGCCGTCGAGGGTACCGCCCATGCGACTGAGCGCGCGGACGCTCGTGATTCTCGGAGCCCTGCTCGCACTGATCCTCGTCGCGGCGACCGATCAGGTGGTCCCGGCCACAACTGCCTACCAGGCGCAGATGCGAATCTGGCTGGTGGCGCGCGCCTCTGGCATCACCGCCTATCTCGTGCTGACGTTCGTCGTCGCGACCGGTCTGATCCTGAGCCACCCCGTGAACAAGTCCACCTGGAAGCTGTCCAAGCAGCTGTTCCCATGGCACGAGAACCTGCTCGTCTTCGTGGTGGCGTTCCTCCTCGCCCACATCGTGAGCATCGTCCTCGACCCGTACGCAGGAGTCGGAATCGCCGGCTCGCTCATCCCGGGTCTATCGAGCTTCCGGAGCGTTCCGGTGGCCCTCGGCACGCTCGGTCTGTACGCCCTCCTGGTCACCGGCCTGACGGCCCGCTACACGAAGCTGCTTCCGGCGGGCACCTGGCTGAAGATCCACCGGTTGAGCATCGTGGTGTGGGGCCTGGCCTGGGCCCACGGCATCCTCGCCGGAACAGACTCCGGCGCCCTCGGCCCGCTCTACGTCGTCACCGGTCTCGCCGTCCTGGCGGCGGCCGCCTATCGCTACTGGGTCGGCAAACAGGCCCGCCCGACGTTCGCCACCAGCCTGCCTGGGGGTGCGGCCGCGCCCCACGGTCGCGCCGCAGCCACGGCGCCGGCGTCGCTGGCCGGGGCGAACGCTCCCGTCGAGGAGATCACCACGTGAGCAAACGGATCCGTCGTGCGCTCGTCGCCTGCGGCGTCGTGATCAGCCTGGTCGTCGGCTTCGTGTCGGTCCGCGTCGCTGCCGATCTGACGGCCGCGGCCGCGCCGCCGCCCGCTCCGCCGATCTCGATGGAGGAGCTGCGGGCACAGCTGGCGGCGGAGCAGGCCCGAGCAGCGTCCCTCCAGCAGGAGCTGGACGCCCTCACGGGCGTGACGGGTCAGCTCACCTCGGCGCTCAACACGACCGGAGCGCAGGTCTCGGCCGACGGTTCCACGGCGGCACAGCTGCGGGCCCGGCTCAAGACGGCCGAGGCTCGGCTGACGCTCGTGAACAAATTGCTCAAGCAGGCGAACGCGAGGCTCGCCGCGCTCGGCGCGCCGGTCAAGACTCCGCCACCGGTCACCTCCGGAGGCGGAGGCGGATCGGGCGGGTCCACCCCCAAGCCGACTCCGAAACCACCGAGCCAGCCGACCTCGCCGCCGGGATCCTTCAGCCTGACCGTGACCCTCGGCGGCGGCGGCGTCATCGCCGACTGGACGACCTGTTCAGCCGCCGGGTTCGACAGCTACGCCCTGGTTCGCTCACGAGACTCGGAGATCCACTATCCGCCGGAGGATCTCGACACGCTCGTCGCGCGGATCAAGACCGCCTCGACGACCGCCGTCACGGACACGTCGGCTCCGGCCGGATCGAACTGGTATCGGGTCTACTGCCTGACGAGCTCGGGCGGCGAGATCCGTACAGCGGCGACGACCAGCACCCGCCAGATCGCCGTCCCATGACGGACACGCCGATGGATTCCGCCGCAACGCCGCGCGTCGAACCGCAATCGGTCGGGCCGTCGCCGGCGGGTTCGAGTCCGGCCGCATCCCGGCCGAAGGCCGACGGGCCACCCGTCGCCGGCCGCCCGAAGGCCGACGCGAAACGGCCGTACCACGTGGGCGTCGCGATCGGGCTCACGACCGGCGTCTACGCCATGAGCCTGCTCGCGACGACTCGGCTCCAGATCGAGAACGACCGCGCGCTGATCGCGGATCGATCACCGGTCGAGGCAGCGATCTCCGCCCTGGGCGACCACCACCAGTGGATGGGCGACCGGCTCGATGAGGCTCGCGTGCAGTACGCGATCGGCACGGCCGGCTACGACGCGCTCCGGTCCCAGCTGGTGGCCATGGACAAGCGCCTCGCGAAGCTCGACCAGGTGGTCATCGCCGTCGAGAAGCTGACCGCCTCCCTTCCGATGACCCTGAACCTGGGCGTGTACCGGGCGCCGTCCGGACACGCGTCGAGCGTTGGCGGCGGGCATTCCAGCTCCGGCGGATCGTCCACCAGGCTGCCACCGGCCCCGCCGCCGCCCAAGGCGGCGCCGCCGCCTGCCGGCGGCACGACCGGTGCCTCGGGCGCGCCGTAGGCGTGCCGGCCGCCGTTTCCAGGACCCCAGGCGATCCGCCGGCGACTCCGACCTCCGGAGCGCTGCGCTTCGAGGGACGAGCCCTGGGCTCGCCCCTCGCCCTGACGGTGACCGATGTCCCCGATGACGTCGCAGGCCGCCTCTGGGACGACGTCCTTGTCGAGTTCGACCAGGTCGACCGTGCGCTCTCGGGCTATCGAGCCGACAGCGAGATCGTTGCCCTCAACATGCGAGCCGGCCGCGGCGAACCGCACCGAGCCGGCCGCCGACTCTACGCGGCTGCGTCGCTCGCCGACCGGGCCTGGCGCCGGACGGAAGGGCGCTTCGACCCGCGCGTCCTGACGACGCTCGTCTGGCTCGGCCAGCCCGGGATTCTCCCGGCCGCGGTGGATCGATCGACGGCGCTCGGCGAGCCGACCCCGTGGCTGAGCCGAGATCCGCGGACCGCCACGCTGACCGTCACCGAGCCCATCGATCTCCACGGCATCGGCAAGGGACTGGCCCTGCGCTGGGCCTGGGCGAGGGTGGCGGCGGGACTTCCGGTCGACGCGGGCGCCCTGCTCGAGGCCGGCGGCGACCTCGTCGCGCGATCACCGGCGACCGATGGCGCGGACTGGCTGATCGCCATCGAGCACCCTCTCGCCCCGGGAGACCCGATCGCGGTGATCGCCGTGGCCCGGGGCTCCGTCTGCACGTCGTCGGTCCGGGTTGCGCGATGGACGAGCGGCGACGGCACACCAGTCCATCACCTCGTCGATCCGGCGATGCGCCGGCCGGGCGGCGCCGGGCTGCTGTCCGTGACGGTCGCCGGTCCAGACCCCGCCTGGGCGGAGATCTGGACGAAGGACCTCTTCCTGTGCGGACCGCGACGGATCGGCGACCGGGCCCGGGCCCTCGGGCTCGCCGCGTGGTGGGTCGAGGAGGACGGCGCCTTGAACATGACGCCGTTGGGGCGGCTCGTGACCCGCTGGCCCTAGCGCCCGCCGTTCAGCCGAGCCGGTCGGCGCTCGCCGCCGGTGCCGGCCGGCGCGATCTAGACGCCGATCAGGGACGTGCGGGTCGACACGTATCGATCGATGCGCAGCAGCCCGATGGTCGACCTGCCGAGCCCGGACACGGCACCCAGACGCACGCTCTCCACGCGGGCCGCGCTCGTGTCGATCCCCGCGACGGTGGTCGCGGCTCCGTCCACGCGGAGATCGAGTGAGCCCGTGCGCGAGCCGACCCAGCCGATCTCGATCGTCCGGGCGCCCTGAGCCAGCGCGACCCACGCCGTCGTGGCCGTTCCGCCCTGGCGGCTTGCGGTCGCCCGCAGCTCGGCCGCTCCCGACGATCGTCGGACCTCGACCGAGGCCACGGTTGCGCCCTTGGCGTTCAGCGCCGCGAGGATCGTCACGGGCTGGCCGTTCGTCGATGCCGCGGAGGCGTCGAGGGTGAACCGAGCCCGAAGGGCCGGCTCGGCGACCGGCGCGGTGTCGACCACGTACGACGCCGACCTCGAGAGCTGGACCTGGAGCCCGTAGCGTCCGGCGGTAGCCGCGTCGGGCCGCACGGCGAGCCCCGACGAGCCGCTCGAGGACGACCATCCCGACAGGCTGCCGGTCTCGAAGCCGTCGGCGAAGATCGTGTCCGTCGGGCAGACGATCGTCGGGGTCACGACCGGCGCGCCCCACGTGCCGAGCGCGTCGCGCGCCCGGATCCCGACGAGGTGCTCGCCGTTCGCGACGCCTGCCGTGGCCATGGTCCCGCGAACGCTCTCGTGCGAGCCGTCGAACGCGCCATCGGTCGCGGTCATCGCCGTCCCGAAACCGGGCCCGGAGTCGCCGTCGATGTACCACTCGGCGGCGCGGACGCCGGACGGATCGTCCGCGACGCCCGCGACCGCGACCGACGCGGTGCCCCGGCTGATCGCCGGGGTCGTCGACGGGCCCGTGACACCGGGGCCGCTGCGATCGATGGTCAGGCCCGCCGTCGCGACCGGTCCCCAGTTGCCGGCCCCGTCTCGACCGTGGACGCGCACGGTGTGGTTTCCGGCCGCGAGGGTCGCGAGCGTGGCCGGATCGAGGATCGAGCTGACCGTGACCGGACCAGGCCCGTACGTGCCGGCCATCAACTGGCCGGCGCCGTCGACGACCGCTGCGTCCATGAACAGCTCTGCGGCGACGACCGGCGACCCGCCCGATGCCGCGTCGTCCACGATCGCCGAGACGGTGACGCTCGACAGCCCCGTCGTGAGCGCCGGGTTCGCAGTGACGGCGGTCGTCGTCGGGCCCGTTCCATCGAGACCGCCGCCGCCACCACCTCCGCCGCCGCCGCCGAGCGACGACCACGACGCCGCCGCGTCCAGCCGGCCGGACCCGTAGGTCGAGTCGGGTCCGGGTGACCCGAGGTCATGGAGCCCCGCGAGCAGCGCCGCCTGCTGCTGGTCGACGGTCAGGGACGGCTGGCGCGCGAGAAGCAGCGCCAGGGTGCCGGCGACGTGGGGAGCCGCGATCGACGTCCCCGAGCTGGAGGAGGTCAGGCCGAAGCGATCGGCGGACGTGATCGCGACGCCCGGGGCGGTCAGGTCCGGCCAGGCGGTGGCCGTCGACCGGCCGCACGTCGTCGGCCCGCGGCTGCTGAACGTGGCGATCCCGTCGCCGTTGTCGGTTGCGCCGACCGCGAGCGCCCCCGGGTTGTTGGCGGGCGAGACGTCCGTGCTCGAGCCGGGTCCGGAGTTGCCCGCGGCGAACACAGGCAGGATCCCGGCCGCCCGGAGGGCGGCGATGTCGGCGGCGAACTCGAGCGAGCAGCCGGGCGCATTCATCGTCCACGAGCTGTTGACGACATCCGGCGCATCGGGCGTCGCCGGGTTGCCATCCGGATCGATGATCCATTGGTAGGCGCGGTGCAGCGCGCTCGTCGTCGCCAGGCCCGAATCGTCGAAGCCCTTCGCCGCGATCCACCGGGCACCCGGAGCAACCCCGATCTGGGTCCCGGTCGCCGAGCCGCCGAGGATGACGCCCATCGTCGCGGTGCCGTGGCCGCTCAGGTCCACGGGCGTCGCAGGATGCCGCCCGTAGGGATCGAACCAGCTGTTCGTTCCTCCGCGCCAGCGAGCGTTGAGGTCGGTCGCCGCGAGGTCCACGCCCGTGTCGACCGTGGCGACGACGATGTCCTCGCCGGTGTCGCCGGCGGCCCATACGGTCGGCGCGCCGATCAGGCTGACATTGGGCTCGATCGGCGTTGACGGCGACGCAGCCTCGAGCGAGGGCGCTGCGATCTTCCGGTCGACGTCGACCGAGGCGACCTCGGGCCGGGCCGCGAGCTCGGCGATGACGTCGGGCGGTGCCGAGAGTGCCACCGCGTCGACGATCCAGAGCGGCTGGACGCGGGCGATCCGACCGCCGGCGAGCAGCTCGGCCAGACGAGCCCGCAACGGCCGCTGGGCCCGGTCCGCGGTTCCGCGCAGGGCACGTGCGACCTCTCGCTGCCGCTCTGCTCGGGTCCCGCGAGCCGGCGTCACGAGGTCGGCCCGGTCGTGCAGGGTGACGATCACGTCGATCGGGTCGCCCGTCGCGGCCATCCGCTCGACGAGCGCGGCCGAGAGCGTCGCACCGGATCGCGTCGGATGGCCCCCTGCGGCGACCGGTGCCGCCATGGCCACGCAGACCGCGATCGCGGCGATGGGTGCGGTCATGCGCCGGGATCGGCAGCCGTCGTGGCTCATGTGGTTCCCTCCCCGGTGAGGCCGATGATCCGCGAGGATCGTGGTGGGCGGTCGGCGGCGGATGCGCGTCGGAGCTGATCCGGACGGCGCCGTCGGCGGGCAAGCGCGAACGCAATGAGCAGGGTCGCGATGACCGCGAGTCCCAGGGCGGACGGAGTCGCGAGATCGCCGAGGCGTGTCGAGCTCGGCGACGTCCCGGGTGCGGCGCCGGCGGTCGCGACGACCCACGGCCGATCGAGGCGCGCGGTTCCGCGCCCCGGTCGCTCCACCTCGAGGCGGAGACGCCAGGCGCCCGACACCGTCAGGCCGCCCGTCGAAGCCTCGTATCGACCGGGACCCGCGAGCGCGGCCGCGATCGGCCCGCTCTCGACGCCGGTCGGCGAGACGATGTGGATGACGACGCGGCTGATCGGCGCCGGAGTCGGCCGGCGGGTGTCGAAGACGCCGACGCTGATGAAGTTCGGGCCGGGCCGGTTGGGCCGGACGACGGCGGTGAGGATCAGATCGTCGGCGGGTTCGGCGAGCTCGGTCGAGGCGATCGGCGCCGGGTCGACGCCCGGGCCGCGAGCCGGCGGCGTCGCAGACAGGGTCCCGGCGAGCAGGACGACCGCGATGCCCGCAACCGCCTCGCCCCGAAGGACACGTCGGCCCGGGCTCGCGGGGCGACGACCGTGGATTCTCGTCGCATTCCACGCGCCGGCCGCGAGGAGGAGGGCGACCACCACCGTCTTCGCCACGAGCAGCCGACCGTACGGGGTGGAGACGAGCGCGTCGACCGTCGCGACGAGCTGGCCGGAGAGGTAGACACCGCTGATCGCGAGCCCGGCGACGGCCGGCACGGCGAGCCAGGCGAAGGCGGCGAGCACCGGGCGGACCGATCGGACCGAACCGCTGCGCAGCGACGGTCCGACAGCCGCGGCGAGGGCGATCAGCCCGCCGACCCAGACCGCGGCCGCGACGTCGTGCAGCGCGAGGGCAGCGGTCCGGACGGCGAGCTCGTTCGCGGGGCCGACCGCCGCGTGGCCGGACCAGGCCGCGGAGCCGCCCGCGACCCCGACCAGGACGATGGTCGCCAACGCGAGGCGCGGGCCAGCGGGCCGCGGCTCCGGCGCGCTCCCGGGGGGAGCAGGGATCCATTCGGCCTGGGCGCAGCGCGCGGCGACGACCGCGAGGCCGACGATCGCGACCTCGTGGACGATCCACGCGGTGCCATGGCTCGTGCCGAGAGCCGTCAGCACCGTCGAACCCAGAGAGCGATCGCCTGCGGCGCCGAGCGTGCGGATGAGAAGGCTGCCGAACCCGGTGACGATGGCCAGCAGGCCCGCGGCACGCGCGAGGAACGCAACGCTCCGCCGCGGGACTCCGACGGCATCCTGCGGGCCTCGGCGGATCCGCAGCAGCAGTGCGTACAGCGCCAGCGACCCGACCAGGACCGCCTGTGCCAACCTGTCGAGGAAGGTCGCGGCCGCGTCGCCAAGATCCGTCTCGGCCGCGGCCGCGGACCCCGTCCCGGTCGCCGGCTCGCCGACGCCGAAGACCGACGACCCGATCGAGGCATGCAGGTCGCTGCTGTCCACGACCCGCCACTCCAGCCGATGGACGCCGGGCCGGAGGCCGGGCGTGGCGATGATCAGCGTGGCCTGGTTCGCCGGATCCAGCGACAGGCGCCCGACGGCCTCGAGAGCGCCATTGGCATCCACGAGCCGGACCGTCGACAGCGGGATCGAGATCGCCTCGCTGAACGTCACCCGGATCTCGTCGGGCGAGGTCGTGACGGAAGCCCCGTCGGCGGGCTCACTCGCGACGAACGTCGCGTGGGCGAAGGCGCCACCCGGGAGGAGCGCGGCAAGAACCAGGGCCGCCGCCAGTGCGACGACCGATCGGCGCCCCCGGCCGGCGAGATCAGTGGGCAACGACGTGCTCGAGTCGCTGGCCGTCGGGGAAGACGACCGTGACGCTCGTACCCGCACGGATGATCCCGCCCGCGTTGCGGTACAGGATGAAGTAGGTCCGGCCGACGGCGAGGTCGTGGCGGGCCGCCATCGACGCCGCCGAGAAGACGGCACCGTCCGCGCCCTCGACCGCGAGCACCGGCAGCTGGGTCGGGTTGGTCATCATCTTCCCGGCCAGCTCGGAGTCGAGGACGACGAAGCGGAAGTCGATGAGACCGCCGTCGGCAGTCGCCGCGACCTGGGACACGCGGATCCCCCAGGCAGCCTCGATGGCCGGACTGGTCGGCATCGCGCTCGATCGCTCGATGGCGGATCGGACGACGCTGAACGCCACGCCGAGTCCGAGCGCCACGATCGCGACGAGGAGGATCGCGGCCAGTCGCCGCGGACCCCCGATGCCGGCGAGCGGCGTCGGCGGGGAGAAGGTCGCGAGTGGCTGCATGGGTCGTCTCACCTCTGGAGGGTCCGGGGTCGAGGCGGTTCGGGGGGAACCCGCCTCGACTCCGGGTGGAGATGCCGGCTACGGACCGACGGCCGTTCGGCGCGTCGATGCGAAGGAGTCGAACCAGAGGCTGCCGCCCAGCCCTCCGCCGACGGGGCCGATGAGCCCCAACCGGACGGTGTCGAGCCGGAAGGCGTTCGTGTTGATCCCGGAGACTGTCTGGACGTTGACGCCGTTGACGCGGAGCGTGAACGACGCGGACGCGGCGCCGGCCCAGGTGATCTCGATCGGAGTCCAGCCGCTGTTGCTGATGCTGTACCAACCGGTCGTCGACGAGCCCCCGCCGCCCTGGCGGGACACCGTCGCGGAGACCTGGTCCTGACCGCTGTTCTGGCGGATCTGGACGGAGAAGACCGTCGCGTTCGCCGCGTCAAGCCCGACGAATACCGTCCGAGCGGTCCCGCCGAGCCCGGTCAGGGCGGACGGGTTCACGTAGAACCGGGCATGGTACGAGGCGTCGAGGAATGGCGAGTTGTCCTGGGCGTAGCCGGACGAGCCGCCGATGACATTCGCCTGCATCTTGTAGGTGCCTGCCTGGGCGGAGCCGCTCGTGACGGTCCGCCGGCTCGCCAGCCCGCCCGTAGCCGACCAGGCGCTGAGGTTACCGGACTCGAAGCCGTCCGAGAACACGTTGTTCGGATAGACGATGCTCACCACGACCTGGTGCGTCGTGCTCCAGTTATGGGCGCCGTCGCGGATCCGGGCGGTGATCGTGTGGTTGCCCGGCGTCATGCCGAGGCTGACGAAGTTGATCGTGCTGCTCGAGGTGCCGGTGAATGGGGTCCCGTTCCCGACGCCCGGGTCGGTCCCTTCCCACCACTCGCCCGTCGTGACCGACGTGGCGTTGTCGGCGGCGCCGACTGCCGTGAGCGTGAAGGTCGTGTTGTTTGTGGCTGTGGTGTTGGTCGGGTTCGGTGAAGCCGAGAGGCTCGTGAACGTCGGGGCGACCCGATCGATCATCAGGGTCGCGGTCGCCATCGGACCCCAGTTGCCCGCCTCGTCCTTGGCATGGACGGAGATCGTGTGCGGCCCGTCGGCGTATTGGCCGAGCGCGTAAAGGTCGATCAGGGCGTAGACGGACACCGTTGGTGCGCCGAACACGCCCGTCGTCGAGAGCATCCGGCCGCCGGTGCCATCTGGGCCGATTGGGTCGGGGCCGATGAAGTACTCCGCCCAGACAACGCCGTGGTTGCCCGTGGCGACGTCACTGACCGACGCGTCGATCCGCTCGGAATAGGTGTCGGCGCCGGACTGGACGCCGAACGTCCCGTTCGTCGGGTTCGGAGTCGCTGTGACCCCGCTGGCCGACGGTCCGGTCTTGTCGACGGCGAGCGTCGTCGTCGCGACGGCGCCCCAGTTGTCGAGCGAGTCCCGGGCCCGGACGCCGATCAGGTGCGGCCCTTCGGACAGGCCGTTGACCGTCGCCTGGGACAACGTTGCGGACACGGCCACCGAGACGTCGGGCGTGCTGCTCGTCATCGGCAGGAACCCGCCGCCGTCGAGCTGGTATTGGGCCTCGACGACGTCCTGCCCGCCGGTCGTCGCATCGCTGGCCGTCCCGGAGATCGCCACGGCGCCGGTGCCGTTCGCGACCGCCGGTGAGAGGGCCAGTCCGGAGACCACGGGGCCGGTCGTGTCGAGGTTGAGCACGGCCGAGCCGACGGCGCCCCAGGCGGCGTTCGAATCCTGGCCGTGCGCGTAGAACGTGTGGTTGCCGGAGGCAAGCGTCGCGAGGTCGAGGCCGCAGGCCGCCGTGGAGCTGGTCGCGGTCGCGGACGCCGCGCCGAAGCTGCCCGTCATCGCGCAACCGGAGCCGTCGGCGCCGACGGCGTCGACGAAGAACTCGGCGGCGCTGACGGTCGCCCCGCCGTGGGCGTCGATCTGGGCGGTCAGGGTCGCCGGCACGCTCCCGTTCGATGCGTCCGGCGCGATCGCGAGGGCCGTCGTCGGCGAACCCGCGGGCGCGCTCCCGGCGATCGTGATGAAGGTCAGCATGCCGCCGAACGCGACGGGCGTGTTGGCGGGATTCGGGTCAGCCGTGCCGAGGGCGCCGGCATTGTCCAGGTGCGTGGCGGCATCGAACAAGGCGTACCGAGCGCCGGCAGTCGCCGTCGGGGGGACCGTGACGATCGCGTCAAGCGATGCGCCCGGCGGGATCGTCTCGGCCACGACCGAGGTGGGATTTGCGAGGCGCCGGCCATCGAAGCCAACGATCGACTCGTGCAGGCCGAGGAGGCTCATCGAATGGGGGCGGAGGCCCGCGTTGACGTAGCGGAGCAGCAAGTTCCGACTGGCGCCGCTGTCGATCGCCGCCGTATCCGGGTAGGCCATGCCGTTGATCAGCCAGTACGTCGGAGGGAAGCCGGCCATCTCGAAGGTCAACGGGCTGGCGTTGAGCGCGGGGTCGATCTCGCTGAGGACGACGAGGGCCTCGTCGTCGAACGCGGTCGCGGCGTCATAGGCGCACGCGGCGCAGGTCGCGGCCGGAGGCCGGACGACGAGTGCTCCGTACATGCCCATCGCGACCTGGCGCGGCCCGTCGGCAGTCAGGCCGGCCTCGTACAGGTAGGTGCCGGGCGTGGTCGGGGTGAACGTGTAGGTTTTCGAGCCGCCGGACGAAACGCCCGTCTGATCCGGGATCAGCGGCAGCTGGGAGAGCGACAGGGACGTCGCGCCGGGGATGTCGACGTTGTGGAGGGTGATCGACACGGGGTCGCCCTGGGTGACGATGATCGTGGGCCCGGGCAGGCCGGCCAGCCCGACGGACGACGACGCATACCCCCAGATGGGCACCGTCGGTCCGCCGGGCAGGGCGACCGTCCCGGTCTTCGCCCAGAGGTCGCAGCCCGGGCTGCAGGTCGTCGCGGGCAGCGTCGACGCCGCTCGCGGCGGGGTCAGCTGGGAAATGATCCGCGTGGCCGCGAGGCCCGGGCGGCTCATCGCCTGGCGCGGACCGCCAGCCGCCGAAGCCGTCGGCGCGCCCGTTCCGAGCAGGACCGACAGCATCGTCGCCGCCGCGAGCGCCCGAATGGTCCGTCGATGAGAGTGGATCGATCTCATCGTCGTCACCTACTGGCTGCAGGCGCCGGCGTGCCTGTTCGCCGGCAGTGGATCGATCCGCTCCAGGGTGAGCATCCCGCCGAAGCCGGCGTCGTAGTTGGCCGACCTCGTACAGCGCGTGGCTGTGCATGACCATGTAGTACTCGCCGCACTCGTTGAAGCGAGGTGGTGCCGACCGGCAGCTGGCCCTTGTGGCCCGAGGTAGCGGGCTGCCGCTGTAGTAGGTCGCGCCGTCCTTGAAGGTCAGGTTCTGGAGCTGCGGCACCGTGACCGGGATCGGGTTGCTGACCGGGTCGAAGTGCTCCTGGTTCGTCGATAGTGGTAGGTCTGGTCCCAGGTCTGGCCGGAGCCGATCGTGAACGAGAACGTCTCGTACGAGAGGTCGTTGCCGGCGGCGTCGAACAGCGGCGTCGCGTCGCGCGCGAGCACGCGGCCGTTCTGGCCGTGCGGGTGGAACGGGTGATTGCGCGACCCGGCGTCTCAGGTAGCGGATCAGGGCCGGCGCTGGTTGGGCCGTTGGGTCCGACGCGAGGCGGGTCCGTGCACCGTGACATGGAACGAGCGAGCTGTAGGGCTGGTTGGGCAGCCAGGCCGCGTCGTTCGGCGCGATGGTGTCCGGGAACGCGCGCCCGTTGATCAGCCAGTAGCGCGGGTGGAGCTGCGTGACGTCGTACGGCTGCCCGAGCTCGATCGCCGAGTGGAGGTTCGGGTCGATCTCGGAGAGGAGCATCACGAACTCGTCGACGGCAGGAACTGGCCGAAGGGCTGCGCCGTCGTTGGCGTAGGCCCAGTCGGCGTGCCCGGCGGGGCGGACGACGAGGGCGCCGTACAGGCCCATCTGGACCTGCTTGCCGACGTCGGTGCCGCTCTCGTACAGGAAGGTGCCGGGCTTGCGACGCGACGAAGCTGTAGGTCACGGAGCCGCCGTTGGCCGCCGCGGCCGGGACGAGCGAGGTGAGCGCCGGCGCCCGTTGAACACGGGCTGCGCCGGCGACGCCGTTGACCTGCACGTTGTCGATGCCCGGGAACATGATCGAGGTCGCCTCCGGCAGGCTGTTGTGCAGCACGACCGTCACGGTGTCGCCCTGGTTGACGCAGAGCACCGGGCCCCGGGAACTGGAACGCGCCGCCGCTCGGGCGCGTAGCTCCAGGTCCAGATCGAGTTGCCGTCGGGCATGCTGATGTAGTCCGCGATCGGCGGTCAGCGAGAAGGTCGCGTTCGGGCTGGTGCCGTCGTGCAGACGATGCCGGAGTCGGTGGACTCGCGGCACAGGACCGTCGATCCGACCGTCGCGCCGCGGCGACGAGCGGCCAGGAGCAGGCGGTGACCAGCGACGGTCAGCCTGCGAGCACGCAGCGCATCGTGCGGTCGCTCGGCAGCGTCCGTGTGGTCGAAAGCTGCGCATGGCGGAGCAGTCGCCATGTCGTCTGTCAAGGCGATCACGTGTTCGGTGCCGTCTGCGGCGGGCAGCGTGCCCGGCGGCGTACACGCGGACCTCGGTCATCTGCCCGCCGAGGCCCGGAGCCGCCGGGCTTGTTGAGCGCGCCGAGCGCGTTGTTGAAGAGCAGGTACGTGTCGTACGCCCGACGCCGGTCTTGGGCGGCGCCGTGAAGATCGCGTCGTAGCTCTCGCCGGCGCCGAGGTAGATCGTGTCGGTCGACGTAGCTCGTGTCGGCGCCGTTGCGGAGGCCGCCGGTGCCGAGCCCGCGCAGGGGCGTCGCGTCCTTGCCGACGACGTGCATCTGGATGCCGGTGAGCTTCATCGACGGCTGGGTGTAGCCGAGGTTGACGAAGCGCAGGAGGACCCGGTCGCCGGCGTTGCACTGGATCAGCGAGGAGATCGGCTGGGACTCGAGGTCCGGGCGGCCGGCCGGCGCGATCAGGTCGCCGGTCGCGCAGGTCGGTGCCGCCGCCGTTCGGCGCGAGCGTGTCCGGGTACGACCGGCCGTTCATCAGGTAGAAGTCGGCGTGGAAGTCGCTCCAGTCGCTCACCTGGATGTGCGCGTCGTCGTAGTGCGACTGGGCCCAGAACTCGTTGAGGAAGATCGCCGAACTCGCGGTCGTAGGCGGTCGAGCGCGGGTCGCTCAGGCGCGACGCCGTCGTTGTAGGCATAGCCGAGCGGAGCGCCGGCCGGGCCGCCGTTGTAGCGGGCGATCGGGCCGCCGCGCCGCTGCCCGTCTTGTTCTGCGCCGGCCGGACGAAGACGATCCCGTCCATGCCCATCTGCACGTGCTCGACGTCCTCGTTGTGGCAGTGGTACATGTACGTGCCGGGGTCGGTCGGGTGGTAGTAGTACGGGAAGTCGGCCCGATCGGAACGGAGATCGACATCTCCGGCACGCCGTCGAACAGGGGCGTCGCGTTCCGGAAGCCGTGCCAGTGGATCGTGTGCGAGTCGGTCAGGTCCGGCCGCACGGCCAGGCCGAGGTTCGTCGAGCGTGATCTGGATCGCGTCGCCCTCGTCGAAGAACAGGAGCGGCGCGGAGTGCTGGACCTGGCTCTTCTGGGCCAGGATCTTCGGTTGTTCGTCGTCTTGGCGGGCGTCGGGCCGGCCGGCGTCCAGGCTCGTGACGTCACGGAAGCCGAAGACGTAGGTCGTCAGCGCCGGCGGCGCCAGTGGATCCGGGCTGTAGGTCGTGCCGCCCTCGCTGACGGATCCCGGGATGGAGATCCACCCATCGCTCGCGGCGAGGTGCACGAAGCGTGTGGGAACGGGCGACGGCGCACCGGCGCCGACCAGCTGCTCGAGCCGTCGCGGCCCAATGGAAGCCAGGGTGGGACCGGACCAGCGCGGCAGGACGCCGACGGCACCGATCAGGCTGAGCCCGCCAACCTTCAGCAGGTCGCGTCGAGCGATAAGCTGTCGCCGGAGCTGATCAGACACGCTGGCTCTCCCCTCCCGGGATGGCTTGCCGGCAGGACTCACGGCACCGTCCCTCCGCGGAAGTCGTCGACCCGGGACCCGCTCGGGAGCTGGATGCCGATCGGCCACCAGCCGTCCCCGGCGCCCACGCGCCGCCCCCAGTGCTCGGGATCGTCACGACGCCCACGACGGTGGTGACGCCCGCCCGGTCTGGTAGACGGTCACGGTGTTGTCGGTGGCGCCCGCGCGGTGAGCTGGTCACCGGAGGCGAACGAGGCGTCGAATGTCGCCCGGGTGTTGAACGACCCACCACTGTTCGTGGTCGTCGGGACCGGGACCTGGAATGGCCGCCGCCGCTCGACACGTAGGCCACCCGGATGAAGTTCTGGGGTGAGTCGCGGCGCCGCCGGTCGCCTTCAGGACGAGCCGGTCGTTGCTCGCCGGGGGCGTTGGCGAAGGTGAACCCGGCCGCCTGGTTCGGGCCGAACGTGGATGCGTTCAAGAGGTTCCAGAAGGCCACACCGGTCGAGAAAGCCTGGGCTGCATTCGTCTGGACGCGGATCGCCTGGGTCCCGGTCGATGGACTCCAGTTGGCCCCAAGAGTGTTCGCGTTCGCGCGGTTGAAGTTGTCGAGGACGGCCAAGGCCGGAAGGGTCGCCGTCAGGACGTCCGTGTCCGTGGCGGAGTTGTTCGTTGTGTTGGCGTCGGTCGACCGAGCCGGCGCGGTGATGGTCGCGGTGTTCGCGAGCGACGGTCCGGTCGGCGTCGCCGAGACGGTGGCCGTGACGGTGAACGTCACGGTGCCGCGCGGCCGGCAGGGTGACGGTCGCGTTCATGTTGCCGGCGCCGCTCGATGCGGGGCAGCGTCGCGCCACCCGCCGCCGGCACACGTCCATGCCCACAGCGGAGAGCGCTGCGGGGAACGTGTCGGTCACGGTCGCGCCGGTCGCGGTCGCCGGACCGCGTTGCGACGCCACGATCGAGTAGGTCACGGTGGACCCGGCCGCCGCGGAGGTGGCGTCGTCGGTCTTGGTGATCGACAGGTCGGCCGCGCGGCGCGGGGATCTCGTCGGCGCCGGCGTCGAAGCCGCCGAGCTGCGGGCGGGCCTGGTTGTCGATGTCGATGTCGAGGCCGGCAGCGTGGTCCGGCGGCTGCTGGTACGTCGGCACGGCCTTGCTGGCCGCACCCAGGTTGAAGGCCGGGCGAGCCGATGCTCGCTCAGGTGGTAGTCGCCCATGATCGGACACGGCACGTCCTGGGCCACGACGACGTTGGCGATGAAGTTCGGGTTGCCGCGCCACGGGAGCGCCGCGATCGCCGATCGTCGTAGGTCGTGACTGACCAGCGGATCCGGTCGACCTTGTTGGTCGCGCTGGCGGCTACGATCGTCGGGGTTGACGTCGGCTGCAGGACCGAGTTGGTCGGGCTGAGCTGGAACGACGTGCCGGGCGACGCCCATGTCCCAGTGGTTGATCGGGGTCGGGTCCGGATTGCCGGCAGTCGGTCATGCCGATCCCGCGGACGATGCCGGATGGTCGGGTCCCAGGTGCCGGCCCGGTTGTCCCAGAAGATGTTGTTGAACAGCAGCGGGTTGCTGTAGATCGGCGATCCGGCCGGCAGCGCGCCTGCAGGAAGCTCGCTGTTCGGGGCGGTGGACAGGCCGGCGGGCGCCGGCAGGCCGTTGCTCGTCGCCGCCGTGGCCGTCGTGATGTTCTTCATCACGGTGTTGTTGAAGAAGCGCACGTTCGGCGCGTTGTCGATCGCCACGCCGCCGCCCTCGTGCGTGGAGATGTTGTTGACGATGATGTTGTTGTAGACGTTGTAGGGGAAGTTGCCGGCCGGCAGGAAGCGCAGGCCGCCGCCGTCGTCGTTGGCCAGGTTGGCCTCGATCAGGTTGTTGTAGATGTTGACCGGGCCGGCGCCGGCGCCGAAGGTCGTCGGCGTCGGCGGGCGGTTCGCCGGCGATGATCACGCCGCCGCCCTCGTCGTACGAGCCGTTGAAGTAGATCCGGTTGTCGTGGATGCTCGACGGCGTCGCCGCTCGAGCTGCGGGTGCCGTTGACCGCGAGGCCGCCGGTCAGCCCGAAGTGGCTGATGCCGCCGCCGTACTCGGCGGAGAAGTTGCCGCAGAGGTCGTTCTTGTTGATCTCGTAGCCGTAGGTGCCGGTGAAGATGCCGACGGCGCCGGCCAGGTTCGTGCCGCCGTTGTTGAGGATGCGGTTGTTGGCGATGTGGGCGCCGTCGAGGTGGTTGTCGCCCGACGAGCGGCGTGCCGAGGCGGATCGCGCCGGCGTAGGCGCCCGGCGTTGCTCCGGATGATGTTGTTCGTGATCTGGAGGAACCGGGTCGCGGCGAAGGCGACGATGCCGCCGCCCTGGTTCGGGTTGGTCGGCGGTGTTGTTGCCGCCGCCGACCTGCGGGCCGTTGCCGAGCGTGTTGACGTTCGGGACGAAGTCCATCACGTCGCCGTTCTGGACCAGCAGGCCGTCGATCGCCGCCGTGTAGGACGGCGGAGCCGTACTGGCGTACGGTCGACCGGTCGCGACCGCCAGGATGACCTCGCCCTCGGGGACGGCGCGTCGTGCCGGGTCGAGCGGCCGCGTTGTTCGGGCCGAGGATCGTCCGGCACGGACGGCGAGCGTCGCCTGCCCAGGCGGTCTCGCGCTCGCCGTCGGTGCCGTACCCGAGGCCGTCGAGGACGCGTGCCCGAGGACGCTGGCTCCCGTTCGGCCCGCGACGCCGCCCGGGCCGACGCCCTGGAGCTTCACCGGGGAGTGGATGATCGATGTTCTCGAAGTAGCGAGCCGAACGGGTTGAAGCGTGCCGGTCGCGCCGGGATAGACGACGACCAGCCGCTGGCCTGGCGCCGCCGCGGCGTCGAGCGCGCCCTGGATCGCGTGCGGCGTTGCGTCGGGTTGGAGTTGAACTGGCGGGTGCCGGTCCGGCCCGGTCCGACCTCGTAGATCGTCGGGTTGTAGCCGTCGCGCCGGCTAGGACGTGGAAGCGTCAGGCCGTTGACCGTGCTCTGGCCGTTCGCTGCCCGTGATCTGCAGCTGGTGCGGGCCCGGCGCGATAGCCCCGGACGGCGACCGTGAACGACGATCTGCGTGTCGCGTCCACGGCGAGTCGATCGTGATGCCGGTCGACGCGCCGTCCAGCGTGACCGTGCCCGGCGCGGCGCCGAAGTCCTGGCCCTGGAGCGGTGAACGTCCGGTTCGCCGCGGTGTCCGTCGACGGACGCATACGGCTTGTTGACCGCGAACAGCTCGGGCACCTTGCGGCGCCGTCGGCTGAGCGCGGGTCGTTGAGGAGGCACGGCGCCGGGTGCGTCTGCTGCGTGCCCGGGTTCTCGATCGCCGAACGCGACCGGGATCGGCGCGAGGTCGGACGGCAGGCTCACGCCCGGCCAGACCTCGAAGAAGCGCGCCGATCGTCCGGTAGGCCGGGTTGTAGTCGGGTTCAGATGGCCCGGCTGGCCGGGGTCGTTCGCCAGGAAGCGGTAGATGCCCGGGCAGGGGCCCGCCGGCAGCGGGCAGTTGTAGCTCGAGGTCGAGGGCAGGATGACCTCGTACTGGCCGTTCGGGTCGGTCTCGATCGTCTTGACGAGCCGGTTCGCGAAGTCGTAGATGCCGATCGGGATGTTGCGGGATGCCGTACTTCTCGCCGTAGAACAGCTCCTTCGGGTTGGTCGACAGGTTGAGGTCGTCGACCACGAGGCCGAAGATGCGGCCGGGAGCGGGACGCCGGCGCCGGCCGGAGGCGTTGCCGGCGGCGTCGAAGCCGCTGAACGTCTTGAAGTGGAAGTTCGGCGTGGCCGAGCGGCCGTTGCGGACGGTGACGAGCTGCGTCGTCGCAGAGCGGCTTGCGCATGCCCTGGAACGGGCTGCCGCCGCCGTCGACCAAGTCGGGGTTGTAGACGCCCTGCGTGTCGTACGGGTCGGTCACGTCGAAGTTCGCGTCGCGACCGGTCGCTCGACGACGTCGACGATGTGGAGCGGGCCGGCGCACGGGAACGGCGGGATCGCCGGCGTTGGCTGGCTCGGACCGGCGTGCTGGTTCGGCAGCGGCGGATTGAGCGGGCGTCTCGCCGGGGGCGACGATACTGGTCGCCCGAGAAGATGTTGATGTCCTCTTCCTTGACGACCTCGTAGGTCGGCTGGCCGTTGGCGTCCGTCGGGGACTCGACCTCGACGAGGTAGTCGCCCGGCGGGAGCTGCCTGCTCGGCGATCGCGGCCCCGGTCGTCGGGTCGTGGTCGATGCGCGATGAAGCCGTAGTTGCCGTTGACCTGCATGAAGTCGCCGACGCTGTTGTCGCCGACCTGGCTCGACATCAGCGGCGCCTCGAGGCAGTCGTGCCCGCCGCTGGACGGCGGCAGGACCTGCTCGACGACGGGGTTGCCGTCCGCGTCGCGGGCGACGCAGTCGGTCGGCCGCTGCCAGGTCTCGCTGGTGTACGGGTGCGTACGAGGTCGATCGGGTTGCCGCTGACCTGGTCGGCGCCGTCGGACAGCCTCACGATCGAGCCGTCGACGTCGCTCGGTCAGGTAGTCAGCTCGTCCCGAACGCGGTCGTCTCCGGCGTGCAGGTCGTGCCGGCGGGACGTCGTCGGATCTCGCCGGACACGCACTTGACCGGCGCGTACAGGTGGACGGTCGCGCCGGGCAGGCCCGGCTCGTACGACTCGATGCGCCTGGAAGCGGGCGTCGAGCTCGTTGCGGGTCGTCGTGGCGACGACCTCGCCGACGATGCCGCCGTTGGTCGGGCCGAGGCGCGCGTTGGCTGGCGTCTCGTAGGCGTGGACCGCCCAGTCCATGCGGTGTCCGATCGCCGATCAGGTTGAACGTGCTGACGTCGACGAACCCGCCGTTGGCCATCACCGTCGTCTCGGTCGGCTGGTTGTTCGTCTGGTACGTCACGCCGACGGTGTAGAACTGCTCCCAGTAGCCCTGGGCGACGACCCACTGGCCGAGCGGATAGGTCCGCGGGAAGTCGTAGTTGCCGTTGCTGTCGGTCGTGGCGGTGTTGTCGCCGTAGAACGCGATCGAGTTGTCGCGGCTCGAGCAGGTTCAGGGCGAGGCCGGCGAGGCCGGGCTCGCCGCTGCTCGCACTTGCCGTTGCGGTTGGTGTCGTTGCAGACCTGCCGTGGACCGGCTCTGCCAGGCCGCCGACGTCGAGGACGCCCAGGTCGATCGTCTGGCCGTTGCGGACGCTGACGGTCGACCTCGGTCAGCAGGTACGCCTGGTCCTCGTCCCAGAACGACAGGACGTAGTCGCCGTCCGGGACGTCGTTGATCTGGAACGTGCCGTCCGCGTCGCCGCGGCCGACATAGACCGTCGTGTCGTCATTGCGCGTGTCGATCAGCGAGACGAGCGGCCGATTGATGGTCTCGATGATGTGCTTGCCCTGGCCGCCGCCGATCGTGTAGCCGGCCAGGAGCTGGGGCGAACTCGCCGATGCCGACGACGGTGCCCTTGATCGAGCCGGTCGCGGACGCCGTGCGTGTTCGTCGGCAGGCGGTCGTCTGGTTGCCGCGGCGCTGGACGAAGCCGAACTCGGCGAACGGGAAGGGCTCGGCGACCCTGGACGAACTCCGGGTCGTAGCCGTTCCAGCCCTCGATCGACCAGGTGTCCCAGTCGTGCCAGCCCTCGAGGGTGCGTCGTCTGGTACCACTCCTGGCCGTCGGGCGGGACGACCGTCGAGGCATAGCGGTCGGGCCCCAGGTACGGGATCGAGATCACGCCGTCGGCGTCGCTCAGGCAGTGGCCGCCGATCGTCTGGACGAGGGGAGCGTCGCCGAGCTCGAACACGACGTACGGCTGACCGCCGCTGCCGCCGCCGAGGTTCGGCACATTCGGCGTGACCGTCAGGTTCCGGTTGTCGCTGGCGGAGATCGTGAAGACCCGCCCGGCCTGCGACCCGCCCGCGATGTAGACGAGCTTTCCGGCCCACTCGTTCGCGGTCCAGCCAGGGTTCGTCGTGTCACGCAGCGTGCTGGAGTTGACGCGCGTCAGGGAGCCCGTCGTCAGGCTGTCGCCGAAGATCATCAGCCCGTCGGTGTCGTGGGCGTAGACGGTGCAGATCGGGTTGCCGTACCAGTCCGTCGTGACCGGTCCGAGGACGTCGTTGATGTGGCCCTCGAAGCCCGCCAGGTTCGGCTCGCCGGTGTCGTACGCACCATTCGTCTGGAGGTCGTTCCAGACCGCCATGCGCAGCGTGAGGAGCGGCAGCGGGTAGGGCTGCATCGCGACGGTCACGAGCCCGTTCGGGGCCGTGCTCGGCACGGAGAACCAGGATCCGTCGATCTTGAACCCGTCGGCGTGACAGGTGACGGTCGGCGTCGACGTGCAGCCCGGGATGTCGAACGGGTCGGCGGTGACGCTGATCATGTACTTGCCGTTGGGCAGGGTGAGCCCATCACTGTCGTTGAGGTCGGCCTGGTCGCCCTGCGCGAACGCTTCTGCGGCGGTTCCACCCGGGACGGAGTGGATCGACGGCCACTGGCAGTTGGCCGGGTAGGCCGGATCGCCTCCGAGCGACTGCGGCTTGCAGTCCGTGTCCGAGCCCGAATAGTGGGTCGGGTCGCCGGTGTCGTCCTTCACGATCAACCAGTGATAGCCGGGGATCGCCTGTCCGTCGGCGAGCCCGCTCGGCGCCCAGGCGCGAGCGCTCTCCACGCGGAGGTGGATCGTCGTCGTGGCGGCTGCGACCGGGATCGCGAACGATCCGGTTGGCAGCAAGCCGGCGGTGAGCAGCACCGCGGCCACGATGGATCGAGCCCGAGATCGCGCCCTGCCCCGAGGATCGGGGGTTCGAACGGCCGAGGACCGACGGATGAGTCCCATGGGTGTCCCTCACGGATGACGAATCCGTGCCCCCCTCGCCCGCCCCTCTGGATGGATCGAACAAGCGAAGTGGCACACGCGCTGAGCGACATGCTGTGGACCACAGTCGGCGTGCGCCATCGGGCACGCTTCCGACCGGCGCCGTGGCGAAATGCGGGAACCTTGGCCGGATCGACCTGACCGACCCTCGGGGGAAATCCCGATGGCCTCCCCGGGTGACCGCCGGGCGGCGTCGGGGGTGCATCCCGTCACCGGTCTCCACCGTTGGACGCTGGGGCCGCAGACGGTCGCGGAGGTGACGAGGAGGGAGGCCCGGGCGGGGGCGCGCGCCCAGGGCGCGGCTGCGGGCGTGAGGCGAACCGAGAGAGAGACAGTTGCGCCCGGATGCCCTGGCGCGGCAGGCGTGCCCGCGAGCCGCCGCCCGGAGGGTTCAGGCGTCGGCGGGGACGAGTCCTGCCCGGATCGCGTAGCGGACGAGCCCGGCGACGTCGTGGATTTCCAGGCGCTTCATCACGTCGGCGCGATGCGTCTCGATCGTCTTCTGACTCAGCCCGAGCGTCGCGGCAATCTCCGCGTTCGTGTTGCCCTCGGCGATCAACTGGACGATCTCGCGCTGGCGCGAGGTCAGGCGGCCCGCGGGCTCGACGGAGCCGCCCGATGCGACCAGGTCGCGGATGACGCGACGCGACAGCGACGGCGTCAGGAACGAGCCGCCGCGAGCGACGGCGCGGATCGCGAACTCCAGCTCGGCCGTGTCCGAGCCCTTGAGGAGGTACCCGGATGCGCCGGCCCGGAGGGCAGCGAGGACGTACTCCTCGTTGTCGTGCATCGACAGCATCAGGACATGGGTTCCAGGGTGTTCGATGCCGATCCGGGTCAGCGTCTCGATGCCGCCGAGGCCCGGCATCGTGATGTCGAGGAGAACGACGTCCGGATGGTGGGTCCCGATCTCCGCGAGCGCCGCGCGGCCGTCGCCGGCCTCGCCGACGACGCGGATCCCACCGAACGACTCGAGAAGCGCTCGAACGCCGGCCCGGACGAGGGTCTGATCTTCCGCGATCACGACGGTGATCGGCGTGGACATCGTCACCCGATCGGCTCCAGGGAGCGTCCGCGCAGCTCCACCGAGGGGGCGACCGGCGCAGGGGTCGTTCGCGGGTTCGGGATCGTCGCCCGAACGACCGTTCCACAGCCGGGCGACGACTGGATCTCGAACGTGCCGCCGGCGTGGCGGACGCGCTCACCCATCGCTCGCAGGCCGAACCGCTCGCCGAGGCCCCACGTCTCGTCGGTCGTCGCGAGATCGAACCCTTTGCCGTCGTCCGAGACGGTGAGCTCGATCTGACCGCGACGTTGGCGAAGATCGATCTCAACGTACGACGCGTTCGCGTGTCGCGCCACGTTGGTGACGGCTTCCTGCGCGACGCGGTAGAGCGTCAGCTCGACGCTCCGCGGCAGGTCGGGCTCCAGGGGATGACGTCGGACCCGACCCGCGAATGCACCGACGCCGGCATAGGCTGCCAGGAGGCGACGGAGCGACTCGACCAGGCCGCCATCCAACAACGGGGTGTCGACCTCGCGCAGCAGGGATCGGACAGCGGACATCGCATCGTCGACGGCGTGGACCGCCTCGTCGACCGCATCTGACGGCGCGCTGCCGATGCGCAGCCGCTCGACCGCGAGCCGGGCGATGAACAGCGATCCGCCGACCGAATCGTGGACCTCCCGCGCGACCCGGCGCATCTGCAACTCGGCCGCCGAGCCGAGCCCGTCATCGAGCCCGGTGCGTCGCCAGATCGTCGCGGCGGACGAACCCGGGAGATCGTCAGCCGGATCTGTCGTCCTCACAGTCATCGACGTCCCTCCCTCAGGGGCGCTGGACCAAGCGGTGCACCGATGCCCCGGTTGCGCCGGGCGATGGATGACGAAGCATTGAGGACGGAGTACTTGTTTCCTATAGTGACGACCCATCAATCGAGGGGCATACGGGTGATCACGAACTCGCGCTCGACCAATGCAGAGCTGGCGCAGGAATTCGCCAATCGCGTTGCGCGACACGTCCCCGCGATCCGGTTCACCCTCGATGCGGTTGCCGTCGTGCTCGCCGTCGCAACCTTCTTCCAGGTTGGCGACCCCGACCTGCTCCTGCACGCGATCTTCCTGATCCTCGCGATCCAGGCGTTCATGGGCGGCCTCCGCCCGACGCTGCTCCGGATCATCGCGGGAACGATCGTGGTGTTCGGCTATTCGTCGTTCGCCAACGCGTCCACGCTGCAACCGGTCGAGCTCATGCCCCTCGAGTTGACCGAGTGGCCCTTGATGGTCGCGATCGCGGTGTTGGTGGCGGTGCTCGCGGATCGCGTTTCGGTCGTCAGCGCGCGCTACGCCCGGCTGTTCCGGCAGGCAAGCGACCAGCTGATGACTGCCCAGGAGGACGAGCGACGGCGTCTCGCACTCGACTTGCATGATGGCGTCGGACAGACGCTGACGGCTCTGACCCTCACACTCGACGCGGCCGAGTCGCTCCTGTGGGCCGGCGAGCAGGCGCCACCGCAGCACGCGCGAGACGCGCTCCGGCGGGCGCAGGAGCTGGCGGTCGCCGCACTCGAGGAGACCCGCGACCTCTCCTTCCGTCTCCGCCCGGTCCGGATCGCGGAGAGCGGCCTCGCCGCGAGCCTCGTCGAGCTCGGCCGAACGGCCGGCGGCAGCGTCGCGGTCACTGTCGACGAATCTCTCCGCCGCGTCGGGGTGCTGCCGCCGCTCCACGAGCTCGAGGTGCACCGGATCGCCCAGGAAGCGCTGTCGAACGCGCTCCGTCACGCCCAGGCCGGACGGATCGAGATCCGTCTGCTCGACGAAGGCAACCACCTCCGCCTCGAGGTCGAGGACGACGGGGTCGGGATTGACCTCGGTCGGACACAATTGAGCGGTCTCGGTCTGCCCGGGATGCGCGAACGAGCGGCGATGATCGGCGGCACCCTGACGATCGGCGGCGTTCCCGGGCACGGAACACGCGTCGCACTCGTCGTGCCGATCGCTCCGGCCGATCAGCCGAGCTACGCCGGCAGCCGTGCGCCGGAGCTCGTCCAATGAACCCGCGATCGGCGCTCCTGCTCCCGCCCGACGCGGCACCGCGTCCGCCAAATCCGGCGACTCACTTGATCCGTGTCGGAATCGTCGAGGACCACGCGATCGTCCGCGAGGGCCTGCGAATGGTCCTCGAGACGTATCCGGACATCGTGGTCGGCGGCGACTCCGCGACGGCGGAATCGGCCTTCGAGCTCGTCGCGAACGACAAGCCGGACGTGCTGCTGGTCGACGTGACGCTCGGAGACGCCGACGGAATCCGCTTGGTCCGCGACCTCAGGATCCGACATCGCGACCTGCCGATCGTCGTGCTGACGATGCATCGGGACGCCGAGACCGTTCGGCAGGCTCTCCTTGCCGGCGCCCGTGGCTACGTGGTCAAGGGAGCGACGTCGCAGGCGCTCGTCGACGCGATCCGGGCGGTGTCCCGCGGCGAGCAGTACCTCCACTCGACCATCGCGAGCGCGATCATCGACAATTCGATCCACTGGATGCAGTCGACGACCCGGCTCAGCTCCCGCGAGCGCGAGATCCTCAGCCTCCTGGCGGGTGGGAAGTCAGCCGCGTCGATCGGCGTGGCGCTCGGGATCAGCGTCCATACGGTCAACCGCCATCTGGCGAACCTCTCGTCCAAGCTCCAGGTCCGTGGCCGGATCGGGCTGGTCCGCTATGCGGTCGAGAACGGCCTGATCCGCGGCTGATCGAGGGGTCAGGACGCCGCGCGCCGATCGCGGGCGCGCACCGACTCGTACGGTTGCGCCGGCGCGGCGAGGATGGGCTCCGGCGCCTCCGCGGACCGGGCGGCGAGGAGCGTCTCGATCAGGGCGAGGATCCGGCGCTCGTGGTCGGACCTGCGATATGCCGCGCCCTCCTCGGCGGCCTGGATCAGCATCCCGTCGAGCAGCGCCGAGAACGCCTCGGCAATCGAGGGCACATCCAGCCACGCGGGCAGCTCGCCGCGCATCACGCCTTCCTGGAGGAGGACCACGGTCGCGGTCACGGCCTCCCGGCGGCGGCGGACGAGCATCTCGCGGATCGCCGGGTCCGTCTCGACCTCCGCCCAGGCCTGGAGCAGCAGGAAGCCGGAGCCTGCGCCGGACTGCTCCACGGCGACGTTGTCGAACCAGTAGCCGACGGCCGCGGCGAGCCGGTCGCGGTAGCCCGTGACGGCGGCGAGGCGAATCTGGAGCTGGGCGAGCTCCTGGTCCGTGATGAGGTCGCAGCCGGCGAGAATCAGATCCGACTTGCTCCTGAAGTACGTGTAGATCGCCCCGACCGACAGGCCGGACGCCCGGACGATGTCCTGCATCGTCGCCCGGTGGAAGCCACGCTCGGCGAACACCTGCAGCGCGGCCCGGACGATCCGGTCACGGACGGCCTGCTCGTGTTCCTGGCTGACGCGGGGCATCGACCCTCCTGGAGAACGGTTGCTCCCCCAAGTCTATGCCCGTGCTCAGACTTCGCAAGTCTTGACAAAACGAATGCTCATTCTCTATCGTGGCCAGCACTGCAACGACGATCCATCACCGGCCGCCACCGGCCGTTCCCGACCGCCACCGAAAGGGCTGCCCGACATGGTCTTCTCGCGCTGGGGTGCCTTCGTCTATCGCTTCCGCAAGCCGGTCGCCCTCATCGCCGTCGCGCTTGCCGTCGGCTCGCTCGCCCTCGCCTCGCAGGCATCCGGGGCCCTGTCGTCCGGCGGCTGGTTCGACCCCACGTCCGAAATCGGCGACGGTCAGCCAGCGGCTCGCCGATGACTACGGCAGCGGCAAGGGCGCGATCATCGCGGTCTACCGCGGCCAGACAGGTGCCGACGCCCGGTCCGACGGTTACGAGCGGGACGTCGCTGCGTCACTTCACCGGCTGGCGGCCGACCGCCGCGTCTCGAGCGTGATCGGCTGGACCCAGACCCATGACGATCGTTTCGTCAGCAACGACGGCGCCTCCACCTACGTGGTGGTCAACCTCGCGATCACCGACGAGGAAGCGGTCGACGTGATGCCCGAGCTCCGGGCGTTGATCGATCCGCAGGCCGGGCAGACGATCCAGCTCACGGGGATCGCGCCGGTCACCGTGGACCAGGCCCACCAGTCCGAGAAGGAGCTGGTCCAGGCCGAGACGGTGTCGTTGCCGTTCGCGGCGCTGATCCTGATCCTCGTCTTCAGCTCAATCGTGGCGGCCGGCATGCCCCTCATCGTCGCCGCGCTGGCGATCCCGACCGCGCTCGCCGGCATCTTCCTGGTCGCGCAGGTCACGGAGCTCTCGATCTACGTCCAGAACGTGGCGACGATGCTCGGCCTGGCGCTCGCGATCGACTACTCCTTGTTCATGGTCAGCCGTTTCCGCGAGGAGCTCCGACGGGGTCGGGATGTCGCGACCGCCGTCCAGGTGACCGTCGCGACCAGCGGCAAGGCCGTGACCTTCTCCGGGCTTGCCGTCGCGATCGGGCTGTCCGGGCTGCTGCTGTTCGAGCCGGCCGCGCTGCGGTCCTTCGGCATCGGCGGCTCGCTGGTCGTCGCCTTCTCGGTGCTCTATGCGTTGACGTTCCTCCCGGCCGTGCTGGGAATCATGGGGCACCGGGTGAACTCGCTCGGCGTGGCCGCGCTTCGCGACCGCGTCCGCCGCCTGTTCGGGCGGCCCGTCGGGGCCGCTGCGGCCGCCGCCCGCGAAACGCGCTGGGAGCGGATCGCCCACTGGGTGATGGCTCGCCCGGTCATGGTCCTCGTCCCCACGCTCGTCTTCCTGCTGATCCTCGGGACGCCGTTCCTCCGCCTCTCGCAGGGCATCCCGGACGCCTCCGTCCTGCCTGCCGGGATCGAGAGCCGCGAGGCATCGGTCGCCCTCGCTCGCGACTTCCGGCCGGGCGAGACGTCCCCGATCGTCATCCTCGCGACGGTCAACGGATCGCCGACCGATGCCGCCAACGTGCAACGCGTCCTCGACTACGCCGCTGCCGTGGACGGGATCGAGGGGATCGATCGGGTGGAGGGACCGTTCGCGGGCCTCAAGGACCCGGCGACCGGTGCCGCGCTGGATGCCGCGGGCATCGCGGCCCTGTTCGCCACGCCGCGGGACCAGCTGCCAGCCCAGCTCGCCGCCGGCCTCGACCAGCTCGAGAAGACGTACCTCCGCGGCTCCACCGTCCGCCTCGACGCGATCAGCCCGCTCGCACCGGTCAGCCCCGCGGGGACCGCGGTGATCCCGGCGATCCGCGCGGTCGCCGTGGACGGCGTCTCTGCCCAGGTCGGCGGTCTTGCCGCCCAGGGACGGGACTTCATGACGAGCCAGTCGGAGACGATCCCGTACGCGATCGCCCTCACCCTCGGCGCCAGCGCGGTGATCCTGTTCCTGCTGTTCGGCTCCGTCGTGATCCCGATCAAGGCGGTCGTGATGACGCTGCTGTCGATCACCGCGTCGTTCGGCGCGCTCGTCTTCATCTTCCAGGACGGGAACTTCGCGAACGTCCTCGGCTTCCAGTCGCCCGGGTTCACGATCGCGGGCAACCCGATCATCATGTTCAGCGTTCTCTTCGGCCTGTCGATGGACTACGAGGTCCTGCTGCTCTCGCGGATCCAGGAGGCCTATCGCCGGACCGGCGACAACACGGAGTCGGTCGCCGAGGGCCTCGCGAAGACGGCCGGCGTCATCACGGGCGCGGCGCTGATCATGGTCACCGTCTTCTCGGCCTTCGCCCTCGCCGAGTCGATCACGATCAAGAGCATCGGGGTCGGCATGGCCATCGCGGTCCTCATCGACGCGACGATCGTCCGGGTGCTCCTCGTCCCGGCCACGATGCGGCTGATGGGCAAGTGGAACTGGTGGGCGCCGGGGCCCCTCGGCCGGTTCGCCGACAAGCTCGGATTCAGCCACAACGAGGACGAGGTGCCGTTGCCGGCCGGCGCGGCCCCGCCGACGGGATCGGCGGGACTCCCCGCGACGCCGTCGGTCCCGTAGACTCGGCTGCGTGACCCGCATCCCGTCCCCCCGGACGATCAGCCGTCCAGCGTCACCTACTGGGAGTGGCGCTGGGGCCCGGACGAGCAGCGCCGGCCCGGCCTGCCCTGGATCGGAATCTTCCTCGTCGTCTTCGGCGGCCTGCTCCTCCTGGAGCAGGCTCTGCCGCAGTACCGCGGCCTGGGCAACATCGTCATCCTCGCGGCGGGCATCGCCTCACTGGTCGCGTGGGCGATCCGGCGGGACACGATCTCGCTCTACGCCGGCGCGTTCCTGACGGCGCTGGCCGCGCCCGGGACCTACGAGGCGGCGACCGGCACCGACCTCGGGCCGGGCTGGGGCACGCTCTGCTTCGGTCTCGCCTTCCTGTTCATCGCCGTGGTCCGTGCGGTGCGCGGCGGCGGCTGGGGCTGGCAGCTGATGTGGGGCTCGATCCTTGGCGTGCTCGGTGCGGTGGAGATCCTCCAGCCCGACATCTCGGGGATCGCCTTCCCGCTGATCCTCGTCGCGATCGGCATCCTGCTGCTCGTCGGGAGCCGCAACCGGGCCTGATCGCCAGGCTTTCGTCGGCGTCCCTCCCCCCGTTGAACGCGTCGCGATCACTCTGTCCGTTCTGCGTGTCCGCGACGAACGATCCGAACGCCGGGCGAGCGGCGCGTTCGGCGGGGGCGCGTCGATCCGACGAGCTGCACCCCTGGCGAGCACGATCTCGGGCGCCGCGGGCGCGAATGGACGCAGTGAACGCCAGGCGATCAAGCCCGCTGCGGGAACTCCCCGCGACTCAGCCGCGAGTCGCCGCGCCCGTCGCGGCCTCCACGGCGCCGCCGACCACGTCCGCGATCCGCTCCAGCTCGGCGTTGGTGACGACGAACGGCGGACCCAGCAGGATCGTGTCGCCGTCGACACCGTTGGCATTGCCGGTCCCCGAGTAGACGAGGACCCCGGCGTCGCGCGCGGCCCGGACGACGCGCTCGGTCAGGCGCTCCGTCCGGGCGAACGGCCGCCGCGAGTCGCGGTCCGCGACGAGCTCGATGCCCACCATCAGCCCACGCCCACGGATCTCGCCGAGGTTCGGGTGCGGCGCAAGCCGCTCGTGGACCAGGTCGGCGAGCCGCTCCCCCTTGACCCGGCTCGCCTCGACGAGCGCCTCCTCGTCGAGGATCCGGAGGACCTCGCGGGCGACGGCGGCGCCGCCGGGAGCGTGGGAGTACGTGAAGCCGTGGACGAACGGGCCGGCCGATGTGACCGCATCGTGGATCTCGCCCGACGCGGCGACGAACCCGAACGGCCAGTAGCCGGACGTCGCGCCCTTCGCCGCGACGAGGATGTCGGCGGTCACGCCCCAGTGATCCGAGCCCGAACCACTCGCCCGTCCGGCCGAACCCGGTCATCACCTCGTCCGCGACGAGGAGCACGCCGTGCCGTCGGCAGACCTCCGCGATCCGCGGCCAGTAGTCGTCGGGCGGGACGGCGGCCGCGAGCGTCGCCCCGACGATCGGCTCGGCGACGAACGCAGCGACGGTGCCCGGTCCGGCGTCGACGATCGTCCGCTCCAGCTCGGCGGCCAGCTCCGCGCCCGACCCGAGCGCGTGCGCATCGGGCTCGCCGGCCCGGTACGGATAGGGCGTCGAGACGTGGCGGAACCGGCCGAGCCAGCCCTCGTACGGCCGGCGGAGTGGCGCTCGCCCGGACAGGTCGAGCGCCCCGAGCGTGTTGCCGTGATAGCTCCCCCACCGGGAGATCACGATCCAGCGGTCCGTCTCGCCACGGGCGAGGTGGTAGGCGCGGCTGAGCTTCAGCGCGGTCTCGATCGCCTCGGAGCCGCCGCTGACCGGGTAGATGGCCGGATCGTGGACCGGCAGCCGCGGCCCGATCTCCGCCGCGTAGGCCTCGAGCGGCTCGCGTCGTGAAGGTCGAGCCGTGGGCGTAGGCCAGCCGGCCGAGCTGCTCCCCGAGGACCCGGGCGATCGACGCGCGGCCGTGGCCGACGTTGACGACGATCGCGCCGCCCGCGGCGTCGAGGTACTCGCGTCCGGCGGCGTCGCGGATCGTGCTGCCGTGTGCCTCGACGGCGATCGGCAGATCCGGGTCGAGCGAGCGGCGGAAGACGCGTCCGGTCATCGGCACGGAGTGTACGGGCGCGCACCGCCCCGTCATCGACATGGTCGCGGACAACTGCGACGATGGTCGGGCGATGACGTCACTCGTCCAGCCCGCCGCCGACGTCGACCGGGACGAGCCCGAGGCGTACATCGCGCGGGACCGGCGCTGGGCGCTCTCGACGCACCGGGAGATGCCGGATCGCGTGGCGGGAGCCGCTGTCTTCGCCGACATCTCCGGATTCACGCCGCTCACCGAGGCGCTCGCCAACGAGCTCGGCTCGGAGCGGGGGGCCGAAGAGCTCACCGCCAACCTCGGTCGGGTCTTCCATGCCGTCATCGAGGAGCTCGATCGTCGCGGCGGCGACGTCATCTACTTCTCGGGCGACGCGATCACGTGCTGGCTCGATGGCGACGACGGGATGCGCGCCACCGTCGACGCGGCCTCGCGATGCAGGAGGCGATGGCGCGGGTCGGCCGGATCACGACACCGGGCGGCACCGAGGTCCAGCTGGCGCTCAAGGTCGCGGTCGCCGTCGGGCGGGCTCGCCGGTTCGTCGTCGGCGACCCGCAGATCCAGCTGATCGACGTCCTCGCGGGCGCGCTGATCGACGATCTCGCCGACGCCGAGCATCACGCCGAGAAGGGCGACGTCGTGCTCGACGAGTCGGCGCTCACGTCGCTCGGCGACCGCGTCCGGATCCGGCGAGCGGCGCCGGGACGAGGATCGGAACCGGACGTTCGGTGTCGTCGACGCGCTCTTGCGTCGGCCGTCGCCGACGACCGAGGTGACCGAGCCGCCGCCGCTCGACGAGGCGCTCGTGACGCCATGGATCCTGCCCGAGGTCTACGAGCGGATGCGGGCGTCCCGGGGCGAGCTCCTGTCGGAGCTCCGGCCGGCGTTCCCGGTGTTCCTGCGCTTCGGCGGCATCGACTACGACGACGATCCGGAGGCGATCGAGAAGCTCGACGCTCTTCGTCCGCCGGGCCCAGGCGATCATGGCCGGCTACGGCGGCAACGTCCTCCAGCTGACCCTCGGCGACAAGGGCGCGTACCTCTACGGGGTCTTCGGGTCGCCGGTCGCGCACGAGGACGACGCGGCGCGGGCGGCCTCGGCGGCGCTCGAGCTGCGCGACCTCGACCGGACGACGGACGCGCGCGACATCCAGGTCGGGGTCGCCCACGGCCGGCTGCGCAGCGGGACCTACGGGCACGCGATGCGCCGGACATTCGTGTGCCTCGGCGACGCGGTCAACCTCGCCGCCCGGCTGATGTCGGCAGCACCGGCCGGGACGATCTATGTCGAGGACGTCGTCCGACCAGGACGCCGGCGATGCGTTCATCTGGGACCGCGCTGCCGGAGCTGACGGTCAAGGGCAAGGCCGCCCCGATCGTCGCCCACACCCTGACCGGGTCGCTGGAGCGGGCCTCGCGGCGCAAGACGCGCTACCAGCTCGATCTCGTCGGGCGGCGGGACGAGCTGGCGCGACTCGACGATGCGCTCGAGCGGACGATCGCCGGCGACGGACGGATCGTCGGGATCTCCGCCGACGCCGGCATGGGCAAGTCGCGGCTGATCGCCGAGTTCGTCCGGATCGCCCGCCGGCGCGGCCTGTTCGTGGCGTTCGGCGAGTGCCAGTCGTTCGGGACGAACACGAGCTACTTCGTCTGGCGCGAGATCTGGCGGCGGCTCCTCCGTCTCGAGGACGACGATCCCGACGACCGCCAGGCGGAGCGGGTCCGGGGACGCTCTCGGCGATCGATCCCGACCTGGTCGAGCGGGCACCGCTCGCCGCGAGTCGTCGTCGGCGTCGAGATCACCGACACGCCGCTGACCGCCGCGATGGAGGCGAAGCTCCGGAAGGCGTCGCTCGAGGACCTCCTCGGTGTGGTCCTCCGGGCACGATCGGGCGACGAGCCGATCGTCCTCGTGCTCGAGGATTGTCACTGGATCGACCCGCTGTCGCGCGACCTGCTCGAGGTGCTCGGCCGGGTCACCGCCGACCTGCCGGTCCTCATCGTCCTCGCCTACCGACCGTCGACCGAGCCCGGCGGCGGGCTCGGCGTCGAGCGGATCCCGGACTTCAACGAGATCGTCCTCGACCAGCTCCGCGGCGACGACGCCCTCGGCCTGATCCGCCTCAAGCTCGAGCAGGTCGCACCCGGTTCGGGTACAGGCGGCATCCCGGACGAGTTCGTCGACCTGCTGCTCGATCGGTCGGGCGGCAATCCGTTCTACATCGAGGAGCTGATGAGCTGGATCGTCGCCCACGGCGTCGACCCGACCGACTCCCGGGCAGCTCCGCGAGCCTGGAGCTGCCGGAGAGCCTCCACAGCCTCGTGCTCTCGCGGATCGACTCGATGTCCGACGGGCCGCGCCGGACGCTCAAGGTGGCGAGCGTCGTCGGCCGCGTCTTCGAGGCGCCGATCCTGCCGGGTGCGTACCCCGAGCTCGGCGACCCTCGACGAGGTCCTCGACCACCTCGGCGAGCTCCGGACGGCGGATCTCGTCAGCCTCGATCGCGACGTGGATCATGCCTACCTGTTCAAGCACGTCGCGACCCAGGAGGTCGCCTACGAGAGCCTCCCGTTCGCCCTGCGGGCTCGCCTGCACGGGCGGATCGGCACCTGGCTGGAGACGTCCGATCCGGATGGCGTCGACCGCCGTCTCGATCTCCTCGCGCATCACTTCTGGCTCGGCGACGACGACGAGCGGAAGCGGCTGTACCTCGCGCGCGCGGCCGACGCCGCCCGGACGGCATATGCGAACGCCTCGGCCATCGAATACCTGGAGCGGCTCGTCACGCTCCTCGACGGCAGCGCGAAGGCCGAGGCGCAGCTCAAGCTGGCGAAGGTCCTGCAGGTCGTCGGGAGCCTGGCTCGTGCCGAGGCGGTCGCCGACGAAGCCAGGACGGGCGCGGCCGAGGCCGGGGACACGCTGGAGGTTGCGTGGGCGGAGGCGTCCCTGGCCGAGACGGCGAAGCGGCAGAGCCGTTACGACGAAGCCACTCGCTGGCTGGACTCGGCCCTCGGGACCTTCCGGGACGAAGGGGCGAACGACGGGGTCGGCGACATGCTCCACCTCGCCGGGGTGATCGCCCAGCTCCAGGGTGACTACGCGACGGCCAGGATCCGGTACCAGGACAGCCGGGATGTCCGCGAGAAGATCGGCGATGTCGCCGGCGTCGCGACGACCGACGGGAACCTCGCGATCCTCGCCGAGTTCGACGGCGACTATCCCGCCGCGCTCGAGATCAACGATCGCGCGCTCGAGCTCCGGCGCCGAATCGGCGACCGACGCGGCATCGGGATCGGCGAGCTGAACGCCGGCTACTACCGGATCCTCAACGGCGATCTGCCCGGAGCGCGCCGGCACCTCGAGGACGCGATGCGCATCTCCCGAGAGCTCGGGGACCGGGCGATGGTCGCCCACGCGACGTTCACACTCGGCAACGCGGCTCGCGATCTCGGCGACCATCGTTCCGCAGCCGCGCGATACGCGGACGCGCTCCAGCTCCAGCGCGAGCTCGACGACCGCTTCTCGATCTCGTTCATCATCGAGGACGTCGCGGTGCTGCTCGCGAAGGTCGGAGAGCTGGAGCGCGGGTTCGAGCTCCTCGGCGGCGCCGACGCCGTCCGTCGCCAGATCAACTCCCCGCGCCCGCCGACCATCGACGTCGAGCTCGCGCCGACCTTCTCGCCGGCACGCGAGGCGATCGGTGACGACGCCGCCGATGCGGCACTGGATCGCGGTCGCAGGCGGTCATTCGAGGCGGCAGTCGACGCGGCATTCGAGGCGGCGTCGGCGGTCGCGACGGCGGATCCCGGCTGACGGTCAGCCCTCGAGCGGTGGCGCGTCCACGCACCGGTTTGCTCTCGGACTGAACCGGGTCGACACCCGGGATGGGACCTCGGGGCTATCGCGGGACCCCCCGAAGGTCCCATACTGCGAGGCTCAACTGGCGCGTGCCAGCGACGTCGTGCCCGTCGCCGTGGATTCCGGGGGTTTCGGGATCCAAGCCTGGAGGTTGATCCCGTGCGCGTTAGCCGTGACTTCAGGTTGAGCTCCCGTCGACCGCGTTCGTCCTCGAACGGCCGCGGCCTCTCCGTCGCCCAGCGACGACTCGTCTCCCTGTTCGCCGGCGTGATCCTGATCGCCCAGGCGACGGTGCTCACGGTCCCGGTGGTTCTCGCCACGAACCCGAACCCGCCCGGCGGCGGCGGCGCCACGGCATGGACCTCGACGGGGCCCGGCATCACGGCGATCCCCCACGACGGTCAGTCCGGCGGCCTCGCCCAGTTCAACTACAACCTGGACCTCGGCCATGCCGGTGGCGCATCCGGCACCTGGAAGTTCCAGACGACAGCGACGTCCGACGGCCCGATCGACGTCCGCTATGCCTGGAGTGGTCTCCACGCCTGGTTCCAGGCGACGGCCAAGCTGACGGCATACGTTATCGGCGAGGGCTCCCCGAGCCCAACGATTCTCTACGACAAGGGGCCGACGAACTGTTGTGACGGCGAGCCGTCGAACGGGTTCACCACGTCCGGCTCATTCACGTTCGAGGTCAACGACGGCGACGTCTACGGTTTCCAGCTCGAAGGCAGCAACGGCGACTTCAACTCGTTCCTGCGGGGCTCGCTGAAGGTCGGCTTCAACATCCTCGGCAATGGCGGCTTCGAGCAGCCGACCGTTTCGGACAGCTCGCTCGACCTCTACGTCGCGCCGTCGGACGTGATCCCGCAGTGGAGCGTGGACCACGGCAGCGTCGAGATCGCCGGCAACAGCAAATGGCCCGCCGTCCAAGGGGCGCAGTCCCTCGACCTCGACGGTAACCCCGGCGATGGCGAGACGCCGATCGGTGCCGGGACGATCTCCCAGCACGTCAACACGATCGCCGGCCAGCCATACGTCATCGACTTCACGTTCTCGGCGAGCACGTTCGCCGCCGTTCCGCCGTCGATGACGGTCAAGGCCGATGGCCACTCGCTCAAGACCGTCACCCACGAAGTCATCGGCACCCTCGACCCGAACCCAGTTGACATGGTCTGGACGGGCGACTCCGTCGCCTTCACGGCCACCGGTGATTCGGCGATCATCGAGTTCCAGTCCGAGGACCCGGCCACGAGTTCGGGCGGCATCGCCCTGGATGCCGTCACCGTCTATCCGGACTTCACCGAGCCAGCGGAGACGCCGGCGACCGACTTCTCGTTCGGCGCGCCGACCCCGAGCCCGCTGACCGTCGACCCCGGCGCCAATCCGACGGTCACGATCCCGACCACGGCCACGGGCACCGGCTCGATCGCGCTGAGCGCGTCGGTCGTGCCGATCAGCCAGGGCGTCTCCGTGTCCGTGGACCCGAGCGTGGTCGCCGGAACGCCGGTGACGCTGACCGTCTCCGCCGGCGTCAACGCGACCCCGGGCGTCTACACCGCGACCCTGTCCGGCACGCTCGGCGCGAACACCCACTCGGTATCCGTGCCGGTTGCCGTCGATCCGCCGACGGGCATCCCGCAGCTGTACGAAGCCGTCCCGATCAACGGCACCGCCGTCATCGACACGCCTGCGACCGCCGACACGGTGTTCGTCGCCGGCCTGTTCCAGGGCCTGCCGTCCAGCACGTACACCGTGACCTTCCGGACGGCGGCGACATGCCCGAACGGGTCGCTGGCTCCGACCGCGACATCTCTCGGCTCGCAGCCGATCACCACCGATCCGAACGGGGAATCGGCCTTCGCGGGCCCGATCCCGATCACGACCGGCACGTTGTCGAAGTTCGTGGCCGCCCAGGTCACGGGCCCGTCGACCGGCCTCGTCGGGCCCTGCATCGTCGCCTCGCCGCCGAACGACCAGTGGCCGTATGCGTTCGACATCAGCAGCCGGACAGCTGCCGGCTCGCCGACCAGCGGCTTCATCGACGCCGCCGGCCGGGCCCGTTGGTACAAATTCAACGTCCGGCCGGGCTCGGCGGTCCACCTGACCCTGTCCGGGCTGCCCGATGACTACGACGTCTTCCTGTTCAAGGACATCAGCCAGGCTTACACGGACCTCACGAACAACGCGAGCCTGACCAGGCTCAGCGCGGAGATGGGCGGCCATGCGTTCGTCGGCGGCAACGCCTTTGTGGGCGGCAACGCCTTCGTCGGCGGCAATGCCTTCGTCGGCGGCAACGCCTTCGTCGGCGGCAATGCCTTTGTGGGCGGCAACGCCTTTGTGGGCGGCAACGCCTTCGTCGGCGGGCATGCCTTCGTCGGTGGCAACGCCTTCGTCGGTGGCAACGCCTTCGTCGGTGGCAACGCCTTCGTCGGTGGCAACGCCTTCGTCGGCGGGCATGCGTTCGTCGGCGGCAACGCCTTCGTCGGCGGCAACGCCTTCGTCGGCGGCAACGCCTTCGTCGGCGGCAACAACAATCCGGTCGACCCGGCCGCCTACTCGAACGCCCAGATCCGCAGCCTGATCGGCGCGTCGTACACCGTCGGCACGGGCGACGAGACGATCGACGCCAACACCTGGACCAACACCGGCTCGTTCTATGTCGCGATCGCCGGCAAGGACACCGCCGCGAGCTTCACCCCATTCACCCTGAAGGTCACCACCACGGGCAACGTATGCAACACGGTGAACCCGGTGGCCGGGAGCTTCACTGCCCCGTCGGGCACCAAGCAGACGCTGATTCTCTGGGACCGGAACCGGATCGCCGGGACGAACGCCGAGAAGAACACGCTCGCGACGAAGCTCACCAACTTCGCGGCGCTGGCGTCCGTCAACGGCACGGTGGTTGACCTGTCGACCTTCAGCGGCGCGGCGCGGATTGCCGCGCTCAACACGCAGGCAGACGCGAATCCGGCGTGCGTCTACGCCAAGAACCTGGTCGCGTCCGCGACCAGGGACGTCGTGACGGCATACCGCGGCAACAACCCGATCAAGTACGTCGTGCTGGTCGGCGGCGATGCCACGATCCCGTTCTTCCGCTACCCGGGCCAGGACGAGCTGGGGCCCGAGAGCGACTACGTCCCGCCGGTCAGCACCACGACCCCGTCGGAGGCCAGCCTTCGCTCGGACTACGTGCTGGGCCAGGACGAGTACGGCTCGACCGTGAGCATCTCGCTGGGAACGTACAACTTCCCGATCCCGGACCTCGCCGTCGGCCGCCTCGTCGAGACGGCGGCCGAAGCCTCCGGCATGCTCGACGCCTACACGGCCACGCCCGGCTCGGCGGGGATCGTCCCGACGCCCACGTCGTCGCTCGTGACGGGCTACGACTTCCTCCGCGATGACGCGGACAAGATCAAGGGCTACCTCGACGCCGGGATCGGCACCAACGGACAGTCGCTCCTTGCCACCAACAACTTCGGAAAGCCGGCGGCGGACGCCTGGACGGGCGCCCAGATGAAGACCGCCGTCACGGGCTCGCGCCATGACCTGATCTTCATGGGCGGCCACTTCAGCGCGAACGAGGCCCTCGCGGCGGACTTCGCCACGACGATGTCGTCGACCGATGTGACCGCATCGGGCGTCAACTTCCAGAACGCGATCGTGTTCAGCGCGGGCTGCCACACCGGATACAACCTCCTCGACGTCGACCAGCTCACGGGCATCACCCAGCCGGTCGATTGGGCCCAGGCGTTCGCCCGGAAGCGGACCACCCTGGTCGGCGGCACCGGCTTCCAGTACGGTGACGACGAGCTGATCGAGTACAGCGAGCGGATCTACGCCGAGTTCGCCCATCAGCTGCTGATCGACGACCCGGCCGTTCCGGGCCTCGATCCGGTCCGACTCGGTTCGGCGCTCGTGAAGGCGAAGCAGATCTACCTGGCCTCAACACCGGACATCCGGGTGCTCCATGCCAAGTCGATCCTGGAGGCGACGCTGTTCGGCCTGCCGATGCTCGGCGTCGCGATGCCGGCAGGCCGCGAGGCCGCGGCAAGCACGAGCCCGTCGATCAACCCGATCACGGTCGACGGGCCCTTCGGAGCCAATCTCGGACTCCAGTCGGCGGTGATCAATCTCACGACCCACACGACGGCAGGCTCGCCGGCGTCGCCGAACGGGACCTATCTGTCAGGCGACGACGGGATCGCCGTCAACGGCGGTGCGCCGGTCCTGCCGCTCCAGGTCAAGGACGCGAGCGTGGACGGCAAGGTTCTTCGCGGTGTCGGATTCCTCGGCGGGTCGTACACCGACAAGCCGAACGTCACACCGCTGACGAGCAACGTCTCGACGTTGATCGGGTCACCGAACCCGCCGGCATTCACCTCGACCTTCTTCGTGCCGGCCCAGATCTGGCGAACCAACTACTTCGACGCGCTGAAGCCGTCCGGCGGCTCGACCCGGCTGCTCGTCATGCCAGCCCAGTACCGGAGCGACGGTGCGAAGGCGACGCAGCGAACCTACGACAACGTCAACCTCCGCCTGTTCTATAGCTCGTTCACCGGCTTTGCCGCGCAGGCGGCCGCCCCGGCGATCACGAACATCGGCGGCACGTTGGTGGGGTCGAGCGTCACGTTCCAGGCGACCGTGACAGGCGATCCGAGTGCTGGCATCCAGGCGGTCTGGATCACCTGGACCGGCGCCGGCAGCGGCACGACGGACCAGTGGCAGTCGCTCGACCTCGCCCCCGTCAGCGGCAACCCGACCCTCTACCGGGGCAGCCTCAACCTCCCGTCCGGTGCCGACCCGGCAAACATCCGCTTCATCGGCCAGGCGGCCAACGGCGTCGGGCTCGTGACGGTCTCCGACAACCTCGGCGCCTACATCCGGATCTTCGACGCCTCGGCGGCGAGCACGATCGCCACCACGGCGGTGGCACTCGATGCGAATCCGACCTCGGGCCCGTTCGACGGATCCGCTTCGGTCGGCGCCACGTTGACCCGGAACGGCCAGCCCCTGGCCGGCAAGACGGTCACCTTCCAGATCGGCGCCAACCAGGCGGTCGGGACGACCGGGGCGAACGGCCGCGCGACCGCGTCGGTCTCCCTGAAGTCCGTTCCGGGTCCGTACCAGCTGTCGGCCGGCTTCGCCGGAGACGCCACCACGCAGCCGAGCGGCGACTCGCATCCGTTCACGATCAACAAGCTGGGAACCGGCGTCACCCTCACCGGCCCCGCCGGCGGCGGCGCCCCCGTCGGAACCGACAGCGGCGTCGTCGCGACGCTCAAGGATGCCGGCGGCGCGCCGATCCAGTTCAAGATGGTCTGGTTCGTCCTCGCGGGTCCGTCGTCGACGACGCGGGCGGTCCAGACGGACGCCGCGGGCAAGGCTCGACTCGGGCTCGCGCCGACAACCGGCGGCACGTATGCGATCACGGCGTGCTTCTCGAAGCCGTCGCCCGCGGGCTCGTGCCCGTCGTCGGCGTCGCTCGATGACAGCTACACGGGGTCGAAGTCCGACCCGTTGACGTTTGCGTCCCGGTGGAACTTCGCGGGCTACCTCGGCGTGATCGGCAACCCGCCGAAGGTCAATATCGTGCGGGCCGGGATCCTCATCCCGTTCCGGTTCAGCCTCGGCGGCAACCAGGGCACGTCGATCATCGCGGCCGGCTCACCGACCCTGACCAAGATCACCTGTCCGAACGGCGCCCCGACCGGTGAGGTCCCGCCGGACAACAGCCTGAACGCAACGGGCCTGTTCTACCTCCCGTTGCTGCAGCAGTACCTCTATGTCTGGAGGCCGCCGACCAATCTCGCGGGCTCCTGCTACGAGTTCAAGCTCACGCTCACGGACGGCACGTCGCACATCGCCCTGTTCAAGTTCCGGTAACGCGCGGCGCCGCAGCCCGAATCGAACGCCGGACCGGTCCCCGGTCCGGCGTCCCATTGCTCGTCGATGAGCGCGGTGTGACCCCGATTCGCGATCCGGCAGCACAGCCGGTGCGCGGATGCAACAATTGACGACGGATCGGTCGGGCAATTAACAGGCAGACGCCTTGACGGCTGTAAGGCCACGACCGAACCTAGGCCGATTGGCTTTCCGGGGACAGTACGAATGGGGTCCGACCGTGCCGTCACGCTCCTCTCGCCCGTCGGCGATGACATTCGCGCGCGCGCGCGTCCGCAGCCGGGCCTTCGCCCTGCTCGCGGCGCTCGTGGTCATCTGGCCGGTGGTGTTCTACGCGGTCGCGAACCCGTCCAGGGTCCTCGCGGCCGGCGGCCTCGGCGCGAACTCCACGATCGTCGCAGCCGACACGGCGCCGAGCGTCGACGACGGACCGACGACGATCACCGTTACATCGATCGACGGACTGCTCCAACCGGATCCGGCGGCGACGCAGTCACCATCCACGACAGCGTTGACGGCGACCTCGACGTGACCGATCTCGGCGACGGCACCTATACCGCCGAGGTCGCAGACACGCACACGCGCGCCCATACCATTCACGCCACGATCAACGGCGAGGACATTGCCCCCGACGTCGTGGTCACCTTCGCAGCGGGTGAGCAGGATTCGCTGACCATCGAGACCGCCGACGACGGCTCTGGGAGCGCCCTTGGCGCCCAGGATGTCGAGGCGGCAGCTCGATCACCGGGTACGCCATCGCTCGGGACGGCTTCGACAACTTCATCGCGAACGTCGGGCGGTCTGGACGCTCACGAACAAGACCGACGGCGTCGTGGACGGCGACCTCGGTACCGACAGCGTCAGCGCGACGTTCACCGGCCACAAGGTTGGTTCGGCTACGATCCACGCCGTTCAGGACTCGTTCTCGCGGACTCGGGCACGCTCACCACGATCCCGGGTCCGCTCCACCACATCGTCGTCTCGCCTGACCCCGCGAACATCAACGCGGACACGGGCACGCAGGCCTACCGGTCGAAGGGTTCGACGCGTTCGACAACTCCCGCGGAAACGTGACCGGAGCGCCACCTTCTCGATCACCGGCGACGGGACGCGCACGAACAGCTGCGGCTCGCGCACCGCGGCGGCACCTACACCGTGACCGGCAACGACAGCGGCAAGACTGACGACGCGATCCTGAACATCGCCCACGGTGTGCCGGAGAAGCTCGTCATCACCGCTGGCCCAGCTGGGTCCTACACCGCGGACGCCACGAACATCTCGGTGACCGTCAAGGTCGAGGACCACTGGGGCAACGTGATCACCGACGACAACTCAACGGTCGTGAGCGTCGCCGCTCTTCAGGGTGGCAACCCGTCGGGCGTGCTCGGGCGGGACCTTGAGCAAGACCGTGACCGGTGGCGTTGCCAGCTTCACCGACCTCACCGTCCGCCTCGTCGGGACCGGCTACGCGGTGCACGCGACCAGCGCTCCGACCTACGCCGCCGCCACCTCAGGCACGTTCATCATCACGCCAGGGGCGCTCCACCATTTCGTCTGGAATTCGACCACGCAGACGGCGGGGACGATCGCTACGCAGACGGCCGGGGTCCAGATCACCCCGTCGCCCGTCGTCCGCGCCTACGACGCCTGGAACAACTCGAAGACCGATCTGTCCGGCACGCCGGCTCTGACGTCGACCTTCGTCAACTCGCCGAACGGCTCGACATTCAGTGGCAGTCCATCAGCTGGAGCTCCGGCGTCGGCACCGTCACGGCCACGCCGAAGGCGGCCGACCTGGCCGGCAACCAGCACTTCAACGTCAGCCTGTCCGGCATCACTGCCGGGGGCCAGTCGAACAACTTCGTCGTCAACCCGAATGTCGCAGCGTCGGTCGTGTTCGGCGACGCTTCGATCGATGACCCGCTGTTCCTTCCTGCCCAGCACGTCCCATTCAGCGGGCAGCCGCTCGACACGAAGATCAACACGCCGATCTACAGCGTCTGCCGCCCGCCCGGTGGCACGAGTCCGTGCGGACGACGTCCCCGACCTCCACGGGCGTCCGGGTTCTCGTGCGCGACGCATACGGCAACCCGGTTCTCGCCCGTGGCTCATGACCCTCGGGATCAATACCAGTTCGACCAACCTGGTTTCCGCCGCTCAGAACATCCAGACGTCGAATGGGTTCGCCAACTTCGCCAACTCTCCCGTCGATTTCCGCGCTCGGACCTACCGGCTGAAGGCTGTCGCGACGAGCACAGGTGTGACGGGCCTCAGTGACGTCAAGGGCTTCCAAGTGGCGACCGACGTCAAGGGTTGCGACGACACGCTGTGCACCAACTCGGGCAGCGTGACGCTCCAGAAGGGCTACAACCAGATCACCACGACCGGCGACTTCTTCAACGGAACGACGACGAACGTCCTGCTGCGCATGCAGTTCCTGGGCGCTGGCGAATTCCCGACAGGAGCCCAGTCGACGACCAATGGTTGTGGCCCGTCGACCGCTCTTGTCAATCAGGGTCAGGAGGCCCTTCCCGAGGGCGCCGGCGTCGTCGATACCGCGCCGACCACGACGATGCTCATCGTGATCTCGAAGGACTACCTGAAGGCGAAGGGGATCTCCGCCCGCAGCGCCACGGCGTTCGACATCTGCGTCGGCGCGAAATGGATCGGTGGCGGGACGGCTCCGGCCAATGGCTGGGTCGGCCACGACTCCAAGGGGAAGCCGTTCACGACCAAGAACGACGGAACTGGTGCCTATTGGGCATTCGCCAATGACTGCACGGCAACGTCAGGAATCAATCCGTGCGTGGCTGTCCGGACGAAGCAGGCCGCCGACGTTACGGCCTACATGAAGACCGTGGACACGACTTGGACGGCAGCAAGGACGACCGCGCTGATGAAGGATAGTGACCTGGCCTTCATCGTCCGCAAGCGGCCGACATGGGACGGCAAGGGCGGCGTATACGCCAAGTGAACCCCGGGTCCTGAGCCACAGAGCGCCGCCGGCACCGCCGGCGGCGCTTTCGATTTCCTAGTTAGACCGGCTCGCCGCTCGATCGATTGGAAGCGGGACTCGAGGCATGGCGACAATCCCGAGCCGCTCGCACAGCGACGCCAGCTCCTCGGCGTCGCCATCGGCCGCGGCCGGGCCGCCGGATTGATCGATCGCGACGATGAGATCGAGCGCCAGCGCCGCCTCGTAGGCATCGCCGCGGCTCCTCGCGTCGGCAAGTGCTTCGCGAAGCTCGTCCGTCCCGGCCTCGATGGCCCCGCCCTGGACCATGGCCGCTGCGTGGAGTCGGCGGAGAGCCGGCACGAACACGGACCCGCCCTCGGTCCGATCTGCCACACCGATCGTCGCTTCGATCCGTGAAGCCGCCTTGGCCCCCTCGTTCTCGAGCACGGCGAGCTCCCCAAGGCGCATTGCCGTCGCCAGGGCCTCTCCGGACTTTCCGGTCCGGACCTGCTCGGCGTGGGCCATCTCCAGTTGTTCGCGCGCGGAGTCGAACTCGCCATCGCGGGCCAGCGCCTTGCCGAGCTCGCGCCGAGCGTCCGCGACATCGGCGTCAGCGCCTTGTGACCGCCAGACCCGGATGACCTCACGCAGCAGCGCTTCCGCCTCGTCCTGACGGCCCTGGTCCGAGAGGATCTCGGCGATGTTGTACTTCGCGAGGCTGACGTTCGCGCGGTCCGCCGTCCGCTCCATGATCTCGAGCGATCGACCGTACAGGTCCAGGGCTTCGTCCCAATTGGACCGCTCCTGCGCGAGGACGCCGAGGTTGTTCAAGATCAGCGCCTGGTTGCGGAGGTCGCCGAGCTCCTCGTAGAGAGCGAGCGCTCGCTCCGAGTAGACGGCCTGATCACCCTGGCCGTTCTCTTTCAGAGCGAGGTCGAGGACCTTGTAGGCCTGAGCCAGCGCGTCCTTGGCATCCGCCTGTTCGGCGGCTGCAGCCGCTCGACGCGCCCAGGCGATCGCCTCGACCCGGCGGTTCTGGAGGTAGCGGGTGTTTGCATTGATCACGAGCAGGCGAGCCCGGATGGCGTCGGCCTCCGGGCCCTCGACGCCCTCGAGCGCGCGGAGTGCGCGGGTGACTCGCAGGTTCGTGAGGCGGTACCGACCCTGGCGACTCGGCAGGATCGCCTGGTCGATGACCAGCGGCGCTGCGGCCACCAGATCGTCGCCGACGAGTCGACGCGCCGCCTGAAGGGCACGGTCGGAATCCTCGTAGCGACCCAGGATCCCCAGTGCATCCGCGTACAGACCGTAGGTCGCGGCCAGTTCTCGGGCGTGGACGGCCCGGTAGTGGCGGCCCGCCGTCAGCGCCTGCTCGTAGAACCTGGCGCCATCGGCGATCGCGTAGACCTTCATCGCCCGTTCGCCGGCCATCCGGTTGTAGGTCCAGGCCTTGTCCCAGCGCTGCGCCTCGTGATAGTGGAGGGCGAGTGTCGGGATCTCTTCCTCGACGGATTCGCCCGCGCTCGTTTCGATCGCCTCTGCGACGCGCTCGTGCAGGACGCGCCGGCGGCGGTACGGCAGGCCCTCGTACGCGGCATCGCGAACGAGCGTGCTCTGGAACCGGAGCCCGCGGGTCCGATCGGGTCGAATCAGGGAGGAGAGACGCTCCCAGACCGCGCCGTCGAGGTCGACGTCGGCACGGACGGCGTCGTCGAGCAGATCCGGGTCGAACCGCGTCCCGAGGACCGACGCGTAGCGAAGGATCATCCGGTCGGTCGGGGCAAGCTGGTCGATCTCCCCGGCGATCAGCGCCTCGACCGAGTCCGGCAGCGACTCGATGGAGCCTGATGCTCGGACCGCATCGACGAGGTCGCGCAGGAACAAGGGGTTCCCACCCGATCGGTCGGCGACGATCTCGGCCTCATGCGGCCGGAGCGGCGCGTCCTCGGTCACCGCCTCGATCATCTCGAGGCGGGCCTCCGGCGGCAGCGGGCCAAGCGCGACGTGGAGGCAGCGCTCCTCATCGAGGTTCGTCGTGTCGAGGATGCGATCGGCCAGGCGGTGGGTGAGAACGAGCATCGCGCGGTGCGACCCGCGAGCCTGGAACAGCCGGCCGAGCAGATCGCGCGTGGAGTCGTCGAGGAAGTGGCTGTCGTCGATCGCCAGCAGGGTCGGACCGGGCAGCGTCTTGACCAGGAACGGCCACGTCACCTCTGCCAGGCGCTCACGAAGGAACTGCTCCTCGAGGGCCGCGGTCTCGGGCGTCGGAGGCAGATCCAGGCCGAGCAGGATCCCCAGCAGCGGGATCCACGGGGCGGCGTTCGGGTCGACCCGCTCGACGACGCTCCGAAGCCGGTCGGTCACCTCAGTGGTGTCGGCGGCGGGGTCGAGATCGAGCGCCGCCCGCATCACCGCGCGCATCGCGAAGTACGGTGTCGCCGACTCGTACTCCTCTCCGCGTGATCGCAGCACCCGGATCCCCGGCGACCTGGCGATGACCTCCTCGAGCAGCCGCGTCTTGCCGATACCGGACTCACCGGTGATCTCGACGAGAACGCCGTTGCCGGCGCGGGTCGCGTCGAGCGCATCCAGCAGGGTCCGCAGCTCTGCGTCGCGGCCGGCCAGGACGAGCACGGCGCGGCCGGACTCCCGGGTTCCGAGGACCGGCCCGACGATGGAGGCGTGCACCGGCTCCGCCTTGCCCTTGGCGGCGAACGGCGCGATGGGCGTCGTGTCGAACACCGTCCGGGAACGGTTCAGGACGATCTCGGTCGAGAGGATCCACCCTGCGTCGGCCTTGGCCATGACCCGCGCCGCGGTGTTGATCGCGTCGCCGAAGACGCGGTACGCCCGGCGGTAGGGCGGCCCGAAGTCGCCGGTGAAGACCTTGCCGGTGTTCACCCCGATCCGCATCGGGACGATGCCGGGCTGTTCCATGACCGCCCGGAGCGTTCGGAGCATTCGCTCTTCGTCGTGCCCGGTGCTCGATGGCGCTCCGGCGGTCAGGAGCGCCTTCACGCTCGACTTGCCGACATCCGTCTCGTAGAACGGGACCTCGAACTGGAGGGCCGCCTCCTGCACCTGACGGATCCGCTCGTCGAGGGCATGGCCCAGTCCTTCGGGACCGAGCTCGACGAGCAGGCGGTCGGTGTCCATCAGGTCGATGAAGGCGGCCGTGATCGTCCGGTGTTCGGGCTCGCTCTTCCGGAGCAGGAGGTGGGCGCGGACGGCGACGGGGATGCACGACGCAATGTCGATGCCGGTCGTGTCGCCGACGCCGGGCGCCCGGCCCCGCTCGACGTGTGGTGGCGCCGCGAGGAGGATCGCGGACTCCTTCGTCGGGCCGATGCACGCGGGGTCGAGCCGTCGGGCCAGCGTCGGGGTGATCCCGATCTCGCCGGCGTCGGCGATCGCCTCCATCTGGAGGGTCTCGGTCATCGCCGGCCCGGCGATCAACAGCTCGCGGTGGACGCTGCCGGTCAGGAAGAAATGGAATGCGCCGGTCCCGATCCCGACCGACATCCGGAGCGTCAGGGTGCCGCTCGACAGGTGCAGACGGCCGACGCGATCGATGGTCCGCTGCATCTCCCATGCGGCCCGGCACGCTCGCAGCTCGTGGCCGTCGCCGTCGAACAACAGGAGCAGGGCGTCGCCGCCCCATTTGAGGAGTCCCGCGCCCCAGTCGTAGGCCTCGTCCAGGAGGGCTCGGAAGACGCCGTCGAGCGTGTCGCGCATCAGCTCGGCGCCGATCTTTCCCTTCCGGGCGAGCCGCTCGGTCAGCGCCGTGAAGCCCGAGATGTCGACGAAGACGAGGGTGGCGTCGAGCTCGCGATGGATCGCGTTCGGATCGGTCCTCAGCCAGTCGATCACGAGCCGCGGGACGTAGGCGGTGAGCACGTCGGACGCGGATGTCGACCCCGGAGTCGGCGGTTCCGGATTCTGGGGACGGACGGATACGGTCATCGCGCTTCTGGCGACCCCTCTGACGAGCGCCACTGGGACTCGGACCATACAGGCTCGCCGTCTCGGGCGGCAACCGAACCGGCGATGAGCGGTGCACGCAGCCCTTCCAACAGCAACCTGCCCGGGACCGGCGACTGCGTTCGTCGCGGATGGGCGACGCTGGCAAGGCGGCCGGGAGGACCGGAGCGAGCGGACTTGAAGGTCCGTGAGCGACGACCGCAGCGGCCAACGCAGTCCAGCGTCGTCCAGGCGCGACAGCCGTGGAACGCGGCCGAAGGCCGCGGTGTATGACCTACGGTTGAAGGTGGAGGGCCGTCCACTGCTTGACGAGCGGCGCCCGGATGCCGAGCTGATCGATCGCGCGCGGAGAGGCGACATGATGGCCTACGAGTCGCTCGTTCGGCGCTACCAGGATGCCGCCGTGAGGACGGCCCACCTGTTCGCGCCCGACGGCGACGCGGAGGACGCGGTCCAGGAAGCCCTCGTCAAGGCACATCGCGCCCTCGACCGGTTCCGCGACGGCTCTCCGTTCCGACCGTGGCTGTTGCGGATCGTCGCGAACGAGGCCCGCAATCGCCGCAGATCGGCCGGTCGACGAGCCACGCTCGCCCTCCGGGCCGCCGAGGACCGCCGGCCGGGTGATGCGGCCCCATCGCCCGAGTCGGCGGTCCTCGACCGCGAGGAGCGCGACTGGCTGCTCGCGGCCGTGAACGGCCTCGGCGAGGACGATCGCGAGGTGATCGCGGCCCGCTACTTCCTCGACCTGAGCGAGGCCGAGACGGCCGAGATGCTCGGCCTCCCGCGGGGCACGGTGAAGTCACGACTGTCGCGCGCCCTCGCCCGGTTGCGGACGCCACGTCGCCGACGATCCGGGAGACGACCGTGGCTGACGCGCGCCGTCTCCTTGCCCTGTCGGACGACGCCTTCGCTGACGCGCTCCGCGAGCTCGGCGGCGCCCTCGACGTGCCGGCCCCGATGATCGCCCCGGACGGCTCCGACCCGGCGCGCCGGGCCCGGCTGCGGATCGAAGCCGCCGGCGCGCGCGCCGGCGAAGGCATCCTCGATCGGCTCGGACTTCGCCGACCGATCCGTCGCGGGCTCGTCCTGGCCCTCGCTGCGCTACTGGCTCTGGCCGCGATCGCGGGCGCCGTGGGGTTCGGCCTGCCCGGCCTGCGGATCGTGTTCGGCCCCGCGCCGTCGGCATCAGGGAGCGCGTCGCCAAGCCTCACCGTTGCTTCTCCGAGGCCGTCCCTGTCGACGTCGCCGTCGCGGTCGCCCATCGCGGCGCAGACGCCGATGCCGCCTGGCGCGACCCTGGCGCTCGGCCGCGCCGTGACCCTGGATCAGGCCCGGGCCGAGTCGTCGTTCCCGATCCTCCTGCCGACCGATCCTCGGCTCGGCGCCCCGGACGGAGTCTGGATCGACGGCGTCGGTCGGGTGAGCCTCGTCTGGACGGCCCGGCCGGACCTGCCGGCGACGATCGACCCCGATCTCGCGCTGATCGTCACCCAGGTTCCAGGCCGGATCGACCCCGGCTACTTCGAGAAGATCCTGCGCCCGGGCACGACGATCGAGGGTGCCCGCGTCGGCGGCCATGACGGCTACTGGATCTCCGGAGCGCCGCACGAGTTCGTCTACGTCAACCCATCGGGCGACCCGGTGTTCGACGATCGACGGCTCGTCGACGACACCCTCGCCTGGTCGGACGGCCAGGTGACGTTCCGCCTCGAGACCGGTGCGGGTCGCGACGCGGCGATCGCCATCGCCGAGTCCATGCGCTGACCGACACGGAACCGGGGGACCGGCCGAGGTGTAGTGGATGCGCCGGTGGCAAGACGTCTCCGGCGCGCCACGGAGTGGACCGATGCAGCACGACCGACCGCCACGCCCCCGTCTCCTCGCCGCCACGATCGCCGGCACCGCGATCTTCGCCATCGCGGCGTGCGCCCCGGCCGCGAAGCAGCCCGCCTCGGCGGCCCCGGTCCCGTCGGCACCCTCGCCGACGACCGCCTCGCCCTCGACCCCGTCGCCGGCTGCGGCCATCCCGGCGGCCGCCAATGCGCTGATCGCCGTGGGTCGGACCGGTGCCGCGGACCTCGAGGTGCTCGAGGCGAACTCCGGCCATTCATTCATGACCTTGCCCGCCGGCGCCCCGGATCCCACCTGGGGCCATCTCCTGTCGACAGCCCGCGACGGGGCCGCGACGATCGTCCGCAACGAGGTCCTGGAGGACCCGAGCTCGGATCGAGAGCTCCGGCTCGACGGTGGCTGGCAGCTCCCGACGATCGGCCAGGACCCGATCCCCGGCGGTCGCTCTGCGGACGGTTCGACGGTCGTCCTCGTTCAGCCGCGATCGGACCCGTACTCGAGATCGACCACGCCGAGCCGGTTCGCCGTGATCCGGGCGCCGATCCCGCCGTCGGTGGCACCGCTCGAGCTGGCCCGGATCATCGATCTGCCCGGCGCGTTCGAGTTCGACACGCTGTCCGCGGACGGCGCGATCCTCTACGTCGTCGAGCACCTCGACGCGCAGGCGGGCAGCGCCTACGAGGTCCGCTCGGTCGACACGGCAAGCGGCCGGATGGACGACGCCCCGGTCGTCGACAAGCGGAACATCGACGAGACGATGGCCGGCCACCCGATCACCCAGCTGCGCCAGGACGACGGGATGGTCTACACGCTCTATCGCGGCACGGAGCATCCGTTCGTCCACGCGTTGAGCAGCATCGACAAGTGGGCCCTCTGCATCGACCTGCCGGCGACCGGCCAGGACGATGCGGCCGCGGCGGACGACTGGGCACTGACCACTGCCGCAAGCGGGAAGCCGATCTTCGCCGTCAACGCGACGCTCGGCCTCGTCGTCGAGTTCGACCGGTCGGAGCTCGCCGTGAAGCACCTGGCGACGCTCCCGATGCAGGCGTCAGCCGCGCCGCGGATCGTGCTGGCGAAGTTCGGGCACGTGCCGGCCGGGCCGTTCGGCCGTCGGGCGGCGGTGACGCCGAGCGGTGGCACGATCGTGGCGGGCGGGCGGGATGGCCTCGTCGCAGTCCGATCGAAGGACCTCTCGCTGGCGTGGCGTGCGCTCGACGGCGAGTCGATCCGGGCCGTCGGGATGATCAGCGACGGATCGGCGACCTACGCCTTGACCGGATCCGGCCGGATCGTGGCGCTCTCCACGGTCGATGGCTCGGTCCTCGGCGACGTGCCGGGCGGCGGGTTCGATCGCCTCGTCGCCGTGATGGGCAGCTGATTCGGCGCGCTACTTCGTGTAGGTGCCGCCCGGGTCGAGCTCCACGCGGATGAGGCGGAGCTCCTCGTCGGTCGGCGGGGTGGTGGCGCCGATCGCCGTGGCGACCTTGACCTCCCAGCCGATCGTCTCGCGGACCTGCTCGACGGTGGCACCGGGGTGGAGCGAGTCCAGCCGCATCTCGCCGTCGTCGTCGAAGTGATAGATCCCGAGGTCGGTGACGACGACACTCGGGCCGCGGCCGAGCCAGCCCTGCTCGCGCCGGATCCGCTCGCTCTGCTCGGCGCCGCCGAGGTTGCCCGGACTGGTCCGGAAGTCGATCGTCTCCACGAAGCTGCGGGCGCTCTGGCGCATGATCACGAACACCTGCCGGGCGTTGATCGCGATCTCGCACGCGCCGCCGGAGCCGGGCAGCCGGGTCGTCGGGTGGTCGTAGTCGCCGATCACGGTCGTGTTGATGTTGCCGAAGCGATCGATCTGGGCCGCCCCGAGGAACCCGACGTCGATCAGGCCGCCCTGGAGGTAGAACGCGAACAGCTCGAACATGCTGGTCGCGGCGGTGGCGCCGGTGACGATCGTGGGGTCGCCGATGCTCAGCGGAAGGCGCGCGGGCCGGGCACCGAAGACCCCGGCCTCGTAGACCAGCTCCAGATCCGGAGCGACCGTGCGCTGGGCGAGGTTGACCGCGATGTTCGGCAGCCCGACGCCGACGAAGCAGACGTGCTGCCCGGCGAGCTCGCGGGCCGCCGCGACGATCATCATCTCGGACTTGCTGAAGGCGGCGCCCGACACGTCCGTCACGTCCGTCACGCTCGCGCTCCCGCCAGCGGACTCTGGTCCGCCACGCGGACCAAGCGACGCTCGAGGCCGGGTGGCGACGCCTCCGAGTCCCGTCCGGGCGTCGTCTGGTCCATGAGCCGGACCACAGGGCGGCGGGTGTCGGTTGGCAGGGCCCGCTCGACCGCGCCGGCGATCGCTTGGTCCGCCCACGGGACCTCCGACCCGAGAGGCGGTGAGGCGATCACGCCGCCGGGACCTCGTCGAGCCCGAGATAGACTGCCTTGCCCAGGCGCCTGGCCGTCGCGACCATCCGGTCCGCGCCCTCGGACGGGCCACCGATCCGGAGACAGCCGTCGCAGCGCTCGAGGAGGCGCTCCGCGAGGGGGTGGAAGATCTGTGCGTCGACGGCCGACGCGTCGGCGCCGTCGGCGACCGCCATGTCGATCAGGGGCAGCGCGAACCACTCCCCCATGACCGGCAGATGCCCGCGCCGCCAGAGCTCGAGCGCGGTCCGCGTCATCGCTGCGACATTCGCCCGGATCCGCGCCGGATCGCCGTCCGTGCCGGAGCGGTAGGGACCGGCGACGAGGATCATCAGCGCGCTCATCGATCGGCACCCAGCGACTCGGGATCGAGGCCACTGCCAGGCACGGAACGCGCCAAATGACGACTGGGGGTCGACCCGGACACTGGATCGTGCGTCCCGCGCAGGAACCGACGATCAGAGATTGGACCGCCCGACGAATGGAGCGTCCGGCGCAGCAACGGACGACCGGGGATGGGCCCAGACGCTGGATCGTGCGTCTGGCGCATGGCCGGGGCTAGCTCGCCGCTCACCGGTACTCGCCGTAGTCGACGGATCCCGACGGGGCCGCACCCGACGGACGCAGCGACGCGACCCGATCCGGCCCCAGCTTCGCCAGGTAGTCGGCGCGGCCCGCAAGTCCGTGGACCCACTCATCCAGCCAGGCCTGCGTCGCCGCCTCGTCCCGTGAGATCGGGTCCCAGTCGAGGTAGAAGCGGTTGTCCCGGTCGTACGCGCCCTGGACGTACGAGGGATGGGCGCCCCACGGCTCGACGACCACCGCGTCGACGATCAGGCCCGGGATGATCGTCCGGTTCGGGTCCGCCCGGACGACCTCGTCGGGCACGACCTCCTCGACCACGACGATCACCCGCTCCGCGGCGAACGCGGCCTCCTTCTGGCAGCCGAGCAGGCCCCAGACCTGGGTGTCGCCGGCGGCGGTCGCGCGCTGGGCGTGGATGATCGTGACGTCCGGGCGGAGAGGCGGCACGGCGTAGACGACCCCGTCGCCGTATGGCGACTCGATCGGCCGGATGCGCGGGTTCGCCTTCGGCAGGTCCGTCTCGAAGTACGAACGGAGCGGGAAGAACGGGAGCTTGGCGGCGCCCGCCGTGTACCGGGCGACCATCCCGAAGTGGCTGTACTCCTCCAGCTCGAGCTCGGGCGGATCGACCTCCACCCGCCGGCGGATCGCGTTCAGCCCGCCGACGCCCGGGTTGCCCAGCCACGAGAAGACGAGCTTCCGCGCAACCCCGGCCGCGATCATCTGGTCGTAGATCACGTCCGGCGTCATCCGGGCAAGCGTCAGGTCGCGCTTCCGCTGGCGAATGATCTCGTGACCGGCGGCGAACGAGATCAGGTGGGTGAACCCCTCGATCGCGACCGTGTCGCCGTCCCGGACGATCTCGCGGATCGCGTCGGCCATGGAGGCCACCTTCGAGGTCGTCACGGAGCCAGTATCGGGGACGGGACGCGGCAACCGCGCACGAATTCGGCGGGCAACCGGGTCCGCGGAGTCGCTACGATGCGCCCCGCGGAACGGCGGAGCGTCCACGCGGAGGGAGGTGGATGTCACTGCCCACGATGTCACCCGACTGGCCACGGACCGTCCGTGGCCTCTACCTCACCGCGATTCGGGGCACCGCTGATGGGCGTGGCCCTGCTGCTCGGCCTGGCGCTCGCGCCGGAGCGCTGGATGTCGTCCGACCTGCGAGCCGCGGACGAGTAAGCCCGGAGCGCCCGCGAACGTCAGCCGGACGCCTCCGGGCGCCGGAAGTCGTCGACAAAGCGGGGCCCCGGTGCCGGCGCCGGGCCGCCCGCGAGCTCCACGCGGGCCTTCTCGATGTCGGCCTCGTACTTCAGCAGGACGTGGAGCGTCTCCGGCGTCTCTGACCGGCTGATCGACCCAGCGCCGAGCAACACGAGCGTCCGGGCCCAGTCGATCGCCTCGGAGATCGATGGCGGCTTCTTGAGATCGAGCAGGCGGATCGAGGCGACGATCCGCGCCGCCTGGTCCGCGAGCTCCACCGACAGGCCGGGGACACGGGCAAGCAGGATGCCCCGTTCGCGTTCGATCGTTGGGTATTCGATCCGCAGGTAGAGTGCCCGGCGCCGCAATGCCTCGGAGAGGTCGCGTGTGTCGTTCGATGTCAGGAAGACCATCGGGCGCTGTCCCGCGACCATCGTTCCGAGCTCCGGGATCGTGACCTGGAAGTCCGACAGCACTTCGAGCATCAGCGCCTCGGCCTCGACCTCCACCCGATCGATCTCATCGATCAGAAGGACGACGGGTTCGTCGGCTCGGATCGCGGCCAGGAGCGGCCGAGCGAGGAGGAAGGCCTCACTGAAGATGTCCTCCTCCAGCTCCGACCACGCTTCCCGGCGTTCGTCGGCCTGGATGCGAAGCAGCTGCTTCTTGTAGTTCCACTCGTAGAGGGCCTTGGACTCGTCGAGCCCCTCGTAGCACTGGAGGCGGATGAGACGGGCGCCGGTCACGGCGGCGACCGATCGCGCGAGCTCGGTCTTGCCGACCCCGGCGGGACCCTCCAACAGGACCGGCTTCTCGAGCCGATCGGCGATGAACACGGTCAGGCCGATCGCCGGATCGGCGAGGTAGTCGGCGGCCCGCAGGCGGTCGACGACGTCGGCGGGCGACGCGAAACGGCCCGGATCGCCGGACGACGGGTGGCTGGTCGTGCCGCTCACGTTGGTTCTGGCTCCTCCGGTCGGTCGATGCTGGACGGCGACGGCAGACTGACGAGCCGCCGCTTGACGGCAAACAGCGTGACGGGTCGACGTGATTCAACCAGTCCCCACAGCCCGTGGGGAGCAAAGAGCACGACCGCGATCGCGACGATCCCGAGAGTCACGAGGTAGACGCTGCCAAAGTCCGCGAGCGTCTCTTGCAGGACGAAGTACACGATGGCTCCGAGGATCGGGCCCTCGATCCGCCCGAGCCCGCCGATGACCACGACGAAGATCATGATCACAGTCCAGTTCACGCCGAACGCGGCAGTTGGCTGGATCCGCAGGAGCTGGAGGTAGTAGACGGCGCCGGCGATCGCGCAGCCGACAGAGGCGATGACGTAGACCCAGCGCTTCGCGGCAAGGACGTCGACCCCGAGGCTGGCGGCCGAGACCTCGCTGTCTCGCACGGCTTGCAGGGCCAGTCCCAGCCGTGACCGGATCGCGATTGCGGCAACGACGATCGACCCGAAGCCGACTGCGACGGCCAGCCAGTATGTCAAGGCCATACGATCTGCCGGGGCCATGCCGACCACGGACTTCATGGTGACTCCGGTGCCGGTCCCGAGCAGACTGATCTGCGAGACGATGAGGCGAAAGACCTCGGCGATGACCCAGGTCCCGATCGCGAAGTATCCGGCGCGGAGCCGGAAGGCAAAGAGAGAGGTCAGAAGAGCGGCGACCGCCGCGGCCACTCCGGTCGCGACGATCGCGGGGACTGGTGGCAGCCCGGCTAGGTCCATGAACGCGTACAGGCCGTACGCGCCGAGCCCGACGAATGCCTGTTGGCCGATCGACACGAGCCCGGCATACCCGGCGAGCAGGTTCCACATCTGAGCCATCGCGAGGATCGTCATGAATTCGACGAGCAGGCGCATCGTCCCGCTCGAGCCCCAGCTCGGATACGTTGCGAAGCCAACCAGCAGGAACAAGCCCACCAGGGCCGTCAGCCTGGTCGACGTCGTGCTCTGGTCGACGCGGAACCGTCCCATGGTGGGAACCGCCACCTTCTCGATCGAGGTCATGCCTGGCGGACTCCGGGGCGCGAGAAGAGCCCCTCAGGGCGGACCAGGAGCACGGCCAGGAACACGACATGCCCGGCGAGGATCTGGTAGGCCGGGCTGACGTGGCCGCCGACCGCCTGAGCGACGCCGAGGATGATCCCCCCGATCAGGGTCCCCCACAGCGATCCGAGCCCGCCGATGATGACGGCCTCGTAGGCAAAGATCAGGAGCACCGGGCCGTCGGCTGGGGCGAACGAGGTCCGGATCCCGAGGAAGACGCCGCCGACCGCAACCGTCCCGAGTGCCAGCGCCATGGCGAGCCCGAATATATGGCGGTTGTCGATGCCGACGAGCTGCGCCGCATCCGGATCGTCGGACGCCGCCCGAAGGGCTCGCCCGAGTTGCGTGTGATCGAGAAGGAGTTGCAGCACGGTCAGCATCAGCACGGCGGTGACGAGCGTCAGGACGGACAGCCACCCGACGGACAGGCTGTCCGTGATCCTGACGCTTGCGGTCTCCAATGCACCCGCATCGAGACCCCGAGAGTCCGCCGTGAACACCGTGAGCAGTCCGTTCTGGATGATCACGGCGAGCCCGAAGGTCACCAGAACCGAGGCGAGGACACCGCCCTCCAGGGTGCGATTGAGAAGCCCGCGCTGCAGGACGTAACCCAGAACGGCCATGACGGGGACGACGATGATCAGGCTGGCGAACGGTCCGATGCCGGTCCGACTCGCGATCAGGAATGCGATGAACGCCGCCAGTACCCCAAGATCGCCGTGGGCCAGGTTGACCAGTCGCATGACCCCGAAGACCAGCGACAACCCGGTTGCAAGCATGGCGTACAAGCCACCGAGCAGGAGACCCTGGACCGCGACGTTGACCCAGTCCATCGTCAGACCCCGAAGTACGCGCGCGTCACCGACTCGCGCGACAGCTCGGCCGGTCGGCCGGCGAGGGAGACCCGGCCCTCCAGCAGGCAATACGCGCGATCGGCAACGGCAAGTGCCTGGTCGATGTTCTGTTCGACCAGCAGGATCGACGTCCCGCGTTCTCTGATCGACGGAAGCGCGGCGTACAGCTGACCGATGACGATCGGCGCGAGGCCGAGTGAAACCTCGTCCAGCAGGAGCAGGCGCGGATTTGCCATCAGTGCCCTGCCGATCGCGAGCGCTTGCTGTTCGCCGCCCGACAGGACGGCCGCCCGCCTGCCTCGGATTGCGGCTAGCAACGGGAAGAGTCGATAGATCTCGTCGATGCTCCACAACCCCTTGCGTTTGCTGTATGCACCGATCCTTAGATTCTCCTCGACCGTAAGACTCGGGAAGACGCGACGCCCTTCCGGGACGAGCGAGATGCCGTCCCGGACCCGCTCGTGAGCAGACAGCCTGTCGATCCGGTCACCGTCATAGCGGATTGCGCCGCCCCGGTTGGGTGTGAGTCCGGCAATCAGTCTCAACAGGGTCGTCTTGCCAGCCCCGTTGGCACCGATCATCGCGACGGCCTCGCCCGCGTCGACCGCCACCGAGACGCCGAAGAGAGCCTGGAAGTCCCCGTAGAAGCAGTCCACGCCGTCCACGGCGAGCAGGTTCACGACACCGCCTCGGCCCCGAGATAGACGGCATGAACGGCCGGATCGGCGATCACGGCACGTGGGTCGCCCTCGGCCAGGACTCGGCCGTTGTCCATCGCGATCATCCGGTCGACCAGCGAGACCAGAGCGGCAACGATGTGCTCGATCCACACGATCGTGATCCCGCGGCTCTTGAGGTCACGGATCGCCACGATGAGACGCTCCACTTCGGGTTCCGTCAGGCCGCCGGCGATCTCGTCGAGGAGGAGCAGACGAGGGCCGATCGTCAGGGCCCGGGCCAGCTCGAGTCGCTTGCGATCCAGCAGCGGCAGAGCACCGGCCATCATGTTGGCGCGGTCGATCAGCCCCGTCGCCTCGAGCGCCGCGATTGCGACGTCTGCCGAACTCCGGCCATCTGGGTGCCTCCCGCGGCCGGCGAAGGACGCGCCGAGCAGCGCGTTCTCGAACACCGTCATGCCGTTGAACGGTCGCGGGATCTGGTACGTGCGCCCAATGCCGAGACGCGCCCGGACGTGACTCGGGAGACGGGTAATGTCGCGCCCGTCGAGGATGACGCGTCCGGCGTCGGTTGCAACCGTGCCCGTGATGAGGTTGAGGAGGCTGGTCTTCCCCGCGCCGTTGGGCCCGACGATCCCCAGCATCTCGCCGGCAGCGACGCGGACCGACAGACCGTCGGCCACGACGACGCTCCCGAACGATTTCCGGATCTCCTCCAGCTCGAGGAGCGGCCCGGGCGGTCGCTCCTGCGCCACGCGCCCGAGCGTCAGGCCGGGAGCGGCTGCATCGTGCCGCCGGAGGGGATCTCGGGGTGATCCTTGTTGCTCACGATGACCAGATCGTAGGGAAACGCCGTCCCCTTGACCCATTGGCCCCCGACCAACGGCGTCTTGGCGATATTGGTGGTCGCGAACGGCGGCAGCCCGGCGCCATTCCACTCGACATGACCGACGACCGTGTCGAGGGCCGTCTTCTTGATGGCGTCGCGAACCGCGGCCTTGTCGTCGACGCTCGACGCGCGGCTCAGAACGTTGAGGCCGACCTCGAAGACGGCGTGGACGAAACCGATCGGCTGTGTCCATTGCTTCGTCGTCGAAGTCGTGTATCCATCTGCCAGGTCTTTCGCGCTCGCGCCGGTCAGCGAGGACTTGAAGGGGTGGCTCGGGCTCCACCAGACCTCGGACGACAGCCCGATGCCGGCGGTCGGACCGAGCGCATCGACCGACGCCGGGAACAGGAGCGCCTTGCCGATCGATGCGACCTTGGGCTTGAAACCTTGCTGGGCCGCCTGGGTCCAGAAGGTCGTGAAGTCCGGCGGCAGCGGGACGCCCGTCAGGATCTCCACGCCGGCGCTCTTGAACTGGGCGATCTGGCTGCTGAAGTCCTGGCTCAGGTTCTCGTAGCGACCAGGATCGACGATCTTGTAGCCTGCCGGCGTCAAGGCCGCCGGAAACCCGACGTCCTTGCTGCTCCATGCCTGGCCATCGCCATCGTTCGGCATCAGGAAGCCGACGACCTTGTTGTTCGGGACCTTGCTCCACATGTCCTGGAACACGGCGATGATGTCCTCGAGGCCCCAGAAGAAGTGGTAGGTCCACTGGAAGGGCTTGGTGTCGGGCGGCGCGACATTGGGCTGCCGACCGAGGAAGTACGGCTGCCACGGGGTAACCGTGGAGATGCACGGCACCCCGTTCGCCTCGCACTGGTCCGCGACCGGGTTGGTCGTCTCCGGCGTGTTCGCGACCAGCATCAGGTCGACCTTGTCGTCCAGGATCAGTGATCCGGCGACCGATGCGGCTCGGTTGGGATCGCCTTGACTGTCCTTGACCAGGATGTCGATCGGATAGGTGGTCGTGCCGTTGACGACACCCGGTCCGACTGCCTTCTTGACGCCGTTGATGATGTAGTCGTCGGCCTCGGCGAACGCCGAGAACGGCCCGGTCGTCGGCGTGACGTAGCCGATCTTGATCGTCCGACCGGCCGCGGTGCTCGCTGCGGCGGATGCGCTCGCCGCGGCGCTCGCTGGCGCACTGGCCGATGTGCTCGCCGCGGCGCTCGTCGACGGCGAAGCTGCGGGCGAGCATGCTGCGATGAACGCCGCAGCGGCCGCGGCCGTCCCGCCGTACGCCGCCAGCAGCAGGACCTCGCGGCGGGTCAGCGGCCGTCCCAGGATGGACTCGACGCGACGGGAGCGCTCGTCTGCCATGGTGCTCTCCTCCTCCTGAGCCTCGTCCAGGTGGACGGGACCTCTGCCGGCCGCTGGCCGGCTATCCGTGGGTGGTCCGCTCGACGACGCGGTCGAGCGATGGTCGGCGCCCCTCGAATGCGTCGGCCAGCAGCGCGCGGATTGCCGGGACATCGACCGGCTTTGGGTTGCCGGGAATGGCTTCCACGATCAGGTCGGCCGCCTCGTCGAGGCGCCCGAGTGGCATACCGATCGTGCGGAGGTCGGTTGGCGCCCCGAGACGGGCGGCGAGGTCGTAGATCGCTCCCGGAACGTCGGGGTCGCCGAGGGCCGCCCCGATCCTCGCCATTGCGTCGGGCTCGGACGGTGCGACGAGGGCCAGGGCGTGGGGCAGGACGACCGTGTGCATCTCGGCATGCGGAAGGTCATAGGCACCGCCCAGGACGTGACAGATCTTGTGATGGATGCCGGATCCGGCCGACGCGAAGGCAGCCGCGGCCAGATAGGCTCCGACGAGCACGTCGCCGCGCGCGTCGAGATCGTCGGGGTCGGCGACGACGCGAGGCAGATCGGCCGCAAGGATCGAGATGCCCCGTTCGGCCATCAACGACGTGATCGGATTCGCGCCCGGCGCGTACAACGCCTCGGCGCAGTGCGCCAGGGCATTCATGCCGGAGGGTCCAGCCACGGCCGGCGGCAGCGTCAGGGTCAGGACGGGGTCGTAGACCACGGTCCTTGGCTGGACCCGTGGATCGCGGCCCGTCGTCTTCCGGGAGGGGCCGTCCGGCGGCCCATCGGTCAGCCCCCAGATCGGCGTCATCTCCGAACCGGCGTACGTGGTCGGGACGGCCAGGATCGGGAGCGGCACCTCGAGGGCCACCGCCTTGCCGAGGCCGGTCGCCGACCCGCCGCCGATCGTGACGATCGAATCCGCGTCGCTTGCGAGGGCAAGCGCACGGGCGTCCTGGGCCCGCTCGATCGGGACGTGTGCGACGACGTCGTCGATCCGGGCCACGACGCGATTGCCGATGGCTGCGACGAGACGGTCCGCCCAAGTCGACCCCGAGCGGTCGGCGATCAGCACGCTCCGCGAGACGCCGAGCCGCTCGAGCTCGTCCGGGACGCGGTCGAACGCGCCGTTGGCGAACACGACGCGGCCGGGCAGGGCTTCGTAGACGAATGGCTGCATCGGCAGTCCCGTCGCGTCCCGTCAGTCCGTCGTGGCCCGGATCAAATGTTGCCGGCCAGCCACGGGTAGCGGCCGGTGTCCTTGCCCGCGTAGTCGGGGTCGAGGTAGATGAAGCACCGCTGGATCAGCCCGTCGCGCACCTCGAACACGTCGCACCAGCGCCCGGCTCCATGCTCCGGCTCACCGGCCTTCCACGAGCCGTCCCGATGCTCTCCGATGCTGGTGCCCTCCACGGCGAACGTGTCCGTGCCAGTCATCACGTAGTTGAACGTGTCGTAGTCATGGAGGATCGACTTCAGGGTCGCGCCGACGTCGCCGAACATCCGGCCGATCTCCGCCCGCCCCTGGGCGACGCCCCATTTCGGGAAGTAGACCCGGGCATCCTCGGCGAAGAGCTCGAGGATGCTGCGACCGTTCTCGGTAACGCCGGCGTTGTCGAAGGCCTTCAGGTAGCGCAGGGCGACCGCCTTGCGCTCGACATCCGTCATCGGCTGAGCAATGGCCATCTCGCACCTCCGTGCGCTACGGTCGACCCGGTCAGGGCCGCGGATAGAACGGCGGGATCGCCGCATCGACATTGACCCAGACCGACTTGGGCTCGGTGTACTCGCGGATCGCCTCGAAGCCCATCTCCCGGCCATACCCCGACAGCCCGGTTCCGCCGAAGGGTGATCCCGGGTTGACCCGCTTGTAGCTGTTGATCCAGACCATCCCGGACCGGATCTGCCGGGCGAGCAGGTGGGCTCGCGACAGGTCCCGGGTCCAGAGTCCCCCGCCCAGCCCGTATTCGACGTCGTTCGCGATCGCGATCGCTTCCTCGTCGCTGTGGAACGTCGTGACGGTCACGAACGGTCCGAAGACCTCCTCGCGGCAGACCCGGCTCGAAGGGTCGGCCCGGACGACTGTCGGGCGAAGGTAGTAGCCGCCTTCAAGCTCCGGATCGCTCGGCGGCGTGCCACCGGTGAGGACGATGCCGCCTTCCGCCCGTGCGACATCGACATAGCCGAGGACACGATCGCGATGACCCGCCGAAGTCAGCGGGCCCATCTCCGTCGCCGGATCAAGTGGGTCGCCGATGCGGATCGACTCGGCGAGGGTGACGAACCGCTCCACGAAATCGTCCGCGATGGATTCGTGCAGGATGAGTCGCGAGCCCGCGATGCAGGCCTGCCCCTGGTTGTGGAAGACCGCGAACGCCGATCCGCCGACAGCAGCCTCGATGTTCGCATCCGCGAAAACAATATTCGCGCCCTTGCCGCCCAGCTCGAGCTGCACCCGCTTCACGTTGCCGCTCGACAGCTCGACGATCCGTCGCCCCGTCGCCGTCGACCCGGTGAAGGCGATCTTCCGAACGTCCGGATGCGCCGCGAGATGCTCGCCCGCGACGCGGCCGCTGCCCGGCACGATGTTGACGACACCCGGCGGGAACCCCACCTCCGCCATGAGCTCGCCGATCCGGAGTGAGCTGAGGGGCGTGAGCGCGGCCGGCTTGAGGACGACCGTGTTGCCCGCGGCGAGCGCCGGGCCCATCTTCCAGCTGCAGAACATCAGCGGAAAGTTCCAGGGCACGATCTGACCGACGACCCCCAGCGGCTCGCGCAGCACGTAGTTGAGGAAGCCCGGTTCGACCGGGACGACGTCGCCCTGGATCTTGTCGGCCATGCCGCCGAAGTAGCGGAACGTCGCGGCCGTGCGCATGACGTCGAGGTGCCGGCTGTCGCGGATCGGATGGCCGGTGTCGAGCGATTCGATCCGTGCCAGCTCGTCTCCGGCAGCTTCGATGGCGTCGGCGAGCTTCAACAGCAGCCGGCCACGGGCGGACGCCTGGAGCGCCGCCCAGCCCGGGAAGGCCGTCGCCGCGGCGGCGACTGCCCGATCGACGTCCTCGACGCCGGCCGCCGCGACGGTCGCCAGCACGGAGCCGTCGTGCGGACTGAGCGTCTCGAACGTCGCCCCGTCGGCAGCGTCCACGAAGTCGCCGCCGATGAACAGGCGGTCCTGGAGCCGCAACCCGCTCCGGCGGTCCGCGATCGCCACGGTCGTGTCCCGCCCCGGTCGGTCAGATCTGGACGGCGGTCGACGGCAGCTGGCCGCTCGAGATCAGAGCCGGGAGCTCCGGGTCCGCGTTCTCCCAGACGAGCAGCATCGATCGCTTCGGAGCATAGCCCTGGTGTCGGATGTCAGCCGGCATTGCCGCCACGTCGCCGGGCCGCATGACCACCTTCGCCCGGGCGGCACCGGTGTCCCTGTCCTCGACGTTCCAGTAGATCTCGTCCGACAGCTGCACGAACCACTCGACGCGGTCGTTGCCGTGGATGATCGGCAGGATGTACTCCTCGGTCGTTGGGCAGTACAGGCTGTCACCACAGACCGAGACCACCGACGGGTTCCAGGTCACCTGCGAGCGCGACAGGTAGGCGAACAGGTTGAAGCTGTTCACCTCGCCCTCGAAGCCGGGCTCGGCACTGATCTCGGGCTCGTCCTGCGGCACGTCGAGGAACTGGCGGTTGACCGGGTGGCCGTTGTCGTCGTTGCGGAGCGGCTCGTCGCCGGGGACGCTCACCATGCGAGCCGCCGTAACCCGGTGACGGGTGATCGCGGCCCGGTTCTCGCCGTTCTTGATACCGAACGCCGCGCCCGTCTCGGTCGGGCTGGCGAACGGGTCGAAGCCATCGTTCGTCCAGTCGTCGAGCATCTGCTCGAAGGTCTCCTTGATCAACGGCGTCTCGAAGTTCTCGAGATGGTCGAGCTCCGCCTTGCGGTACGAGTCGTTGTAGCGACCCGCGAACAGGTCAACCGTGCCGTAGTGGTTGACGGTCCCGATGACGCCGTCGAAGTTCACGATCCCGTAGAAGAACTGCCAGGCGACGTCTCGCTGGAGCGCGCGCAAGAACGAATCCGCCGACATCACGTGACGCCCGGTCGGCCACTCGATATAGACGAAGTACTCGTCGCGGCTGAACGCGAACTCACCGAGCTTGTAGCTCCGGTAGCCGTACATGTTCTGGTCGCTGGCCTGGATCTGGGGCTGTTCGGCGATCGTCATCGGGGAGTCTCCTCGTCGTCGGTCAGCGGGTCACGGAACGGTCTGGATGATGTCGGCCCAGCGGTACTCGGTATCCGGCCCGTCCTGGGTCTGCAGCAGGATCACCGACGGTCGCTCGGCATGGAACTGGTATGCGGCCCCGACCGGCAGGAGCGTCATGTGGCCGCGTCGGCCGATGACCTTGCCCATCGCAGGCCCGCTCGGCTCACCGGCGAGGCGACTCGAGCCGCGGTCGAAGGTGGGACCACTATCGCCGTCGCCCAGCTTCTGAAGACGAATCTCGACCTCACCGTCCATGACCAGGGCGAACTCGTCGTGCGGGGCCGTCCGCCAGTCGGACGTCCCTTCGGCGCGGATCGCCTCGAGCACGTACTGGCGGTTCTTTCCGACCGCGACCTTCTCGTACGCTTTCGAGTGCTCCGCCACCTCGAAGATGTTGGAGAATGCGTAGCGCTTGGGGTCGTCGTCGATGAGGTCGATCTCGCCCTTCTGGTAATCGGCGAGCGATCCGAAGCGCGTCGTGTACGTCGGCAGTCCTGGCATCCCTGCGGCTCCTCCTCCGTCGGTCGGCGGGACGGGATCGCTGACCCGCCGGATCCTGCCCAGCGGGTCCGACGGGCTTGTGTTCGCTCTGCGAACGAGTGTACGCTCTGCGAACGAGTATCCGACCGGCAGGGAACGCATGTCAATACAACAACCCGAAGATGAGATTCGGTTGGCGAACACCCTCGCGGACAGCGCGTCGACGGGCCGCGTCGAGCACGTCCAGTCCCTGGAGCGGGGCCTCGCGGTCCTCAGCGCCTTCACGGCACGCGACACGTCCCTGACGATCAGCGGGGTCGCCGAGCGGACGGGCCTCTCGCGGGCGACGGCTCGACGACTGCTCCTCACCCTCGAGCAGCTCGGGTACGTCGAGTCGAACCGGCGCGAGTTCAGCCTCACGCCGGCGGTCCTGAGCTGGCCAAGCCGTTCGCCGGGCCCGTCGATCCGTGGGGATTCGCGAAGCCGTACCTTCAGTCGCTGACCGACCGGCTGGAGGAGTCGGCGTCCATCGCCGTCCTCGATGGGACCGACATCCTCTACGTCGCCCGGACGCCGACCCGGCGGCTGATGACCCTCGCGGTGACGGTGGGGTCGCGGCTCCCGGCCCACGCGACGTCGAAGGGCCGCGTTCTGCTCGCCTTCCTGCCGGAGGCCGAGCTGGAGGCCTACTTCCGCCGCTCGGCCATCGAGCGTTACACGGACCGGACCGTCGTCAACGGGGACGAGCTCCGGGCGATCCTGGCCGAGATCCGGACCGAGGGCTGGGCGATCGTCGACCAGCAGCTCGAGGAGGGCCTGTGCTCGGTGGCCGCGCCGATCCTCGAGCCGAGCGGCCGGGTCAGCGCGGCGCTCTCGGTCTGCGCTCATGCTGGTCGGGTCGACCCGACCACCCTGCGGACGGAGTTCCTGCCGCTCGTCCTCGAGACGGCCCGCCGCGTCAGCGGCGGTCTGGAACCGCCGCTGACCCACGCGGGCGTGGCCCCCTGGCCATCGCCCCGCCCGGTCCCCTCGACGGACCTTGGTTCCATCGACCGCGCCGCCGCTTGACGCGCGCCGTACGATCACCCCGGCTCGTACGCATAGCGGGCACTTGTTCGCTATGTGAACATCGTGATCGGACGGCGGCCGAGGGGTCACACGCGGGGGGCGATCCCGTGACGTGCGGGCTGGAGAGGGAGGCCGCTGTGGGCAATTCGTTCATCGACGACTGGCGCGACTACACGACGAGGCACCGACTGGTGGTCGCCGTCGTCGCCGGGCTCGTGGCCACCCACGTGACCACGAACTTCGGCATGTGGTACCACGGGATCGGGCTGCCGGATCTCAACTTCAACCTGCTCAATGGGTTCCTCGTCTTCGGGAACTCGGCGATCGATCCGAAAGGGATGTCCGACCCGGTGACGCTGACGACCTTCGGTGCCGCCGCCCATTACGCGCAGGGCGTCGCGTTCGCGCTGCTGTTCGCCTTCGGGATCTCGCCCCTCATCCCGATCCGGAACACCGTGCCCGGCAACTTGATCAAGGCCGTCATCTGGGGCCTGATCCTCGCCACGCTCAGCGCCGTCTGGTGGATCAACCTGTTCCCGAACCTGGCCGGGCCCGGGGTGAACGCCGGGATCTTCATGACCAACCTCGGACCCGACAGCTGGAAGTGGCTGGTCGCCGTCTACCTGTGGCACATCGTGTACGGGATCAACCTGGGCCTGTTCTACCAGCCGAAGGAAGCGCCGGAGACGTCGTCCGTCATGTCCCTGAACGCCGCGGCGATCGACGTCAGCGCCGCCGGGAGCCGGCGCTGACCCCCGGGCGGGGCGGCTGGTCGGGACGGCCGCCCCATCCATCCGGCGGCGGCGGCGCCGGCGATCGCAACGAGCCCCGGAACCAGCACCTCGATCGTCCCGATCGTGACGGCCGTGAGCTGGGCGATGACGTCGTGGACGTCCGGCGTGGCCGGCAGGATGCAGCGAAGGTCGCTGATCCCGGCGTGGGCGAGGGCGATGACCCGGTCCTGGCATTCCTCGAGCGTCCCGAAGAGCCCCACGTCCCGCGGATGACCCACTCGACGAACCGCGGGTCGCGGTCGGCGCGGGCTTCGGCCTCGGTGCTGGTCCGGCCGATCGACACCGGGAGCAGCGGCCGCGACGCCCAGCGTCGCGGGGTCGCGCCTCCTGGGCCTCTGCCCGGACCTCATCGGCGGCGGTCTCGAGATCGGGGAACCGCCAGGCGGGCAGCACGAGATCGTCGACGACACCGCGGAGCGGGGCGACGGCCCCCGGCGTATCGGCGACGGCCGCGATCCGG
>CAVXEB010000003.1:0-8491 GCA_963760735.1 uncultured Chloroflexia bacterium
GTCGGTTTGATCATGGTTTGCCCGCGCCGACGGTTAAGGCCCGGACCTCGTCCGGGCCTCAACGAGCGAAACGGGACGACGGACCCTCACTCCGGCGGGATCTCCTTGAACGCGTACGTCACGTCGATGCCGCTGCTTCGACGCATCGCCTTCGCGATGACGTACCACGCGGCCGCGAAGATCAGCACGCCGATCACGACCACGTAGGCCAACTGGCTCGTGAGGCCGAGCTGGTCGTTCGTGAGGAACAGGAGGAGGAAGATCACGCCGAAGAGGGCGCCGAGGCCGCCGACGACGGTGACCAGCGGGAACCCACCGATGGTGTACTTGGAACCCGGCGACGCCTCGTAGGCCGCCTTGGCCCGGAACGGCAGGAGCGCGCCGGCGAGCGCGGTGACCACGAACACGTAGCCGCACGCGAAGGTGACGCCCAGCGTGAGCGACGCCCACGAGACCGTGTCGTCACCATCCCCGTACGCGAAGTAGTTGTACAGGAGGATGACCGGCAGGCTGGCCAGGAAGTACACCACGTGGGCATTGACCGGGGTGTGCAGTCGGTCACTCACGCGGCTCACCCACTCGGGCAGCAGCCGGTCGAAGGACATCGCGACCATCACCCTCGTCATGCCGATGTAGCAGTTGTGCACGATCTGGTGGCCGTTGAGGATGAACCCGAAGGCGATCAGCAAGGTCACGAGCACGTTGTTCGACAACGCGGTCGCGATGATGTTCGGCCACAGATACGATCCCGCGAGGGTCGCCTCGCCGACGCCGCTCCAGTAGCCGGCGCCTGCGACGTAGAGGAATTCGGTCCCGACGGTATTCTCGAGGACGAAGGCGAGCACCGCGAGCAGGACGCCCGTCAGCACGAGCGAGCCGACGATGATGAAGGCCTGGTCCCGGAAGGAGCCGGCGCTCTTGATCTCGCCGTTCTGCTGGCTGCTGTAGGTCGCCCACTGCAGGGACGTCCACGCGATCGGCGCGATCAACAGGGTCGCAAGCAGGCTGAAGGCAGGGTTCAGTTCGACGCCGGCGGCGGTCGCCGCCGCGGTCGCGTCGGCGGTGAAGGTCGACGAGCCGCCGATCGCCGTGGAGAAGGCATCGAGCTTGCTCGGGACATCGGCGGCGGCGGTCGTGGCCAGCACGAACAGCATCGTGCCGAACGACAGGAGGATCGCGATCCACATCACGCGCTGCAGGCGGATGTAGTTGCGAAACCCGGAGACCAGGATCAGGAGCGCCACCAGGGCATTCACGACGCTCGTGATCACGATCCCGGCCGGAGTGGTGAACCATGTGGAGATGTCAACCAGACCGGCATTGCCGGTCGACGCCGCAAGGCCAAGGAACAGCGGCGCGAAGCCGAGCGTGGCCAGGAGCCAGCCGGACAGCGCGACCCATTGCAGGATCCAGATCACGAACCCGGAGAAGACGATCGGGAACGCGATCCCGCCACCGAAGACGCGGCTCTGGAAGACATAGTCGCCACCGGTCCTGGGAAACGCGGTCGACAACCAGACGTACGAAAGGGCGATGGGGATCTCCAGGAGCATCGCCAGGAGGATCCCCCACACGAGTTGGCCGCCGGGCAAGGCTCCGGGGGCCCAGAGATAGGTCCACGGGAAGATGAGACCCATCGTCAGCACGTTGTAGACGAACGCCGACGACGGGGACATGACGCGGACAAGACCCGACGACTTGCGAACAAAGACCTCGGGCACCGCAACCGCTGTCGCCATCCAAGTCACCTCAGTACGGGGTGTGGCTCATTCGTGACCCCCTCCGATGCTCCGACCCTCACCTCCTCGTCCCCCACGTCCGTGACTGCCGGTCAGCCGGCGGTCATCTGATAGCCCTTCACCTGTCCGTCGGCGATCGTGATGATGCAACCGCGGAGGACGCCCTCGCCGTACTCGCTGCCCGGGTTGACACACAGCGTCCGGCCGAGTCTCGCGGCCGCCTGCGATTCGTGGATGTGCCCATGCAGGCCGAGCATCGGCTGATAGCGTTCGATCGCCTCACGGACCGCGACACTCCCCGCTCCGTACAGGATCGGCTGCCCGCCTGTGACGATCTGCGACGGCGGGTCGGTCGTCCAATCCAGTTGCGGGCAGGTGTCGAGCGTCGAGTCGACTGGCGGTGCATGGAAGTTGAAGATCGCGTGGGTGTAGTCGGGCAGGTCGCCGGCGACGCGATCGATCCGCTCGGTGAGCTCAGGCTCCGGCGCCTCGCGCGGCGTGTGCCACGGCGTCGGGTTCACGTACGGCATGCTGACCATGATGTGACGGTCGTCGAGTTGGACAGCTCGGCTCTCGCAGCCGACGAAATGCCGGGTATCGGCGCGATCCATGACCGACATGACCTCCGGGACGTCGTCGTTGCCACCGGTCGCGTAGCAGCGGATGCCGGTGCCGGCGAGTTTGGATTCGGCCAAGTCGATCCATCGTTCCAGGCGCTCGGTCGCGAGACGCACGAAGAGGCGATCGACTGCCGCTGGGTCGGCGCGCAGCGCGGCGTACTCATCCTCGTCGATCACGGTGTGATACATCCCGAGGAAACCGATTCGCTCGGTCGTCGCCTCGACATCGGCCTTCGTCTCGAGACGCTCCACGCGGCCGTGGATCGTCGCACGGTGATGACCGTTCGGCTCACGGATGATCGGGATGGTCAGCTTGCCCATCACGTCCCCGCCCATGACGAGGACATCGACGCCGTAGAAGGCGCCGGCGTTCAGGAACTTGCGCCAGGTCCGCTCGGAGCCGTGCACGTCGGTCGCGTAGAAGACCTTCGTCTGGGCGGCTCCGCCGTTGCGACCAAGGAAGCGCATCCGTCGTCCCTTCAGCCGCGCATGCGTTCGCCGCGGGGGTCCACAAGGACAGTCGCTGCGATGACCGCCGGGATCCGTTCGCCGAACACATCCACCTGGAGCCGAGTGCCCTCCTCGAGTCCTGACGGAAGATACACATACCCGATGGTGCGCGCCACGTCCGTCCCGTATGCGACGCTCCGCAGTCGCCCGACGACCCCGCCGTCCAGGCGAACGGCCTCCCCACCATAGACCGGCAGGTACCCGGGTCCCTCGCCGATGAGCACGGTCCGCAGCCGGCGAGCCGGACCGTCCGGAGCCCGCTCTCGTTCGTCGACGACGGCGGCACGGCCGATGAATTCGCCCTTGGCCGGGCGGACGAACGCCCCGAGGCCCGCCTCGTCGGGCGATTCCAGCATCGTCATGTCCGTCCCGAAGTAGCGATGGCCCTTCTCCATCCGGAGCGAGTCAAGGGCGCGATACCCGAACGGTTCGAGTCCGACGTCCGCACCCGCCGACCGAAGGGCATCCCAGACGAGCGCCGCGGAGCCGGCGTCCACGCTGATCTCCCAGCCGAGTTCACCCGCGTAGCTGATCCGGGCGGCGAGGACCGCCCGCCCCGGCCACCTCCACCGTCGCTGCGGACCTCGCCGGGAGGGCCTCGTCGCCGACGTCGTCGGGTGACGAGGCTGCGAGGATCTCGCGCGCCCGCGGCCCCCAGAGTCCGATCGTCGCGAAGTCGTCGCTGACGTCGCGCAGCACCACGGAACGCTCGTCTGCATGGGCCTCGAGCCAGCCCAGGTCCGTCGCGACATAGCCCGCACCGGTGACGACCCGGAACCGGTCCGTCGCGAGACGCGTGACGGTCACGTCGGCGACCATGCCGCCACGCTCGTCAAGGAACGGGGTGTAGATGACGCTCCCGACCGGCCGGTCGACGTCATTCGCCGCAGCGTGCTGCAGCAGCCCAAGTGCTCCCGGGCCGTCTACGGCGATCTTCCCGAACGAGCTCAGGTCGATGATGCCCGCCCGTTCCCGAACGGCCCGAGCCTCGTCGCCCACCCGCTCGAACCACGGCGGCTCGGCCCATCCCCACTCGACCTGATCCCGCCCGGCGCGTCGCCATGGCCGTCCGGGCTCGTGATGGTCGGCGCGCTCCCAACCCGCTTTCGTCCCGAACACGGCGCCCGCCTCCTGAAGCCGTCCATGGAGCGGCGAGAGGCGCTTCGGTCGACCGGCGACGTCCGCGTCGTACGGGTACCGCAGGCGGTAGTAGTCGCCGTAGGCCTCGCGGGCGAGCCCGGCGGTGAACCCGGGATCGCGATACACGTCGGCGAATCGCCAGGCGCGATACGGCCCGACGTCGACATCCGGGTCACCGGCGGTGATCCAGCCGGCGATCGCGCGACCGATCCCGCCGGCTCCCGCCGAATCCGTTGAGGGACAGTCCTGCAGCGACCCAGAATCCCCGCAACCCGGGCAGTCGGGCCCAGCAGCGGGTTGGCATCTGGGCGTCATGGCGTCCGGATGGCAGACGAGGCGGATCGCCTCGGCGTCGCCGAGGAAGGGAAAGCGCCGGATCGCCCCGGCCATCAATGGGGCGAACCGCTCGTAGTCGGGCGGCAGGGCGCGCGCGGCATGCTCCCAGGGCACGCCGTCCTCCCAGCGCGACACGGGATCGAGCTCGTACCCGCCGAAGACCATGCCGCCCTGCTCGCTCTTGCCGTAGACGAGGTTGTCCGGGTCCCGGAAGCACGGCATGTCACGAGGCAGCTCGTGCCCGGGGACGGCCTTGAGGGCGACGTGCTGGTGATCGACGGGCGTCGACGGGATGAACGCCCCGACCATGGCGGCGATCTGCGGAGCCCACATGCCACCCGCGTCGACGACGAGCTCCGTGTCGATGGGACCGGACTCCGTGAGCACGCGACGGACCTCCCGACCGGGCGAGAGCTCGAAACCGGTGACACGCGTGCCCGTCCGGATCCGAACGCCGAGCACCCTCGCGGCGTCGGCGACCGCGTACGTCGCCGTGTGCGGGTCGAGGTGACCGTCACCGCCGAGGTGGACGGCGCCGTAGAGCGAGTCCGCCGAGATCGCCGGCATGACGCGGCGTGCCTCCTCCGGGCCGATGACGCCCACGTCCAGCCCGATGCCACGAGCGCGGCTCGCCGTCCGCTCGAGCTCGCGAAGCTGGGGCTCGCTCGATGCCAGTCGGAGGCTCCCGACACGGTCGAACACCCCGAGTCGCTCATAGAGCTCGATGCTGTAGCGGCGGAACCCCATCATCGTCGCGGATGGATTAAAGGCGGTGACGAGCCCGGCGGCGTGGCATGTGGAGCCTGCGGTCAACGTCGCCTTCTCGACGAGCAGGACGTCGGTCCAGCCGGCCTCGGCGAGATGGAGCGCCACGGAACAGCCGGTGATGCCGCCCCCGATGACGACGACCCGTGCGGCCTCTGTCCCCATGGCCGGACACGGTACGACCCCTGACGACCGCCCGTCGGGCCGTCGGCGCACCGCTCGATCGCCTCGGCTACGATCGCGCGGTGACCGACCAGCCGAACCAGGCGTCGTTCGTCATCGACCGGGCGACCCTCGAGGCGGAGGTGACCCGGATCGTCGATGCGGCCGCGACCGCTGGCCTCGCCGTGCGCGTCCTCGGCTCGATCGGCGTCGCGATGCACAGCCCGGATGCCGCCGGGCTGCTGCCCGGCTTTGCGCGGACCTACGCGGATATCGACTTCGCCGCCTATCGGCGCGACACGAAGGCCCTGACCAGGATCCTGACCACGATGGGCTATCGCGACGATCGTGAGGTCTTCGTCGCCTCGGAGGGCGGTCGTTCGATGTTCGACGACCGGATCCGTCATCTCCACATCGACGTCTTCTACGACCGATTGGAGTTCTGCCACGTCATCCCGCTGTCCGAGCGCCTCGAGACGGACACACCGACGATCCCCCTCGCCGAGCTGCTCCTCTCGAAGCTCCAGATCGTGAAGATCAACGAGAAAGACGTCATCGACATCGTCCTGCTGATCCTCGACCATCCGCTCGGTCGCGGCGACGTGGACACGATCGACGTCGATCGGATCAGCGCGCTCTGTGCGGCCGAGTGGGGTCTCTGGCGAACGCTGACGTTGAACCTCGCCAAGGTGGCGGATCTCACGCAGACCTACCGCCAGCTCGACGAGACGCAACGCGCGCTGATCCTGAGTGCGGTCGGGACGCTCAAGGCGCGCATCGATGCCGAGCCGAAGCCGCTCGCGTGGCGCATGCGGGACCGCGTCGGCGACCGGCGCCAATGGTGGACCGACGTCGATGAGGTCGGCTGACGCGTCCGGGCGACGCCAGGTCGCCCTCGCACTCGTCGCCTTCATCGCGACCCTCGTGCTCCTCGTCGGGCTGTCGCAGATCGTCGGCCGAGCGGCCGTCACCGCGAGTCCCACGCCCAGCGCGGCCGGCCCGACAGCGACGCCGTTCCGGGCGTCCGCCTCGCCGTCCGCGTCGCCAGATGCATCTCCATCGGCCTCCGCCGCGGTCAGCCCCTCGCCGTCGGCATCGGGGTTAGACACGTCATCGCCCCCGGCCCCGTCGGCCTCGGCGGCCGTCGAGGCGGTCATCGTCGGGGCGGGCGACATCGGCGACTGCGACACGACCGACGACACCGCCACGGGCAAGCTCCTCGACGGGATCGAAGGCACCGTCTTCACCGCGGGTGACAACGCGTACCCGTCAGGCCGGGCCAAGGACTTCCAGGACTGCTACGACCCGGTCTGGGGACGTGTCAGGGACCGGACGCGACCGTCCCCGGGCAACCACGACTGGCTGACCAAGGACCTCGAGGGCTACCTCGACTACTTCGGGAGAGCCGCCGCCGCCCCGGACGGCGATCCCTGGTACTCGTACGACCTCGGGGCATGGCACGTCGTGGTCCTCGATTCGATGTGCGGCCTGACCGGCGGCTGCGGGAAGGGCTCGGACCAGGGCAAGTGGCTCGCCGCGGACCTCGCCGCGTCGAAGGCGATGTGCACGCTCGCGATCTGGCACGAGCCGCTGTACAGCTCGGGCGAGCATGGGAACTACAAGGGCGCTGCCCCGTTCTGGGAGGCGCTCTACGCGGCCGGCGCGGACGTCGTGGTCAACGGCCACGACCACGACTACGAGCGGTTCGCCCCCCAGGACCCGCAGGGCAACGAAGACCGCGTCCGCGGCATCCGCGAGTTCGTCGTCGGGACCGGCGGCGCCGAGCTGCGGCCGTTCAAGGACGCCAGGCCGAACAGCGAGCTCCGGGCCGCGGTGACCCACGGCGTGCTCAAGCTTGAGCTGCACCCGCGCTCATACGACTGGACATTCATCCCGACCGGCGGCGACTTCGCCGACTCCGGTTCGGGGCCGTGTCACTGAGGCGCCGGCGTCCCTAGTCGCGGGAGGCGTCGCGCAGCGCCCGTTCGAACTCTGGCGTGCTCGCGTTCGCGAGGAGCCGATCGAAGTGCTCGCCGGCGTACGCGACGAAGTCGACGTCGAGCGTGCTGATGCCCTGCTGCAGCACACCCCACATCGCCTCGCGGAAGTCGGACACGACCCGCATCAGCAGGATCCGCGCGAGTCGCGGCGGGCGGACGTCGCCGTCGTAGGCCGCCAGGAGGACCTCGTCCTGCTCGGGCGTCAGCTCGTGGTTGATGCTGAAGTTGCCGAGGTCGAAGAACGGGTCGCCCATCCCGGCGTACTCCCAGTCGACGATCCGGATCCGCTCGCCGTCGTCGATGAAGTTCGCGTTGAGCAGGTCGTTGTGGCACGGCCGCATCTCGAGCGGCGCCGCGAGCCAGGCCAGCTCGATCCGTCGCCCGATCGATGCGGCCAGCTCGTACTCGGGCGGGATCGGGACGCCGCGGGCCAGCGCGAGCGCCCGGTACGCCTCGGCGATCCGGAGCGGCACGAACAGGCCCGGGATGGCGGGGCCGTCGTGGATCCTGCGGAGCGAGTCGGCGACGCGGCGGAGCGTCTCGGGCGTCCGGACGGCCTCGTCGCTGACCGGTGAGCCGACGATGAACCGCGTGACGAGGTAGCCCTCCGGCCGGATGAACGCGGTGACCTCCGGCCCGACGCCGACGCCGGCAGCGGCCACCGTGGCGGCGTGCTCGACCTCGCGGCTGATGCCGAGCAGGTGCGTGTCGTTGCCGGCCAGGCGGATGACCCAGCGCTGGTCGGTCCCGGCCGCCGAGACCAGGAAGTTGCGGTTCGTGATGCCGCCCGACAGGGCGGTCAGCGTCAGTTCGCGACCGGCCAGCTCCGGCACGCGGCCCATCGCCCGGACCAGGTCGTCACGCAGTTCCCCGCGCAGTTCCTGGTCCGGGGACGGTCCGTCAGTCACGCGCGGCTAGCCGATGACCCCTCGCCGGTCACGGCGTCGGCCTCGATCTCGACGGCCCGGCCGCGGACCGCGACGAGGTAGTAGATCGACGCCCAGGACCAGCAGCAGCCCGACCAGCGTCTCGAAGAGCGGCCAGGCCGGCAGTCCATCGAGCTTCTGCCCGTTGATCGCGAACAGGCCGTTGATGAGCGGGTTCCAGAACCCCGGCCTTCGCTCCCGAAGTCGCCGAAGAGCTCCGGCGATCGCCCACAGGGCGATGTTGACCAGCATGATCGCGCCCCACACGAGCGCGAGGATGTTGATCGGCATGC